>NZ_LGKN01000005.1 GCF_001306175.1 Ardenticatena maritima
GTTGCTCAACGCGGCCAGCATCGGCGCGATGATTCTGACGACCGAAGCGCTGGTGACGGACCTGCCCGAAAAGGAAAAGGCCGACGCCGGCACGCCGCCGATGGACTTCTAAGCCCGCGTTCCTGAGACGACACACGCCCTCGCGCCAACACGGCGCGGGGGCGTTTTGTTTATGGAGAGGAAAAACGACCGAAGCGCGGCGCGTGCAAGCCTACGCGCCCCACCATTCCCCCGCCCAATGCACATGCACATACGACGCCACCAACCGCCCGCGGCGGTAGCCCTCCGGCAACACATCACCACCGCGGCGCGGCAACACCACCCACGCCGCCGTCTCGCGCGACGGGGTGAACCCCTCCCAGCGGCTCCAATGGAACACGTGCCCCCGCAAGCGCACACCGTCGCGCGCCACCCAATGCGGGCGCGCCGGTTCAACTTCCACATATCCCAGCCGTTCGCGCCGCGCCTGCATGACCGCGTTCCCCGGCACAAGCCCCACCATGGGGAAAGCGCGCCCTTCCTGTGTGATAATCGCCTGCATCAAGTACATGAAGCCCCCACACTCGGCATACAGCGGCACATCCGCTGCATGCGCCGCACGCACATCGGCGCGCAAAGCCGCATTGTCCGCCAGGGCTTCGGCATACAGTTCGGGGAAACCGCCGCCAATGTACAACGCATCCACATCAGAGGGGAGCGCACGGTCGCGCAACGGGCTGAAGGGCACAATCTCCACGCCTGCATCGCGCCAGACATCGAGATTGTCCTCGTAGTAGAAACTGAACGCCTCATCACGCGCCACGCCGATACGCCGAAAGGCGCAAGGGCGCGGCGGCGGCAAGGAAGCCGCCCCACACAACGGGGGGGCTGCGTGCGCCAGCGCGAGCAACGCCGCCACATCACACGTCCGCTCCACCAAATCCGCCGCGGCATGAACGAACGCCGCCCACGCGCCTGGTTCAACCGTGGGCACCAGCCCCAAATGGCGCGACGGCACCTGCGCCGACGCCTCGCGGGGCACAACTCCCAACACGGGTAAGCCTGTCGCCTGTTCGACCGCCCGGCGCACGCCGTCGCCATGCGCCGCACTCCCCACCCGATTGAGAATGAAGCCCGCCAGCGGCAGATCGGGGGCGAATGTGGCGAACCCGTGCGCCATCGCCGCGGCGCTCCGCGCCACGCGCGCCACATCCAGCACGAGCACTACGGGCGCACGCAACAACCGCGCCACCTCCGCCGTGCTCCCCCGGTCGTCCTCATAGCCGTAGCCGTCGAACACCCCCATCACGCCTTCGATGACGGCAATGTCCGCATCGCGCGCGGCACGCCCAAACAGCGCCGCTACACGCTCGGGGGAGACCATCCACGTGTCCAGATTGCGCGAGGCGCGCCCGGTGGCGAGGGTGTGGTAGGTGGGGTCAATGTAATCGGGACCAACTTTGAAGGGCTGCACCGCCAACCCGCGGCGCGCCAAAGCCGCCATCAGGCCGGTGGCCAGCGTGGTTTTGCCAACCCCGCTGTGCGCACCGGCCACAACCAAACGCGGAATCGTCATCACTCACTCTTCAAGCCCAGCAGTTTCCAGCCCGACGGCAACGCCAGCGCCGCCAGCACCAGTTTGAACAGGTCGCCGGGAATGAAGGGCAACAAGCCCATCACCAGCACCTTGTCTGTGCCCACAAATTTCGCTAGCCAGGGCAAGCCGAACAGGTAAATCACCACGTTGCCAATCAACATCGCCAGCGCCGCCGTCCAGACGCGACGGTCCCAGCCCCGTTCACACAGCCAGCCGACGACGAACGCCGCCGCCACAAAGCCGAACAGATACCCCGCGGTGGGTCCCACCAGCACCGCCAATCCGCCTTTCCCGCCGGCAAAGACGGGCAAGCCCGCCGCGCCTTCGGCAAGGTAGGCGAGCATTGCCGCCGCCCCCGCGCGGCTGCCCAACAGCGCCCCCACCAGCAAGACGGCGAACGTTTGCCCGGTGATGGGCACAGGGCTAAACGGCAAGGGGATGCTGATTTGCGCGGCGACAGCCGTCAACAGGCTGCCCAGCACCACCAGCAGCGCTTTGTGTCGCCAGGTGGCTTGCGGCCAGATGGCTTGGGTGATGGTTGGGTAGTGTGTCATGTGTATCCTCCTTCCTGTTTGTTTTTTCTCACGGATGCAAATGCACCCATGCGAAAATACACCTTTCAGGCTTCCAGGATACGCCCTTCTTTTTCTGTTTTCTCAATCTCCTCGGAAACGCCCGCCTCGGCAAACGTCGCCATCTCGTTCAGGACGGCGCACGCCGCGTCCAGCACGTGGAAGGCGAGCGCCGCGCCCGTGCCTTCACCCAGCCGCAAATCGAGGTTCAGCAGTGGGTGAAGCCCCAGCCAATCCAGCATGATGCGGTGCCCCCGCTCTTGCGAGTGATGCGCGGCAATGAGGTACGGGCGCACCTGCGGCGCCAGCGACACGGCAATCATCGCCGCCGCAGTTGAGATGAAGCCATCCACCACCACGGGGCGACCCGCCGCCGCCGCGCCCAGAATCGCGCCGGCTAGCCCGCCAATTTCAAAGCCCCCCACCTTGGCGAGCACGTCCACCCCATCGTAGGGGTCGGGACGGTTGGCGGCAAGCGCCCGCTGGACAGCGCCAATTTTGCGCGCCACGCCTACCTCATCCAGCCCGGTGCCGCGCCCCACAATTTCGCCCGGCGCACGCCCGGTAATAGCCGCGGCAATCGCCGCCGACGGCGTGGTGTTCCCAATGCCCATGTCGCCGGTGGCGAGCACATCCAGCCCGCGCGCCACTTCGGCTTCGACAACCTCAATCCCCGCTTCCAGCGCGGCGATGGCTTGCTCGCGCGTCATCGCCGGTTCAACCGCAATGTTGCCCGTGCCATAGCCAATTTTCTTCACCACCAGGTCGGGGTGTGGGTCCAAATCAACAGCGACGCCCATGTCCACCACGACCACACGCGCCCCCGCATGCCGCGCCAGCACGTTGATGGCTGCGCCACCCCGCAGGAAGTTGTACACCATCTGGGGCGTCACTTCCTGGGGGAATGCGCTCACGCCTTCGGCGACCACGCCATGGTCGCCCGCCATGGTGACGACCGCTTTGTCGCGCAGGCGGGGGCGGGGCGTGCCCAAAATGCCCGCCAGTTGCACCGACAATGTTTCCAGCCGCCCCAAACTTCCACGCGGCTTGGTCAATTGGTCTTGCCGCTCACGGGCGGCCTGCATAGCGGCTTTGTCCAGCGGACGAATGGCGGCAATGGTTGCGTTGAGTTTTTGCATGACAGCCTCCTTTATCGTGAAAATCGATTGGTTGCACACGACGGCATGAGATGCACAACCTCCCCCACAATCACCAGCATGGGCGTGGGCATGTCGGCGGCTTCCACCGCCTGCGCCAACGTCGCCAGCGTCGCCGCAACCACCTGCTCGTGCGGTGTGCCGCCGGCGCTGATGGCGGCGGCGGGTGTGTCGGGCGCGCGCCCGGCGCTGAGCAGCGCCGTGCAAATGGCAGCGATATTTTTGCGCGCCATCAGCACCACCAGCGTGGGAATGCGCGCCAGCGCCGACCAATCCAGCGACGAGGCGGCTTTGTCCGGCGTTTCGTGCCCCGCCACCACTGCGAACCCACTGGCGACGTCCCGATGCGTCACGGGAATGCCCGCCAACGCCGGCACCGCAATCGCCGACGAGACGCCCGGCACCACCTCAAACGGGACGCCCGCTTCCAGCAACGCCAGCATTTCCTCGCCCCCGCGCCCGAAGACAAACGGGTCGCCGCCTTTCAGGCGCACCACCTGTTGCCCGGCGCGCGCCCGTTCGACCAACAGCGCGTTGATGGCGTCCTGGGGCATGGTGTGCCGACTGGCGGCTTTGCCCACGAAAATGCGCTCGGCGTGCGGCGGCGCTTCGTCAAGCAATTCGGGGGCAATCAAGCGGTCGTAGAGCACGACATCGGCGCGTTGCAGGGCGCGCAGCCCCCGCAAGGTGATGAGGTCCGCCGCGCCGGGTCCCGCGCCGACGAGATAGACTTTGCCGCTCATGCTTCATCCTCCGTCGGGTGGTGTTCCGCCAGCCATGCGGCGATGGCGTCGCGCAGGCGGACGGCGGTACGCGGCGCTTGCCCGCCGCTGCTCACCGCCACCAGCACATCATCGCGGCGCAGCACCGCCGGCACGTAGAAGGTGCCCTCTTCGGGCATATCGGCGACGTTGCAGGCGATACCGCACGCGCGCGCTTCCGCAGCAACCGCCGCATTCACCTCGCGCCGGTCGGTCGCCGCAAACACCAGATCTGCACCCGCCACGTCCCCTTCACGGTAGGCGCGCGCCACCCATTCCAGACGCCCCGCCACCGCCCACTGCTGAATCGCCGTTGTCGCCGTGGGACTGATGACGCGCACCCGCACGCCGGCGTCGAGCAATCCGCGCACTTTGCGCGTGGCGACACGCCCACCCCCCACCACCACGGCGCGCAGACCGTGCGCCGTGTTCAGCAAGAGGGGGTAGAGTGTGTTGGTGGAACGCGCCCCGCGCGCGGCGCTGGACGGTTCGGCAAGCGGCGCTGGCTCTTCGGCAAAGTAGCCGCGCGGCGTCGCCATGCAAGGACCGACAAAGCGGGTCTGGCTGTTGCCAACGATGACGATGGTGAACATGTCCACCGCGTCGGGTTGGGCGTCGGCAAGGGTGGTAAGTTGCACGGTTTCGGTGGGACGGCTCACATTGCGCACGACGGCGACGGGCGTCTGCGGGGGGCGTTCGGCGCGCAGAATGTCGAACGCACGCGCCAGTTGCCAATCGCGCTTGCGGGAACGGGGGTTGTAGAACGCCACCACAAAATCGGCGCTGGCGGCCGCCCAAATGCGCCGCTCGATGACGTGCCACGGCGTGAGCAAATCGCTCAGGCTGATGGCGCAAAAATCATGCGCCAGCGGTGCGCCCACCCGCGCCGCGGCGGCGAACATGGCGCTCACCCCCGGATGCACCACCACTTCGGGATGCGCGCCATCCCACGCCAGGTCGGCAAGCACTTCAAACAGCGTGCCCGCCATGCCATAGACGCCCACGTCGCCACTACTCACCAGCGCCACAACGTCGCCCGCGCGCGCGATTTTCACAGCCGTGCGCGCGCGCGCCACTTCTTCCCCCAAATTGAACCCGATGCGCCGCTGGTCAGGGCGCAAGAGGGGATCGAGCGCCTGCAAGTAGCCCTGGTAGCCCAACACCACGTCGGCCTGTTGCAGCGCGTGCAAGGCGTCGGGCGTCATGTAGGCGGGATCGCCCGGTCCCAAACTCACGAGATGGATGCGCATATGCCCCTCCCTTCGGATTGCGCCAACGCGACCGCCACCGTACACCGCTTGAAACGCTGTTTGGGCACCAGCAACGCGCCTTGCGCCACGGCAACCGCGGCTGGTTCGGCAACGCCGGGCAAGCCAAAGCGCGCGGCGGCGCTGGGTGAAAACGGCGCGTCCAGCGCCCGCAAGTCGTCGTGTTCGACAATGCACAAAGGCACGCGCCACCGCTCCGCCAACCGGCGGATGCCGGCTTCGTCGGCTTTGATGGCGGCGGTGGCAACCGCTTTGAGGGCGTCGGCGGCGAGCCCGTGCCGGGCGAGCACGGTTTGCACGGCGGCTTCGAGTTCTTCCGCCGGCACGCCCCGCCGACACCCCACCCCCACCACCAGCACGGGCGGGCGATAGAGCACGCCCCGCCCGCGCAAGGATTGCCACTCGGCGCGCAAACGGTGGCTGACCAGCACCACCGCGGCATAGGCGGGGTCGAGCAGGTCGGCGGGCGTTTCAACCCTCTGCACCTGTTCGGGCGGCAACGCCGCCAACGCCTGTGTGAGGAACGCGGCTTCGTCCGGCAAATCGGGTTCGACAAAGAGCCCGATCCGCTCCCCGTTGACCAGCGCCGCGGCGGCATGGGTGAGGGCGCTCTCCGGCGCGATGCGCCAGCCACGCTCGCGCCCCAACAGGTCGAGTGCGGGCACGCCGCGCAAATCGCTCGCTGTGGTGATGACGGGGGTAGCGTGCAGATGCGCGGCGATGGTGGTCGCCAGGGTGTTCGCGCCGCCCAAGTGCCCCCCCACCAGCGGGATGACGAAACGCCCCGTATCGTCGCAGACCACCACGGCGGGGTCGTGCTGTTTGTCGCGCAGGTGCGGCGCGATGAGGCGCGTCGCCGCGCCCACCGGCATGATGAGCACCAGGCGGCGGCTCTGCGTCCAGAGATGCGCCACAAGGTCGCGCGCGCGTTCGTCGTAGGGCTGAACGCGGGGCTCGTCGTCGGCGAAACGGCGGGGAACCCACGCGCACCCATCCAGCGCGTCCGCCAGGGTTCGCGCCAGACGGCTTCCGTCGCGGCTGAGGGCGACGATGTGCGTTGCGGCGGAGAACGAGTCGCCGCGGCGCACCGGTCGCTTGATGGGCGCGCCATGGGGGCGAAAGCGATGCCGCCAATCGGGAGCGTAGAGGTGCGAAGTGGCGGGCGGCGGTGCGTCGCCCAGAACGTCGCCCACGAGGATGAGCGCCTGGCGGGTGAAGCCGGCGGCGCGCACCTGTTCGGCGATGGTGGCTAACGTGCCGCGCACCACTTGCTCATCTTCCCACGTGGCGCGATAGACCACCGCCACGGGCGTTTCGGGCGTGTAGCCGCCGGACGCCAGAAGGTCGTCCACCACCTGCTGGATACGGCTCACGCTGAGGAAAATCGCCAGGGTCGCGCCGTGGGCGGCAAACGCCTGCAACGATTCGTTGCGCGGCAAACCGGTTCGGCCGGCGGCGCGGGTCAAAATGATGGATTGCGCGACGCCGGGCATGGTCAATTCCCGTTTGATGCGGGCGGCGGCGGCGAAGAGGCTGGAAACGCCGGGCACAATCTCGTAGGGCACACCGGCGGCGTCCAGGGCGTGCATTTGCTCGGCAATCGCACCGTACACGGCGGGGTCGCCGCTGTGCAAACGCGCCACAACACCGCCGCGGCGGGCTTCTTCCACCATGGCGGCGATGATGTCGGGCAATGTCAGCCCGCTGGTGCCTTCGATGCGTGCGGTCGGCGGTGCAAACGCCAGCACGTCGGGATGCACCAGGCTGTCGGCGTAGAGCACAAGGGTGGCTTCGGCGAGCACGGCGCGCGCGCGCAGGGTCAGCAGGTCGGGCGCGCCGGGACCTGCGCCGATGAAATAGACGGTGCCGGGATGCGGCATGTGGGTCATGGGGTCTCACTCCTCTCTGCTTCGGGACGCCGCACGATGAGCAAGGAAAGGTAGGGCGCGGGCGCGTCGGGCAGGGCGGTGATGTCGTGGATGATGCGCTCTTCGGGCATGCCCACGCGCTCGGCGTAGATGGTGTGCGCCAGCAAACCCGCTTCGCGCAGTGCCGCGACGATGCGCGGCAAAACGGGTCCCACTTTCAGCAGGATGACAGTGTCGAAATCGGCGAGCAGGCGGCGCAGGGCGGCGGCGTCGGTTTCATACGAGGCGGGCAAGATGGCAACGCGGTTGTTGGTGGTGGCGAGCGGGAAAAAGGCGCGCGCCGCCGCAGCGGAAAACGACGGAACGCCGGGCACAACACGCAAGGCGATGTGTGGATGGCGCTCACGCAGTGCCGCGGCAATGTAGATGAAAGTGCCATAGAGCAGAGGGTCGCCCAGCAAGATGTACGCGCCCGCTCCGTCGCCCAACGTCGCGGCAATGGTGTCGGCGGCGGTGCGCCAGGCGGCGCGCAGGGCGTCCATGTCGCGGGTCATGGGCAAGGGAAGTTCAACGATGCGCTGGTCGGCGCGCAACCAGGGGCGCGCAATGCGCAACGCCAGGCTCTCTTCACCGTCGCGACTGCGCGGCACAAAGACCACGTCGGCGTGGTCGAGCACGCGCACGGCTTTCACGGTCAGCAATTCGGGGTCGCCGGGTCCAACACCTACGGCGGTGAGTGTGGCTGTCATGGTTGCTCCTCGTGCTGATAGCAGACAATCCAGATGGGGTTTTCGGCGCGCAACCGTTCAGACGCGCCAATGGGCACGCCATGGTTGATTTGCACCTGATACCAACGCGCGGTCGGGAGCACCCGCCGCACGTGGTAGAGGTTGTCGAGCGTGGCAAGGGTGCACACCAGCCGCCCCCCCGGACGCAAACGCGCCCGCACCGCCGCCAGAATCTCCGCCAGCCGACCGCCGCTCCCCCCGATGAAGACGGCGTGCGGCGCAGGCCAATCGGCGCAGGCGTCGGGGGCTTCGCCCAGCACGGCGTGCACGTTGGGCGCGGGAAAGCGGTTCAGATTGGTGCAGAGATGCGCAAACATGTGCGCCCGCCGTTCAACGGCGAAGCAGCGCGCCGAGGGCACCGCGCACGCCAGTTCGATGCTGACGGCGCCGCTTCCCGCGCCGATGTCCCAGACCACCTCGCCGGGGCGCACGCGCAACTCCGCCAGCACCAGCAAGCGGATTTCGCGCTTGGTGATTTGGCGCGCGTCGGTGGCAAACAGATGGTCGGGGATGCCGGGCGGTTCGGGCGAGCGCGGCGGTGCAGGCTGCCAGACCACGAAGACGTTGAGCGGGGCAAAGTCGGTTTGGGCGGCGGCGGCGAGTGTGCCGCGCCAGATGCGTTCGTCGGGCAGCGCCAGGTTTTCGCAGACGGCGGCGGGTGCGTCGGGGGGCATGCCGGCGTCCAGCAAAGCGCGGGCGACGACGGCGGGCGTCTGCACGGGGTCGGTGAGGATGGCGGCTTTGGGGGCGACGAGCGCCTGCGCCACCACGTCGGCGAGTGGGCGGGCGTGGGCGCTGAGCAAAGCGGCGTCGTGCCAGGGTTCGCCCAGGGCGGCGAACGCCAGTTGGAAGGCGCTTGGCGCGGGATGGATGCGCAGCGCCTCGGCGGGGAAGAAGCGGCGCAGTGTGGCGCCGATACCGTAGCAAAGCGGGTCGCCCGACGCCAGCACCACCACACGCCGCCCCTGCGTCCATGCGGCGCGGACGGCGTCCACCACCTGCGCGATGTTGTTGCCGATGGGCAGGCGCTCGGCATGGGGGGTGGGGGCGTCCGCCAGATGCCGCCGACCGCCAACCAGCAAGTCCGCCTGCGCGAGCAGGGTTTGCAGGTGGGGGGGCAAGCGGTCGGCGCGCCCGTTGACGCCGATGATGTGGATGGGCGGCTGGTGGGATGACACGCGACTCATTGACACCCCTCCTCTCCCTCAGCGGCGCGCTCGACAAACAGGCGTGAAGGCCGCGGCGGGGGCGACGCTTCTCCCGCAGGCTCGGCAACAGCGCGGGCGCGGGCAAGCGCCGTACCGTCGAAATCCACCAGCACCACCTCAATCTCCATGCGCGCGCCCATGTCGGCAACAAAAGCGGCGCATTGGCGGGCGGCTTCTTCAACCACACGGCGCACAGGACGCCAATCGTCCGCCGCGCGGCAAAGTTCCAGGAAGTGGCGGGCGGTGTTGGCATGACGCACGGCGTCCACCAGCGCGGGCGCACTTCCCACGTCCCGGCAAATGTCCGCCAGAAAGGCAAAATCCACCTGATTGCCCGCCACGTGCGTGGTCATGTGCCCTTGGGCGGTTTTCACCAATTTGCCAATCATGCCCACCAGCGACACACGCGGCACGCCGTAGGCGGCGCACGTTTTCAACGCCGCACCCGTGAAGACGCTCATCTCCACGAAGACGTTTTCGGGCAAATCGGGGTAGAAAGTGCGGGCGTAGGCTTCCGAACGCCCACCGGTAGCTAGCACAAGGTGCTGCGCCCCGCTCAGCGCCGCCATTTCCGCCGCCTGCACCACACTCGCCCGCCATGCCGCCGTCGAATAGGGAAAGACCACGCCCGTTGTGCCCAAAATGCTGATGCCCCCCACAATGCCCAGCCGAGGGTTGAGCGTCTGTTGGGCGAGCCGCTCCCCTTCAGGAACTTCGATGATGACTTCAACAGCGCGGCGGTCGAGCAGGTCGCCCAGGACAGCGCGCACATGGTCGTCAATCATGCGGCGCGGCACAGGGTTGATGGCGGGACCGCCCACGGGCAAGCCCAGACCAGGGCGCGTCACCCGCCCCACCCCAACGCCCCCCTCGATGGTCAAGCCGGCGGCGCGGGTCGTATCCCAGCGCACACGGGCGCAAATGCGCGTGCCGTGCGTGATGTCGGGGTCGTCGCCGCCGTCTTTGATGATGCAGCAAGCGGCTTCCTCGGCGCTCACCCGCCACGCAATCGGCTGGAAGAACGCCTCGAACCCAATCGGCAGGCGCACGCAGACAGCGGAGACGGGACGCCCCGTGATGAGCGCCTGCGCCGCGGCGGTGGCGGCGGCGGTGGCGCAAGCGCCTGTTGTGAAGCCCCAACGCTTGCCCTGTTTGTTGCGCGGTGGTACGTGATGCATACGCTCTCCTCACGTTCACGTATGCGGCGCGTCGCCCAGTGCCAGGCGCAACAGGGCGTTGACGATGGCAACCGCAACCGGCGAACCCCCTTTGCGCCCCGCGGTGGCAATCCATGCCACGTCGTGGCGGTGCATGAGCGCGGCTTTGCTTTCAACCGTGTTGATGAACCCCACCGGCACGCCCACAATCAGCGCGGGACGAATACGCTCCGTATCCAGCAGGTGCAGCGCCTCAAAGAGCGCCGTAGGCGCGTTCCCCACCACCAGCACGCCCCCATCGAGCAAGCCTTGCTCGGCGGCGATGCGCACACCCGCGGCACTGCGCGTGATGCCCTCGCAACGGGCGCGCTCGGCGGTGGTCGCTTCATGCACGAAGCAGTACGCCGCCCCGCCCAGGTCTCGGAGACGGCGCATGTCCAACCCGACGCGCACCATGTTCACGTCGCAGACGATGGGCGCGCCCTGTTGCAGGGCGGCAACCCCTGCGGCTACCGCGCCCGCGCTGAAACGGGTAATGTGCGCGAACTCAAAATCGGCAGTGGCGTGGATGATGCGCTCCACGATGGGCGCTTGTTCGGGCGGCAAGCGGACGCCCGCCGCCTGCAACGTGCGCCGAATCACGGCGAACGATGCCGCGCTAATCTGTTCCGGCTGTTGGGGTGAAGACGCCTTGCGCATGGTCGCCGCCTTTCAATGCTGATGCCCGTGGTCGTGGTCGTGGTGGTGGTGATGATGGTGGTGATGGTGATGCCCGTCCAGCCCCCGCAAGCCGTGATGGTGGTCGCTGGTTTGGGGCAAGCCATGCTCATGCTCGAAGCCGGGCATGCGATGGCGATATTTGCACAGGTCGCAATTCATCGCGGCGCGCCCTTCCATGGCTTCTTGCAGGCGCTGTTGCACCAGCGCGAGAATGCGCTCATCAGCGCCGAGCGGTTCCGCCATCAAAAATTCGTGTTCGGGATGCGCACGTGCGGCGTCCGCCACCATGCGGGCGATGTTTTTCAGGATGATGCCCGTGAAGAAGAAGTGCGGCGTCACGATGATGCGGCGTGCGCCCAGCCGCACACAGCGTTCCAGCCCGGCAGGCACGGTCGGCGCGGTGAGGCTGTAAAAAGCGGTCTCCACCCAGCCGTAGCCGCGCCCTTCCCAGAGCAGGCGCGCCAGTTTGAAGACGTTGGAGTTGGAATCGGGGTCGCGGCTGCCGCGCCCCACAAGCAAGACCGCCGTCTCGTCCAGCGGGATGGGGCGTGTGGACGCGGCAAGGGCGGCTTGGGTGCGGTCGTCCAGCGTTTCGACAATGAACGGATGCACGCCGAGCGGTGTGGCGTAGTCAATGCGCACGTGCGGCCATTCGCGGCGCGCCCAGTTGAGGATGGTGGGCACGTCGTTCTTTTGATGCCCCGCCGGACCAAGAAAGAGCGGCAACGCGATGATGTGGGTAGCGCCGTTTGCGACGGCTTCGCGCAAGCCAACGATGATGGGCGGGTCGGCGAGTTCCAGATAGCAGGGCACGGTCGGCCAATCCAGGTAGCGCGACAAGGCGCGTGCAAAGGCTTCAAATTGGGCGACGCCTTCGGCGTCACGCGTTCCGTGGGCAATCAACAAGACGGTTGGCATGTCGGCTCCTTCTCTCCTGGTTTGATGGGATGTTCGGGATGCGTCGTCTGGTGCAAGACCTGCAACGCCCGTTCGACATGGTGGGCTTCAACGTGTGGCGCGCCGTCGAGCACCGCCTGGTCGCCCGCGGCGCGCACCACGCCCCCCAGTTCGCGCAGGCGCAGGGTCAGGCGTCCGGGCGGCGCACGGCGGGCGGCTTCGGCGATGAGCGCGTCAACTGCGGCGCGGGTGAAGTGGGGGATACGCCCGTCGCGCGCCACTTCCTGCGCCACGAAGCGCGCCAGCGCGGCGCGGTTTTCGGGCGTGTCGGGCATGCTCGTCGCCATGTGGACTTCGTAGCCGTAGCCCTGCATGCGCGAACGCAAAGCAGGATGCAGGCGCTGCAAGTCGTCGGTGTTGCCCGCCAGCACCAGCACCACGTCGCAGGGCACGGGGTCGGTGCGCACCATGCTCCCACTCGATGCGGGGGAGCGCCCGGTAATCGCCAGTCGCCGCGACTGGATGGCGCTGAGCAGGTGTTGCTGGGTTTCACGCGAAAGCGTGCCCACTTCGTCAATGAAGAGCACGCCCCCATGCGCCTGATGGAGCGCGCCCGCTTCCACCAGATGGTGGGGTGGTGTTTCGCGCCCCCCGGACTGGAAGGGGTCGTGCCGCACGTCGCCCAGCAGGGCGCCGGCGTGCAAGCCGGTGGCGTCCACAAAGGGCGCACGGCGGGGGTGCTGGCGTACCAGCAGGCGGGGCGTATGCGCTTGCTGGGTCGGCGATGCCGTGGTGCGCCAGAAAAGCCACACCACGCCCGCCAGCAGCAGCACCCACTGCCACGCCCCCGTGAAACGGGCGGCAAACGCCGCGACGCCCAGCCCCACCACCGCCAGCGCCAGCAGAAAGCGGCGCACCAGCAGCCGACGACGCACGGCGGCTTCGGCGGCGGCGATGAGACGCGCGCCGCGCCCGGCGGGAACGGTGCGGATGCGCGGGCTGATGGGTTGCTCCGGGTTGGGGAGCACTAGCACGTCATGCAAGGTGTGGGGGGTCAGCAGTTCCGCCATGGCTTCGCCCAGCATGCTTTTGCCCGTGCCCGGTTCCCCCACCAGCAGAACAAAACGGCGCTGGCGAGCCGCCACCTGAATGACATGCACGGCGTGCGGCTGACCAATCACCTGCGCCAGGCGCAAGGGCGGCACGGGAATGTCGGCGGTGGTCTCCCACTCGGCGGTGTCGCAGGCGGTGCAGACGCGCAAGGCGGCGTGGCTGTCGTAGCGGGCGAGCGCCAACAACGCCTCTTTCCGCGCTTGCTGGGGGGCATGCGGGGCGCGCAGTGCCGTGGCGAGCAGGCGCTCGGCAACGGCGAGCGCGGACGGCGTGGGCGCGTCGAGCAGGGCGACCACGGCATGCAGAACGGTTTGCCACTGCCGCGGGGTTGGCGCGGCGGGCAGGGGCGTTTCCACGCCGCGCCGCCACCAAGCCGCCAGGGTGCGGGCGCTTTCTTCACGCACAAAACGCTCGCGGTCGTCCGCCAGGCGCCACAGCACCGCCCGCTCATCAGTCGAAGGGGTGGGCGTGTGCGCCAGCCGCCGCGCGGCAACCCATCGCACCGTCCAATGGGGCGCGTTCGCCAGAACCGCCACGGGGTCGGGTGCGAAAAGGCGTTCCAGCCAGGGCAACGCCGCCCCCAAGGCGGCGGGGGGCGCATGGCGAAGAAGCGGCAGCAGCACCGACCAGCGCCACATGTCAAACATGCGCCCCCGCAAGCAGACGGCGTTGTGTGCGGCGCGCCAGCCCATAGCCCGCCAGCATGCCCGCCAGCAACGGCGTCAACAGGATGAGCAGGGCGCGCACTTTCACCCAAAACGGCGGCGAGACGCCGCGCACGGGGAGGATGGTCTCGTCGGTGAAGGATTCGCCGGTTTCGTCATACAGAACGGTAAAGCGCAAGCGGTGCGGCGCGCCGTCGAAGAGGTGCATGGCGGCGTGGGTGTGCCCCGCCTGCAAGGGCATGGTGAAACGGTAGATGGGCTTTTCATCTTCGGTGTGAATGGCTTCCACCAGAATGCGCCCGGCGGGCAGGGGCTGGTTGTTGAGCGGGATGACGTTCAGGTGGAAGCCGAAAGGCGTGCCCACCACGGCTTCGGTCGCGTCAAATGCGCCCTCGATGCGGAAGGTGGGCGTTTCATACGACCACTCATTTTCAGCGGGGGGCGTCTCATGTTCGCCGCCATGCGCGGCAACGGGGGCGCTCCACAGCCCGGCAAGCAAGGCGCACGCCGCCAACACCAGCAAGCGCGACGCCGACCGCCCGATGAGCAGCCCCGCCGCCAGCCCCACGCCAAAAAGCCCACCAAGAAGCGCCAAAAAGTTGCGCCGTTCGGCGGGGTTTTCGCCAATGGTGAGCGTGGCGCGGGCATGTTGGCGGTCGCCGTTGGGCAGTTGGGCTTCCACGTCGAAGGTGTAGGCGCCGCGAATGGGATAGACCAGCCCCACTTCAACACGCCCGTTCTGCGCAAGAGCGGGAATGTCGAGCAGTTGCGAGCCTTCGACGTAGGGGAAATCGGTTCCCAAGAGGCGGGGCGGTTGAGGGGCGGCAAGATGCAGCCAGACGAGCCCCTCAATGGGGTTGCCCTCGGCGTCGCGCAGGTCGAGTGTGGTGGTGGTGAAGGTTTCATCCGGAATGATGGCTTGCACGGGGGGATTGGTGGTGATGCGCACGGTCAGCGCGGAAGCCGCACGGACGCGCGCGCCCCCGACCAGCGCCAGAGCAACGAGCAGGCAAAGCCAGAGGTAGCGTTTCATGTGCACACTCCTGTTGTTAGTGGCATGGGACGACGTAGAGCGCATGGCGCAGTTCGTGGAAGGCGTCATGCAGGGGTGGGTAGTTGGTGAAAAGCACCGCCCACAGCACGACGCCGACGACAATCAGCACCAGCGCCATTTGGACGAAGGCGTGTTCCCAAAGGTGGCTCTGTTCGTGCTGGGTGTGGGTTTCGTGCGTGTACATGGATCTGCTCCTTTCATTTCAGGGTTTGCTGAACCACGCGCACAACCTGCTCCGCCGAAACGTCTTCCAGCGGGATGTGGACGCCGCGCAAGGCGGCGGCGAGTTCGGCGGCGCGCCCATGGCGCACAACGCCTTGCTCGGTGTCGAGCACGATGGCGGTGATGGGCTGGGCGGCGAGGTGGGCGGCGGCGTCCAGCGTGGCGTGCCAGGGGTCGCGCCCGTCCAGCGGCACGTTGGCTTTGCCGTCGGTAATGAGCACCAGCACGATGGGGCGTTCGGGTGTGGTGCGGTGGGCGCGCGCAATCATCTCGCCGGCGAGCGTGAGAGCGTGCGCCAACGGGGTGCGCCCGCCGGTGGGCAATGTGCGCAAGGCGCGTTCCGCCAGTTCGACGCTGTGGGTGGGGGGCAAAAGCACCTGCGCCTGTGGTCCACGAAAGGCGATAAGCGCCACGTCGTCACGCTGGCGGTAGGCGTCGCCCAAGAGCGTGAGCACGGCGCCTTTGGCGGCTTCCATGCGCCGACGGGCAGCCATGGAGCCTGAGGCGTCCACCACGAAGAGAATGAGCGTGCCCGTGCGCCCTTCGCGCACTTTGCGGTGCAGGTCGTCGCGCTGGATGGTGATGTGGGCGTCGCCGCGCCCCAGGGCGGTGCGCAGGGTGGCGTCGAAGGCGATGTCGGTAGCGTGGGGGTCGCGCACGGCGCGCACGTAGCGCCCGCGGGGGCTTTGGGTGGCGGCGGCGCGGCGGCCGTGGGGGCGGGGGGGAGAAGCCGCCCCCACAACCTGGATGTGAGGTGTTGCCGTCGGCGACGGTGCGAAGGTTTCTTCTTCGACGCCGTCCGCCGGGGGGGAATCGCCGTCGGGCGACGGCTCAGGCGCGTCGCCCTCGGCGTTGGGGGGCGTGTCGGTCAGGTCGCGCATGAGGTCGTCCAGCCGCTGGCGGTCGAGATGGGGCTGTTCAAAGGGTTGCCGGCGGCGGCGGTGGGGCAAGACGAGTTCGGCGGCGGTGCGCACGTCGTCGGGGGTGACGTGGGTGCGCCCGTCAAACGCCGCGAGCGTGCAGGCGGTTTTGCAGAGAGTGATGTCGGCGCGCACGCCTTCGACTTCAAACTCCACGCAGAGCCGCGCGATGAAGGCGAGCATGTCATCGTCAAGGTGGACGTGCGGCAAGCGTTCGCGCGCGGCAAGAATGCGCGCGCGCAAGGCGTCTTCTTCGGCGCGCCAGGCGGCGGCAAAGGCGTGTGGGTCGCGTTCAAACGCCATGCGCCGCCGCACCACCTCGGCGCGTTCGGCGGGGTCGGTCGGCGCGACCACGTCCACCATCAACCCGAAGCGGTCGAGCAATTGGGGGCGCAGGTCGCCTTCTTCGGGGTTCATCGTGCCGATGAGCACGAAACGCGCGGGGTGGGTGATGGCAAAGCCTTCGCGCTGCACCGTGTTGACGCCCATCGCGGCGGCGTCGAGCAAGAGGTCAACCAGGTGGTCGGCGAGCAGGTTGACCTCGTCAATGTAGAGCACGCCGCGGTGCGCGGCGGCGAGCATGCCCGGCTGGAAGGCATGTTCACGCTCGCGCAAAACGCGCTGGATGTCGAGCGTACCCACCACGCGGTCTTCGGTCGCGCCCAACGGCAGGGTGATGAAAGGGGCAGGGCGCGTTTCGACCTGGCGGTCGGGTTGGCGGCAGGTGGGGCATGCGTCGCAAGGGGCGTCGGGGTCGCAGTTGAAGGCGCACCCCACAACCGTGCGGATGGGCGGCAGAAGCGCCGCGAGGGCGCGCGCGGCGGTGCTCTTCGCCGACCCCTTGTGCCCACGGATGAGCACGCCACCGATGGCGGGGTTGACGGCGTTGAGCAGGAGCGCGGTTTTCAGTTGGTCTTGCCCGACGATGGCGGTAAACGGGTAACGTGGTTGGTTCATGGTTCGACCTCATGCGTGCGCGCGAAAAGGGGGAAGCGCCGACAACAAAAAAGGCGACTTCGCGAGGAGAGTCGCCGGGGAGAAACGAAAAACCCGCCGGAAGGCGGGTTGCGTGCGAGAGAAGCGACACGCTCGGCCCCCTTTTCCGCGAAGGTGGTACACGAGCCACAGTGCAGGCGGAGTATCGGGCTTCACGCTCGCGGGCGTGTTACCGTTGCGGGACAGCGCCGGACTTTCACCGGTCTTCCTCCATTGTGCGCCGCGCATCCGGGCGACTGGCGCACCTGCACCGAGCCATATGCAATTGTCAACAGGTCAAAGCAGGCGCGATTGTAAGAAAAACCGAACGGGCGTCAAGCGGCGGGACACGAACAGCGCGCAAAACGACGCTGAGCGAGACGGGTTCGCAACCTAACGGGTGTTTGGTCAGCGTGTTCGGGTTGATTTTGCAAACAAAGGAAGTTTGCGTATGTTTGATGCGTAGATTTGCGCATACTTTGTATCACAAAATAATTCGCAACCCGACGGGGGTTTTTGCCACGCGAGTGGGTTGCGAAATGCTTTGTGTGTCAAAGGAATTTTGCGAATAAAACAAGGTGTTTTGCGCGTGTGGCGAGCCACTGAGAGGCGCGCTGCGCGGCGATTTGACACATGCAAGGCTTTTGGGTATCGTTGCGCCAGATTGAGCGCACGCTCTTTCAGCCGTATTCGATCCGCAGGGGATACTGAAAGTCCTCAAGCGCCAAAGCATCCAGAAGGCCGGCAAGATCTTTCAGCCGTATTCGATCCGCAGGGGATACTGAAAGCTCGCGTGGGTGTCGTGAAAAGCGCGCCCGCCGTGCTGCTTTCAGCCGTATTCGATCCGCAGGGGATACTGAAAGCCCTTCTGCCCGGGAGTTGGAAGAAATAGAGACATGCTTTCAGCCGTATTCGATCCGCAGGGGATACTGAAAGGGCGGATTTCTTCGATGACACCTACCAGCTCTACCCCTTTCAGCCGTATTCGATCCGCAGGGGATACTGAAAGTCTTTTTTTTCGTGTTCGTACCGGCGGCGGCGCTGGCCTTTCAGCCGTATTCGATCCGCAGGGGATACTGAAAGTTCTGTGGTCAATTGTATATCGTCAATGCCGCAACCTTTCAGCCGTATTCGATCCGCAGGGGATACTGAAAGTCGATATTCCAACGTGGATAAAGACGTTGGCGGATGCCTTTCAGCCGTATTCGATCCGCAGGGGATACTGAAAGTGCCTCGACGCAAGGTCTCGGCTGCGGCACGGCTTGCTTTCAGCCGTATTCGATCCGCAGGGGATACTGAAAGTCAGCAATGAACTGATGGTAGACAGCACGCCCGCTGCTTTCAGCCGTATTCGATCCGCAGGGGATACTGAAAGGCATGGTCGCCGTGGCGGTAGGTGGGTTGTTGATTGCTTTCAGCCGTATTCGATCCGCAGGGGATACTGAAAGTACATGCGGCGCTTCAATGCCGACGGCGACGATGCTCTTTCAGCCGTATTCGATCCGCAGGGGATACTGAAAGCTTTTCGCTCATGCTTCACCTCCCTGGTCGTTTGTTCTTTCAGCCGTATTCGATCCGCAGGGGATACTGAAAGTCGCCGTACCCGGCGACCCCCAGGCGACTATCACCATCTTTCAGCCGTATTCGATCCGCAGGGGATACTGAAAGCTCTCGTATCTCGTTCCGCTCCTCTATCGTCCGACCTTTCAGCCGTATTCGATCCGCAGGGGATACTGAAAGTCCTGGATACGTGCCCTTGCAGATGCCATTCCGCCCTTTCAGCCGTATTCGATCCGCAGGGGATACTGAAAGACGTGGTGGTTGTGGCGCTTGAACGTCCGGCTTACGGACTTTCAGCCGTATTCGATCCGCAGGGGATACTGAAAGCTAGCAAAAGCACCCGCCAAACGACGTGCCACAGCCTTTCAGCCGTATTCGATCCGCAGGGGATACTGAAAGCCGATAAGTCCACCGATAAAATAGAGTTTCCGCCGCTTTCAGCCGTATTCGATCCGCAGGGGATACTGAAAGGTTCTCGTGTAAGACGTTTCAGGCGACTGTACGGTCCTTTCAGCCGTATTCGATCCGCAGGGGATACTGAAAGGACGTGTGCGGGGTCCGGCGGGGGGAGTTCGAGCGTCTTTCAGCCGTATTCGATCCGCAGGGGATACTGAAAGGTACATCATGGCGCTCGTTGTGAAGCGAGGGCGCGGCCTTTCAGCCGTATTCGATCCGCAGGGGATACTGAAAGAAAGGTTTTCATTCAGGAGCGCCGGGACTGGTCGCCTTTCAGCCGTATTCGATCCGCAGGGGATACTGAAAGCTGTCGGCTGCACGGAGAGAGGCTGGCGTAATATCCTTTCAGCCGTATTCGATCCGCAGGGGATACACCGTTTCCCCACCCTCACAGGCTCCCGAACAGGAGCCTTTTTTGTTGCCAGCCCGCCGCGTGCGGGCTTTTTGCATGGGCAACGCACGCGCCACAAGGGCACCCCCACAGAACGCACGCCTTCGGCGGTGTTTGAGGGGCTTTGTTTTCACCCCCGGGGCGAGTACAATAGGCGTGGTGTCAAGGAGAGGAGACGATGGCGCGACGCAAGCAGGAGATTCCAGCCCATATCAAGCCGCAGTTAGACGCCCTGCCGAAACGCCCCGGCGTTTACCTCATGAAGAACCGCGCCGGCGAGATTCTCTATGTCGGCAAGGCGAAGAACCTGCGCAACCGTGTGCGCTCCTATTGGAGCGCCGCCAGCCAGCGCGTGCCCAAAATCCGCCGCCTGACCAGCCAGGTGGAAACCATTGAAACCTGGATTACCGACAGCGAACTTGAAGCGCTCTTGCTGGAAAACACGCTCATCAAGCAACACCAGCCGCGCTACAATGTGCGCCTGAAAGATGACAAACGCTACCCCTATATCCGCGTCACCTGGCACGAACCCTACCCCAAAGTGATGATGACGCGCCAGATGGTGCGCGACGGCTCGCGCTACTTCGGACCTTACACCTCGGCGTGGGCGGTGCATGAGACGCTGGATATTCTGCGCAAACGCTTCAAGTATCTGACATGCAACCGCACCATCACAGGCAACGATGAACGCGCCTGCCTCTACTACCACATTGGCTTGTGCGCCGCCCCCTGTATCGGCGCGGTCAGCCAGGAAGAATACCGCGCCCTCATCCAGCAGCTGATGAACTTTCTGGACGGCGACCACGCCACCCTGTTGCGCGACCTGGAACGCGAGATGTACGCCGCCGCCGAGGCGCTGGAATTTGAGCGGGCGGCGGCTCTGCGCGACCAAATCACCGCGCTGCGCCGTGTCGTCGAACAGCAGAAGGTGGTGGACGTCGGCGGCGGCGACCAGGATGTGGTCGCGTTTGCCCGTGATGAGCGCGACGCCGTGGTGCAGGTCTTTTTCATTCGCAACGGCAAACTCATCGGGCGCGAAACGTTTACGCTGGACAACGTGGAAGGCGAAGAAGACGCCGAGCTGATGCAGTCGTTCATTCAGCAATTCTACGACCAGACCGCCACCATCCCCCAAGAAATTCTGCTGCCGCGCGACCTGGACGAGATGGCGATTGTGCGCCAATGGTTGAAGCAAAAACGGGGCGCGGATGTGGTGCTGCGTGTGCCGCGCCGGGGCAAACAGCGCGAGCTGGTGGAAATGGCAACCGCCAACGCTGTTGAAGCGCTGGAACACCTGCGCTCGCATTGGGCGGTGCAGGAACGCCGCCAAACCGAGGCGATTGATGAACTGCAACAGGCGCTCAGCCTGCCCAAGCCCCCCGTGCGTATTGAGTGCTACGATGTGAGCCACATGCAGGGCACACATGTGGTGGGGAGCATGGTCGTTTTCGAGAAAGGACAACCCCGCAAAAGCGACTACCGCAAATTCAAAATGCGCCACCAGCGCAATGATGACTTTGCCAACATGCAGGAGATGCTGCGCCGCCGATTGGACAACTGGCGCGAGGCGCAACGCAAACCCGGCGGCGACAAATGGGGCATTCTGCCCGACCTGATGGTGATTGATGGGGGCAAAGGGCAACTGAACGCCGCCGTCGCCGTGCTGGATGAATTCGGGTTGAGCGACACCGTTCCGGTGATTGCGCTGGCGAAGCGCGAAGAAGAAATCTTCATGCCCGGCGTCAGCGAACCCATCAAACTCGATCGGTCTTCGCCCGCCCTGCACCTGCTCCAACGCGCCCGCGACGAAGCCCACCGCTTCGCCGTCTCCTACCAGCGCACCTTGCGCCGCAAAGCGGGCTTGCGCTCCTCGCTGGAAGATATCCCCGGCATTGGTCCCAAGCGTCGCGCGCGGCTCCTGCGCCATTTCGGGAGTATCGAGGCGATTCGGCGGGCAAGCGTGGACGAACTGGCGGCTGTGCCCGGCATGACGCGCGCGGTCGCCGAACTGGTCAAGCGGACGCTCAACAACGACGCGTGAAGAAAGGAGTTGCCATGAGCATTTGGGGCAAAGTGCGGCGCGCGCTCGGGCTCGAACCGACGCTGCGCCCGCGTGAATCAACCGACGAAGTGGGCTCGCCCATTGACGAAGAGGCGTACACCGCGGCGCTGCTCGCCAACCGCGCCGAAAAAGACCGCTTCTTCAAGGAAGACCCACGCTCCCCCCTGCCGCCCGACGTGCGCGCCACATTCCAGGGGCTGGCGTACTATCCGCCCAACCGCACCTTGCGGTTGGTGCTCCCGCTGGAACGCGACCCCTCGGGCGAGCGCATTGTCATGCAAACCAGCACCGGCGATGAGCAGGTGTACGAGCGGTTGGGCTACGTCTCGTTCGAGGTGGACGGCGAGCCCACCCGCCTGGCGATTTACCGCGACGTGCGGAGCGGCGCCCTCTTCCTGCCCTTCCGCGACGCCACCAGCGGCTCCGAAACCTACGGCGCAGGGCGCTATCTGGAACCCGTCCTGCTGGACGACAACACCGTGCTGGTGGATTTCAACCTGGCCTACAACCCGTTTTGCGCCTACAGCGACCAATGGAGTTGCCCACTGCCGCCCATGGAAAACTGGTTGCGCGTGCCCATTCGCGCCGGCGAAAAAGCCTTTTCCGCCCACACCACCCAACCAGACGAGGTGTAGCCGATGCCGCGCTTCATCATTCCCCACCCCGACGATGTCGCCGATGATGTGCGTTGCTACTACCGCCACGCCCGCCGCATGCCCGAACCGGTTGTCGAATTGGGCGTGGCGCATGGGCGCTACACCCTCACCCTCGCCGACCAGCAAATCCGCATGGTGGCGGTCGGCGAAGACGCCGGGCTCCTGCAAGCGTTGCACGCTTTCGCGCAGGAGCGCCACCTGCCTGTGGAGATTCTGACGGCGGCGTGGGAAACCGTGCGCTTGCCTTTTCGCCCCGGCATGCTCTTTTTGCCCGAAGGGCGGCTGGCGCGTCTGCTCACCTACGAGGCGATCATGCGCTTCTTGCGCCACGTACACGGCTTGTTGCAGGTGGGCGGCAAATTCATGTTCGACCTGCCCCTGCCCGACATGCACGCCATCGCCCCCTACCTGCTGCCCACCGGGCAAACCCTCATCTGGCGGAAAAGCACCCCACTGGATGGCGGGGGCGTGCGGCATGTGTGGGAACGGCGCGCCTACGACGTGGTGGCGCAAATTGAGACGCGCCACATTGTGGAAGAAGAGGTGGACGCCGAGGGCTTCACCCGCACACGGCGGCACCGCATGGAACAGCGCGGCTGGTTTTGGCCGCGCGAAGTACGCGCCATGCTGGAAGCCACGGGCTTCTTCATCGAAGCGGTCTACGGTGGGTTCAACGATGAACCGCTGACCGACGCCAGCCCCGTGCAAGTGTGGGTCGTGCGGAAGCCGGCCGGCTAACCATGCCACACAATAGCAAAACGCGCCTGCATGTGGCGTGCAGGCGCGTTCGGTTCGTTCAACAGGCGCGATTTATTTCTTGTTGTCGTCGCCGCCGATTTTGAGCACCGCCATAAAAGCTTCCTGTGGAATTTCCACATTGCCCAACTTCTTCAAGCGCTTTTTGCCCTCTTTCTGCTTTTCGAGCAACTTGCGCTTGCGCGTCACGTCGCCGCCGTAGCACTTGGCGAGCACGTCTTTGCGCAGGGCGGGCACCGTCTGGCGGGCAATCACCCGCCGCCCAATCGCGGCTTGAATGGGCACCTTGAATTGCTGGCGCGGGATGACTTCTTTGAGCCGCCGCACCAGCGCCGAGCCTTTTTCGTACGCCTGGTCACGGTGCACAATGATACTGAGCGCATCCACAGGTTGCTCGTTGACCAGGATATCCAGCTTCACCAGGTCGCCGGGCTGATAGCCGCTGAATTGGTAATCCATGGAAGCGTAGCCGCGCGTGCGGCTTTTGAGCTGATCGTAGAAGTCCACAATGAGCTCGCTCAGCGGCAGCTGATAGGTGAGCAAAACGCGCTTTTCGTCCAGATACTCCATCTTCTCGAAAACGCCGCGCCGATTGGTCACCAACTCCATGATAGGCCCAATGTAGTCGCTGGGCGTCCAGATTTGGACGCGCATCCACGGTTCCAAAATTTCCTCGATTTTGCTGGGGTCGGGCAGTTCGGCGGGGCTATCAATCTCGATTTCTTCCCCATTGGTGAGCACCACGCGATAGACCACGCTGGGCGCCGTCGCAATCAAGTTCAGGTTGTACTCACGTTCGAGGCGCTCTTGCACAATTTCCATGTGGAACAATCCCAGAAACCCAACGCGGAAGCCCTGCCCCAACGCGGCGCTGTTTTCCGGCTCATAGACCAGCGCGGCATCGTTCAGGCGCAGTTTGTCAAGCGCATCGCGCAGGTCGAGATAATCTTCATTGTCCACGGGATAGATACCCGCAAAGACCATCGGTTTGGCCGGCTCGTAGCCCGGCAATGGTTCCGCCGCGGGCTTGTTCGCCAGTGTAATCGTATCGCCGACGCGCACGTCCTGCACCTCTTTCAAGCCCGTGGCCACGTATCCCACTTCACCCGTTTCCAGGCGGTCGGTGGGGGTCATGCGCGGGCTGAACGTGCCAATTTCGAGTGCTTCAATGTCAATCCCCGCCGCCATCAGGCGCAGTTTCTGGTTGGTGGCAAGGGCGCCATCCACCACACGCACATAGGCAATAACGCCCTTGTAGGGGTCGTAGTGGCTATCGAACACGAGCGCACGCAAAGGCGCGTCGGGGTCGCCGGACGGCGGCGGCACCTTTTCCACCACGGCTTGCAGCACCTGCTCCACGTTCTCGCCCGTCTTGGCGGAAACAGGGATCACCTCTTCGGCGGGGAAGCCGAGCAGGTTTTCGATTTCTTCCGCCACGAGTTCCGGCTGTGCGGCGGGCAAGTCAATCTTGTTGACAACGGGAATAATTTCCAGGTTGGCGTCGAGCGCCATGTAGAGGTTCGCCAGCGTCTGGGCTTCGATGCCCTGTGTGGCGTCCACCACCAGGATGGCGCCTTCGGCGGCTTGCAGGGCGCGGCGCACTTCGTAGGTAAAGTCCACGTGCCCCGGCGTGTCAATCAGGTTGAGTTCGTAGGTTTCGCCGTCCGGTGCGGTGTAGAGCATGCGCACGGCGCTGGCTTTGATAGTCACGCCGCGCTCACGCTCCAGGTCCATATCGTCGAGCACTTGCTCTTTCATATCGCGCTCGGTAATGGTGCCGGTCGCCACCAGCAAACGGTCGGCGAGCGTGCTTTTTCCGTGGTCAATATGGGCAATGATGCAAAAATTGCGAATGTGTTTCTGGTCCATGTGCGTCTCACCACCTGCCAACAAAGGGTCTCATCCTCTTGGGTCTTGCCACAGTATAGTGTTGATTGCCCAAAATGCGAATTCTCTTTGCGCCATATTCGCACGAATAGGCGCTCTTTGCTATAATCCGCGCCGTTTGAGCGTGATTGACTTCACGGATCAACGTGAAAAAGGAGACTTGGGGCTCATGGAAAATCTACCCGTCAATATCAGCGTACTGATTCAAGCAACGATTGCATTTTTCACTGCGTTTGGGCTGGCGCTCTGGGTCAGTCTGGTCATCTGGACATACAACGATATTCGCGCCCGCACACGCGATATTTTTGCCATTTTGCTGGCGGTGCTGCTGGTAGCCGTCTTCAACATTTTCGGCGTACCGCTCTACCTGTTGCTGCGCCCCCGCGAAACGCTGGCGGAGCAATACGAGCGTTCACTCGAAGAAGAAGCCTTGCTGCAAGAAATCGAAGACCGCCAGGTCTGCCCATCGTGCCACACTCCTGTGCGCGACGACTTCCTGGTCTGCCCGAACTGCGCTACACGCTTGAAGAACAAATGCGCCAATTGCGGCAAGTTGATGCGCCTGGAATGGAACGTCTGCCCCTACTGCGGCACGTAAGCATACACGCACCACATCGCCAGCCCCCGCACACGCGGGGGCTTTTTCCATGGCTGCGGCTTGCCCTGCGGCGCAATGTGCCATACCATGAATGTATCCATACCCCTTTCAACCCGTAAGTCGCCCAAGGAGGTGCGCTATGCCGAAGAGAGTTGCCGATGTGATGAGCCACCGTGTGATTTCGTGCCACCCTCAAACGCCCATTCGTCGTTGCGCCCGCCGCATGCGTGAAAACGACGTGAGCGCGCTCATTGTGCTGGACGACGACGGATACCTGGCGGGCATTCTCAGCCAGACCGACCTGGTCACCCTGCGGGCGTATCGTCCTGAGTGGGAAGAGATGGTGGCGGAACACGCCATGATTCGCAACGTGCTCACGGTCACGCCGGATACGCCGCTGGAAGAAGCGTGCGATTTGATGGCGCGTTTGCGGGTACACCGCCTTGTGGTGGTGGAAGAAGACGAAAACGGCAAACACCCTATCGGCGTGTTAAGCATGACGGACGTGGTACGCGAGATGGCGGAAGGCGACGAGAGCGCCAACGCCTGAACCGCTTACGCCAAAAGCACCTGCTCCAAAAAATCGCGCACCAGCCGCCCAACGGTTTGGGTGTGCTCGCCGCTGTACGCATGGTCGGCGTGGGGGATGGTGTGCACCTGCACATGCGCCGCCCCCAACGCCATGCTCTGCAAGACATGGGGCGGCGAGATGTCATCGTATTCGCCCGTGATGAGCAAGCGCGGGCGTTCGTCCTGGGTGAATGTGGCGGGTGAAAGATGCCAGAGCGGCGTCCCGATGCCGGCAAACGCCTTGACGCTCTGCACACGCGGCAAGGCGCGCAAGCCCACCCACGCGCCAAAACTGTATCCCACCAGGGCGCGGCGATCGCGCGGCACGCCCGGCTGCGCGCCAAGCGCCTGCACCGCGGCGACAATGTCGGCTTCTTCGGCTTCGCCCCCGCCAAATGCGCCTTCGCTTTCTCCCACGCCGCGAAAGTTGAAGCGCACCACCACAAAGCCGGCGCTCGCCAGCGTCTGCGCCAAGGCGACCACCAGCGGCGTTTCCATAGAACCACCGTAGAGCGGATGGGGATGCGCCACTACGACGCCGCCGCGGGGGGAGATTTCCGCCGCGGGGCGCACAACGCGCCCGGACAGCAAAAGCCCGTCTTCGGTTTCAAAGGCGATGGGTGTTTCGTTCAGCATGGGCGACTCCGCGGTCTGGTTCAAGGGGTGCGTGCTTTTTGCTTTGCGCGCATGTCGAGTTGCCAGGTGCGCGGATTCCAGCCGCCGGCGGGCGCGATGCGCCCACGCACCCACGGTTGGGTCAGCAGCGCCTGCGCGCGGTGGAAAAGCGGCACGTGCGCCGCTTCTTCCACTGTGATGAGCGTGTGCGCCTGACGGTAGAGGTCCATGCGGGCGGTGGGGTCTTGCTCATTCATGGCGCTTTCCACCACGTCATCAAATTCACCGCACAATCGCCGCCAGTGGTTCTGGCTGGCTTCACAATGGAAAGGCGCATAGTACCACTCGTGCAAGTCCGGCACGGGCGAGCACCATTCAAAAAGCCAGGCATGCGCGATTTCGGGCAAGGGAATGGTGCGGTCCAGATGGGCTTCGTACTCGTCGGCGGGAAGCGGCACCACGTTGACGGTTATGTCAAGCGTGGTACGCCACATTGAGGCAACGGCGTTCGCCACATCCACCCATTCGGGGATGTCGGGTGTGGCGAGTTGCAACGTGGGAAAGCCCAAACCGCGCGGATACCCCGCCTGCGCCAGCCATGTGCGGGCTTGCGCCGTGTCATACGCGACGCCGGTCGGTTCGGTGGCGCCAAACAACGCCGCGGGCGCGAGCGAGGACGCAGCGACACGATCGCCCGGCGACTGGCGCACCAGCAGAGAGCGGTCAATCGCCGCCGCAAGGGCGCGCCGCACACGCACACGGTCAACCGGCGGCTTGACGGTGGTGAACCCGATGCCCACGGTGCAGGATTGTTCGACAAGCGAAAGTTGCTCGCGCAGGGTGTCATCCGTCTGGACGGCGGGCACGGCTTCGGCGGGGAGCGCCAGGCGGTCAAAAAGCCCCGCGCGGTAATCGGCGAGGGCGTCTGTGGTCAAAGAGAAGTTGATGATGTCGGGGGTGCGTGGCTGCCGCTCAGCCGGGTAGGTTGGGTTGCGTGTCAGGCTGATGGTGTCGGGGGGCAACCAGGCGGTGAAAACGTAAGGACCGATGCTTTGCAAGCGTTCAGGCGACTGCCAGCCCACATTGCCCGCCGCAATGGCGTTCTGGGGAAGGGGGCGGGCAATCGGCAACGAGAGCACGGCGGGCAAATCAGCCCCCGGACGCACGAGGTCAATTTCGACGGTTTGCGGGTCGAGCGCCCGCACGCCTACACTCGCCAGGTCCACGATGTCCTGGCTTTCGTACACGTCGCGGCACCCTTCGATGATGAAGAGGGCTTCAACAAACGGGGCGCGCGTCGAGGGGGCGCAGGCGCGACGGAGCGAGGCGACCACGTCATCGGCGCTGAAAGAGGCCACCGGGTTGCCCTGCACATCGCGCCACTGCAAGCCGGTTTGCAGGCGGAAGGTGTAAATGCGCCCGTTCGTACTAGCGCGCCACTCGGTCGCCAAATCGGGGACGATGGTAGCGGTCTCCGGGTCGTAGCGCGTCAGGCCGGCATGCACCAGATTGACAAGCAACAGCGAAAGGTCGTCCTGCGCCAGCGCGGGGTCAAGGGTGGCGGGCAAACCCAACAACGGCAAGTCGAGTGTGGCGGGGGTGGTTTCGCGTTGCAAGGGGGTGCAATGCACAAGCAGCAGAAGCGCCACAAGCCACGCATGACGCACGAGGGAGCGCATAGCGTTCAAGAAGCAGAAAGCGCCGTTTGCGGCACGCTGATGCGTTGGTCGGCTTGCAGGTGGTCTTTGAGTTGGCGGCGGGCATGGTAGAGCCGCGACTTGACCGTGCCGACCGGCAAATTGAGAATGCCGGCAATCTCTTCGAGCGGCAATTCTTGCAGGTAGTAGAGCACCACGACGATGCGATGCTTTTCGTCCAATTTGGCGATGGCGTCCTGCACGGCGCGGACACGCTCGTCGCGTTCGATGATGTGGTCGGGTGAAACGTGAATGTGCCGCTGGAACCATTCGCTCACCTTGTCGAGCGGGCTTGTTTTGGGTGTACGGGTGAGCCAGTTGTTTGTCAGGTTGATGGCGATGCGATAGAGCCACGGTTGCAACGAGTCCACCGATTCATCAATGCGATCCAGATTGCGATAGACGCGAAAGAACGTTTCCTGCAACAAATCTTCCGCCGCTGCACGATCTTGCGTCATGGCGTAGATGACGCGAAAAATTGACCGCGCATAGCGCAGATAGAGTGCCGCAAAGGCGTCAAAATCACCAGCGCGGGTTCTCTTCACCAACTCGATATCCGTCGGTTGAGACCCCATTGTCCGCTCCCTGTTGTGCTCACACAGTCTCATCGGGCGCTCTTTCAGGCGAGAGCGTTCCGAGATTATAGAAAGCCTTGCCACACAGGCAAATGTCTTGTCAGCCTCATTCCAGCAAGGGCAAACGTTTCTGCGCCAGCAAGACGCCGACGCTCCCGCCTATTAGGTCCACGCCGATGTCGAACAGTTCATCCCGTCCGGGAAGTGAGGCGGTGTAGATGAGTTGCACGCCTTCTTGCAGGCACGCCACCAGCAATACCAGCGTCAGCAGCCAGAAGGGGTGGCAAAAACGGGGTGGGAGTGTGCGTGCCAGCAAGACCGCCAGGACGGCGTAGAGAAACGCATGCATGACTACGTGGGTCCATTCGGGCGTAAAGACGGTTTGGAACCAGCGGTTGTACGTGGCGGAGTAGCGCGTGAAGAGCGCCATGGGAAAGAGAATGCCAACAAGCCAGAAGAGCAACAAGAGATGCTTGCGGGACATAGGCTGCTCCTTGCGGTTGCGGTGAGGAAGACGCCCTGCCAGGTCTCCACAACCCGACAGGGCGTCGGTATGGCTTATTCGGCGGGTGGCGTCCAGCGCAAGACAGGCTGGCGTGCAGCGCGGGCTTCATCAAGGCGGCGGACGGGTGTGCGGTGGGGCGCCGATTTCACCACCTCGGGCGTCTCTTCCGCTTCGCGCGCAATTTGCTTCATGACGGCGATGAAGCGGTCGAGCGTCTGCTTCGATTCCGTTTCGGTCGGTTCAATCATCATCGCTTCCGGCACGGTGAGCGGGAAGTAAATCGTCGGCGGATGGATGCCGTAGTCAATGAGCCGCTTGGCAATGTCGAGCGTGCGCACGCCGTAGCGTTCGGCTTGCCATTGCCCGCTGAAAACAACTTCGTGCTTGCAAATGCGGTCGAACGGCAAATGATAGACGCCTTTCAACTGCGCGCGCACGTAGTTGGCGTTGAGCACGGCGTCCTTGGTCATTTCGGTCAGCCCATTGCCGCCCAACGCGCGCATGTAGACGTAGCCACGCACCATGTTGTTGAAGTTGCCGTAAAACGCCCGCACGCGCCCGATGCTGTCGGGGCGGTCGTAATCCAGGTAGTAGCGGTCGCCATCTTTGGCGACAACGGGCACCGGCAAGAAGCGAGCCAGGTCGGCACGTACAGCCGTGGCGCCGGCGCCGGGTCCACCGCCACCGTGGGGCACGCTGAACGTTTTATGCAAGTTGTAGTGCAGAATGTCCATGCCCAGGTCGCCCGGCTTGGCAACGCCGACCATGGCGTTCATGTTGGCGCCGTCCATGTAAATCAAGCCGCCCACGGCGTGCACCGCCTCGGCAATATCGAGGATGTGTTCCTCGAACAACCCCAGAGTGCTGGGGTTGGTAATCATCAAGCCCGCCACGTCTTCGCCCAGTTCGTCGAGCGTGCGTTTGAGCGCGTCGAGGTCGAGATTGCCGTCCGCGCCGGTGGGGATGGTGACGGTTTCGTAGCCCACCATGGCGGCGGTGGCGGGGTTCGTTCCGTGCGCCGAGTCGGGGATGAGCATGTGTTTGCGCTGACGCCCCTGTTTGGCGTGATAGGCGTGGATGATGAGCGCGCCGGTGAGTTCGCCATGTGCGCCGGCGGACGGCTGCAACGTCACCGCAGGCAAGCCGGCGATTTCTGCCAGCCATTCCTGCAATTCGTACATGAGCCGCAACGCCCCCTGCACGGTGCTTTCATCCTGATAGGGGTGCAGGTGCGAGAACGCCGGCCAATTGGCGATGGCGTCGTTGATTTTGGGGTTGTACTTCATCGTGCAAGACCCCAGCGGATAGAAGCCCAAGTCCACAGCAAAGTTGTACTGCGACAGGCGCGTGAAGTGGCGCACCACATCCAACTCGCTGACTTGGGGCAAGGGAAGTTCATCGCGCACAAACTCCGCCGGGGGCAAATCGGCTTCGGGGACATCGAGCGGCGGCAGTTCAACACCAGTGCGCCCTTCGGCGCTCCGCTCGAAGAGTACCCCTTCACGTGGAACAAAGCCGTAGGTTTCGTCTTCGGCTGTGTGCATGGGTATTGCTGTTTGGGTCATGAGTGCCCCCCGTTTTCTGCTTCTATTTTCCAGCGCTTGCCGCCAGCGAGTTGTAACATTTTCTGCAAGCGGTCAGCCCCCCAGAGATAGACGTGGGCGCGCGTTGTCCAGGCGCGCGCTTCGGGCGTGAGCGTGCCGCACGTGACCATGATACCGCGCTCAATGCCGTAGGTTTCATGCAAATCACGCACGAATTGCGCCGCCACAGGTTCATCGAGCACGGCGAGGTCGCGGCGCAGAAGCACCACCCAGGGCTTGCCTTCAACATCCCACGCCAGCATGTCCACGCCTTCGACTTCGGTGTCGGCGTCGGGGTCGGCGCGAAAGCCCAACGAACGCAACAACAGGGCAATCATCTGCTTGAAGGTCGCCGACGGCAAGGTTTGCATTTGTTCAAGGGTAATGTCGCGCATGAGCGCGCGCAATTCCTGTTCGTTCATGGCTTACAATGCCCGCAATGCGTCAATCAGGCGGTCAATCTCCTCGCGCGTGTTCATTTCGGTGGCGGTCAGCAACCAATGGTTAGCGAGTTCGGGATAATCGCGCCCGAGGTCGTAGCCGCCAATGATCCCGTGCTCTTCCCACAAATAGCGGTTGATTTCCGCCGCCGGGCGCGGTGTGCGCACGGCAAATTCGCGCATGAAGTGCCCTTCAAACGCGAGTGAGAAGCCGTCCAGTTGCGCCAGTTGGTTCGCCAGGTAGTGCGCCTTGTGGTAGCAGAGGTTCGCCACCTGCTTCAGCCCGTTGCGCCCGACCGCCGCCATGTAAATGGTGACAGCCGTCGCAATCAGGGCTTCGTTGGTGCAAATGTTGCTGGTGGCTTTTTCACGGCGGATATGCTGTTCGCGGGCTTGCAGGGTGAGCACGAACCCGCGCCGACCGTCCACGTCCACCGTCTCACCGGCGATACGCCCAGGCATCTGGCGGACGTATTTTTGGCGCGTGGCGAACAGCCCCACGTAGGGACCGCCGTAGAAGAGCGGAATGCCCAGCGGTTGCCCTTCGGCGGTCACAATGTCGGCGCCAAACTCGCCAGGGGGTTTGAGCATGGCGACCGCCACGGGGTCGGCGCTGACCACGAAAAGCCCGCCGGCGGCATGAATGGCATCGCTAAGCGCCGGCATGGGTTCGATTTGCCCAAAGAAGTTGGGATACTGCACGAGCAAGGCGGCGGTGTTGGCGTCGGCGGCGGCTTGCACCGCGGCAACGTCGGTCACGCCGGTGTGTGGGTCGAAGGGAATTTCGACCAGTTCGATATCCATGCCCTGCGTGTACGTGGCGAGCACGGCGCGGTATTCGGGATGAATGGCGCGGCTGACCAGAATGCGCGTGCGTTTCGAGCGGCTCAGGCGCACCGCCATCAGCGCGGCTTCGGCAAGGGCGGTTGAACCGTCGTACATGGACGCGTTCGCCACGTCCATGCCGAGCAACTGGCAAACCATCGTCTGGAATTCAAAGATGGTTTGCAGCGTGCCCTGGCTGATTTCCGGCTGATAGGGTGTGTAGGCGGTGTAAAATTCTCCCCGAAAGAGCAGGTGCGGAATGACGGCGGGGGTGTAGTGGTAGTACGCGCCTGCGCCGAGGAAGGTGGGATGACGGTCAACCGTGACATTTTGCGCCGCGATGTCAGCAAACAAGCGCTGGATTTCAGGCTCGCTCAAGCCATCGGGCAGGTTGAGTGTCGGAAACCGTACCGCTTCGGGAATATCGGCAAACAGGTCTTCAATCCGTTCGACGCCGATGGCGGCAAGCATTTCGCGCCGCTCGGCGTCGGTATGGGGTGTGTACCGCATGGTTGGCCTCCTTGCCTTACGCGCCGATATGCGCTGCGTATGCGTCGGCGTCCATGAGGGTGGCGCTTTCTTCGTCCCAGTTCGATGGGCGCACCTTGATCATCCAGCCCTCGCCGTAGGGGTCCCGGTTGACCAGTTCAGGGCTGGCGTCAAGCGCTGTGTTGATTTCGACGACTTCGCCGCTGACGGGAGCATAGAGGTCGCTTGCGGCTTTGACGCTTTCCACAACGCCAAAAGGTCGCCCCTTTTCAATGGTTTCGCCCACGTCGGGCAATTCGACATAGACCACGTCGCCCAATTCATGCTGGGCGTAGTCGGTAATGCCAATCACAACAAGGTCGCCTTCTTGTTTCGCCCATTCGTGTTCTTCGGTGTAGAGACGATCATTCGGGATGTTGCTCATGGTGCGCTCCTTTCTTGTCTTGATATCGTGTTTGGTTGCACAACACATCAGCCCACAGAACACCCACAGGCAGCGGGCGTTTTATTGGCGCTTGTAAAACGGGCGTTTCACGATTTCAGCCGCCACCGGGCGATTGCGGATGAGTACATCCACTTGCCGCCCAATCTCGGCAAGGTCGGGTCGCACAAACGCCATGGCGATATTTTTTTCGAGGAAGGGCGCATAGGAACCGCTCGTCACGACGCCCACGGTTTCGCCGTCAACCTGGACGGGGTAGCCCTGGCGAGGAATGCCGCGCCCGCGCATTTCGAGCATGACGAGTTTCTTGCGCAAGCCGGTTTCGCGCAAGCGGCGGGTGGCTTCCGCGCCGACGTAGTCGCCTTCTTTGGCGACAAAGCGCCCCAAACCGGCTTCGAGGGGCGAGGTTTCTTCGTCAAGTTCGTGCCCGTAGAGCGGCAACGAGGCTTCGAGGCGCAGGGTATCACGCGCACCCAAGCCGGCGGGGAGCACGCCTTCATCGCGCCCGGCGTCCAGCAAGGCGTTCCAGAGGTCGGCGGCTTCATCCGGCGCGACAAAGAGTTCAAAGCCGTCTTCGCCGGTGTAGCCCGTCCGCGCCAACATGACGACATGTCCGGCGACGGTGGTACGTATATGATGGTAGAATTTCACGCTCGTGAGGTCGGTGTCGGTGAGGCGTTGCAAGATTTCAGCCGCTTTGGGTCCCTGGAACGCCAACAAGGCAAACTCATCACTCCGATTGCGGGCTTCAACGCCGTCAAAATCGGCAAGAATGCGGTTGACGTGATTCCAGTCTTTTTCAATGTTGGCGGCGTTGACCACGATGAGGTAGTGGTCGTCGGCAATCTCATACACGATGATGTCATCCACCGTGCCGCCTGATTCGTTCAGGAACATGGAGTACTGCGCTTTTCCGGGGGTCAGTTTTTCAACATCGTTGGCTGTGAGGTATTGCACAGCGCGGCGTGCATTGGGGCCTTTGAATTCAAATTCGCCCATGTGGCTAACGTCGAAAAGACCGGCTGCACGACGAACAGCCAGGTGCTCGTCAATAATGCTGGTGTATTGCACCGGCATTTCCCAACCGCCAAACGGCACCATGCGTGCGCCCATGGCGAGGTGGGTCTCGTACAGCGGTGTGCGGCGTAGGGTTTCGTTGCTCATACACTCCTCCGTGGAGTAGGCTCTTTCGATTGTTCCACAGGTGGAAAAAAAGCCGGATGGCTTGGATACGTCGCCGCCATTCTAGACGCGCCCTGTATAAACGTCAATCAGGGCAAGAAGCAGGATGGCGGGGAACGCGGCGACAGCGGGAGAAAAACAAACCGCCTCGGTTGGTCGCCGAGGCGGTCATTCATCAGTTTTCGGGCGAGGGATACGGCGCCGGATAGACGTTTGGGTCGGGGGTGGGCGCTAACACATCAGGCGCAGGATACGGGTAGGCGTCTGTGGGTTGCGACTGCTCTACCGGGGTGTTCTGTTCCGGGGCGGGGGTGGCGTCGCCACTGCTGCTACTACACGCAGCCACCGCCAGCAAGAGCATCAAGGTCATGGCAAGCAACAAAGCATGTTTCTTCATACGCTCCCTCTCAGTGATTGGTGTTGGTTGAACATGGCATGTTTGCCAGGGCACGTATCTTTGCAAACAGCATGCAGGCGGTCAAGCGCTGTTATCGCTCGCCGCCGCCGTCTTCGCTCACGGGCGCACTTTCCGCCGCGGGCGCAGTTCCAACAAGATAGCGCGCCGCCCACGGGCGATAATTGCTCCAAAAGACATCGTGGTAGAGCGTCTGGCCGCTTTCATCGGTCACAATACGCTCCACTTTCACCTTTGCCCCATCATGCGCCCAATCCACCTGTTTGGTCACGCCGGCGGGCAATGAGGGGTCTTCGGTGTAAATGGGTTCGGGTGCCGGCGTCGTTTCCAAAATTGTGGGTCCAATCATCTGCACCGTGCGCCCTGTGTCGGGACCGTACAGGTAGAAGGTGATTTCTTCGGTCCGCTGGTTGACTTCGCTTTCGATGAGGTAGTAGTTATCGGTATCGTTGACGAATTTGAAATCCACATAGGGCGAATAGACCGTTGCATCCATGCCAATGGGGGGCTCGTAGTACGAAACCCGATACCCATGCGCATAGCGCTCGGTAATCTGGAAGCCGCCCCAGAAGGCCGCGCGGAAAAGCGTCGTTGAGACCTGGCAGACGCCGCCGCCAATGCCCACTTCGGTGCGGTTGCCCAGAATGATATAACTTTCCTCGTAGCCCGTCGCATCAACCACCCAGCCCAGATACTTGTTGAAACTAAACTCACTGTGCGGGGGAATGACCACACCGTTGAAACGCGCCGCAGCGACGGCTACGTTTTGCTTGCGTCCAGCGGGGGAACCGGTGAACGTGCTGTACCCTTTGGCGGCAACCCCTGTAATGTTGAATTTGGCGGCGTCGGCGGTGGAAACAGGCGGCGGTGTGATGGTTAGCGGCAGTTCAACCTGCGTGCGACCGGCAAGCACGGCGTCTTCAATCGCCGCAAGCGCCGCATCCACATCCAACGTCACCCCGTCCTGGCTGACCACCAACGGCGTCAGCACGCCGGTTTGCGGATCGTAATCGAAGCGGGCTTCACGGGCAGGCTGGTTGAGGCGCGCCGCCAGGGCTTCCACCTCAGGGCGCAGGCTGGAAACATCCAGGCGCACACGCCACCGCCGCGCGCCATCTTCCAGTTGCTCCGGTTCAATGCGAATCATTTGCGCCAGACGCGCCTGGTCAATCGTCAGGCTCAGCGTGCGTGTGCGCTGCACCACGCCATCCGCCGTGGGCGCCCAGTAGGGCAGGCTGGCTTGCACGTGCAGCGGTTCCGCCAGCAGGCGGCGCACAAACGCGGCCGTCTCCGCCGCCGAGGGGATGAGCGGCGGTTCCTCTTGCACCACCAACTCAATGGGCGCACGCTGACCACCGCTCAAAGCGGCACGCAAGCGCGCTTCGCTGGCTTCCCAATCCAGCGAGCGCCCCATCACCGCCGGATATTCGACGACGTCAAGCCCCACCACTTCCACGCGGGCATCCTGCGGGGGGCGGGCGATGGCGTTGGCCGCATTGGTCAGAATCGCCGCAATAGCGTGTTCATCCACCGTGTACGCCGGCGGAATATCCACGCCTTCCTGGCTGATTCGCCACCAGACAAGCGGGCGTTTCCAAAACGTGTCAGAACGCCCCACCGCATACGCTCGCGCCAGCACTGTTTCAACATCGGGGCGCACCCCCAATTGCCCCACCGGCACACGCCAGACATGTTCGCCGGCGCGGATTTCGACCTGCTCGTTGGGCGGCAGGCGCAAACTTTCTTCAATGAGCCGCGCCGCCTCCGCCCTGGAAAGCCCGCCAACGGGCACACCGTTAACGCTCACACCGGGAAACAGACGCCCCGCATACGCCACCTGAATGGCGAGCACAATCACCAGAGTGACGAGAACGGGGGTGAGAGCGGCAAACAGGGCAAACCCCCACCATGGGCCAGGGGTGCGGTCGGTATGCGTGTGCGTGTGTGGGAAAGAAAAAGTGCCGACGTTTTGGGCCATAGGCCGCTCCTTTTTTGACAACTCAACGCCAGGCGGCGGGCGTTTTTGTGAATGCGGGCTGTTTTGCTGAGAAGTATAGCCGCCGTGGTGAGAATGAGCAACCATTTTGGAAACAAGAAACGCTCCGCGCCTTTCTGCACACAAGACGCGGAGCGTGCCACACTCTCAGGCTGGCTCACCCGGTGCGGTGCGCCAGCCCAATGATGTCGCGCAAGTGGCGGTAGTCATGCGCTTGCATGAACGCCAGCAATTCGTCGGTGATGTGGCGGAAAGCGTCCAGTCCGCGGTAGTAGACAGCCGAGCCTACGCCAACCGCGGTTGCGCCCGCCATGAGCAGTTCGACGGCGTCTGTGCCGGTGGTCACGCCCCCTGTGCCGATGATGGGCACATCGGCGGGGATGGATTGGCGGATTTCGTAGATACATCGCACAGCAATCGGCTTGATGGCGGGACCGCTCAGTCCGCCACTCTTGTTCGTCAAAAGCGGGCGTCCGCTTTCGACGTCAATCACCATGCCGGGCATGGTGTTGATGGCGGTAATGCCGTCTGCGCCGGCGGCGACCACATCAGCGGCAATCCGCCCAATGTTGGGCACATTGGGGGCGAGTTTGACGAAGAGCGGCACGGTACAGACCGGCCGCACAGCCTCGACGACGCTCACCGCGCCCGCACAACTGGCGGCGAACGGCTCGCCATAGTCATCGTGGACGTTGGGGCAGGAAATGTTGAGTTCCAAAATATCCGGCGACGCCTGCAACACAGTCCGCGCCACCTCGGCGAATTCGTCGGGTGTGCCGGCGAAGATACTCGCGATGAGCGGCACCCCCAACGGGCGCAAGCGTTGCCGGGCTTCAGCCAGCAGGTGGGCTTCATGGTGCGCGCCGGGGTTGGGCAAGCCCACCGCGTTGATGAGACCAGCCCCCCAGTCGGCGATGATGGGATTGGCGTGCCCTTTGCGCGGTTGGGGTCCGGCGGATTTGGCGGTCACTGCGCCGGCGCCCAGGCGGGCGGCTTTTTCCAGCAAGGTGGCGCTGGTGCCCAAAATGCCGCTCGCCAGCACCAGCGGATTGGGCAACCGCACGCCGCACAAGTCAGTTGAAATGTCAATCATGGTTGGCATACGCTTCACACACGTTTGTTGATTGCCGGCTTTCTACTCTGGTTCAACTTTCCAGATAGCGCAAGACGGCGGCGTACATCTCGGCGTCGAGCGCCTGGGCTTCGTGGAGCACGCGCAACAAGTCGCGCAGGCGCATGGTGGCGTGCAGGCGCACGCCCTGCGCGGCAAGGTTCTCACGCGCCCCCGATTCGCGGTCAATGAGCACCACCACATCTTCAACCACCAGCCCCGCTTCGCGCAATGTGTGCACGCCTTTGAGCGCCGAGCCGCCCGTTGTCGCCAAATCCTCAACCACGACCACGCGCTCGCCGGCGTTGTAGGCGCCTTCAATGGTGCGCGCCCGCCCGTAGGTCTTGGCTTCTTTGCGTGGGTAGATGAAGGGCGCGTTCACGGTGAGCGCCACCGCCGTGCCGATTGGCAAACCCGCGTAGGGAATGCCTGCAATGCGGTCGTAGACAAGTGTGCGCAAATGCTCAGCATAGCAGTATGCCGCGCGCGCCAGCACGTCGGGGTGCGACGCCATGAGCCGCAAATCAATGTAAATGGGCGATTGTTTTCCGCTGGCAAGCGTGAATTCGCCAAACTGAATTGCGCCGATACGGTGCAACGCCAGCGCAAGGTCGCGCCAGGCAGGCGGCGGGGGTGTTGTGTCGGCGGTCGCCTGGGCGTTCCGCAGGGTGTCGCGCAGGGTGCGGGCGGCATTCAGCGGGTCTTCGGCGGCGGCAATCGCCCGCGAAACGGGGACAATCGCCCGCTGGCGAGCGGCGTGCAGCGTCGCCACCGGGTCGCCCCCTTGCGCGCCAACGCCGGGCAAGAGCAACCACGCATCGGGGGCAAGCGCGCGCACACGCGCCACCGCGTCGGGATAGGTAGCGCCTACCACCAAGCCAACGCGGTCGCTCCACGCCGTGGCTGTGCGCGCCACATGCTCGTAGAGCGGGCGACCATAGACCGGGAGCGTCTGCACATCGCGCGCGGCGGGGTTGCTGGTGTGGCAGAGCACAAAAACGGCGCGGCGCGGGTCTTGCAGGAAGGGGCGGACCGCGTCTTCACCGAGGTAGGGGCTGAGCGTCACCGCGTCGGCGTCCAGCCATTCGTAGCACGCGCGGGCGTAGGCGTCGGCGGTACTCCCAATATCGCCACGTTTGGCGTCCAGCAGAACGGGGAGCCCCAGGGCGTGGGCGTGGGCAATCGTTTGGCGCAAGGCATCCAGCGCTTCCAGCCCGCCGGCTTCGTAAAACGCTATGTTGGGCTTCACACAACACGCATACTCCGCCACCGCGTCGAGCAAACGACGTCCCCACGCCAGCCAGGGGTTGCCCGTGGCATGGTCTTCGGGCGTGAACCAGGCGGGACGTGGGTCAAGCCCCACGCACAAGGGCGTGTTCAGGCGTTCCTGGCGCTCGGCAACACGCTCGAAAAATGAATCGCGCATCGTGCTCGCTCCTACGCCTCGCCCCGGCAGAGCACCGCCGCGAGCAACGCCATGCGAATGTAGAGCCCATTGCGCACCTGGCGGAAGTAGGCGGCGCGGGGGTCTTTGTCCACTTCATAACTGATTTCACCCACACGCGGCAGCGGGTGCATCACCACCATGCGCTCTTTGGCGTGCGCCAGCAATTCGGGCGTGATGGTGTAGTAATCCTTCACCTGTTCGTACTGCGCCAGGTCGGTGAACCGTTCTTTCTGCACGCGCGTCACGTAGAGCACATCCGCTTCGCCGATGACTTCATGCACATCGTAGGTTTCGCGCACATCGTAGCCGGCATCGCGCACCTTGTTCATCAAATCGAGCGGCATGCGCAAGATTTCGGGGCTCACAAAGCGCAGTTTGACGTTGTATTCAAGCAGCAACTCGGTCAGGCTGTGCACCGTGCGCCCGTAGCGCAAATCGCCCACCATGGCGATGGTCAAGCCGTCAATCGTGCCCATTTCTTCCAGGATGGTGAACAGGTCGAGCAGGGCTTGCGTGGGGTGCTCGCCGGGTCCGTCCCCCGCGTTGATGACGGGCACGCTCGCATAGTGCGCGGCGGTGGCGGCGCTCCCCTTTTCAGGGTGGCGCAGGACAATCACGTCGGCGTACTGCTCCAGGGTGCGCACGGTGTCGGGCAGTGATTCGCCTTTGCTCACGCTGGAAAACTGCACGCCCTGCGTGATGGGAATGACACTCCCGCCGAGCCGCTCCATTGCCGCGATGAAACTGGACGAGGTGCGTGTACTCGGTTCGTAGAAAAGCGCCGCCAGCACGCGGTGCTTCAACAGGTCAATCCCCCCGCGCGCTTCCACCACCTGGCGCATGCGTTCCGCCAGGGCAAAGAGGTAGTCGAGTTTCTGGCGGTTGAATTGGGAAACGGCGAGAATATCTTGCTGGTAGAAGGCGTTTTTGCCGGGCAGGTTGTTGAAGATGGTGGCTTCATCAAAGACGAGTGTCTGCTGGTTGGTCATGGTTCCTCTCCTTTTGGTGTTTGGTTGATCAACAACCCAACGATTTGCGAACGGTTAGTGTAGTGCGGCATCGCGCACGTTTCGCCCAGTCCCCGGAAGCGCCAGCACGCGCCCTTCCTCGAACGCGGTTTGCCCGCGCACAACAGTCCGCACGACCCGCCCACGCACGCGCATGCCGGCAAAGGGCGACCACCCCACTTTGGTGAACCAGCCTTGTTCGGGGAGCACCCATTCGGCGTCGGGGTCAACTTCGACATAGGTGTCGGGTTGCGCCGGCAGGTTGAAGATGGCGCGCGGGCGTCGGTGCGTCAGGTCAATCAGTTTTTCCATGGAAAGCCGCCCCTCATGGACGGCGGTCAGCAGCAAGGGGAGTGTGGTTTCCAACCCCGGCACGCCGGGCGGCGGCGTGGGGCTTTGTTTTTCTTCGATGGTGTGCGGTGCGTGGTCGGTGGCGATACAATCCACCACATCCAAATGCGCCCACAACGCATCGCGGTCGGCGCGTGTTGCCAAGCGGGGGCGCATATCGCCGAACGCGCCCAAACGGGGCAGGTCATCTTCCGTCAGCCAGAGGTGATGGGGCGTCACTTCGCACGTGATGGGAAAACCGCGCTCCTTTGCCAACCGAATCGTCTCAATTTCAGCGGCGCGGCTCACGTGGCAAAAGTGGACATGCGTCCCGGTGAGCGCCGCCAACGCCGCCAGAGCGGGCACAAAAAGCCCCTCCGCATGCACCGCAACAGGTCCAGCACCGCGCCAGTGGCGCAGGTGGCGCATCACCACCGCCAACGATTCAACGCGCAGCGGTCCAAACGTATCGTTGACGTAGATTTTCAGCCCGGCGGCGCGTTGTTGCAACGCGGCAGGCAACGGCGCGTTGGTGTCCGTCGCGCCGAGAAAAATGCCATAGTCGCACCGCGCCCCTGCGCGTGCGCGAGCGTCCGCCAGGGCGAACGTCTCCGCGTCAGTAATGGGGGGCGAGGTGTTGGGCATCGCCAACACGGTGGTGACACCCCCCGCCAGGGCGGCGGCGGTACCTGTGGCGAATGTCTCTTTGTGCTCGCCGCCCGGTTCGCGCAAATGCACATGCACATCAATCAATCCAGGAAGACGCATCGCTTCGCTCCTTCATTCAAGATAGAAAAAAGGGCAACTCCTTGAAGAGTTGCCCTTGAAAAATCAACAGTGCGACGGTTTGCCCGCAACCGTGCCCCGCCAGCCATATGCCGTTGTGGGTCTCGTCCGCTCCACATAAAAAAACCCGGCCTCTTGCAATTGCCGGGATTGCATGCTACACGATTTTGCCGACTTTGCCAAATCAACACGGGGCGCAAGCCCCCGCCCGCTCCCATTGACCGACAACCATTTGCCAAACTGCGCGGCTTCTGTGTAGAATGCCCACCAGTAGAAACCACACGTGCGGGGTTGTATGAAGCGCATTGGAGAAGTTTCAGCCGAATTGGACGTTTCACCTCACACCATCCGCCGCTGGGTGGAAACGTTTGGCGCTTTTCTGAGCCCGCACGCCCGCCAAACCCACCGCTACACGGATGAAGATATCGCCGTTTTGCGCACGATTGCCCGCCTGCGCCGCGAGGGGCGCTCATTCGACGCCATCACCGAAGCCCTGCGCGACGCCGAGCCTTCATCGCCGGCTTCGCTGGCGCGCACCACCACGCCGGACGACGAGGCTTGGCAACAGGTGTTGGCGCACGTGCAGGAAACCCACCACACCTTGCTGAACACGCAACTGGCAAACCGCGATTTGCTGGCGGTCATCGTGCAAGATAACTTCGCGCTGAAAGAGGAAAACGCCCGCCTGCGGCGGCGCATGCAAGCCCTGGAAGAAGAGTTGAGTCGCCTCAAAGAAAGCGACTGGAACCATCGCCTTTCGTTGGAAGAGCGCTTGGCGCTTCTGGAACGCCAACTTGAAGCGTCCAAACCCTGGTGGAAACGACTGTTGGGACGCTGAGCACAAAGGAGCGCACCGGTATGTGGATGGACATCATCCTTCTGCTCATTCTCATTACTTCAATGCTTGCCGGCTTCTCGCAAGGCACGGTCTGGCAACTCATCAACATTGGCGCGCTCTACTTCGGCGTGAGTGTCGCGGCGGGCTATTACACGCGCGTCACGCGCCTCATGCGCAAATACCTCGGACCGTCTGACACGCTCACCCGCGATACCATTGTGTTTCTGGCGATTGTGTTTGGTATCTGGGGCGCGATTATGCTCGCCTCGCGGTACAGTTTTCGCGGCGTGAACATCAAAACCGGCCGCACACTCGACCAACTTGGCGGGATGGTGATTGGGCTGGTGGTTGGTTTCGTCTGGTGCTTGCTGTTGTTGCTGGTGCTCGGGTTTATCACCAGCGTCCCCTGGCCCCAGTACGACGGGGCGCGCATGTTCATTGTCAACGGGCTGCGCCATTCGTTCCTGCGCCCCTTCATCCTCAGCCTGCTTCCGCTGCTGGTTGAGGTGATTTCGCCCTGGATTCCAGGCGGTACACCACCCATCTTCACAACGATTTTCAGCGTCATTCGCTAAGCCGTTTTCGCCGTCGTCCTCAACGTCGCCCCCCGCGCAGCGTTGCGGCTGCGCCGCCCTCTTCGTCTGCGCGAGGCGCATACGCGCTTCCCCAAACAACCAACCCCACAGGAGCACCGCATGCTTCGCTCTCCTCGCTGGCTGCTGTTCGTCATCGTATGGCTGCTGCTCGCCGCAACAGCCCCACACCCCACCACCAACCTGCTCACCAACCCCGATTTTGAAGACGGCTTGACCGGCTGGGCGATCCACCCTTCAACCGCCACGGTCGCGCTCACGACGGAGGCATGGAGCGGCAACCAGGCGGTCGCGCTTTCCAAAACAACCGCCACGGGCTATGTTCGCCTCTCTCAGCGCGTCCCCGTCACCGGCGGCGCGACCTACACCATGGCGGGCTGGGTGCGCTGGCGGTCTCCACATCTGAGCAACGCCAAGTTGCAAGTGCGCTGGTATAGCGCAAGCGGGGCGCTGGGCGGATACCTCGATACGCCTGCGGCGGCGCGCGCCGACACCTACCAGCGTCTGGAAACAACGCTCACCGCCCCACTCGATGCGGTGGAAGCCGAAATCGCCTGCTACACGTATGTGAACCAAGCGCCGCCTGATGAGCCGCTCCTCTGCGACGCGTTCACCTTCACGCTCGCCGACACGCCCACACCGACACCACCTCCCACGGCTTCCCCCACCGCCACGATGCTCCCCACGCCCACAAGCACATCGTCGCCCGCCCCCACCAGCACACCTACGCCGACGGCACCCCCTACACCGACCGCCAGCGCCACCCCCACGGGCACCCCCACACCGCCCCTGCCCGCCTTCGGCACGCTCGTGCTGAACGAAATCCTGCCCGCCCCTTCCGCCGTGGATTGGGACGGCGACGGCGTCGCCAACGCTCAGGATGAGTGGATCGAACTCGCCAACTTCGGCGCAACCCCGCTCGACCTCACCGGCTGGCAACTCGACGATGCCGAGGGCGGCTCTGCGCCCTACACCTTCCCGCCCGGCTCGCTCATCCCGCCCGGCGGCTTCCTGCTCCTCTTCCGCACCCAAACCGGCCTCGCCCTCAACAACGACGGCGACAGCGTCCGCCTCTTCACCCCTGACGGCACCGCCTGGGACTCGTTCACCTTCTCCGCCACCACCCCAGACGCCAGTTTCAGCCGCGACCGCACCACCTGGCACGACGACTGGCCTCCCAGCCCCGGCGCGCCGAACACGCCCCCACCTCCCCCCACCCCCACGCCGACCCCGCCTGCTGTGGTTCCCCTGCTTATCAGCGAAGTGGTGTACGACGGGACGCAAAGCGGCGACGGCGACGAATTTGTGGAACTGTACAATCCGACCGATACCGCTATTCCGTTGGCGGGCTGGGGGATTGGTGATGAAGAAACACGCGGCGGGAGCGAAAGCCTGTACCGGTTCGACGGCGATTTTACCCTCGCGCCGCACGGCACGCTGGTCATTGCGCGGGATGCCGCCGCGTTTCATGCCCGCTTTGGCGTTTGGCCCGATGCGGAGATGAACCCCGTCAGCGATACGGTGCATGTGCCCACCCTTTCACGCGATACCACATGGGGACGCGGGCATTGGGCGCTGAGCAACAGCGGCGATGAAGTGGTGCTGGTGGACCCCTTCGGGCGGGTGGTGGACGCGCTTCCTTTCCGCAATGCGGACTATGCCGCCGTTGGGCGGACGGGGCACGACATTAGCGCGCCTGCGCCGCGGGCGCTCCATCGGGTGGTGGAATTACAAGGTACACATTTGAACGACATTCTCGCTTACGACGCGCCTTCGCCTGGTGAACCGCGCCACATTCCACCCCCGCCAGCCTCTATGCCGCCCGCCTACGCATTCGGACCGTTTCGCGCCTACCGCGGCGTCCTGCATGCGCACACGACGTACAGCGACGGCAGTGGACCGCCGACGCTGGCGTTTGCCACAGGGCGCGCCAATGGGCTGCACTTCCTTGCCATCAGCGACCACAGCCACTGGTTCACACCTGAGGAGTGGGCGCGCCTGGGCACCGTCGCCGATGCCGCCAATCAGCCGGGGGCGTTTGTGGCGTTGCGCGCGTTCGAGTGGACCAGCCGCGAGCATGGGCACATCAACGTCTGGCGCACAGATGATTTCTTCTCGCGCGAGATGCCCGGCGGCGAATCGGTGCAGGCGCTGTACGACTGGCTGGCGGCGCGTCCCAAGGCGCTCGCCGAGTTCAACCACCCGTTCGAGGGGCACTTCGACGATTTTGTGCTGCGTGAAGAGGTGCGCGGTCAACTCGTTCTGCAAGAAATCGCCAATAGCGCGGCGGTTTTGCGCTTTGCCGAAGCCTATTGGCGCGCGCTCTGGCGCGGCTGGCGGGTCGCTCCCGTGGCGAACCTGGACACCGAATCGGCGAATTGGGGGCGCGACGGCGATCTTCGCGCCGGTTTGCTCGCCACCGACCTGACCCGCGAGGCGCTTTTCGAGGCGATGCTCGCGCGCCGCGCCTTCAGCACGGAAGATGCTTCGCTGGCGCTCGCCCTGCGCAGTGGGGAGACCTGGATGGGCGGCGACATTCCCCCCGGCGAGACCACGCTCACCTTCTACGTTGCGGATGAAGAGGGCGAACCCCTGACGCTTGAACTGTGGCGCGAAGGCGCACCCGTCTGGCGCGTCGGTCTCACACCCTCCGCGACGCCCACCACACGCACGCTCACCATTGAAGCCGCTCCCGGCGAGGTGCTGCTGGCGCGTGCCGTGCAAGCCGATGGGCAAGAAGCGTGGAGCGCCCCGCTCTGGGTGCAGGGTGTTTGGAGTCCACCGGGCGTGTTGGTCAATGAGGTGTTGCCCGCGCCCCGCCAGACCGACTGGAACGAGGACGGGGTCAGTGATGGGGATGATGAGTGGATTGAACTCTACAACCCGCTCGATCGTGCGGTTGGGCTGGGGGGCTGGCAGTTGGATGATGAAGAGGGCGGCAGTCGTCCCTACACGTTCCCACTGGGCACGGTTATCGCGCCGCACAGTTATCTAGTGCTCTTCAAGAAAACGACCGGCGTCAGTCTCAACGATGCAGGAGATACCGCGCGCCTGATTGCGCCGACGGGGGCTGTGGTGAGCGAGATACCCTATGCGCACGCCGCCAATGACGGCAGTATCGCCCGCGACGACAAAGGGCGTCTGCACACGAACTGGCCGCCCAGCCCCGGCGCGCATAACCGCGCCCCAGAGACGCCCACCACCCCGGCGTCACCGCCACCACCACTGCTTTCTACGCTGGCGGACGTGCGGCATATGCCACTCGGTACACGGCTGAGCGTGGAAGGCGTGGTGAGTGTACCGCCGCATCTGCTGGGGCATGGCATTTTCTACGTGCAAGATGCGGAAGCGGGGTTGAAAATCTACGCGCCCGCGCTCGACCTGTCGGCTTTGCACCCCGGCGACCGTGTACGCCTGACGGGGGTCTTGCGCACGTTCCACAACGAGCGCGAACTGCGCCTGGAAAGCGCCGCTGACATTGTGCGACTGGACACTGGTGAAGCCCCAACGCCGCTATTTGTGCAAACAGCATTGCACCCGGCGCACGAGGGGCGTCTGGTGCAGGTGGATGGCGCGGTGTTGCGCTGGTACTACAACCGCTGGTGGCTCGCCGTTTCTGATGCAGAGGTAGAAATCTACGTGCGGCAAAGCACTGGTCTGCGCCGTCCCTGGCTCGAACGGGGGATGCACCAGCGTATTGTTGGGATTGCCGCCACCTGGGACGATGGTATGCGCATTCTCCCCTTCGACGCCACGCACATCACCACGCTCTCCTCCACATCTGCGTCCAACGCGGCACGTCCAACAGTGCGCACCGCCCCGCGGTATCGCCCACGCACACCACGGATACGGTTCTGGCAGCGCTACTTTGCGCTGTAGCGCACCGCTCGCCACAAAAAAACACGCCCGCGCGATTGCGGGCGTGTTGCCTTTTGGGCTGAATTGCTATCAATCTCAATCTTTAGGCATCGCCTTCAACGCTTCGTATGCCGGGCGCACAATGGTTTCCGGATAGGCCGGCTCGGTAATGCACCAGTAATATTGTTCATCGTCGGGCGTCCAGTCGTAGTTGCACACATAAATGAGCGACATCAAGCCAATCCATGGACGCCAGTTTTCCTTGGCGAACTGGTACGCCCGCACCAGGTACTCGGCTTGCTGTTCGGGCGTTACCGCGTGCCAGTGGTAGGGCGAATCGGGACGTGGGTCGGTTGTCCAGCCCATTTCGAGAATGGCCACGCGCCGGTTGGTATCGCCGTATTCTTCCATCACAGCCCGCAAATCTTCGACACGGCGGAACGTAAACCAGCGCCCTTTCCCGTACACATCGGGGTTGGCTTCCACTTCATCAGGGCTGACTTCGGGCGGGGCTTTGAAACCGGGCGCATGCGCTCCCAATACGTCAAAATAGCCCTCGCTGTTGCCGCCCATGGCTTCGTACATGCCGCGCAGATACTCCACATCGTTCATCGCCACCGGCATGGGGCCACCCGTCGGCGACAACCCAGCACTGATGACGATGGCGTTGGGGTCGGCGCTCTTGATGGCGTTGTACGCTACGCGGAGCATTTCCACATATTCGGCCGGGTTGGGCGGCTGGTTGCACCATTCACGCGCCAGGTTGGGCTCATTCCAGATAGAATAGGCGGCAATGCGCCCTTTGTAGCGGCTCGCCATCGCGTAGAGAAAGTCTGCGTAGTCTTGCAGATTTTGTGGCGGGCCCATCTCGCCGCCGCCGGTGCAGTTCGGGTTCGCCCAAGCCGGCTGGCGGTCAACACGGGCGAGGATTTTCAGCCCAAATTCGTCATGCGCCATCTCGACAATGCGGTCGGGGCGGCTCCAGTCGAAAGCCCCCTTTGCCGCACCCTCGATTTCACGCCAGGCGAAATCCTGTTTCACCCAGCGGAACCCCGCATCGCGGATGAGCCCCAAATCGCGGTGCGCCACTTCGGGACGCCACCACATGAAGGCCTGCATGCCGTAGTCGGGCGAGGTCATCACATCCATGAAGTCGGAAGTTGAGGCCGCCGGCGGTGAAGTTGGCTCCGGCGCAGGTGTGGGTTGTTCATTCTCTTGCGCCTCGCCCCCCGTTGCGCCTTCTTCGGTTTGCCCTTCAACGACGGCTTCGGTTGCTGTTGGTTCGGCTGTGGGAGCGGTCGTTTCAGTTTCAGGTTTCGGTGTAAAGGTTGGTTTGAGCGTCAGAGCGGTGGTGGGAGTGACATCAGCCTGATCACCACCGCCACACGCCGCTAACAAAACCAACAACGCCATCAGGGTCACCATCAACCAGCGTTTTTGCATGTTCTACTCCTTTCTTGCGTAAAGGAAGGGTGACGTGTGCGACGCCACCCTTCACATTTTCATCAACCGGCTTTTATTTCGGCATAGAAGCCAGGGCATGGTACGTCGGCAAAGGATTGCCGTATTCGTCCACAATCCCCCACTGCGCCTGTTCGGAGCCGGGCGCGACCATCTTGAAGTTGAGGTTCCAGAGAATCATGCCGCCAACCCAGCCCCAGTTTTTCGCCATCTGGTAGGCTTGCACCGTCCAGGCGGCTTGTTCTTCGTAGGTGTTATCGTTGGCGTAGGCATAATGTTCGTTGACCGCAGGCCCAACCGCCCAACCAAATTCGGTTGCCCAAATCTTCTTCGCCGAATCGCCGTTGGCGACCATCACGTTGCGGTAGCCTTCCATAGTGCCGCGGAAGCACCAGGAGTGGTGGCGGTTCTCGAACGGACCACGGAACGTTGCCGTGGGGTCTTGCACAGTGCGCCAATCGCCGTCGGCAGGGCAGTTGTAGCCGCTGGGGTGTGCGCCAATGGCGTCGCTGTAATTCTTCAAGCCGGCGTTGTACATTTCTTGCAGGTATTCAATGTCATCACGGGCGAGGTTGCCCACATTGCCGGCGGGCGTCAACGCACCGCTGATGACGATGATGCTGGGGCAGGCTTCCTTGATAGCCACATACGCCGGTTTGAGCAAGTTCATGTAGTCCGCGGCGCTCAGCGGCTGGTTGCCCCATTCGTAGTGCAAGTTCTGCTCATTCCAAACTTCAATTGCACCCAAGCCTTTGCCGCAGTAGCGCTTGGCGACTTCGCGCACAAAGTTGGCGTAGGTGTTGGGGTCAGCCGGCGGACCTTCCACGCTCAGGTCGGCGCCTGCGGGGCGTGCCCACTGCGGCGCTTTCACAATGGAGAAGAGCACCTTGATGCCGTGGCGGTTCGCCGAGTCAATGATGGCGTCCATTTCGCCCCATTGAATTTGCCCCGGCGCCGGCTCAAAGACTTTCCACTCAATTTGTTGCTTCACCCAATTGAAGCCCAACCCCTGCACCAACTGCATAATCTGGTCTTTGTTCATGTAAATCATGTGCGCCTGAATGCCATACGCCATAGGCCCACTTGGCGCTGTGCTGGGCGGCGGTGGCGCCGCCGGTTTTGGCGTGGGTGTTGGCGTTGGCGCGTTGGGGTCGGGTGTCGCCGTCGGTTCAGGCGTGGGTGTCGCCGTGGGTGTTGGTGTCGCTTCGGGTGTGGGCGTCGGCGAGGGAATGATGACCTCTTGCGAGAATTCGCCGTAGGTGGTGGCACCACCGTCATCGGAGACGCCCACAACGATCTGGTAGCGCCCACTTTCTTCAGGCACTGCGAGCGCCACGCTCTTGCTCAGGTCGCGCACATCGCTGATGATTTCTTCGCCCTTTTCGTTGCGCACTTTGACGACCAGCGAGAAGGTGTTTTGCTGTGCGGCTTGTGCAGCGTTGCCCGAGCGATACGCTTCGATGACATCGAGCACCGCCGGGTTCGCCAGATGCGTATCCACCGTGGTGACACCCGCCAGGTTGAACGCCTGGAGCATGTTCAACTTGTACGCCACCGAGGCGGGCGTTTCCAGGTGCAAAACGCGCTGCGTGCTGGAAGAATCAGCGAACAACACGCGCATGGCATGCGTGGTTTCGTCCGCCGCCAGCACGCCGTTTTGCAAGGCGGGCAAATTGAAGGCGATTTCCTGCCCCGGCGCGACTTCGGTTGATTCGAGGTCAATTTCAACCTGGGCGAGCGTGGCCAGCACTTCGGGGTACGCCACAGCAACAGGCGTTTCGCCGGAGAGGTCGTATGCCCCCACAGGCAACACCGCTTCCAACTCGTAGCGGTTGACTTTGCCCGTCGCCCACGTCAGCAAGGCGGCGACTTCACCACCTTCACGCCACGCTTCGGGGTCGAGCGGGAGCGTGAGGCGTACCTGGTCGGCGGCGTTGCCAATCGCCACAAGGTCGTAGGCGCCACTGTCGAAATCCGTTTCGGAGATGCGCTGCGGTGTCGGCACACGCACAATCAACACTTTGCCGCGCTCATGCAGGGCATCGGCAAGTTGGCGAATAAAAGAGGCAAATTCCTTCCGCAATGCCGGGTCCACATTGCGGTAGTCAATTTCCAATCCGTCGTAGTTGCGTTCAACCGCCAACGCCACCAACTGCGAGACGTGATCGCGGATGACGAGCGGTTGTACCAGAATGTTGTCGGTCAAATCGCTGCGAATCACGCCATCGGCTTGCTGGTTGTGCACCACAGGCACCACAAGGACGCCGTTTTCACGCAAGCCGGCTGGTTCTTCGGCGAGTTGCCCCAGCGTGCCATCGGCATTGGCGATGTAGAGGCGCGGGCTGGCGACATTCGCCGTGCGCACCAACGCGGCGGCATCGCTTAGGCCGGGCGCCAGTTCCACGCCAGTGGTTGGCACAACAGGCGCCGTCTGCACCACGGCAAAGGCGCGCGGCACACGGTCCAGGTAGGCGTCAATTTCATCGTCTTCACGATAGAGCGTGTGCGGCACCCACGCCCATTGCGCTCCATCCCACACATAGACATCAAGCGTTTCATACGGTTCCGATTCATTGGGAATTGGAATAGCCAGCCGCAAGCGGGCTTCCACATCTTCATCTTTGGCGTCAAGCACATACACCGGACTGCGTACATCCACCTGCGGCGGCAGTGCCTGCAACGCCATCGCCATTTCTTGCGTCAGGTCTTCATCCGCCAGCGGGATATTGCCTTCCAGAAACTCCACACGCGGGACGCTTGCCATCCGCACTTTTAGCGGGGCTTGAGCCGCTTCTACCACAACTTGCGTGCCATCCGGGTCGTTGATTGACGCCCCGACGGGGAGTTCCGTATAGCCTCGGTCAAGGATGCGATCGAAGAGGGAAATGGGGGGGAGCCAAAGCGCCAACAGCAACAACAGTGGAATGACGACAAACGAGACAATCCGCGCGGCAGACCCTTCAAAGAGCGCCGTCAGCGTCTCCCACACTGTTGGCGATTGCGGTGTTTGTTCATGTTCCATGAATGGACCTCCCTACACAGTTCGTTCACAACAAAAGAGCCATGAGCATCATGAAAAGGCGCAACCTTTTCAAAAGTGATGCGCAATGGCTCTTCTCTGCTCAAAAGAATTCAATTCTGCACCGGTACATGTTTCATTCTGTTTCCTCATGAAACCGGCGCGGATTGTAGCACAGCCAACTTTGAACGCCAAAAGGTCAAAAAAACATGTGTTGATGGCAACAGAAAGCAAATAAGCGCATTTGCCTGCCCTATTCGTTTGCATGCTGGCGTCGGTAGAGCCGCGCATACAAGCCATTTTTTGCCAGCAATGTCGCGTGGTCGCCCTCTTCAACAATGCGCCCGCCATCCATCACCAGAATGCGGTGGGCGATGCGCACCGTGCTCAAACGATGCGCAATGAGAATGGTTGTGCGCCCCGGCAAGAAACGCGCCAACGCTTGCTGTATCGCCGTCTCACTCTCGCTATCCAACGACGATGTGGCTTCATCCAGAATGAGAATGCGCGGGTCGCGCAAGATAGCCCGCGCCAATGCAATCCGCTGGCGTTGCCCCCCACTCAACTTGACGCCCCGCTCGCCCACCGGCGTCTCGTAACCGTTCGGCAATGCCATGATGAACTCATGCGCGTAGGCGGCTTTGGCGGCGGCTTCTACCTCGGCGTCGGTGGCGTCAAGACGACCGTAGCGGATGTTTTCACGCACAGTCGCCGCAAACAAAATGGTATCCTGCGGCACGAGCGCCATCTGTTGCCGCAGGCTCGCCAACGTCACAGTGCGGATATCGTATCCGTCAATGAGAATGCGCCCCGCCGTCGGTTCATACAAGCGCAAAACAAGATTGGCGAGCGTGGTTTTGCCCGCGCCGCTCGGGCCTACCAGCGCCACCACTTCCCCCGGCGCAATGCGCAGCGAAATATCGCACAGCACGGGCGTTTGCGCGTTGTACGCAAACGACACATGCTCAAAGCAAATCTCGCCCCGTAGCGGGGGCAACGTTTGCGCGTTGGGCGTATCGGCAATCATCGGCGGTGTATCCAGCAAGGCGAAAAGGCGTTGCGCCGCCCCAACGGTTTGCTGAAACGCGCCATAGACGCCCGCTAGCGTATTCACCGAGCCGCTCATGAGGCTGGCGTAGAAGAAAAAGGCGAACACGTCCCCCACCGTGAGCGCCCCACTGAGCGCCTGCCGCCCGGCAAACCACGCCACCACCACAAACGCCACCATGAAAAGCATCCCCACCGTCGGCGTCAGCAGCGCCAACATGCGCGCCCGACGCAACGCCGCCTGCACGGTCTTCTGCACGCTCGCCACAAACCGCTCGCGGGCATACGCTTCGCGCCCAAACGCTTGCACCAGCCGCATGTTCGCCAGCGTCTCTGTCGCTACCGCTGTCGCTTCGGCAAGATGGTGCTGAATGGCTTCACTTTCTCGCCGCAGGACACGCCCGCTCAAGCGTGTGATGAGCCCCACCAGCGGCATCACCAGCAAAACCAGCACCGCCAGCCGCCAGTTCAGCCAAAAGAGAATGAGCACCGCGCCGACCAGCCGCAAGGTATGCAACACCAGCGCGGTGATGCTCGTGGTCAACCCCTGCTGGATGGTGGCAATATCGTTCGTCAGGCGCGAAACGAGTTCACCGCTCTGGGCATTGTCGAAAAAGGGGAGCGAAAGCCGCAAAAGGTGCTCGAAGAGGTGTACGCGCACATCGGCGGTCATCTGCTCGCTGACCCGGTGCAGGAGATACGTTTCAACAGCGCTACTCACAGCGCGCACCACCAACACGCCAATCAACAGCAACGCCGCACGGTTCAGCGCCGCCGCGTTTCCGTCAACAAACGCCGCGTTGACCACATCACGAAACAACAGGGGAATGAGAAGCGCCAGCAGGGCTGACACCAGAACAGCGCCTATTGCCGCCCCAAGCAGGAGACGGTAAGGCGCAAGAAACCGCAGCAGACGTTGCAAATGGCGTGTACGGTTCAGCATGGGCACCGTGTCGGGGTGAAGAAAAAGGCGAGGGGAGCCGTCCCCTCGCCTTGCTCAACAAGCGGGCTTATTTTTGTTCAGGCATGGATTCGCCAAGCACTTCGTCCACCAGACCGTACTCTTTCGCCTGATGCGCGTCCATGAAGAAGTCGCGGTCGGTGTCGGCTTTGATGCGTTCCAGCGGTTGCCCGGTATGCTTGGCAAGAATGTTTTCCAGGCGCTCACGCAAGCGCAAAATTTCGCGCGCGTGAATTTCGATATCGGTGGCTTGCCCGGTGATGCCGCCACCGGCAATCAGCGGCTGGTGCATGTGAATGGTGGCGTTGGGAAGCGCATAGCGCCGCCCCGGCGTCCCCGCCGCCAACAACACCGTCCCAAAACTCGCCGTCGAACCAATCGCAAACGTGGCAATCGGCGCGCGAATGAGTTGCATGGTGTCGTAAATCGCCAACCCGGCATGCACCGAACCGCCCGGACTGTTGATGAACATCTGAATTTCGCGTTCCGGGTTTTCGCGGTCCAGGTAGAGCAACTGCGCCACAATCAAGTTGGCGACTTGCGATTCAATCGGCGTCCCCAGAAAGACAATGCGCTCTTTGAGCAAGAGCGAGTAAATATCGTAGGCGCGTTCGCCCCGCCCCGTTGTCTCAATCACCATCGGCACGAGTGCGTTCAGCACCTCATACGGATTCTGCATACGTCCTCCTTATGCTTTGTCGGTTGATGAACCGTTGGTCGCATTGTAATCGTCCTGGTGCATTGAATCCAGCAGACGACTCAACAACGAGACCAAGGTTTGCAATTCATCGTCTTCAAACGACTCAAAAAGTTTCGCAATGAGCACGTTGTGTGCGGCATAGACTTCTTGCACCAATTCTAGCGCTCTTTCGGTCGGGATGACGAACACAACGCGACGGTCGAGGGGATTGCGGCGGCGCTCCACCAGGTTCAGCCGCTCAAGGCGATCAACAACGCCCGTCATGGTTGCCGCATCTTGTTGCGTGGCTTCGGCAAGTTGATTCATCGCGCACTGCCGCTCTTTGATCATGTACGCCAACGCCAAAAACTGCGGCAACGTAATGCCATAGCGGCTAATATGCTGGTTGAAGCGCTTTTGCGCAAGCCAACTCAGATGCATGAGCAGGCGCGAAGCCTGCTCGACAGCACGTTTTCGTTGGGCGTCATCAGATTGCCGTTTCACACATCCGCCTCGCAAAACACTTCATCACTTCAAAATTTTGTGTTGCAAATTATAGTCGGTGTGAAAGACACGTCAATGCAGCGGCGTCTCCGGATTGAATGGCGGCCATTTTCTCATCCAATTCTCACACTCTCTCCATAACTTCTCCACATTTTGAGCGTATACTTTCTGCAGAACGTGGGGGAGTGTGTCGGAACCAACAGAGGCATACGCCCTATTTCACCATCCAAGGAGGGGACCCATGAAACGCAAATGGCTTTTCGGACTTGGTGCGGCGGCGCTCGCATTGGCGTTGACGGCGGGCACGGTGTTTGTCAACACGTCGGTGGTGCACGCCGACGCGCCGGACGGTGTGCCGCGCGGCAAAGGCTTCTGGAAGCACGCCGCCCCCTGGTTCGGGCGTGAGACGTTCAACACCTTGCTCGCTGAGGAATTGGGGATTTCGGTTGAGGAACTGGAAGCCGCCCGGCAACGCGCGCTCGACCGTGCGTTGGCGCTGGCGGTTGAAGAAGGTATCCTCTCCGAAGAAAAAGCCGACCTCATCGAAGCCCGACATGTGATGCGCGACTACTTTGACCCGCTGGCGGTGCTTGCCGAGCAACTCGGCATGACGGTTGACGACGTCAAAGCCGCCATGCGCGACGGCTCGATTCGTGAGGCGCTGGCAACGCTTGACCGCCAGGCGCTGCGCGACGCCATGGAAGAAGCCTGGAACGCCGCCATTGACCAGGCGCTGGCGGACGGCGCTATTTCGGAAAGCGCCGCCGAACGTCTGCGCCAGATGCACGCCTTCAGCAATGGGTTGGGGCGCTACAGTGCGCCGGGGTGGTATCACCGTTACACCACGCCCGGCTTTGCCAAGCCGCACCCAGGGCGTGGGCATGCCTTTGGCAAACATGGCTTTGGATTTGACCGCTAACCCCCTCCCTCACACAAGACGCCCGACGGATGCACTCCCGTCGGGCGTTTTGTTTTGTTGCCAGGCGTCAACGCGGCTACACTAGCCCTGACCTGAACAGACCAACGAACGTGGGAACGCGCGCATGAACTTCCTGACGCCGCTGGCTTTGGGGCTTGCCGCCCTCAGTATCCCCATCATCGTGCTCTACCTGTTGCGCCGACGCCGCGAAGAGCGCGAGGTGTCAAGCACCTTGCTCTGGATGCGCATGGTGCGCGACCTGGAAGCCAATGCGCCCTGGCAACGCTTGCAGCGCCATCTCCTGCTCTTTTTGCAATTGCTGGCGTTGCTCCTGCTGACGCTGGCGGCGGCACGCCCCTTCATCCGTGTGGCGGGGGAAAGCGCCGAAACCGTGGTGGTGGTGCTGGATACATCTCTGAGCATGGCCGCCGCTGACACTGACGACGGCACGCGCTTTGAAAGCGCCAAACGCGCCGTCTTGAACGCCTTCGACCAAATGCCCACAAATGGGCGGCTCACGCTCCTGACCGCCGGCATAACGGCGCAATTGCGGCTCGCCAACTCACACGACCGCCTGGCGCTGCAAGAGATACTCGACACCCTCCACCCCACCGACCCCGACAGCAACCTGACGCCCGCGCTGTTGCTCGCCGGCGCAACCGTCGCCCGCCAGCCCAACAGTCGCATCATCGTGGTAAGCGACGGGGCGGTGCGCCCCCCCGATACGCCCATCACACTCAGCGCGCCGGTCGCATTCGTGCGTGTGGGTAGCCGCGGCGACAACGCCGGCATTGCGATTGCGCGCCTGGAACGCGCCCAAAACGAAACGCAACTCTACGTGCAGGTGCGCGCCTTCGGCGAAACCGAAAGCGCACGGCGTATCGTGGTTGAAAGCGTGGACGGAACGCCACTTGCCGCTTTTGAAGTGGTTGCACCGCCCAACGGCTACGCCGACCACACGTTTGCCCTGCCCGCCGTCGAAGCCGTGCATGTGCGGCTTTCCCCCACCGATTTCTACCCGCTGGATGATGAAGCGTGGGCGGTGCTCCCCGCCGCCGACCGCCGCCGCGTGCGGTTGGTGACGCAAGGCAACATTTTCCTGCAAACGGCGCTGGCGCTGCTGCCCGGCGTGGAAACCGAAGTCGTGCCGCTGGACGCTGACCTGAGCAACGCCGCCCCCGCCGACCTGACCATCCTTGACGCCGGCTGGCAAGGCGAAGCCCTGCCGGAAGGCAACCTCTTCGTGATTGCCCCCATGCAAAGCACGCCCCCCATCACCGTCACGGGGGCGCTTTCGCTGCCGGTTGCCGCCCCCGCCACCGCCAACGACCCGCTGCTAGCCTACGTAGACCTGGACGACCTCGCCATCCTCGACGGCGTGGCGACGGCACTGCCGCCGTGGGCGCGCCCCGTGCTGATTGACCGCGCCAGCGGTGCGCCTTTGCTCTGGCTCGGCGAAGAGAACGGGCGCGCCATTGGCTTGCTCGCGTTCGACCTGCACCACAGCGATTTGCCGCTACGGGTGGCGTTCCCCGTCCTGATTGCCAACCTTGTGGACGCTCTCACCACCAGCCGCGCCGACGTGCCCGCCAGTACGGTTGTCGGGCGTCCGTTGCGCGTGCAAGTGCCGCCCCCCATCAGCGCCGTTCCCATCACACTGCCCAACGGGCGCACCACCACGCCGGAACCGCGCAACGGCGCGATCACGTTCACCCCGCAAGAGCGCGGCATCTACCGCATGCAGTGGGGCGACGAAGAAACCGCCTTCGCCGTCAACGCCTTCACGGAACAAGAAAGCAACCTCACCCCCGCCGAAAGCCTGCGTGTCGGCATCACCACCGACGGCGCGGCGCGTCCCCTGCCCACCGAAGAAGGACGCCGCGAAGTATGGCGCTGGCTGGCGCTAGCCGCCTTTGCCGTGCTCGTGCTGGAATGGCTCATCGCCCATCGCGACGCCTGGCGTCTGCGTCGCGTCGGCAAATGGGGCTGGCATCACCACCGCTCCTGACCGCTTCGCGCGCAAAGGCTTGTGAGTTTGCCCCCCTTGCATACAATGCCGATGACCAACACCAATGAAGCCTGCGCACAGGGGGCAAACCGTGCAAGTGGAAGTCTTTACGCTCTGCGACGCCGCAACCGATACATTCGGCAAACTGAATATCCTCGGCGCTTTCGACACCATCACGGCGCACAAAGTCCCCGTGGTGCATCGCCAATGCGCCATTGCCCTGCGCTTGCGTTTTCGGCGCGTCGAAGGCTCGCTGCACCGTCTGGCGCTGGCGTTCGTGGATGAAGACGGGCACAACGTGCTCCCACCCCTGAACACCCAAATCACCGTTCCTTTTGGCGAACACGACCTGACGCGCGCCGTCAATTTCATCTTGAACCTGCAAAACCTCACGCTTCAATCATTTGGGGAATACGCCATCGAACTGGCGGTTGACGGGCGGCTCGAAGCCTCGCTCCCGCTGTATGTGCGCCCCGCCACGCAAAAGGAGCAAGAAGCATGAGACGCGGGCTTTTCATCACGTTTGAAGGACCAGAAGGCGCGGGCAAAACCACCGTCATTCGCGCGGTTGCCGAACACCTACGCCAACGGGGCTACAACGTCGTGCTGACGCGGGAACCGGGCGGAACACCTATCGGCGACCAAATCCGCACCGTCCTGCTCTCACCGGACAACAACGCCATGCACCCCGAAACCGAGTTGTTGCTGTTCAGCGCGGCGCGGGCGCAACATGTTCGCGAACGCATCTTGCCCGCACTTGAAGAGGGCGCGATTGTGCTGTGCGACCGGTTCGCCGATTCAACCCTCGCATACCAGGGCTACGGGCGCGGGCTCGACCTGCCCGCCCTGCACGCCATCACCCAATTCGCCACGGGCGGCCTCACACCCGACCTCACCATCCTGCTCGACATTGACCCCGCCCAGGGGTTGGCACGCCGCCGCGCCGCCAGCGCCCAAGGCGCTGAGTGGAATCGCATCGACAACGATGAATTGGCGTTGCACCAACGCGTGCGCGAAGGATATTTGCGGCTCGCCGCCGAGAACCCTGAGCGGTGGGTTGTGGTGGACGCTTCCGCCCCTGTTGACGACGTGATCGCGCAGGTGATTGCCGCCATCGAAGAACACTTGAAGAAAAAAGCCTGACAGGCACTCTGTCAGGCTTTACATGACCATGTCAATCCCGCCACCGCCGCCACCGCCGAACGAATCGCCCAGCGATTCCTCGATGCTCTCAGGGTCTTCCCCCGCCTCCAACCGTTCAACCACTTCATCAAACTCATCGCCCAACTCGTCGCCCAATTCGCCCCCCAACTCTTCCTTCATCTTGCGCATGAAACGCGCCATGCTCTTGGGGTCGTTTTCGTCAAAATCCCCCCAGCGGTCGGGGTCAGCCAGGGCTTCCAAGCGCGCCTCTTCGGAGCGCACCACCGACACCTTAGAGATGAGCCGCTTCAACTGGTCGCTTCCACACCGCGGGCAATTGGGTTGCTGAATGTTGTGGATACTCCGATGCAACACCGTCACCTTACGCCCACACGCCTGACAGCGATATTCGTAAATCGGCATACGCGCCTCCTTCCACTTCCCCTCTGTTTTTCGCTTCTTGTTTCCTGCGGGGATCAATTACAATAAATCTTGACCGTGCATTATAATGCCATCCAAGCAGAGCCAACAAAAAGGGTGTGCGCCCGTGAGGAGAAACATGAGCAAAGAGCACTTGTTGCAAGAACTGGAAGCGCTCGATTTCGCCCCTGACCGCGAACCTTATTTGCCGCCGCCTTCGCCGCTGGTCATCGTCATTTCGGGTCCCAGCGGCGTCGGCAAAGATGCAACCATCAAGCGCATGCAAGAATTGGGCGTGCCGTTTCATTTCGTCGTCACCGCCACAACACGCCCACGCCGCCCTGGTGAAGTCCACGGCAAGGATTACTTTTTCGTCTCGCTGGAAGAATTCGCCGAGATGATTGAGAAAGGGGAACTGCTGGAATACGCCGTGGTGTATGGCGACTACAAAGGCATCCCCAAACAACAGGTGCGCGAGGCGCTTGCCAGCGGCAAAGACGTGGTCTTGCGGATTGACGTGCAAGGGGCGGCGACCATTCGCAAAATCATCCCCAACGCGATCTTCATCTTCCTGACCGCCGAGAGCGAGGAAGAACTCGTCTTGCGCCTCATGGAACGCAAGACCGAACCGCCCGACAAACTCAAACTGCGTATTGCAACAGCGCGGCAAGAGATGAAGCGGTTGGATGAGTTCGACTATGTTGTTGTCAACCGCGACGGCGCGCTGGATGAGACCGTCCACCGCATTTGCGCCATTGTGGAAGCCGAAAAATGCCGTGTACGCCAACGGGTGATTGAATTGTGAGGACGCGCGAATGAGCACATCTCCACCACTGCCGGAACGCCCTCCACGGATTCTGCCGCTTTATCGTGTTTGGCTCACGTATCTGCTCATTCTCATCAATCTGGGCGTCTTTCTGGTGGAGACGGTGCTGGGGCTTCTGTGGGGCGCCGGTCTCAACGCCACCACAAACACCTGCATGTTGCTCTTCTTTGGCGCAAAATTCAATCTGTTCATTCAGGCGGGGCAATACTGGCGACTGATTACGCCGATTTTTCTGCACATTGGCATCTTCCACTTGCTTGTGAACATGTTTGCCCTGCGCATTTTGGGAAGCGATATTGAGAGCCTTTTCGGCACGGCGCGCTTTGCCATCATCTATCTGGTGGCGGGAGTAGGCGGCACGATTGCCAGCATGTTGTTCAATTCGTCCATCTCGGCGGGCGCATCCGGCGCCATTTTTGGACTGATTGGCGCCGAAGCCGTCTTCCTTTACATCAACCGTGATTCGCTGGGCATTTTCAGCGATGACCGCCTGCAAAGTCTCCTCGGCGTTATCATCATCAACCTGCTGTTTGGCGTTGCCGTGCCGGGCATTGACAACGCCGGGCATATCGGCGGCTTGCTTACGGGGGCGCTGGTGGGCTGGCTGCTCTCGCCGCGCTACGAAGAAATCCCCGCCACCCTGCCAGACGGTCGACCGGTCATCGCCATACGCGACACGAACCCGCTGCGCCGCTCACTTCCCAAAGTTGCGGCGCTCGTGCTTGTGATTGTTGTTCTCGTTCCACCGCTGAGCCGCTATGCGCCCACAGACCACATTGACGTGCGGGTTGCCCGCGCATGTGGCTATCACATCACGTCGCGCTGAACCAACTCCGCCAATGAGAGGAGGGGCACGATGAACGCCTTGCATGTTCGCCAATCACCCATCGCCGGCACCTGGTATCCGGGGGACGCGTTCACCCTACGGGCAACCATTCGCCGCCTGCTGGACGAAGCCGAACCGCCCCCGCTTCCATCAACGCCGTTCGGTTTCATTGTGCCCCACGCCGGCTTGGCGTACAGCGGTCCCACCGCGGCGCACGCCTACAAACTGCTCGAAGGTCGCCGCGTTGAACGTGTGTTTGTGCTCGGTCCCAGCCATTTCGCCTACGTGGGCGACGCGGCGACAACCTCGGAACCGGCGTGGGCGACCCCGCTGGGCATTGTGCCGCTCGCGCTGGATGCGCTGAGTGCGCTGGCGGAACGCTTCCCGCTCAATGCCACCCGCGGCGACCGCGAACATAGCATCGAAATACAACTTCCATTCCTGCAAGTGGTGCTCGACCGCTTTGAACTGGCGCCGCTTATGCTCAGCGCCCACACGGTTTCAGCCTGTCGCCGCCTGGCGGACGCCCTCGTCCACGTGTTCAACCCCAAAACCGACATCATCCTTGCCAGTAGCGACCTGAGCCACCTCAACGATTATCGCCTGGTGGAAGAACGGGACGCCGAATTTGTGGCGGCGCTGGAAGCCTTCGACATTGAGCGCATTGCCGAACTGGCGGTTGACCCCGAAACAACCGTGTGCGGGCGCTTCCCCATCCTGACGCTGCTCTTCGTCGCCCAAACCCTTGGTTTCACCAACCTCACCGTCCTGCACCAGACCCACAGCGGACACGTGACAGGTATGCTTGTGCCGGGGCAATACACCGTCGGCTATCTCGCCGCCGCCATCCATGCATAACCCAAGCGGAGCCAGGCGTATGGAGACCTACGCCATCGTGGCGGTGGATATGACCACCCGCCAGAAAATGGGCTTTCTGGTACACGGCATGGAAGAGCAAACCACGCCGGAAGAACGCGCCGCGCTGCTGCAAAAAACTTTCCACTACGCCATCCCCACCGACTTGCAAGGCAAAGTGCAAGTCGGGCATCTTGTCTGGGTGCCGTTTGGGCGCATGAAGCGGCAAGGCGTGGTGGTCGGGTTCGATACCGAAGCCCCCGTTTCCACCGTCAAAGCCATCGAAAAACTCGCGCACGATGCCCCCGTCCTGCGTCCCTACCAAATCGAACTCGCTTTCTGGATGAGCCGCGAATACCACGCCCCCTTGTGGGATACGCTCGTCCTGCTCATCCCCCCCGGCTTGTTGCAAGGCACACAAACATGGCTGGTGCTCCGTGAAGACGCCCCGACGCCCACCCTGCGCAGCGCCGAGCGCCGCGTGCTTGCCTGGCTGCGGGTGCAAGGCGGGCGCGCCCCCCTGCGCGACATCGAGCATCTGCTGGGCAGTCGTCGCCGTGCACAGCGCGTCATCGCCGCGCTCGAAGCCGCGGGGCTGGTGGTGCGCGAAGAGGTCGAACGCGAAACGCGCGTGCGCCCCCGCCGCGAAAAATTCGTCCGCCTTGTGCTGAACCCGGAGCGCCTGCGCCGCCGTTTTCGTGAACTGGGACGCCCATCCAAACGCGCCGACGTGCTGGAATGGCTTGCCGCCGCTCCCCACCAGCGCGCCACCGTCGAAGAAGTGTGCGCCGGCGTGGGGTGCCGCCCCGCCCTGTTGGAAGAGATGGCGCAAGCGGGCGATATCCGCCTCGTGCCGGAACGCTACATGGTGCGCCTGGCGGTGCCGCTCGAAGACGCCCTGTCAGCCGTGCGGGGCGAACAGCAACAAGCCGTGGTGCGCTTTCTTGCTGAACAGGGCGGGCAAGCCGAAATCAGCGCCGTGCGCGACGCCACACACGCGCCGCCCCCCGTCTTGCGGGCGTTGGTGCAGCGCGGCATCCTTGCCGACGCGCCGCAACCCGCCACGGTTGAACTGGCGCTTTCTCCCGCGCACCTCTGGCGTCGTCTCATGGAACTGCGCCAAAGCCAAAAATACGCCGCCATTCTGCACTACCTGCAACGCAACCCCATCGAACTGACCGTCGCCGAAGTGCGCCGCGCCACAGGCGCTTCCTACGACCAGTTGCGCCGCCTGGCTGAGGTGGGCTTGATTACCATCGAGGAGCGCGAGGTCTTTCGTTCACCGCTTGCCGAACGCGCCTACGCCCCCACCACACCCCCGCCCCTCACGCCCGACCAACAAGCCGCCTGGGAGCAGATTCGCCCCGCCATTCACCGCCGCGATGGGCAAGTCTTTGTCTTGCAAGGCATCACCGGTTCAGGCAAAACCGAGTTGTATCTGCGCGCCGTCGCCGAGGTGCTGGAACAGGGGCAACAAGCCATCGTGCTGGTGCCTGAAATTGCGCTTACGCCGCAAACGGTAGCGCGTTTTGCCGGGCGCTTTGGCAACCGCATCGCGCTTCAACATTCGCGGCTTTCCGCCGGCGAACGGTTCGACGAATGGCGACGGGCGCGCGACGGGCTGGCGGATGTCGTGGTTGGGTCGCGCAGCGCCATTTTTACGCCTGTGCCCAACCTGGGGCTGATTGTCATTGATGAAGAGCACGAGTGGACCTACAAGCAAGACGCCATTCCCGGCATGCAAGCGCCCCACTACCACGCCCGCGATGTGGCTGAAACGCTGGCACGCCTCACCGGCGCAACGGTCATCCTGGGGAGTGCCACGCCGAGCCTGGAAGCCTATGTGCGCGCCCAACAGGGGCGCTACCACCTTGTGCGTATGCAAAACCGCGTCATCCGCTACACCAGCCCGCAAGACCACTTCCGCATGCTGGTTGAGACGAGCGACGCCGCCCCAGACGCCCCACCGCTGGCGGCGGAACGCCTGGCGGGAGATTTGCCGCCGGTGCAGGTGGTGGATTTGCGCGCGGAGTTGCGCGCCGGGCACAAGAGCATTTTTAGCCGCGCCCTCATCAAAGCCATGCAAGCCACTCTTGCGGCGGGGGAACAATGCCTGCTCTTCCTCAACCGCCGCGGCACCGCCACCTTCGCCATGTGCCGCGATTGTGGGTGGGTCGCCAAATGCGACCGGTGCGATATTCCGCTGACATGGCACAGTGGGCAAGCGCGCATGGTCTGCCATCAGTGCAACACCACCGCGCCGCTCCCGCGCATCTGCCCCTTTTGCCTGAGTACGCGCGTCAAAACGTTCGGCGTCGGCACGCAACAAGTGGAAGAAGTCGCGCAAGCGCTTTTCCCCCAAGCCCGCATCTTGCGCTGGGACCGTGATACAGCGCTCGCCCCCGACGCCCACGAGCGCATTTTGAACACGTTTGCATCGGGGCAAGCCGACATCCTGATTGGCACGCAGATGATTGCCAAGGGGCTTGACCTGCCCAACGTCACGCTGGTGGGGGTCATCTCCGCCGACACCGCCCTACACCTGCCGGATTTTCGCGCCGCGGAGCGCACGTTCCAGTTGCTCACGCAAGTCGCAGGGCGCGCAGGACGCAGTGCGCGCGGCGGGCGTGTCATCGTGCAAACGTACACCCCACAACATTACGCCATCCTCGCCGCCGCCGAACACGACTACGAGCGCTTTGCACGCGCGGAACTGGCTTTTCGGCAAACCCACGCCTACCCCCCACTCACGCGGCTGGTGAAACTGACGTTTGCCGCACCACGCGCCGCCGCGGCTGAAAACGCCGCCCGCGAATTGGCTATTTTGTTGCGCCGCACCCTGAAACAACTGGGCTTGCCCGCCACCGACATTCTGGGACCCGCGCCGGCATTCTTCTCACGGGTGCGGGGGCGCTACCGCTGGAACATTTTTATTCGCGGCACCGAAGCGCTCACCTTGCTCCGAGCAACGCCGATTCCGCTGGGGTGGGATGTGGATGTTGACCCGCTGAATGTGTTGTAGCGGGGAGAGGGCATGTGCAAGCGGCTTGCCTGCTACGACACGCTGCAAAAAAAACAGACCTGACGGCGTCAGGTCTGTTTTTGCTTCCGCTTTCCCTGTTATGAAGCCTGAGACGTGGAAGGGGGCAACCGCTTTTCAACCACTTCTTCGTTGTAGAGTTTCAAAATTTCGAGGATACTCTGGTCCAAACGGGCTTGCTGGCGTACCCGTTCCTCTTCTTCCAAATCGCGAAGCCGCTGATAAATGTGGAACGCGACTTCGCGCGGGTGGTGCACAAAATCGAACGTGAGTTTCCCTTCCTGGCTAGCGGTTTCAATCGTCACATGTCCAACATCAAAAAACGTGTACAGCATGTTCGGAATGTTGTAGGAAATATCTTGAATCGTTGTCAGTGGGGCGCGCCGTGTGCGCACATCGAAGCCCAGCGGTTCGCGTTCTTCATCCACAATCGCGTCTTTGGTCAGAATGTAAACGTCATTGCGCCAGTCCTCAATTGTCCAGAGCAACCAACCAAAGCCAAAAACCATAAACACGCCATACAGCACAAAAATCAGCCATTCAAGGCGCCGCGAAAACCGTGAGAGTTCAGGCACCGCCCACAGCAGGAGCATCATCCCTACCACTGTCAACAGCAGGAACATGAGTGGTTTCCACGCCTGGTCGCGCCCGATGAGCGCAATCCAGTGCTTGCGCCAGACAATCGTCCCATCATCGTGGATGGTCGTCACGGCAAGCCGTCGCCCCAGGGCGTGCAAAGGTGTGAACCGCCGTTTTTTCTCAGGTTCGCCCGCCTGTGGCGGGGGCGCTTCACTCGGTTTTGCCTGCTCCGGCGGGGGTTCAAGCCCCAAAGCGCGGCGCAACAGGCGGCGCTTTTCTTCCTCGGCGCGCTTGCGTACACGTTGCGCAAACCGGTCGCGGTGTTCGGTCAACAATCGTTGCACCACAGCGGGGTGCGGAACGTAGTCGAAGAGGATGGGCGGCGAGTTCGAGGCGGTTGCAATGCGCACATTGCCGTAGTCAAGCAGTGTATGGATGATCGTTGCCTGTTCCAGTTGCACATCCTGCACTTTTTCAAAGGGCGCTTCACGCCGTTCTTCTTTGTAGGCGATAATTTGTTCGATGTGAATGGCGCGCTGGTTGGTCACGATGAAATAATCGTTTTGCCAGTCAAACACAATCCAGGCAAGCCAGGGCGTCAATACCATCATCAACGCCCCCCATCCAACAAGGAACCAGACGCGAGAAATGGTTTGGGAATCCACAAAGAGAATCGCCACTGTGAACAAAATCGTCGCCAGCAACATGCCCGTCAAGGGACCCAGTAGCAAACGGCGCAACAGCAAAATCCAATGGCGACGCTGGACAAACAAAATCTCCTCGTCTTCGCGCAAATCGGGGAGCAACTCTTTCGCGCGGCTGACGGGCGAGGTGTGGCGATAGCCCAAGCGCTGGCGCAATTGGGGGCTGGCTTCAATCATCTCGATAAACGCAGCAGCGGGAATGGCGATGACTTCTGTCGGTTCCAGCGCAATGGCGTCGTAGGGGTAGGGGTGCTGGTAATAGCAACTGTGATCGCCGACCATTTCAAAGGGGCGCAAGATGGCTTCAACAGAGGGTTCGGGCTTGTCTTGCTCGTAGCGTTCCAAAGCCACCGCCCCGCTGAGCAGGATGTACACGGTGGTCGGCATTTCGCCCTGGCGAAACAGCGCTTCCCCCTGGGCAAAGGTGTGCGCTTTCGCCATCTCGCTCACGCGTTCCAGCACTTCAGGCGGGACGTTTTCCACCAAATACGAAATCTGTTGTATTTTTTCCCAAACGTTCAGGTGTTCGCTCATACTGATACGGTTTTTGTTCAATTTTTGGGTACAAAAATGATTATACCAAAGCGCAAAAGGGATTACAACATTTTTGAAAAGCGAACCACCCACACAGTTGACCGCTCATCTTGACCTGCACACCAACCAACAGACACGAGGAACGCTATGCCGCTCGCACCTGTTCTCATGATTCAAGGCACACACTCCAACGCCGGCAAATCGCTGATGGTCACGGCGCTCTGCCGCATTTTTGCCCGTCGGGGCTTGCGTGTCGCCCCTTTCAAAGCCCAAAATATGGCGCTCAACAGTTTCGTCACGCCCGAAGGGCACGAAATTGGGCGGGCGCAAGCCGTGCAAGCCGAAGCCGCGGGCGTCGCCCCCCATGTGGATATGAATCCGATTCTCATCAAGCCCGAAGGGGACGGCGTCAGCCAATTGATGCTGAATGGTCGCCCCTACACACGCCTGCACGCGGGCAACTTCTACGCGCTCAAAACCGAACTCTGGCCGCACGTCACCGCCGCGCTTGACCGCTTGCGCCAACGTTTCGACCTGGTGATTGCCGAAGGGGCGGGGAGCCCCGCGGAAATCAACTTGAAAGCGGGCGATATTGTGAACATGCGCGTCGCGCGCTACGCCAATGCGCCGGTTTTGCTGGTGGGCGATATTGACCGCGGCGGGGTGTTTGCCGCCCTGGTGGGCACGATGGTGCTGTTGGAACCGGAAGAACGCGCGCTCGTCAAAGGCTTCATCATCAACAAGTTTCGCGGCGATGTGCGCTTGCTGGGGGATGGGCTGACCATGCTGCAAGAACGCGCCTTCGGCGTGCCCACGCTCGGCGTGGTGCCTTTCTTGCCCAACTTGCGCATTGCCGACGAAGATAGCGTGGCGCTGGAAACGCGCCATGTGCGCGGCGACGGCGAGATTGAGATTGCCGTGGTGCGCCTGCCGCGTATCAGCAACTTTGACGATTTCGACGCGCTGGCGGCGGAGCCGGGGGTGCGCGTGCGTTTCGTGCAACACCCCGACGAGATGACCGAGCGCCCAACCGCGCTGATTCTGCCCGGTAGCAAAGCCACCATTGCCGATTTGGCGTGGCTGCGGGCAACGGGGTTGGCGGCGCGTATCCAGGCGCTGGCGCGTGAAGGGGTGCCGCTGGTGGGCATTTGCGGCGGCTATCAAATGCTGGGACAATGGCTGGAAGACCCCGACGGGGTGGAAGCGCCACCAGGAACGCGCGTGCCCGGGCTGGGTTTGCTCCCTACACACACAATCTTCGCACGCCAAAAAGCCACATTCCAGGTCGAGGTCGAGGGCTGTTCGGGTGCGCTTTTTGCCGGCATTGCAGGCGCGCGTGGGTACGAAATCCACATGGGGCGCACGCAAAGCCCCGCGCCGCTTCTGCGTTTGCGGCGCACATCGGGCGAAACGGTGCTGGACGGCGCACAACAGGGGGCGGTGTGGGGCACCTATGTGCACGGGCTTTTCGACAATGCGGCGCTGCGGCATGCCTGGTTGAAAAGCCTGGGCTGGCGTCCCCAAGGCGTCGGCCTCTCGGAGAACTGGCGCGAACGCGAATACGACCGCCTCGCCGACCATGTGGCGGCGCATGTGGATATCAACGCGATTGCGGCACTGGTGGAACAAGCAGGCAAGCCATCTGCGTGAGGAGGGCGAGGTATGCGTACAAGGCTTATTCTGGCATGTCTGGCGTTGCTGCTTGGCGCGTGCGCCCCAGGCGCACCAACGGCGACGCCCACACCGGCTCCTCAGGTCTGGATTGAGTACCACATTGAGGGGGGAATTGTCGGGTTCTGCGATAGCCTGACGATTTTCAGCGACGGCACGGTGTGGGTGGACTCATGCCGGCTGGACGAGCCGCGCATGTTCACGCTGCGCGACGATCAAAAGCGCCAACTTGCCGGGTGGGTTCAGCGGTTCAGCAGTGAGACGATGGAGCAGCGCGACCCACCCGACGTGGCGGACGGCATGCGTGTTCGGCTGGTGTTTCATGGGGAAGGGCGCACCCCCGCCAACTCAACCACGCTTGAAGCCCTGCGGGCGCTCGCCGACGCCTTCGTCGCCAAAGCGCATTCACCCAGCGAGTGAGCGCACCCGTTCGGCAACCCGCGCCCCCCACCCGTCGGGTAGGGCGTCGAGCGATTGGGCGAGCACCCACGTTTCGGTGTGCTGGACGCTTTCGCCCGGCGCCAGTCTGGTCAGCGGCGCCAGGCTTTCCAGTTCAACAATGGCATCGTTGCAGTAGAGTTCAGCGTTGCATCCCAAATCGGGGTAGGCGACGGTGGGTGAGCCGTCAACTTCAAAATGTTTGATGAAAAGGAGACCGCGCCACCAGTACGCCAGCCAACCATGCGGATTGGCGTATCCAAGTTTCAAGGGGGGCAACGCCGGTTCCGCCTTCACCAGAACGGCATCGTCGCCCAGGTGCAAACGCGCATCGTTGATTGAGGCATACGGCCACAACGCAAGGTGCCGATTGGGCAACAACGCCGCTTCGTCCGAGGGGGTGAGCGGTTGCGGCAAAATCGCAACGCCGCCCAAGCGCAGCATGGTAATCGCCCACGGGGCAAGGGTGATAGACCAGGCGCCTTCGTTGCGCAATGTGTGCTGTATCACCACGCGGGGCGCATCGGGGTCGAGCGCAATGCGCCAGGCTTTGGCAACATGGGTGAAGGGGTCGGCGGGTTGTTCGTAGGCGAGGGTGTGGGGGGTCTGTTCGACGAGACGCGCCGCGCCCTGGTCGGGCACGTAGGTGCGAGGTAAGGCTTCGGGCGCATGCCAGAGGCGGTGCCCGCCGATGAAGAAAAAGCGTCCCCACGGCGTCTCGACAGAGGCTTGCTCGTCCAGGGTTGCCAACACAGACGGCTGTCCAAAGGCTTCCAGGCGCACAATGCGCAGGGTGTCCGCCAGGCATTCCAGGCGGATTGTGTCGGATTGGATGGCGATGGTTTCGTTCGGCATGCTCGACTCCTATGCAAACGTTGCCATGCGTGGGAAAAGCCCTTCCAGCGCCGGGTAGAGGTCGCGGTAGAGGTTGTAGGCGTCGGCGTAGCGTACCGTTGCGGCGGGGTCGGGTGTGGTGCGCCCGGTGGCACGAACAGCACAGCGGCACGCGGTAGGGACGTCAGCCCACTGCCCGACGCCCACGGCGGCGAGCAAAGCGGCGCCATACGCGGCGCCTTCGGTCGTGTTCACCGTCACCAAATCGCTCGCCAGCACCGAAGCCAAAATCCGCCGCCAGAGCGCGCTCCGCGCCCCGCCGCCCGAAACACGCACTTCACGAATCGGCGCTGTACCGGCTTCAGCAATCAGCGTGAAACTGTCCTTCAAGCCAAACGCCACACCTTCCAGCAGGGCGCGGGTCATGTGGGCGCGGCGGTGGCGCACAGTCAGCCCAATCCACGCACCGCGCGCGAGGGGGTTGGGGTGGGGCGTGCGTTCGCCGCTCAGGTAGGGCAAGAAGAAGAGCCCTTCACTCGCGGGGGGAATCTCGCGGGCTTCGTCAAGCAGGGCGTCAAAGTCGGTATCGGGGGCGAGGGTATCACGATACCATTGCAGGCTTCCCGCCGCCGAAAGCATGACGCCCATCAAGTGCCACATGCCCGGCACTGCGTGGCAAAAAGCATGCAGGCGTCCTTGCGGCTCAATCAGCGGCTCCGTCGTGGGCGCGAACACAACGCCGCTGGTGCCCACCGTCAACGCGACAATTCCCGGTTCAACCGCTCCAACGCCAACGGCTTGCGCGGCTTGGTCGCCGCCCCCCGCCACCACGGGCGTGCCAACCGCCAACCCGGTGGCGTCGGCGGCGGCTTGATGGACATGCCCCGTGATGTCTGTGCCTTCAAATGTGGGCGGCAACCAGGCGGGATTGATGTCGAGCGCTTCCAGAAGGTCGGTCGCCCAGGTGCGGCGGCGCACGTCGAACAGGGCGGTGCCTGCGCCGTCGGCTTTGTCCATGGCATAGCCGCCGGTGAGACGATAGCGCACGTAGTCTTTGGGCAAGAGGATATGCCGTACACGCGCATACAGATGGGGTTCGTGTTCCGCAACCCACAGGATTTTGGGGGCGGTGAAGCCGGTCAGCGCCACATTGCCCGTGGTTTGGATGAAGCGCTCGCGCCCAATGCGGGCGTGAATGGCGTCGCATTGGGCTTGTGTGCGCTGGTCGTTCCACAGAATGGCGGGGCGCAAAACGTTGCCCGCTTCGTCCAACAGCACCAAGCCATGCATCTGCCCCGTCAAGCCAACAGCCGCCACGTCCTCACCGCGCACGCCGGCTTTCTGCAACACGCGGCGAATACTTTGCGCCGTTGCCTGCCACCACTCGGCGGGGTTCTGTTCCGACCAGAGGGGGCGGGGCGTCTGCACGGTATGCGGCGAAGACGCTACGACAACGACATTGCCGGTGGCATCCATCAGCAGCGCCTTGCTCGATGTTGTTGAGGTATCAATTCCGAGAAAGTACATGGTTCGCGTCTCTCCTTTGTGGCGTCTGGGCGCACCGCACGCCTCGGATGGTTAGCGCACGCCCAACAGCACTTCCACCGTCAACTGGTCAAGACGTTCGTAACGCAAACCGCGCGCGCCCATTGCTTCGCGATCAAACGCTTTGGCTTTGAGGGCGGTCGCTTTTGACGCACTGTATGCGCCCAGGAATTGGCTGTTTTCGGCATCATCCGCGTTGATGTCTGCCAGCAACGCCTGAATTTCGGGGTCGGCGTTGAAACGGGCGGCTTTTTCTTTCAGAATGAGGTAGGTGCGCATACACCCACGCGCAAAATCTTTCACGCCTTCGGCGTCTTCGGTGCGGTAGGCGTGCGCGTCGAAGTGGCGCGGTCCATCATAGCCCACGTCTTCCAGGAATTTCACCAGGAAGAAGGCGGCTTTGATGTCGCGCGAGCCGAAACGATAATCCTGGTCGTAGCGGCTGGGGTATTGGTCGTTGAGGTCAATGTGAAAGAGTTTGCCCGCTTCCCACGCCTGCGCCACGTTGTGCAAGAAGTTCAAGCCCGCCATGTGTTCGTGCGCCACTTCGGGGTTGACGCCCACCATTTCGGGGTGGTCCAGCGTTTCGATGAAGGCGAGCATGTGCCCCGTGGTGGCAAAGTAAATGTCGCCGCGCGGTTCGTTGGGCTTGGCTTCCAGCGCAAATTTGAGGTCGTAGCCTTGGTCGAGCACGTATTCGCACAGGAAGTTGAGCGCCTCGCGATAGCGCTTGATGGCTTCGACGGGGTTTTTAGCGGCGTCGGTTTCGACGCCTTCGCGCCCGCCCCAGAAAACATAGATGTGCGCGCCCAGTTCGACGCCCAGGTCAATCGCGTGCATGGTTTTCTGCAAGGCATAGGCGCGCACAGCGGGGTCGTTGCTGGTGAAAGCGCCGTCTTTGAACGCGGGGTCGCTGAACAGGTTGGTGGTCGCCATGGGCACAACCAAGCCGGTCTCGTCGAGTGCGCGGCGGAATTCGCGCACGATCTGGTTGCGTTCGGCGGGCGTGGCGTCAATGGGCACCAGGTCGTTATCATGGAAGTTGACGCCCCATGCGCCTACGTCGGCGAGCAGATAGACGATGTCCACAGGTGAGAGGGCGGGACGGACGGGATGACCAAACGGGTCGCGCCCCACATTACCCACCGTCCAGAGGCCAAAACTGAATTTGTGTTCGGGTTTGGGGGTGTAGTCGTTCATGCTTCCTCCTTCGTGGCATTGGTTGTTCATTCGGCAACGGTCTCGACACGCCAGGCAAACGAGCGGCGAGCGAGCCGTGTGCGTTCACCAACAATCTCAAACACCCCCCGTGCGCGAATGTCCGCGCTCGACGCCCCCACCATGATTTCGATGGTTCCCGGTTCTACAACGAGATCGAGCGCCACGTCGTAAAAGGCGAACATTGCCACAGGAAGATGAAACCGCAGGGTACGGGCTTCGCCGGGCGCCAATGTCAGCCGCGCAAACGCTTTCAGTTCCTTGACGGGGCGCGGTGATGAGGCAAAGCGGTCGCGCGAGTACAACTGAACGACCTCATCGGCGGCGACGTCCCCACTGTTGCGCACACGGATCTGGACGTGAACGGTCTCGTCCAGAGTTGCCTGCTTCGGCCAGACGGCAAATTGGTCGTACTCGAACGTCGTATAACTCAAGCCGTGCCCAAAGGGGTAAAGCGGGGTGGTTGGCTCCGTGAGATAATCGCCGTACCAATGCGAACGCCCGCCGGACGGTTTGCGGTAGTAATACACCGGCAACTGCCCCACCGAGCGCGGGAACGAAACCGGCAATTTTCCGCCAGGCACCACCCGCCCAAACAACGCATCGGCAATGGCGGGTCCGCCTTCTTCACCCGGAATCCACGCTTCCAAAATCGCCTGCGCCAGCGGTTCAATAGCACTCAGTGCCGGCACACGCCCACTGAGCAGCACCAGCACGACCGGCGTACCGGTGGCGGCAACAGCGCGCAGGAGTTCTTCTTGCACGGCGGGCAAACGCAAGGTGGATGAATCGCGGGTTTCCCCACTGGTGGCGTCGGGCGTCAGACCGGAGCGGTCGCCCAGCACCACGACAGCCACTTCCGCCTGTTGCGCAAGGCGCACGGCTTCTTCGATACCGTGCTCGATAGGCGTTGTGAGACGGCATCCCGGCGTGTAGAGCACGTCTGCGTGCGGCACCACCGCGCGAATGCTTTCCAACACAGAGGGGACGGCGACGGCATGGCGGCGCACATGCTCGGCGTCAAAATCATCAGCGCCAAACCCCAAGCCGGGCATGGGCGCAAACCGCAACAATTCGATGACGGCGGCATAACTGTAATCGCCCAGGTGTGCGCGCGGGGCGTCAGCATTGGGACCAATGACGGCAAGTGTGCGCACATGTTCTGAAAGCGGTAACAGGTTGGCATCATTTTTGAGAAGCGTCAAACTCTTTGCGGCGATGGTGCGCGCCAATTGGCGTTGGGCGGGCGTTTCAAAATGCAAATGCACAGCGCCTTCATCAACGTATGGGTTGTCGAACAAGCCCAAGGCTTCTTTCATGCGCAACACACGTTCCACGGCTGTATCGAGCGTCTCCATGGAAAGGCGTCCCTGTTCGAGCGCGGTTTTGAGTGCGTCGCCATAGCAACGCCGCGTGGGGAGTTCCATGTCAATACCGGCTTGCAACGCCAGCAGAGCGGCTTCGATTTCATTGGCGGCGACGAAGTGGAAGGAGTTGAGCATGGTGATGGCTTCGTAATCCGACACAACAATGCCGTTGAAACCGAGTTGCTCCCGCAACACCTGCGTCAGCAAGCGGCGGGACGCGGCGACGACTTCTCCATCAATTTCAGGGTAAGCGTTCATGATGGCGGCGATGTTGGTTTCCTGCACCACGGCTTGAAACGGCATCATGAGCACATTCCAGATGTCGTTCCACCCCATGTGGACGGGATTACAGTTCAAGCCGCCTTCGGAGAGGCTATGGCCGATGAAATGCTTGCCGGTGGCAAGAATACCGGTGCGCAGGTCGTTTCCCTGCAAGCCGCGCACATACGCCATGCCAAAATGGCTGGCGAGCAGGGGGTCTTCGCCAAAGGTTTCCTCACAACGCCCCCAACGCGGGTCAAGCGCCAGGTCGAGCACAGGGGCGAGCGCCTGGTGCGCGCCCACGGCGCGGGCTTGCTCGCGAATCACGCGCGTCATGGCTTCGGCGAGGTCGGGCATCCACGTTGCGGCGACGCCGAGCATTTGGGGGAATGCGGTGCTTCCGAGGCTCATTAAGCCGGCGCATGTCTCTTCATGGACGATGGCGGGGATACCCAGGCGAGTCTCTTCCACCAGGTAGCGCTGGATGGCGTTGGCGAAACGCGCCGCGGCAGGCGGTTCGAGGGTTGTATCGCCGCCAATGCGTGTGATTTGTCCAATACCGTGGGGAATCAGCGTGCGGGCTTTGGCGTGGGAAAATGCGCGTCCGTCTTGCACTTCGTGCGCCCAGACGGCGCCAAGTTGCGCGATTTTTTCATCCAGTGTCATGCGGTTCAAGAGTTCTGAGATAACCATAGGGGCTCCTTGGGAAGGTTGGTTCCTGAAGGAATGTGCCAGCATGCTTTGGCAAAGCGCCGTTGCTTTGGGGCTAGCGGTGCCCGCAGCACCGCGGGCAGTATACACCCAAGGAGCAGAGAAGACCACCAGTGGGGGTGAGGTGGTGCTAGGGGTGTTCTTCGATGGAGCGGGCGTTATTTCTGGGTGGGCGCGACAATGGGATACTCGGAAGAGTCAGACGACCACAAGAAATGACACCCATCGGCAAACGTCATGTCCCACTCAAAAGCGACGGATTGCGCCCAGCCAATTTGAGCCATGAGACGTTGCGCCGGTAACCATTGCACTTTTTCCAATGCTAATTTTACAGGCGATGCGGCAGGGACTTTTATTTGTGGCGCAAGGATGGCATCATCCGCCAACAGAGTGAGAACCATTAAGGGCGCTGGGTCTGACCATGTCAACGTCCATGTCGATGGAGAAAGCGGCTGTTCCGTCGCGTTGACCATTTCTATAAACCAAACGCCTTCCTGTTGGAACAGTCGTGTCAACCGCACACCACATGTTGAAGGAGTGGGTGGGAATGGCGTAAGCGCCGGTTCGAGCAGAGGTGTCGGCGTATTCGTCGGTGTTGAGGTTGGTGTCGACGTGTTGGTTAGTGTCGGCGTGTTCGTTGGTGTCGGCGTCGGCGTGCTCATCGGTATGGGCGTGCTCGTTGGTGTCGGCGTCGGTGTAGGCGTGCTTGTGATGGGCAACGGCGGTGTCGTCGTTTTCGATGGGAACATTGGTAAAGGTGAATACGTTGGCGTTGGCATCCCCCCCTGCCCTGGTGTAGGCGTGTTGGTTGGCGTTGGCGAGCGTGTTGGTATGCTCGTCAACACAAGAACAGGTGGCAGAGTGGGGTGTGGCTGAGGTGTTGGTCCAATGATGCTCAACGCATTGCACATTCCGCTCCCAGAATGGCGGTTTTGTGGCGTCGCCAGTTGCCATACAAAATCGCGAGCATTATCGTTCGTATCACGGCATAAGCCATAGGCGCCATCTGAACGACGCCCCCAGGCTCCATCAAAAAATGTTTGAGCATACGAAGAATCGAGTGGTGTACCTTCACCAAATAAAGTCTGTGCTGTCCACCCCACTTCATCTGCAATAGTCAAGCCATCCGGTTCTACCAAGGCGATACCAACCCGTTTCGGAATACCAGTGGTATAAACCAAATCCGGCGGAATTGGCGAATGATATCCAGGTCCGGCTAGCAAAAGATGTTGCCCCGGCAACAATCGCACAGAAGGAAACTCAAACCATCTGCTTGCCAAGTTAGGATGCGCCGAAACCCAGATACTCCATCCTTCCAGGTCTATTGATTCATTACTTTGATTGTATAATTCAATAAATTCATCATCAGCACCATTGACACCATACGTTCGTACTTCACTGAGACGTACCGGCGCCCTGGCATCACGGTGCGTCGGTAAGCGCGGCGCTCGAGAAACCAGCGGGTCAAAAGCGATAACGGGCGTTTGTGTCGGCAAAGGCATCGGCGTAGGGCTTGCAGCCGTCGCAACACGCCCCTGCGACAACGGCGAGAGCGCACTCAACGTTCCGCAATTATTCCGCTCACGCGGTGTTCCATAAATAGTTGCGCCACTTCCGTCTCTTGATGTTCCCAACGCACTTGTACACCAACTGGTACTCAACCCTCCATCGTCAGGTGGGTTCCCCGTTCGAGCCATGGAAGTTGTCGATGAGCCTGCATACCATGCACCATTGCGGTTTGCCCGTTCGAATGCTGCAAAGTTTTCGTCAACGTCAAACAGTTCAAGCAACGCGCCACTGTCAGAAAGTCTGTCAGTCCCCCACAAGATGTCGCCGGCAATATCTGTACTGTTTGCCTGACGCTCAATCAGATAGTATGCACCAGGGTAAAGCAAGATTGTTTCCGTTGCCGGTATCAATGGTGCAGGAGCAGGTGGGTCAATCACAATTTCTGAAAATGGTGTCGCATCACTATTTGAAACTGTTATCTTGAACGCCAACCGGATAACAACACTATTTGTCGTGTCAGGATTTTTCAATTCGATGTACTCATAATCACCATTCCCCCACATAATTTCATTGAAAATGACCTGACGAGTGTCAAATTTTTGGCGTACATATACCGTCAACGATGCTGTGTTCGATGTTGCTATGTTATCCGTCAATGTAAACGTACATGTATCAGTATATGTACCCAGAGCGGGTGTATACCAGATTGAACGCTCACTCGTCACCACAGTCCCATTATTGCAGGTTGCTGAAGAAACACGTATCGGGTCAAACTCGGCATCAAATGCATTAAAAGTGGCATCCAGGACAAAACCTCTTCCCTCGTAAGTGTAGACTATTATATCCTTCGCTTGGGGTGGCGTATTCGCACAAGACGTACATGTTGTAAATTGCGTTTTGACCGTTACTCCCATATTTCTATTTTCGGCATTTTGGACCAGCGTTTTTACAATGACATGATATGTTGTACCTGGAGAAAGTGAACTGAGTGGACGCAGGTAAGCTTTTTGAGTTCCCGGATCATACGCCACGGTTGCAGGAACCGCCTGCGCCCCTGATGGATTTGTTGAAAGCAAGATATTTGTCGTATTAATAGTTAGGTCATTCATTGGCTGGTTAAATTGAATTACAATCTCCGGCATCAAAGAGACCCCTGTTGCACCATCTCCAGGAGCAATCCACTGCACATGCCCACCTAAGTACGTATACGGCGTAGGCGTCGGTGTAGGCAACACCGGCGTCGGCGTGGGCGTGTTCGTCGGCGTCGGTGTCGGTGTGTTCGTCGGCGTCGGTGTGGGCGTGTTCGTCGGCGTGGGCGTGGGCGTGTTCGTCGGCGTCGGCGTCGGCGGCACCGGCGTGGGTGTCGGTGTGCTCGTTGGCGTCGGCGTGGGCGTGTTCGTCGGCGTCGGCGTGGGCGTGCTGGTCGGCGTCGGCGTGGGCGTCGGCGTGGGCGTCGGTGTGTTCGTCGGCGTCGGCGTGCTGGTTGGCGTCGGTGTCGGCGTGTTCGTCGGCGTCGGTGTCGGTGTGTTCGTCGGCGTCGGCGTCGGCGTGCTGGTCGGCGTCGGCGTCGGCGGCACCGGCGTGGGCGTGTTCGTCGGCATCGGCGTTGGCGGCACCGGCGTGGGTGTCGGTGTGCTCGTTGGTGTTGCAGTGCTTGCTGCAACAGGTGTGGCTGTTGCAGCTACAAAGATCTTTGTTGGTGTCGGAAAGCGTGTCCCAACAGGCTCCTGCGTAGGACGTGGCGTCAGTAATGGTGTAGTACGTGGCACAGGCGTGGGTTGTGGTGTTCCCAAGGGCGCACGTGTTGCTACCGGTGTCAATAGAGAGACAACTGATGGAATTGGTTCAACTGACTGCGTTGGAACAGAAGTTGGAATAGGAACAGTTGGCATTGGTGTCCGAAATGGGTCCGGTGTCACCGTTGGGACAGGCGTCAACAAAGCCACCAAAACTTGGCGCTTGCGTTCCTCCAAATCTTTTACAAAAGGCTCTCGGTCCCGAATGGTCTCCCAAATCAGGTTCAAACTGGCAGGTGGAAGCGGTGTTGGTAGTGGATCAGGGGCATAATTTGCCTGACGACTTGCGTGCAAGGCAACATCAATCGCTTGGATTGAGCTTACAATGGGAAATCGCATGATGATGGCGCAAAGAAACACAATTCCCAATGCAAGCAGAGCAAGCGAGAGCAAAAGCCACCACTGACGCCATCCACCGAATTGTGAGTGTGAAGAAGAATTTTTCGCCATTACCGCTTACTTTGAGCGCTCAGCATCAACAGTGGAAAACTGGATATCACCATCAAACACCGGTAATAAGCGATAGATACGTATTGGGCGTGTTTTCCCTTTCAAAAGATGCTCCCCCAAAAACTCAAATTGAAAATATGAACGGTATTCCCCCAAAGCCTCATAGGTATATTCACTCACAACAGCGCTTGTCTCGCCAAAAATGCGTGTAAAACTCTCCAAACGCTGTGCAGTATTTACCGTATCGCCAATCAATGTGAATTGCAACCGGTCAGCAGCCCCAACGCCTCCTACTGTTACTTCACCAGTGTTGACACCAATACCCGTCACAAAAGGCGGTAGCCCCTGGCTCAGGCGCTCAGCGTTGAACGCAGTAATAGTTTGAATAAGCCGGACAGCAGCCACACATGCATAATATGCACTCTGTTCAGGCGGCAATGGGCGTGGTAAAATACCAAAAAAGGTCAACATGGCATCGCCATCAAAACGTGAGACAACCCCTTGCAGAGTGGTTACGATCGGAACAATACGACCAAAATATTCATTTAGCCAATGAAAAATCGTTTCTGGGTTGGTTTGCTCTGAAATCGTGGTGAATCCACGAATATCAGTCATCAATACCGTTGCAACCGTTTTTTGTCCCTCGAGTTTCAGATTGCCTTGGGAAAGTTGCATACGCAATTGTTCACGCACTTCTGGCGAAACAGTCCGCCCCAAAAGGTCACGGTAAATAGCCCCTTCTCGCAATGACGCCACCATGTAATTGAAGGACTCCGCTAAAACAGCAATTTCATCATTCCCGCGTGGAATCACTCGCACATCAAGGTTTCCCTGTGCCACTTCATCAGACGCGTCCACAATCTCCATTAATGGGGTTGTGATACGATTAGCAAGATAGACACCTACTATAATGATAAGCAAAAATGCTAAAGTAATGAGCAAGAAAATATTAATCCGTGTCGTACGTGTTGCGCGTACAAGAAAGTTTTGTGCAAGTGACGCACCAATTACCCCTATATCTTCGCCACCGCGAGCCTCCCAAGGAGCTAACACTTCACTATACCGTAAATCAAACACCTCAAACGTTCGTACAGGGGATTCAACTTGCTGACGGTTGAGGACAACGGTTATCAGGTCAGATGATAACGGGAATGCTCGTGGCAAAGTCGTTCCCAATACGTTTCCATCGACATCATACAGACTTACACGCGCCAATGCCACACTTGATAACTCGCTGGCAAGTGTTTGTACCGAGCGCCCAACTAAAAGAACACCTACGAGTTCGCCGCGATTATCATACACAGGACCTGCAACATAAAAATAAGATCCAAAAGGAAGTTGTACCACGCCAGCAAATTTATCCCCAATCTCATCTGCTTGGCGCCGCAATACTTTTTGCACAAAAGGCCATTCAGCGTAAATATCAGATCCCTGGGAAAATACGTAGTTTTCTGGATTTTGCCCTTGATGACGCAACGAAAGCACGCTCACAGCCTGGGCATCCAAAATTTCAATGATTTCTTCCCCATAATTTACAGCAATTGGCAATGCTATTGTGCGTAATTTTTCAGCATCATGCGCTTGAATCGCATCTGCCACTCCCTCTGTATTTGCCAGCAATCGCAACACTTCCAACCGCTGATCTTCAATATCCACAAAAACTTCCACCGCCACCTTGCCAGCCTCTGCCAATTGGTTGCGAAAACGTTCTTCCACAGTCTCAAATAACCATCGACTCACAACATACGAAGCCGCCATGGCAACAAGCAAAGCAAGGAGCATATAAGGCAACGTAATCTTCACACTAACCGGTACACGAACACGTGAACGCCACGAAGCCCCCGGCTTTTTAAAAGTGTCAAGAGCCTGTAAGCGCTCAAGTGCTTGTTCAATCCAAAACTCAGTGAATGGTGCCCGCAAAAAAACTTCTATACCTAAGTTCTTCGCAAGCAACTCCTGGTTAAAATCAGGGTAACGGTTCGTCATAACGAAACGGGCATGCGGAAAACGTTTCCGTATTTCGCCAATAAAATCCACCCATTCATCAGATGGCAGGTGTAAATCAATTAAAACAAGGTCAGGGGAAAATGTATCAATTTCATTGCGAGCTTTTTTTATAGATTGAAACCGATACACATCAGCGCCACGCTGCAAAAAAAACTCGGAAAGCAACTCCGCACTACGCAAATCCCCCTGTACAATGAGAACTTTCTTGAAAGGAAAATTTTTGCTTTCTAATTGTTGCTTCCCGTTCACACTTACCTCCAAAAGCCTTTTCGCAAAAAGCGCATGCTCCCAAAATACAGTTTAAATTGTATCTCACTTTTCTTACAATTTTCATTACATCATATCATTTACCGCACTGCCAGCACCGCTTTTTCACTACACTCTCTACTCCCATCCGCCGCCATTCCTCCTTTACAGATCGCTCTTCACAATGCATCGCTTGTACACTCCGAAGGCTTTGACAAGCCCAGGTGGCATTGCTAAGATGACACGGCTTTGAAAGCCAACGAGGTACTCAGCCAGAGTACAAGTCTGCAATGAGAGAGGAGATTGTTATGGCAAAGCCAATTGAACTCACTGATGCGAACTTTGATGCGGAAGTAAAACAATCTGATGTGCCTGTCATCGTTGATTTTTGGGCTGTTTGGTGTGGCCCCTGCCGCATGATTGCCCCTATTCTGGAAGAAATCGCCAACGAATATGAAGGCACGTTGAAGGTGACGAAACTGGATGTAGACCAATATCCGCAGTTGGCTATGGAATATGGGGTACAAAGCATTCCCACGCTGTTGCTCTTCAAAGATGGGCAACCCGTGGAACGCCTGATCGGCTACATGCCTAAAAAGCGCCTGCTCGACCGCATTCTGCCGCACGTCGAAGCCCAAGCGTCCTGAGAAAGTCAACGTCCACTAGCACACAACACCTCGCCGATGGCGGGGTGTTGTTGTTTCCCCTCGTCAAAAGCATCATCTCACCAATTTTCCTTCATTTTTCACCAAAAATTCACTACTCAAATGTCTGTTTTGGTGATGAAATTGTCGCGAGGAAAGTGTATATTCATGCTACGAGTCGTCTGAAGAAAAATGCTCGCCGTGATGATCTGTGATGATGAACCAATCTTGAGAACATACCTTAGTATTTGGTCTTGCGAGTACACCTCAAAAACTTCCCTTGAAAATGCAAAATTATCCGCTTGGACAAAACAATTGTTGCAAATCCTGCAACAAGGCACCTCTACAGTGGGAGCAAATCCCACTTAATGGAGGTGCTCTCATGGCCTTCTGGAAGTGCAAACAAAAGGAGTTCGAGAAGACGATTCGCATCATCAAAGAAAACCCCGGTATCCGTCCTGCGGAGTTGGCTCGCAAACTGGGTGTTTCACGCTCCACAGTGATCCGCCGATTACCAGCATTGGAAGAAGCAGGGTTCCTTCTTTATGAAGACGAACGAGGAGGCTTATATCCCTACCGCAAAGGAAAGGAAAAGTGAAGGAAACTTTGTCCTCCTGCTAAATGCCAAAAACACGAAGGGGCGACGCGCTTGGATATGTGTTGCCCCTTCAACACAACGATTGCAACCAGATGCACAGGTTTGGACGAATTCGCCGCAAATTTTTGAAAAAGTGCTCTCTTGTTGCGGGATTTTACCTACACATGTGATAAAGTGTTACAAACCGCTACATACATGATATGAGGGCTACCACAATGGAAAAGATCGAGGGAAAAGCCACGCGCCTGGAGCAAATGATTTACATTCTCCTCGCCTATCCGGAAGGACTTACCCGAGCGGAAATTGCGCGTCGTTTGGGGGTTCATCGTTCCACAGTGGCACGATATGTCCATGACTTGGAACAGTTGGGCATCCCCATTTGGATAGACGGACAACGCGTTGGCATCAACTCTGACGCGTATCAGATAAAAGTGGGCGTGACCATTCATGAAGCCACAGCCATACATTTGGCCGCACGCCTCATGGCAACACGCATGGACGAGCGAAACCCACATGCAGCCAGTGCCCTGCGCAAGCTGGGCCACGAGTTACGTATCCTCGCGCCCCATGTGAGCCGCCACCTCCTTCTTTCTGCCGAGGTAATAGAAGCACAAGCACAACGTCAAGACCCTGTTTTTATCACCATTTTGGAAACGCTCACTCGTGCCTGGTCCCAAGGGCGCAAGGTAAAAGTATGGCACTGGCATGAGAAAACAAATCGGGTTTATGAATATCTGCTCTCTCCCTATTTTCTCGAACCCTATGCAGTAGGGCGGACAATCCATGTGATCGGATTTCGTGAGCCACCGGGGGCTATCCGCACGCTGAAAGTAGAACGTATTCGACGCGCCGAAATTACGGCAACACCCTACACCATCCCCCACGATTTCGACCCCCGCAATCTGCTGCGCGATGCGTGGGGTATCTGGTACACCGAAGAAGAACCAGTAGAGGTTATTTTACGCTTTCATCCACGTGTGGCTCACAGAGTGAAAGAAACGCGCTGGCATCCATCTGAACACCTGGAAGAACAACCCAATGGTGCGCTCATCTGGCGGGCGCGGGTGGCTGAGCCGCAAGAAATGCTCCCCTGGATTCGCGGTTGGGGTGCAGATGTTGAGGTGCTAGCTCCCGAGGAATTGCGCCTGACCCTCATTCGTGAAGCGAAAGCGTTGGCGCGCTTATATGGCGTTGCGTCAGAACCAACACCCGATGACCCTGACTACGACCAAAAACGTTTCCAGCAACTCTTTGATACGGAGTAATTGCATGAAACTCTACCCCTACCAGATACAGGTTGCTCAACTCTTACGCAATGGCACCAGTGTTCTTCTTCAGGCGCCGACTGGGGCAGGCAAAACCCTGGCTGCACTTTGGCCCTTTCTCGAAGCATGGGACCGAGATGATCCCGAAATGTTTCCACGCCAAGCCATCTATACCGTACCGATGCGCGTACTTGCCAACCAATTTTTGACGGAGACACGCCGCCTGGTCCAACGACTCCGCACCCCTACTTTGCCCCACATTACCATCCAAACGGGCGAGCAACCATTGGACCCTGAATTTCGGGGGGACATAATCTTCACAACTCTCGACCAAACACTGAGCAGCCTGTTGGGAGTTCCGTACAGCCTTTCTACTACACGCTCCAACCTGAATGTAGGTGCAGTACTTGGGTCCTACCTCGTTTTTGATGAATTTCATCTTTTCCCATACGAAGCCTCTCTCACTGTGCTGCAACTCTTGCGCCAGATCGGACGCATTACGCCCTTTGTGCTCATGACGGCCACATTCTCCAGCACGCTACTACAGCAAATTGCCACCCTGCTCAGGGATTCTGGAGTCACCGTGGAGACAGTGGTCGTATCACCTGAAGAAGCACGCGCTATCGCGACACGTGACCAACAGAAGGAACGCCGTTTTTACATAGCGGATACACCACTGATTGATTTGGAAAACGGTACACACCAAGCCCAAAACATTCTGGGCCATCACCATCAGCGCTCGTTAGTTGTTGTAAACACTGTAGGACGAGCACAGTCTATGTATGAAGCTTTACTGAACGCGGGGGCGCAAGGTATCCCCTTCTCTTCTTTGGTCACGGATGAAGAATACGAAGAGGCACTGAGAGCAAGTTTACAGAAAGAAGAAAAGGGGCAGAAAACGAGTGAAAACCCGTGGCTCCCCTTGGTCGAACGGGTTCGCGAACACCTCCTTCAGCACGCGGAAGCCCCCTGGGTGATGTTGCTGCACAGCCGATTTGAGAGCAAACATCGGCGTTTCAAAGAAGAACTTTTGCGCATGCTCTGGGGGCCAAAAAGTACAGAAGCGCAACAACCCTCCATCATCGTTATCGCGACCCAAGTTGTCGAAGTCGGATTGGATATCAGTGCTGAGGTTCTACACACAGAAAGCGCGCCTGCAGCCGCGGTGCTCCAGCGGGCGGGGCGCTGTGCGCGTTATCCCGGAGAAAAAGGGCGTGTCTATGTGTATCCAGCCCCTCCACAAGCCAATGGTATGCCCAATTTCAAACCTTATGACCAGACAACTGTCGAACGGGAGACGTGCGAACGTTCGTGGGCTGCACTGCAAAAGTACCATGGTCAAGTCGTGGATTTCCCTGAAGAGCAAGCTATTATTGATGAAGCACACACCAAGCAAGATGAAGCGTTGCTAAACGATATTGATCAAAAAGAAGGGGAGATCTGGCGTGGCATATGCGATGCACTAGACCTGGGCATTACCGCCACACGCACCCAACTCATTCGTAATACCATCTCCTCACGCACGATTATCGTGTATGATGCGCCTGATGAAAGCGAAGAACCGCCCTTTGGTCGTGAGGGATTTTCCATCCACATTGGTTCACTCCATGCATCTCTTGGAGAACTTCGCACATTGCAGAATACCCTTGGCTTGGAATGGGCGTTGCGCCGATTAGAAGTTCGCGAAGGGAAGGACGACAACGAGGCCCTTTATTTCTGGCTTCCTGTGAATACCAATGAAGACTTGCAAGGTGCATTCTTCCTCGCCGTACATCCACACTTGGCCGCCTATGACGCGGAGCGTGGATTCCGCCTCGGTGTGGCAAGCAACGGCAATTATGAATCTTCAATCACATTTCGCCCCCTTCGGGAGCAACCCGATTACGGAGCGTATCAGTTGGAATGCTACCACGAACATATTGAAGGTATGGTGAAGGTACTGAAAATGGGCCCCTGGGAGAAGCGCTTTGCCTGGTCTGCCCGTCGCCTGGCGGAAGTTTTAGGCATTTCCAAAGAAGCGGTATGGCAGATGCTCTATTTGACCATTGCTCTGCACGATGTGGGCAAACTGCAAAAAGATTGGCAAAAGTGGGCGTGGATATATCAGAAACGTATTGGTCAACCGCTTTACGAGAACCACTGTCTGGTTGCCCACACGTGGAGTGATGGCAGCGAAACACACAAGCAAATTGCCCGATCAGTGCGGCCGAAACGTCCACCACATGCTGCTGAAGGGGCCGTAGCCTCCTGGCCTCTTCTCTATCAGCAGCTGGACAACAGCCAAGGGCGGGGGTGGTTGGCACGTATCGTTTGCACGGCCATTGCTCGCCACCATGCCGCGCGGGCGAGCAATGTGAGCCCTTTCTGTATGCACCCCCGTGCCCCACAAGCCGTCCATACCGCCATGAAAGCCATTGGCAAATGGGGAGAAAGCGTAGATGAAACGAAGTTGCTTCTCAGGCATTCGGCGCCTCGATTGGAGGACTATCTCATTGACCCACCAGATGAGCGCGCTTCCGACGACGTGTGGTGGGACTGGTGGGCGTACTTCTTGCTGGTGCGAACTTTACGACTGACTGATGGACTGTCACAGGAACGAAGATAGTCCGCCTAGAAGGTCCCGTTTTGAAGACATCACATGTAGGAGGAGACGATATGACGCTTCGCGTACCCAAAACCTCTCAAACCTACGCCGATGCGCTGTTAGCTCTGGGCCTCGCCAGGCTCGTTGACCGTTGGCTGAGTCAGGTGCAAGGCTGGCGGGATCTGTTCGTTGTTGACGCAGGGGCTTATTACGAAATTCGCGTTGTGGACCGCCGCGAGCAGATCTTTCCCCTGCCCGACCCCATGCAGGCCCGATATTTCGCCAGCATCGCCCGCTATATCAAAAGCAAACACTTCGCTGAGCTCCCTGAGGAACGATTTCCTTCTCGTGACGTGGATAAGGTATGGGAGCGTGTGCGCACATACGCCAATTCGCGTAGCAGCCTGAGCAAAAAAGGCGTCAAGGGCACAGAGGCCGAACAACAACAACTGAAAGACAATGAGCCACCACCCGAATGGCAAATTGTGGCTTGGCTTGGTACGCGCCAGATGCAAGCTCTGCCAACCTACAATAAGATTGTTGCCGCCTGGGCACGATTGGAGCAACACTTCCCCCAGTATCTTCAAGCCTTTCTGTCACTGGCAACCCAGGCGGAAGATGCCGAAAGTGTGTACAAAGAGTGGCGTCGGCTTGCCAAAGAGGATGGCGTACCCAATACCGTTACCGCCTCCCAGTTGCTCAACCCACATCAGGGAAAGGGACAAAATCAACCCAAAATTGCTTCTCTCCAGCCAAGCAATATGAGCAATCCATGGCCAATCGAGTACCTGAAGGCGGCTGGCCTCTGGGAAATCACTTTCCCACGTCAGACATCCGATACGAAAGACTGGAAAGTGTACGTCCTGGCGCCACGGCGTATCTGGATACGTGATCTCCGTCGGGTGTATGCTCGTTTCGCTCGCACATTATGGCGTGAACGCCGTCAGGACACCACCAGCCTGAAAACGGATATCACTAGCATTCTGCTCTTCTACCAAACTTGGCTGGACTACTCACTGGAGCACGCAAACGATCCAAATGTACCCACCAACCCCACCACGGTCGTCCACGGTTTCTATACCGTGCAGTTCAAAATGATGAGTCGGAACGCCTATACAATGCTCAACCAATCCTTCCTGCACCTGCCGGAGTGGGGCAAGGATATCAAGACACAGGAAGACGTACAGAGTTGGAAACATCTCCTCCAAGAGCATCTGAACGTTGTACATAGCATTGATGAGAGGCATAGTGGTGGCTACGACTTACTCAAAGAGTATCGGGATTTCGTCGCTGGCGGGAAGTGGGAGGCTTTCTTCAATTTTACACGAGGATATGCCCACTACCTTATGCAACGGTTAGCACAGAATCAGTATGCTGTTCAATTCACCACAAACAATCTAAGGAGGTTACTCATGACTGGACCAAAGAGATTTTCTCAAATTCTCGAAACCCCAGGGTTTCAGGAAATCGCATACGCAATCCGACACAGCACCGTTATTCCTCAATTTTGGAAGGCGCAGTACAAACGCCAAAAGACGAATGAGCCGCCGCTCTATGAAGTGCGCTATGGGTTGGCCGCAGAACTCCAACGCAAGGCCACAGTTGCCGAGGAGTTCATTACTGCGCTCATGAATTTCTTGCAAAGTTACAATCAGGAAAACGCCCAAAAACTGGAAAGCACTGGAAAGCAACGGCGTAAAGATGTGCGGACTACAGCCATTGACGAGATTGTACATCTCATTGACGAATATGGTTCCGAGGTTGTTGCCAATCTGCTCATTGCCTATGGCTACGCTCGTGAACCCCGCGAAAATGTGGAAGAAACGGGAGAAGCGCCCGTTTTAGAAGAAAACGTGGAAGAACATGCAGAATAGGAGGCGAACCATGACTGAACAAAAAGCCGTCTATGCTCTTTCTATCTCCGGCCGCCTGACTCTGGAGATGCACTCTCTGAATAACGAAGGGGGAGAAGGCAACCAGACCATGACCCGTACTGTGGCTATCGTCACCCCTGATGGCAATGTCCACAAGGTCAATGCGATTAGCGGCGATATGTTCAAACATATTCAAGCCGAGCACTACTATCTGTTGGCAAAGGAAGGGCGACTGCCTTTGTGCCGCGGGTGCCAAGTCTTCGATGCTGCCCGTATCCTCGCCGACAAAGAGTTTCTCAACAACCTCCCCAAGACAGACGAAGATGTACTGAATCAATTACTCTCTTACTGCGCCCTTGACGATACAGAAGGGACACTCATTGCCCGTGGAGCTCGCTCCATTCCCCGCAAATCCATCGCCGAGTTCGCATGGGTGGTGGGTATTCCCGAAAAAGTACGTACCGAGTCCTACTTCCATGTGCGCTACGCACGCGAACGTGGCGGCGAGGAAGCCACCGATCAACCCATCTTCCATCGCCCCGCGTCCTCTGGTGTGTATGCGTCTGTCGCCACCTTTGAAATCGCACGCATTGGCTTCAATGACGTGAGTCAGACCTACGCAATTGACGCCGAAGAGCGTCAGCGCCGCTATGAAACCTTCTTGAAGAGCGTCATGTACACCTATATCGAACCCAGTGGCGCTATGCGTGGCACCCAGAACCCTCATATCCACGCCTTCGAGGGTGTCATTACCATCAGTTATGGCGTCATGCCCGCACCGACCATCAGCCCTTTGGCCGATGAATATGCCGACCAAATTGCACGTATTGCGCAAAACCTGGACCCTGAAGGCACTGTTTTGGAAGTCAAACGATTCGAGAATATGGCCGAATTTACCGAGATGATGCAAGGCATTTTGCAGAACACGCGCCCATATACGCTCTTCGCATCATAGGAGGGATGCTATGCCCTGGCTCATTGCCTATTACCAACCTGTAGGGCTATTTTCCCTGAAACACGGAGAAGCCACCTCCACAGGAGGAAAAAGCCTGCTTATACCCACCCCTTTTAGCATTCGTACCGCGCTGGTGGATGCAGCTCTGCGCATAGAAGGTATCCAACGGGCCGAAGAAATTGTAGAAGACGTCAGGAGGCTGTCCTTGGCTATCAAGCCGCCGAAGTATGTAGCTGTTAGCGCACTTTTTGCCAAAGTGCTCAAACCCGAACGTTCTGATGCAGATAGCGATCGCCCCTTCCAAAAAACTATAGCCTTTCGTGAGTATGTGCATTGGTGGGGCACCTTGGGCGTGGCTCTCCAAGGAGATGCACCAATCTTGCATCGGGCAACTTCTTGGTTGGAGCATATTACCTACTTCGGCAAGCGCGGCAGTCTCGTACAACTAGAAGCGTCACCATCTCTCCAGGATGACCTACCGCATGGCTTCGTTACTCTTCTTGGTCACGACCTGAGCCAAGAGCTGCCCGCCTCGTTCCCTCTCGGGCTGCTTCAACGGGTAGATGAGTGGGGAAACGATCTCACCTGGGAGCGCCTGAATGTGTATAACCACGCGGGTAAAATCCGTGTTGGGAAGGAGCGTATCCGCTTCGATGTCATCCTTCCTTACCAAATGACACAAGCGGGACGTGGGTTTACGGTGTACGAAAATACGGGAGCAAAGTAACGCAATCGAGAGTAACAATGGCAGGCGGTTGTTCACGATGAAGATAGGCACGGCGAAAAGAACAACCGCCTGCAAGACCAACATCGAGGAAGAAAACACCTATGCATAACTTGAAAGCCTGTATTCTCGAATTTACAGTCGCAGCGAAAACACCGCTCGAGCTCCCCCATTGGGCAGGTTCAGCACTGCGAGGCGCGCTACTTGGCGTGCTCCGACGCCATTACTGCCCTGTGCCCGAAGGTGGCGATACAGCCCATACAGCCACCTGCCCAGCTTGCTGGCTTATAGCACGCGAGAATCCGCAATGGTGGCGCGGACGTCAGCCCGTCCGACCTTACACTGTGGCTGTTTCCGGCGGTCAGGGTCGCCCTATAGACCACGTCCTCAACGGTGGTCCTGGCTGGTACCGGCTTGAGCCTGGCGATACGTTTACTTTCCGAATGACGCTCTTCGGTGTAGCTGTCAACCTGTTGCCCTACCTTGTATTAGCTATACCCGCCATGGGGCAAATCGGTATAGGACGCAGAATGGCTGAGCTTCGGGGGAAACGAGGCCAGTTCACCCTACGACGCATCGAGGCGCTCAATCCTCTCACCGGACAACGCGAGTTGATTATGAAATCACCCAACCATGAGGTCACTGTGCCAACACTCTTTATAGACCAATCAACAATTGATGCGGCCACCCATCGCCTATTAGATTCCATGACGCAGAATGAGATCACGGTACAATTTCGTTCGCCTACACGCTTGGTAGAACAAGGCCACTTGCTCAAGGTTCCGCACTTCCGCCCCATCTTTCAACGATTGCTGGAACGAGTAGAGGGAGTGATTGATCAATACGCCGATGGAGAACCAGAATGGAACTACGCATCGCTCATTGAAGCAGCTACACAAGTGCGAATGGTTCGCAATCAAACTCATTGGGTGGAAGTGAAAAGTGGCTCTCGGCGTACGGGCAGAGTAACACCCCTGAGCGGCTTCGTGGGACAGGCCACCTATACCGCCAAAGACTGGCGCCCACTGCTCCCTATACTGCTGTGGGGCTGTGTTGTTCAAATAGGGCGAAGCACTGTGAAAGGGAACGGGTGGATTTCGATCCACGCGGCATAATACCAATTGCTGCCTGAAACCGGGAGGAAACCAGTGCCCAAGAAGTATCTCATCGCTGATGAATTCGGCACCCATATTGGCAAACATTCGCAACGCTTGCGGCTTACACGTTCCAAAACCCGCGAAAAACTGGGCGACTACCCTCTGCTGCACCTCGAAGCGGTACTCGTCTTATCCCAAGGTGTGAGTGTTTCAGCTGATGCGGTTCAGGCATGCAGCGAACGTGGTATTCCCATCTTCTTCATCGCGGGCACGGGCCGTGTGTACGCTCTGCTCTACAGTGCCGCATTGGTTGGGACGGTAAGCACTCGGCGCGCCCAAATTCGCGCCTACGATGATGAACGTGGGGTCGCCGTAGCTATTGCCATGGCGCAGGGAAAACTACGCAATCAGCGTGCTGCATTGCGCTATTTCGCCAAAAATGCCGAGGCAGTGCGTGCCGATGCCGTACAAATCGCAGCGCAGCATGTGCAAGATGGCATTGTCGAACTCGACCGCCTGCCCCGCACTGCTTCCCTTGACGAGATACGCAACATTCTTCTGGGCATCGAAGGACGTGCCGCCACCCATTACTGGGAAGGTGTGCGCGCCATTCTGCGGCCAACATTCGACTGGCCAGGCCGCCGTACACGCGGGGCAAACGATGTTTTCAACCAAGCGCTCAATTACGGCTACGGGGTTCTCTACGGACAAGTCGAGCGCGCCTTGTTGCTCGCCGGGCTCGATCCCTACGCAGGCTTTCTCCACGCCGACCGCCCCGGCAAACCCAGCCTCGTTCTCGACCTCATTGAAGAATTTCGCCAACAGGTGGTAGACCGCCCTCTGATTGGCTACGTCAACAAGGGGGGACACCTGGAACAAGATGAGGAAGGCCTTGCGAAACCTACACGGCGTAAAATCGCCGAGTTGGTACTGGACCGATTGACGACGCGGATGCCCTTTGAGGGAGAACGTCTTTCACTCAACACAATTTTGCAAACACAGGCACGCCGGCTGGCGATGTTTCTGCGGGGTGAACGTGACGCCTATGAACCGTTTGTGGGAACGTGGTGAGGTATGCCATGCGCTGCCTGCTCGTGTACGACATTCCGGACGATCGTACCCGGACGCGCGTTTCCGAAGCCTGCCTTGATTATGGGCTGGAACGCATTCAGTATAGCGCTTTCCTGGGTGAACTGACTCCCACCTACCGGCGTGAGCTGATGAAACGTTTGCGGCATATCCTCGGTAAGCACGACGGCAAAATCCAATGCTTCCCCCTCTGCGAACGCGACTGGAACGCTCGCGATGAAATTATTCATCAAGAGACATCGACTTGAAACGCAGGAGTCGTCCGGTGTATGCCACTCCTTCAACAGATGAACCGCTAGCGAACGAACCGCAAGCGCTCGCCATCGCTGATGGTCTCGATCCACTGATTCTCACCGCCAGCGATGTCAAACAATGGTTTGTTTGCGCTCGTGTGGTCTGGTATCAACGCCTGCTGGGCACATGGCGCCCCACCACCTACGCCATGCAAGTCGGCGATGAGATGCACACACGCCAACGGGCTCGCCTGCGCCGTCGCCACCTACGCACCTTGCCAGAGGGCGATTACCACATGGATATGCCCCTCTTCGATGCCGAACTGGGGCTCTCAGGACGCCCCGACCTGGTGATTGAAGCGCAGCATGAACACATCCCCGTGGATTTCAAAGACAGCACCAACGTGCAGGGGAAGCATGTTGCCATGCAAATTGCCGCCTATGGTCTGCTTCTCATACGGCAAGGGCGGAAAGTCAAACGCGGTATTGTCTACAGTCTGCCACGCCGTCGTATGCGTGAAATTCGATTGGATACCCACCGCCTGCGCGAGGTTGAAAGCGTGGTTCAGTCCATGCACACGCATTTGCTGGCTGAGCAGTTGCCGCCGCCAACGACCAAGCGAGCGTTGTGTGTCTCGTGCGAATTTCGGCGCTACTGCAACGATGTTTTCTAACCACCTTCCCCACCCAAATGGATAGCCCACACCTCACCATCTGGAAGATGCATTTTCGCCACACCTGGCGTATACTGGTCAATGCAGAACACGTTTCAAGACAAGCGGATCAAGGAGGATACGCTCATGTTCGTTCGCGATCGAATGTCCAGCCCCGTTGTGACTATTACGCCCGACACCTCATTCGTTGACGCCATGCAACTGTTGAAAGAAAAAGGTTTTCGTCGGCTTCCCGTGGTCAATAAAAAAGGGCGGCTCATCGGGATTGTCGCCGAGCGCGATTTGCTCTACGCCTCTCCGTCCCCGGCAACAACGCTCACCGTGTGGGAGATGAACTACCTCCTCTCGCAACTCAAAATTGAAGAACTGATGACGCGCAACGTCATCACCGTCACACCGGATACCCCTATTGAAGAAGCCGCCAATCTCATGGTCACCAACAAAATCGGCGGGCTTCCCGTGGTTGATGAAAACGACCAAGTTGTCGGCATCATCACCGAGACCGACATTTTCAAAGCATTTGTCGAATTACTGGGTGGCGGTCAATCGGGATTGCGGCTGACTATCGAAGTACCGGAGCGCCGCGGGGTCTTGGCGCAATTGGCAACCGCCATTGCCGAACAAGGCGGCAATATCATCAGCGTAGGCACATTTTACGGCGATACGCCCGAAGAGCGCCACCTGCTCGTCAAAGTACGTGGCGTTTCCAAAGAGCAAATCGTGGATGTGCTCGAAGCCTTGGGTGATCACGTGTTGGATGCCCGCGAGGTCTAGCACATTCCTCACAGGCAACACATGCAAAGAGCGGCGCATTGCTCGTGTGCGCCGCTCTTTGTGTATCACCCACCATCGTGCATTACGGGTTCAACGGCAACCCCTGCCGCACCCATTGCGCAATGCCGCCACGCAACTCATACACCTGTTGAAAGCCCAACTTCTTCATAATGGGAATTGTCTGCCCGCTCCGATTGCCGCTTCGGCAATACACAAAGTAGGTCTTGCTCTTGTCCAATTGCGCCAATTGTTGCTCAAAATCGGGCGCATAGAAATCAATGTTGATGGCGCCTTCAAGATGCCCACCGGCAAACTCTTCCGGCGTGCGCACATCCAGAATCACAAAATTGGGGTCATCCTTGTGCTCGCGAATGAGCGTCAACCCCTCTTTTGGCGTCACAGTCTCAAACGTGCCGCTTGCCGTATCGCTCGAACACGCAACCGCGCCACCAACAAGCACAAGCAAGAATGCCAACAGCTGCCACACAATACGCTTCATAAGGCGTTCTCCTCCGCTCTCTCTTTTTGATACATGCGGGGAGTATAGCCAACTCGTCATAGCCGCCAAATAAACAAGCCCGCCGCGGTGGATAAACCGGGCGGGCTTGGTGTGCAGAAGCGCGCAGGCTTATTCAGCCCATGTAATCAGCGCCATGGCGTGGGGCGTCAACAAATCTTCATGATGCGGCACGACGCGCACACCAACCTCCAAGCGCCCATTTTCCTCAGGCACCAGTTCGCCCGTAAAGCGAATCGAACCATCAGATTCGAGCCCCGCTGGTGTGAGCGTCAGCGTGCGAATCGGCGTGCGCACGTCTTCGCGTTCGTAGCGATACACCACTTCCACGCGCACATCGTCAGGCGTCAGGTTGCCCAGCCAGGCGCGCGCCGAGAAAGGAATCGGCTCGCGAATATGCACAACGTGCGTCGCCGGGCGTTCCGCTACCAGGCGAATGCGCGGCCATTCAGCACGCACGCGCTGTTTCCACGCCGCCAGCGCCCGCGCACGGGCAAAATTGTCCGCGGTGAAGCGCGCCCACGCCTCGGCGGCGGGAATGTAGTACATGTGGACGTACTCTTTCAACATGCGCACTGTGTTGAATTGCGGCGCGACCGTGCGAATAGACGCCCGCACTGTCTGCAACCATCCGTGCGGCACCGCCTCATCCCGGTCAAAGTAGAGCGGCACGATATCGTTTTCCAGCGTCTCGTAAAGCGAGCGCGCATCGGCATCGTCCTGCTCATCCTCGCTCTCATATTCGCGTTCGTCGCCAATCGGCCAACCGTTGGTGCCATCGTACGCTTCACGCCACCAGCCGTCCAGCACGCTAAAGTTGGGCACACCGTTGATTGCCGCCTTCATGCCACTGGTGCCGCTGGCTTCAAGCGGACGGCGCGGGTTGTTCATCCAAATATCCACACCATGTGTCAACAGGCGTGCCACATGCATGTCGTAATCTTCCACAAAGAGCACACGGTCTTTGAAACCAGGCATCTTGGAAATCTCGGTGATGCGTTTGATAAGCGCTTTGCCTGGCTCATCAGCCGGGTGCGCCTTCCCCGCGAAAATAATTTGCACGGGGCGCTCGCTATTGGTGATGATCGCGTGTGCCCGTTCCAAATCACGGAAGAAGAGAGTGGCACGCTTGTACGTCGCGAAACGACGCGCAAAGCCAATGGTCAGCGCCTTGGGGTCGAGCAAGTCCGCCACATGGCGCAATTCGGCACTGGTTTGCCCATGGCGCGTGCGTTGCACAGTCACACGCGCGCGCAACGCCTCAATCATTTGCTGCTTCAACTCGCGGCGCAGTGCCCACAACTCATCATCAGGAATTGCATCGAGCGCCTCCCACACTTCGGGGTCGTCAATGCGTTCGCGCCAATCGGTCGGCAAATACTTGTCGAACAAAGCCGCCAGTTCAGGCGCAATCCACGACCAGAAGTGCACCCCATTGGTGATATGCCCAATGGGAATCTCTTCCACCGGCACCCCCGGCCAGAGCTCTTGCCACATCTCGCGCGAGACGTGCCCATGCAGTTCGCTCACACCATTATGGAAAGCGCTCAACCGCAACGCCAGCACCGTCATGCTGAAGCGCGGTCCCCACGGCAAATCATGGTGCGCCAGCGCGAAAAATTCCTCACGTGAAAGCCCCAGGCGCGGCCAGTAGGTGTAGAAGTAGCGCTCAATGAGGTCGAATGTGAACGCATCGTGCCCCGCCGGCACCGGCGTGTGAGTGGTAAAGAGCGTGCTCGCCGCCACCGCCTCACGGGCTTCAGCGAAAGAGAGCCCATGCTCTTCAACCAATTCGCGCACACGTTCAAGCCCCAAGAACGCCGAATGGCCTTCGTTCATGTGCCAGGCCACAGGTTCAATCCCCAGCACGCGGAGCGCACGCACACCACCAATACCCAAAATAATTTCCTGCGAGAGACGCATTTCGTTGTCGCCCCCATACAAGCGGGCGGCTAACTCACGGTCTTCGGGCGCGTTGGGGTCCACATCCGTATCAAGCAAGTAGAGCGGTACGCGCCCCACCTGAATCTTCCACACACGTGCGGTGACGGTGCGCCCAGGCAACTCCACACGCACGTAGGCATCTTCGCCGTCAGGCGTTTTGGCGGGCTGCACCGGCACTTCTTCAAAGTTAATTTTCTCGTAAATGGCTTCCTGCGTTCCGTCAGCGCTAATCCGCTGCTGGAAATACCCCTGTGGGTACAGGAAACCGACGCCTACAAGGGGAATCCCCAAATCGCTCGCGGTTTTGCAATGGTCGCCCGCCAGCACACCTAACCCGCCTGAATAAATCGGCAGTGATTCGTGCAAGCCAAATTCAGCCGAAAAGTAGGCAATAGGTTTGTCGGCTTTGTCGGGAAATGTGCGCGCAAACCATGTGTCTGTTGCGTTCATATATGCATCGAACGCATGCATCACCCGCCGGTAGCGTTCGAGATAGGTCGCATCGGCGGCGGCTTCATTGAGGCGCTCCTGTGAAATAAAGCGCAACAACTTCACCGGATTGTGGTTCACGCGAAGCCACAATGCAGGATCGAGGGTTTCAAACAGTTCTGCGGCTTCCGGATGCCACGACCACCACAGGTTGTATGCCAGTTCTTCAAGCCGTTCGATCGGTTCGGGCAGTTCTGGCAACACGAGAACGCGGTCGAGTGTTTTCAAAGCAAGCCTCCTTTGCCATTGTTGTGTTCCCTTGAAAATAGGGAACGTTCCCAAAATTGGCGCACGCGATTTTAACCAACAAATTGCGTTTTGTCCAATGCAACCGAGTGGCTGGGAAAAACGTCTTATTTGATTGCACAAAAAAACGCTGTATACTCGGAGGCATCAATTGACGAGCCCAAACGTGCGCATTATGGAAACACTACTTCCACACGTCCCATTTGAACAACACTCGCTCGATAGCCTGGATGTGGAAAACTTTCTGGAGAACTTGCGCAAGCGCCGCTTTACCGGTGCGGTCTGGCTACAATCGGCCACCAACGCAAGTGCCGCCATCCTGTTTATTGACGGTTTATTGCTGGAAGAATTTTTTTGCCCCTTAGGGACACCCCCTTGCCGTCCCACATCGCTCGAAAACATCCTCAGCCAATTCCGCCTGGGGCATGTGGCTGTTCTGGTACAACACTTGCCGGTTGAAGCCCTGCAAGCCGTGCGCCTCATGCTCAACGCTGCGCAAGAACATGAGGCCACCTTGTCTGAGCCGGCCGCGTTGGACGCCATGATTCAGACATACATGGAGACAGAAGGCTCAACAGTCCTGCGGCTCTCATGGTCGGACTCAGATGCGTGCATCGTGGTGACAAGTGGGCACCCAGACCCGCTGACCATTGTCCTCTGGACACCAGGCACGTCGTTGACTGGGGATGAAGCCTTGCCGGCTATTCGCAACAAAGTCGCCGGCGAAACAGCCACCTTAGTCGTTTTTCGCGTTCAGCAAGTCAATCAACAAGAACACGAGCAAACACACTCTCTGCACACGGCATTTACTGCGCTCTTCAATCAAATGCTGTTCCTGTACAAAGATTTTGTGGGGCAACACCTCACAGCGCGATTGACGCGCCACCTCAACCGCCTTATTGTTTCAAAATATGGGTGGGATATTCGTATTTCCACCAACGGTATCGAAGGCGGCGGCAATTTCGCCACCGTAGAAGAAGCGCGACTCGCTTACGAACAAATCATCAACGATTTTATCCACCTGGCCGGTATTGTGATTGGCCCGCAATTGGCGCAATTACTGGTGCGCGAAAGTTTTCAATTGCTCCCCCGCGATTTGCGGGATACACTGAACGCTCACAATCTCCCACCTTTTGAAACGCAGTGGTAAGGAGTTGATATTGATGAACACGAAGCGCCTCATCCTCCTCCTTGGTGGCATCAACCTGGCGCTTTATGCCTATTTGTACCAATACGAGCCGATTCAAGGCTTCTGGTTGGACTTTCTTCTTGATGTTGAGTTCCCTCTTTGGGCTTTGCTGTCCACCTACTGGCTCTATCGCGTTGCGCAAGCCTATCAGCCGGGCGAGAAACCACGCTTGATTTGGCTCACGTTTGCCAGCGGTTTGGGCGTTTGGTCCCTTGCCGAACTCATCTGGATGTATCTTGATCTCGTTCCATATGCAGACAGTCCTGTCCCCGCTATCACCATAGCCGATATTCCCTGGTTTGGGGGGTATCTCTTCTTCTTTGTCTCTTTTTGGCTTCAATATGTGCGTCTCAAACGCGGCAACCTCTCTGCGCTCCGTCATCGTTTCATGCAAGGCGTCCTTTTCATCGCCATCGTGACAACGTTGCTTGCGTGGCTCTTACAACGCAGTGGTTCAGACCTTCCTTTATGGCAACTCTTTATCCTTGCGTTCTACCCCGTCGCAGATTTGGCTTTAGGCATTGCAGCTCTCCGCCTCTGGCGTTCGTTTGGGCGTGGGCGTTGGGTCTATCCATGGATTGGCTTACTTGCCTTTGTGCTTGGCGATATTCCCTTCACACTCCTCGGCGCATTTGATTATTTGCAAGAAGAACCATGGCTTTTACTAGCCGATTTGACATACCTCGCCGCCTATGTTTTGCTCGCTTATTTCTGCTATCACCTGTATGCCCTTTTTTACAGCGAAGACGATGCGTTGGTATAACTTCCAGTGTGAACAGCAACGCCAGGTTCAAAGCCTGGCGTTTTTCTTTTCTGCACATTTTCTCATCAACGCAACAATCATGTTTATTGTGTTCTCCATTCGCTTCATGGTACAATCATTTGAGGGGACGTAAACTGAATGAAGGGGGCTTTTCCATGCGTATCCTGGTTGTGGACGATAACAAGCCGGCCGTCAAACTGACCCAATTCGTCTTGTCAGAAGAAGGCTTTGAAGTGCGTACAGCCGACAACGGCCGCGATGCGTTGCGTATCGTCGAAACCGAACCGATTGACCTCGTTGTGCTCGATGTGATGATGCCGCACATGGACGGCTTCGATGTCTGCCGCCGCATTCGCGCCATTTCGCCGGACACCGCCGTCATTTTCTTGACCGCCAAAGGCGAACTGGAAGATAAAGTGCGCGGTCTGCAAATTGGCGCTGACGATTACCTGACCAAACCGTTTGAACCAAGTGAACTCGTGGCACGCGTACAAGCCGTCTTGCGCCGCACACTCCGCACACGTGAATTTGAAGCCAACAGCATCATCGAGCATGGCGGGCTGCGGCTTGACCCCGTCGCCAACCAATTGACATTGCCCGACGGCAAAGTCGTTGACTTGACGCCCATCGAATCGCGTTTATTGCACGCCCTGATGCGCAACATAGGGCGCGTATTGACGCACGAGATGCTTTTGGAAGCGGGATGGGGCAGCAACTACATCGGCTCCAACAATCAAGTAGCGGTCTACATCCGGCGGCTGCGCGCCAAAATGAACGATGATTCCGAAGAACCGCGCTACATTCAAACCATTCGCGGCGTCGGCTATCGTTTTGAACCGCAAGAATAAGACAAAAGCGAGTTGAAGGAAGGACAATGAACGCGTCTTCACGCGCCGTTTACCTCATGCACATCGAACGCCGTATGGCGCTCCTGACGCATTGGGGCTTGATGGCATTAAGTGCATGGCTTTGGTGGCCTGAACGTCAAGCCCTGCTTGTGATGGCGTTTTTGTTCGTGCTCGTCATCTCCTTCGTCACACTGCGCCCGCCACAAGGATGGTCACGGCGGCAGGTGTTTGTCTTTTCCTCAATCTCGTACATCGCCGACGTCTTGTTGGCGGCACTGGCAAGCGCTGCGCCGGCGGCTGATTTCTCGCTCAGCGCCCTGCTCATGGGGATGCTCTTCATTCGCGCCATTCCCCTCACGCCAATTCACCTCTGGCCATTAGCGCTCCCCATCCTGTTTTGGCCCCTCGCGCTGCTCAATCACGCCGCATCCATCACGTGGTCGCCGGAAACATTCGTCGCCCCCTTGCTGCTCTCCGGCATTGGCGTTGGGCTAGCCATCTGGTACCGCCAAGCCGTGATTGACCGTGAAATCTTGCGGCGCGATTTGCAATGGCTGGAAACGCAACACGCCCAACAGCAAGAGCGCATGCACCAAGTGACGAACCGCCTGGCGCGTGAATTGCTGGTTCTGCGCGGCTTGCGCGAGGGCGCACGTGCCATTTCGGGGCAGATTGCCTTTGGCAAACAACTCGACATGATTGCCCGCAACGCGGCGCTTTCTCTCGGCGATGCCACCGTCTTCATCGCGCTTCCTGTGAGCGCGGAAGAAGTGCGTATCCGTGCCACCAGCGGCCACATTGAAAGCGGCGCCCTGGCGACACTCGAATACCTGGCGCAAGAAAGCATCCGCACCATGACACCCATCCGAAAACCCGCCACCATGTCGCTGGGCGGCCCCTTCGTCTGCTTGCCGCTCACCACGGCAGATGTCCCCATTGGCGTCATCGGCGCGCTGGGAAACGAAACCCGCTTGGGGTTCAGTGAAGAAGAAATCGAACGCTTGAGCGCCTTTGCCGACCAGGCGGCACTCGCCATCACCCAAAGCCGCCTGTACGAAGAACTGCGCGAAGCCAATACCGACAAAGAGCAACGCCTGCGCCAACTCGAAGCCATTTACGAAGCCGCCAAAGCCGCCGTCTCTGTGCTCGAAAGCGGCGAACTCATGCAACGCCTGCTGCAACAAATGGTCAACGCCATCCAGGCCGACGCCGCCGCCGTCTTCATGTACGACAAAAACGACGGCGACTTGCGCCGCGCTCCCGAAGCCGCCATTGGACCACTGCCCCCCTTCCCCAGCATGAGCGAGCCCATGTGGATACGCGCACTGAAAACCCAAGAGCCGGTGCTCGTTCTGCGGAGCGAAGAAGGCACCCACCCCGGCGACCAGGTCGCCCAAGCGTGGGGAATGGCCACCTATATGGTGATACCGCTTGTGGGGCGGCAAGAATCGCTCGGCGTGCTGTACGTGGCGCGCCGCGAACACGCCGCCTTCACGCCGCAAGACCGCCAACTTGCTGAAAGTCTCGCCTCATTCGCGGCGACGGCGCTGGAAAATGTGGACCTGTATCGGCGTCTCCATGCCCAATGGAAACAACTGCGCGGCATTGTGCAAAACATCGGCGATGGGCTGATTGTGATTGACCTGGAAGGGCGCATCCTGCTTACCAATCCCACCATCCATACCGTGCTCGAACTTGATGAAGCCGCCTTTGAAGGGCGCACCCTGCAAGAGATTCCACAACTGCGCGGGCTCCATACACTCGTCACCAACGTATTGACAACCCTCGACCGCGACCCCCACATGGGGCGCGTCACCGTTTCTTACGGTCCACATCGCCCCAAACGCATTTTTGAAGCCGTTGTCAACCTGATGACCGACGAAAACGACCAGCCTACAGGTGTTGTGGCCACGTTGCGCGACATCACCGCCAAACATGAACTGGAAGAGATGAAATCCAACTTCGTCAGCGTCATCTCGCACGAATTGCGCACACCACTGCACTCCATCTCTGGATTTATCAAAGTCATTCTCGACGGCAAAGCCGGTCCCATCAACGACTTGCAGCGCGATTTTCTGGAAACCGTGCGCGACCAAACACAACATCTCTACCGGCTCATTGAAGATTTGCTCGAATTCAACCGCCTGGAATCGGGGCAAATTCAACTGCACCTTGAACCAATCGCTGTGAATACTCTGCTCTCCGAAACACTCGAAATCTTCCGCCCCGAAGCCGAACAGCGCTCAATCGAACTCAAACTTGCGACGGCGCGTGGCTTGGGGCTTTTGGAAGGCGACCGCGGGCGTTTACGTCAAGTGCTGAGCAACCTCATCAGCAATGCGCTCAAATTCACGCCGAGCGGCGGCACGGTTGAACTGGGCGCTAAAGACGAAGGCAAAAGCATCCTCATCTGGGTGCGCGACACCGGCATCGGGATTCCACCAGAAGAACAAAAACGCATCTTCGACCGCTTCTACCAGGTGGATAGCAGCCTTACACGCGAACACCGCGGCGCCGGTTTAGGCTTAGCCATCGCCAAACACATTGTCACGCAACATGGCGGCGAGATTTGGGTGGAAAGCGAGGAGCAGAAGGGAAGCACCTTCTTCGTGCGCTTGCCGCGCGAAGTGCCCAAGAGCGAGCCGGTGCTGGATTTTGCGAGCCTGACAAGCCCCAAGAAAAAACAGCGTGACGCCTAGCGCAAGTCCACTCGTTCTCACGAACGAAGAACAAACAAGGCCAGGCGACACCCCAAGCCCAGCAACATCACGGCGAGCCACGTCACAAGCAAGCGCAAGTAGGTTCGATAGCGCTTGCCTCCATACCGTTCGAGGAGAACATCCAGCGTTGTGTGCCCACGATAGAGCACCCATAAGCCCATACCCAGCAATAAACCCGCCACAACCAATTGCGTGATTGACATGTTTCGGCTCCCTTGATGTGTTGCACGCCACTCTATGCAATGCAACCGCTCTGTCAATCTCATGCACTTCGCAAAACGTACACCACGATTGTGATTCAGAACCTGTTTACAAAATTGAATGTTTCTTCTACAATGCATCCGCCCACACAAACAATCAAACAAAACCAATGGGGGGAGAGATGCCAGGCACAATTCCCGCACTTCTGCGCCGTAACGCCCAGATGCGCCCCAACGACCCTGCCTACTACGAAAAAGTCAACGGGGCATGGGTTCCCAGCACCTGGTCGGAATACTGGCAACAAACACGCCGTGCGGCAGCGGCGCTGGTTGCGCTCGGCTTCCAACCAGGACAGACGGTTGGCATTTTGGGTTTCAATCGCCCTGAATGGACGATTTCATTGTTGGCGGCACAAGCGGCCGGCGGAGCGCCTGTTGGCATTTACACAACAAACTCTCCCAGCGAAGTACAATACATTCTCCATCACGCCGAATCGCCTGTCGTCGTCGTCGAAAACCAGCATCAATTAGACAAAATTCTCGCTGTCTGGCATGAATTGCCCCACCTCAAATATGTAGTGCTCATGCGCGGCACCGACGCCCCCGACGATGAACGCATCCTCACATGGGAAGGCTTTCTGGCGAAGGGGGGCACGGCCGAAGAAGAGGAAGTCGAGCGACGTGTGGACGCCCTCAAACCAGAGGATTTGGGCACGCTCATCTACACATCCGGCACCACCGGACCGCCCAAAGGCGTCATGCTTTCACACAGCAACCTGGTACGCACATCGGAGATTGTGAGCGGCATGTTCGGCACTGGTCCCGGCGACACGTCGCTTTCGTATCTTCCGCTCTCCCACATCGCCGAGCAAATGTTCTCGGTGCATGGCGCCATCACCAGCCAATACACCATTTACTTTGCCGAATCGCCGCAAAAGGTGGCCGACAACCTGCGCGAAGTCCAGCCCACAATTGTGTTTGGCGTGCCGCGCGTCTGGGAACGCATGTACCAGGGCGTGAAAGAACGCTTGGGCGAAGCGACCGGCGCACGCAAAAAACTCGCTGAATGGGCGATGGGTGTCGGCGCGCAAGTCACCGCACTGCGCAACCGTGGGCAAGAACCCAGTGGCTTGCTGGCTCTGCAATATCGCCTGGCGGAACGCCTCATCTTCTCCAAAGTGAAAGCCGCCCTCGGGTTGAGCCGCGCGCGCATTTGCGCTTCGGGCGCTGCGCCCGTTTCCAAAGACCTTTTGGAATTCATGGGCAGCCTCGACATCATCATCTACGAAGTGTATGGGCAATCCGAAGGGTGCGGCCCCACCACATGGAACCGACCAGGACAAACCAAGTTTGGCTCGGTTGGCAAACCACTCCCCGAAGTCGAAGTCCGCATCGCCGACGACGGCGAAATTCTGGTCAAAGGGCCTAACGTCTTCATGGGCTACTACAAAGACCCCGAAGCCACGGCGCGCACGCTCGTTGACGGCTGGCTCCATTCGGGCGATTTGGGGCGCTTTGATGAAGACGGCTATCTCTACATCACCGGGCGCAAGAAAGACATCATCATCACCTCAGGCGGCAAGAACATCGCGCCCGCTAACATCGAAACCGCCCTCAAACAACTGCCGCTTGTCGCCGATGCGGTGGTCATAGGCGAAGGGCAACGCTACCTCACAGCCCTCATTTCACTGGACATGGAAGCGGCGCAAAAATTCGCCGAAGAGCACGGCATTCAAGAGCGCGAAAATCTGCACCTGCACCCCACCATTCTGAAAACCCTCGAAGAAGGCATCAACCAGGTCAATCAGCAATTTGCCCGTGTGGAACACGTCCGAAACTTCCGCGTTGTGCCTACGCCCTTTTCCATTGAAGGCGGCGAATTGACACCGACGCTGAAAGTCAAGCGCAACGTTGTGATGGAACGCTACGCCGAACTCATCCGCGAAATGTACAATGAAGCGTAAAACGCCCCGCAGCGCAGAAGCGCCTGCCGCAAACGGCAGGCGCTCGCCGTCTTTTGGCAAACAACCCTGGCGAGGAAACCATGCCACTCGTGCGCACACCTGAGGATTTGCAATCGTACCTGGAACAACACGGCATCGAAGCACGCCTTTTTCGCCCAGCGGGCGAAACCCCCACTGTCGAAGCCGCCGCACGCGCCATTGGTTGCACGCCCGAGCAAGTCATCAAGTCGGTGCTCTTCATGGTCAAGCGCAATAACAGACGCGAACCCGCGCTTGTCCTTGTGGCTGGCACTGCCCCTATCTCGTACCGTGCTTTGGGAGAGGTGTTTGGCGTGGGGCGTAAAAAGGTTCGCATGGCAACCCCTGATGAAGTGATTGCCTACACCGGCTATCCCGTTGGGGGCGTGCCGCCTTTTGGACATCCCCAACCGTTGCCAACATTTGTAGATCAAACCGTACTTGCCCAACCCATCCTCTACGCCGGAGGTGGTGACGACCGCACAATGATGGAAATCAGCCGGGAGACACTTCTGCGTATCACCCGCGCCACTGTCATTGACGTGACATCGGCGTCATAAGCCCAAAGGAGTTTTGTATGCCCACCTTGCTCATTCGCAACGCCACCATCGTCCCCGACCCCGCCAATCCCGAAGCCGCCTGTTTGCCGGGCTATTCTGTTTTGGTCGAAGGGGAAACCATCAGCGCCATTGTGCCCGATGCCGACGCGCCCACCACCGCCGACGAAGTGATCGAAGCGCATGGGCGTCTCCTCATGCCGGGGAACATTTGCGCCCACACCCACTTTTACGGCGCATTTGCGCGCGGTATGGCCATTCCCGGCCCACCGCCCCGCGACTTCCCGGAAATTTTGCGCCGCCTCTGGTGGGCGCTCGACAAGGCGCTTTCGCTTGAAGATGTGCGTCTGAGCGCCCTCGTCTGCCTGGCGGACGCCATTCGGCATGGCACAACCACACTGATTGACCATCATGCCAGCCCCAACGCCATTGACGGCAGTTTGAGCGTGATTGCTGAGGCGGTCGAAACAGCGGGGGTGCGTGCCTGTCTCTGCTACGAAGTCAGCGACCGTGACGGGCGGGACAAGGCATTGGCGGGGATTGCCGAAAACGTGCGCTGGATTCGCGAAAGCCGCCAACGCGGTTCGACACGTCTGGCCGGCACATTCGGCTTGCACGCCGCCATGACACTCAGCGACGCCACACTGGAACGCGCCGTCGCCGAAGCGCAATCCCTCGGCGTTGGGTTTCACATCCACGCCGCCGAGGGACCAGCCGACCAGGAACACAGCCTGGCGACGTATGGCGAACGGGTCATCGAACGCCTGCACCGCCTGGGCGTGCTCGGGCCACAAACCATCGTGGCGCACGCCATCACCATTGATGCGTGGGAGATGGGCTTACTCCGCGAAACAGACACCTGGGTCACGCATCAACCCCGTTCCAACATGAATAACGCCGTGGGCGTGGCGGATATCCCCACCATGTTGCGCGGCAATATGCGGGTTGGTTTGGGCAATGATGGCTTTGCCTTCGATATGTTCGAGGAAATGAAAACCGCGTATCTCCTGCACAAAGTGCACCGGCTCGATCCGCGCGTCATGAATGGCTATGAAGTAATGCGCCTGGCGTACACCAACAATGCCGCGTTGGCGGGGCGCTTCTTCCCCCGCCCCATTGGGCGTGTCGCCGTAGGCGCCTTTGCCGACCTCATCCTGCTCGACTACGCCCCTTACACCCCATTGACAGCGGGCAATGTTCCCTGGCATATCCTGTTTGGCATTCGCGGGAGTCACGTCACCCACACCATTGTCGGCGGGCGTGTATTGATGGCTGAGCGGCAACTCCGCACACTGGACGAAGCCGCCATTGCCGCAGAAGCGCGGACACGTGCGCCCGAGGTCTGGCAACGCTTTGAAACGTTCAGCCGCTACACCTGACCATGGGATATTCGCTGCGCACAATAGAACATATCGCGCACCGTCGTTGGACGATTCTGTGCACTCTCTTCCCCGGGTGCACAGAAAGTCTCACGAGCGGCCGGTTGGTTCCCACTGCCATCCAGCGCGCTGAAGATAGAATGCCAACAAGTCGGTACTCTCCGGCTCATGTCCAAGCTGCGTCAACAAAGCCGCAACTTCACTGCGGTGATGTGTCGAGTGATTGGCGCAATGCAGGATCACTTGCCAGCGTGGCAAGGCATATGGCTGTCCGCGCATGTTTGTCCAATGAACGATTGCAGCCAGATCAGCCTCACTCAAATTCACGAGGTAGGCCCGTCTCTCTTCACTCAATGCCGCCCAACGCTCGCGCATCACCGATATCGTCGGCGCCTCGCTCGGCGAGAGCATTGTCTTTGGCGATAAGCCTTGCCACCGTGCAAACCATAACTCCTCCGCACCCAAGATGTGGGCCAGCGTAAGATGGACAGACCCGAAGCCAGCACCAACCTCCCGCGTGAACTGCTCTTGGGTCAAATCTGCGGCGGGCTTCAACAGGCGTTGATTGACCCAATCGCCATACTCGTACAAGGAAATCAGATGTTCTTTCATACCTCTGTGTCTCCTTTCACTCGCCAACGTTTCGATGTCAAAAATCCGCGCCACTATTCCGTAGGAATCAGCCGCCTCATATGCGGCCTGTTCGACAACTGCACTTGAATGCTCGCTCTGCACGTTGAATGGGAAAACGAAGAGCAGTATAACAGATGCTGCCACATACGGTATACACAACACAGAAAACAAAAACGACCGCGTGGTTGCACGCGGTCGTTTGCTATGAGGTGGAGATGGCGGGAATCGAACCCGCGTCCGGAGAGTTGACCCAGAGGCATCTACAGGCTTAGCCCGGTTGTTTGATAGTCGCGGTCGTGGCTGCCCAACCGGGCAAGGCTACCACGCCGCCAGCCGCTCGATCTTTCGTTGGGCCTCGCGGCACCAGCCCAACGGCACCCCGGCTTTGTGTCGCCTGCTCAGCACCCGCCGGGGTGGGGTGCTGGCAGACGTCGCCGCGATTAGGCGGCGAGGGCGAGTTGAGGTTCGCCAGTTATCTTTATGTGCCCGTTTTTAAGAGGTCGGGCGCCTCTGCCTGCAGCCCCTGGGCTGCCCTCCCCGTCGAGACCATTCATCCCCAGGGCATCAACAAAGTATACACCAAAATGCGATATTGTCAAGATTTTTTGCTTTTTTATTTTCAAAACAGATTGAAACAAAGTCACAACAACAAGGGCGTCATGGTTGAACACCAGGCGCTTTGGTTGACGTAGGCGCCGCATGCCGAGGTACAGCACGCCCTTCACCTCGCCGGTAGGCGCGCACAACATGCCGATTGTGCCAACCTTCCGGTAAACCAATCGGATAACCGTACATCTTGGCAACGTCTCCCGTGAGACGAATGATTGGAATCAACGCCGCCGCCACCGCCAGGCGTTTCCAACCCAAAGCGTGGCGCATACGCCACAACCGTTTGTACGGCGTGTAGAACATCGCCGCCGCACCAAGCGCCAATCCGCCAAACCCCAGCGTGGGGTTTTTCTTCATCCCCACCCACGTCAGGAGAGGCGCCAGCACCCCATACGTTCCATATCGAATCAGGTGGCGCAACGGCCACAGCAACCCCTGCCCGTCGCCATAGGCATAGTTGCGATACTGGCGAGCAAAAGCGCGGAGAGAGGGGCGCGGTCGAAACCAGACGATGGCGTCCGGTTCATACACGATACGAAAACCGCGTGCCATCACCGCAAGGTCGAACAACACATCTTCCGAATAATCCGCCCACTCCGGGTAGCCGCCAACCGCTTCCCACACCGACCGCCGAAACGCGACACTCCGGCTGCTCGGCATAAATCGCCCACGCCCCATTTCCTCGCGCGCCGGCAAGGTCGCCGCCGCCAACGCATACTCAAACGTTGTTTGGGGGTCGGGCAAGAAAAAGCCGCTCACAAAGTCTGCGGATTCAGGGGGGGCAAAATGGCGCACCAGCCGCGCCAACCATTCGGGGTCAAGGCGCACGCCGGCGTCAGTCACGGCGATGAGGTTGTGGCGCGCTTCGGCAATCGCGCGGTTGCGCCCCCGGCTGATATTCGCTCCCGGTTCAACAAACAGCCGCACGGGCAACCCCAAGGCACTGCTCAGGCGGTCAATAATGCGCACCGTCTCATCTGTCGAACCGCCGTCCACAATCACAATATCATCAGGCGGGACTGTTTGCGCCGCAATGGAATGCAACAGCGGGGCAATAGACTCGCCTTCGTTCAAAACCGTAAGAATCAGGCTTACCGGCTCGCTCATCAGTCCGCCCACTCCCCATCAAGTTGGGTCAGTGCCACCGCCAGCCGCGCCGCCATAGTGGCATTATTGCGGAGCAAGGCTTCATTTGCCCGCAGCGTTGCGCCCTCGCTGATACGCGCCAAAGCGTCCAACAACGCCGGTGTTACATCGGCGCCTCGAATGTTCCGCGCCGCCAATTCTGCATTGGCTGCCGCCAAAAAGCGGTTGAACGCCGCCACAGGCACTTCATGCTCCGCGGGAACCGGCACCGTTACCAAAATACCGCTTTCGCGCACCGTGAGGTGAACGCCGACAATGGATGCCGCGTCCTCAGGGGTTTCGACACGCACATCAACAGGCAACTCCGTCAGGCGGGAGAAGAAGGCGGGAAACACATCGGTTTCCACGCCCACCACAGGGATGCCCCACGTTTCCAGCCATTCGCGCGTGCGTCGCAAATCCAGAATGGACTTCGCCCCACTGCACACCACCGCAACCGGTGTCTGCGCCAGGGCGGGCAAATCACTGCTTACATCCCAATCATCCCCCCGGTGTACGCCGCCAATGCCGCCGGTCGCCATCACATCAATCCCCACCCGCGCCGCGCACCAAATCGTGGCGGCCACGGTGGTTGCCCCCACGCCTTTGGAAGCCAGCACCAGGCTCAGGTTCGACAAATTCACTTTCTCGACGCCCGGCTCAGCCAGCTGCTCCAACTGCGCTTCGGTCAAGCCGACATGCACCGCGCCATCGAACAGCGCAATTGTCGCCGGCACCGCACCAGCGGCGCGCACATTGGCTTCCATTTCGCGGGCAATTTCCACATTTTTGGGATACGGAAGCCCGTGCGCAATCACCGTACTTTCCAGAGCGACAACCGGTTGGTCGTTCGCGAGGGCTTCACGCACTTCTTCAGCGATGACAAACATGGCTTCCCCCTCATCTCACAAAACTAAGTGGTCGTACAACTGTTCGAGCGACAAATCGGGCGCGACCGTCTCGGTACTGCGCATTGTCAAGGCCGCGGCGCTTGCACCTAGCCGCACGGCTTCATCCACCGGAAAATCATTCAGCAAGCCAAACACAAGTCCCGCGGTGAAAGCGTCCCCCACGCCGGTAATATCCACCACATCGCCCCCTAAAGCGGGCACCCGCCCCGATTCTCGCCGTGTCGCATAGACCAGCCCCTCACTGCCCAACGTAATCACCGCCATACGCACACCGCGCGCCACCAGTTCACGCGCGGCCGACATGGCTTCATCATCATCGCGAATGGGATGCCCACACAACACTTCCGCCTCAGCAACATTGGGGGTGATAATCCAAATATCGCGCAAGTGCGGCAACAAACGGGGCGCCAAAATCGTCGAGGTGGGGTCGGCGCAGAGCATAATGTTGTGGCGGCGGCACAATTCAGCAACTGCCTGCAACGTCACCGGGGGCAAATTCGCGTCAACAATCACAGCGCGGGCATCGCGAAACCAGGCGCGGCGCTCCTGAATGTAGGCGGGGGACAGCAAATAAATCACCCCCATATCATCAATGCTCCACTCCGGTTCGCCCCGGTGGTTCAATACCGCCAGATACGCGCCCGTCCGAAATTCAGGTGAAACGAGTACCTGGCTGACATCCACGCCTGCCTGCGCTGTTCGTTCGATGAGAAAGGGGCCAAAGTCGTGCGCCCCCACCGCCGAAAAGAGGGCAACGCTCATTTCAAGCCGCGCCAAATTTTCAGCGATATTGCGCGCCGTGCCCCCCACCTGAACACGAATCACGCCCGGCACCGGGCTCCCCGATTCAGGCTTGGTATGAATGCGCGTTTTGATATCGAACGCCGACGCCCCAATGACCAGCACATCATGCGCACTTGCAGGCATGCAACACCCTCTCACTTCATTCGTTGTACGGTTTTCCTCCAAAGACACGCAGGCGCGTGTCGTGCTTCCACGTACAGAGCAGGCTTGGGCCGGGTCTCCATGTGGCTGAACAGAGACAGGTGGGCTTTATCGGCGAATCATTTCATACTCACAGGCTTGGGAAATAGACATGCGGTGCATTTCAATCATGCTGGGCTCTATCATACCCAAAGACATGCCTGCGGACAACTCCAAGCCGACGCCAATGCCGTTTGAGCCGCCAATGCTGCCACATGGTTTGTCCACTCACCCACCAAAACCCAATGGTATAAAGCATCAGAAACGGCAATGCGCCCCAACGCCCCTGTACCCAGGCAAAACCGGTTGTCACAAACGCATACCATCCCAAAAGCGCCTCGACGAGCGTCCACATATCGGGCGCGATGGTGTAGGCAAAAGGTGTCAAGCCACGCGCATCGGCGGCGCCTGTTTTGGGTGTGCGCTCAAAAACACCGCCCTCTCGCCAGACTCCTTCCCAGACAGCACGGGCATTGTTCAGCGCCATACCAAGCCCCAAAGCCATCAACAAAGGAAGCCAGGTCAGCCGCCGCCGCCAGGTGCGGGGGTAGCCGTCATATTGCGCGACAGCGTAGAGCAACGGGGCGCTCATGCCCAACACGCTCAGCCAGATAGGCGGCATGCCAGCCGGCACCGGCCAGCCCGCCGCCATCAGCGGTAATGAGAGCAACAACAAAACCAACATCGCCGGATGCACCGAATAGCCGGTCAAGTGCAACGTGGCGGCAAGTTTCACGCGCCACGGGACAGGGGCACGCCACACAGCGGGCAGCAAGAGACGCGCCGCCTGGATTGAGCCTTTCGCCCAGCGGAATTGTTGCCGCTTGAAAGCCGCCATCTGCATCGGGATTTCTGCGTGAGCGATGATCTCCGGGCTATAAAGCAGCCGCCAGCCGCACAACTGTGCGCGATACGATAAATCCAAATCTTCGGAAAGCGTGGTTGCACGCCAGCCGCCGGCATCCTCTATGCAGACACGCCGCCATACCCCCGCCGTCCCATTGAAATTGAGGAACAAACCATGCGCATGACGCGCCACCTGCTCCACCAGGAAGTGACCATCCAGCGCGACCGCCTGCGCACGTGTCAAAAGCGACGCAGTATCGTTGAGATGCCCCCAGCGCGTTTGCACCAACCCGATGCGCTCATCTTGCATCAACAGCGCCACCGCGCGCCGCAACCAATCCGGCGGCGGCACAAAATCAGCATCGAAAATGGCAATGCACTCGCCGTGCGCCATCTGCAATCCAAATTGCAGCGCCCCCGCTTTGAAATGCTCGCGGTGCGGACGGCGCACGTGCATCATATTGACGCCCCGTGCCCGCCAAAAAGTCACCCGTTGGGCAACAATCAGGCTGGTTTCATCCGTCGAATCATCGAGCACCTGAATTTCCAACTGCTCGCGCGGGTAATCGAACTGCGCCACAGCATCCAAAATGCGCGCCGCCACCGCGCGCTCGTTATACAAGGGAATCTGCACCGTGACGCGCGGCCATGTGGTTGGGGGCGCAACAGACGCCTGCCTTCGCCGCCCCCGCCGCGAGAGCAACGTCAACAGCAAGGCATGCGCGCCATAGAGCGCCAGCCAGGTCGCTATGCCGATGTAGAGCCACGCCAGCACTGTCGTCAAGGTCGTCATACGAATACGCCATCGCTATTTGTGTCATCTGGAACAAACGGCGCGGATTGTAGCATGCGCCCTTGAAGCGGCAAACCTTGTTCAACAGCACTCAGACAGGCGCACAAGGCGATTTGACAAAACATCAAAAGCGCATATACTCGCCGACCAGATGAAGGTTGGTGACTTTCGCGGTGGGGGTACACCCGGTCCCATCCCGAACCCGGCAGTTAAGCCCACCAGCGCCGATGGTACTGCGCGGGCAGCCGCGTGGGAGAGTAGGTCGTCGCCAACCTTCTTTTTTTGTTTTTCAACGCCAAGCACGACACCCGTCGTGCTTTTTTGTTTTGTTGCGTCCCACACGGCATACGTGTTATAAATGGAAAGAACCCACTGCTTTTCCACAGGAGGCTTTATGAGCAAACTCACGCACTTGGATGAAGAAGGGCGCGCCCGCATGGTGGACGTCGGCGCCAAAGATGATACCGAACGCATCGCGATTGCCCGTGGACGCATCACCATGGCGCCCGAAACATTGCGTCTTATTCGCGCCGGGCAGATGAAAAAAGGCGATGTCCTCGCGGTGGCAAACGTCGCCGGCATCATGGCGGCGAAACAAACGCACACGCTTATTCCCATGTGCCATCCACTTTTGCTCACCCACGTAAGCCTGACCTTCACGCTTTCTGATGAGACGAGCGATCCGGCTTTCATTGATATTGAAGCGACCGTAAAAACCCGTGGAAAAACCGGCGTCGAAATGGAAGCCTTGACCGCCGTTTCAGTCGCCGCCCTGACCATCTATGACATGGCAAAAGCCGTTGACCGCGCCATGCGCATCGGCGAGATTCGATTGGTACGCAAAAGTGGGGGCAAAAGCGGGGATATTATCCTCGAATGAACCGACTGCTTCACAGCGTCAATTGCCACACATGCACCTTCCTTGTATGATGAAACGAGAGAGGAAATTGAGCGAGCCAAAACCCTATGTCACGTCAACGATCGCGTGAACATATTGATCAACTGATCGCCGAATGTACGCAACAGAGCAATCGCTTTTTCAAAGATGGGAAAAGCGATAATGAAGCCTGCTTTGAACTCTTCCGGCGCGCCATTGTCCACCGCAACCAAACAGCATGGGAAGCCATTTACCAGCAATACCACAAACTCGTCCGCTACTGGATTCAACATTGCAGTAGCGCCTACTTTTCACAAGAAGAGGATATCCAAAGCCTCGTCAATGCCACTTTTGCCAAATTCTGGCATTCGATTTCCCCTGAAAAATTTGAGCAATTCGACTCTCTGCGGGCGCTGTTAGGCTATCTCAAACTGTGCGCCGGCAGTGTCACGACCGATCGCATTCGACGGCAAAAGTATCAAAAACTTCTGACCGATTTGGAAGAAATTCATACGCTTCCTTCAAATGAAGATATCGAGCAAACAACACTTGATAAAGCCGCTCGCCAACAATTCTGGGACTACATTCAAGCCCAACTCAAAAATGAAGATGAATGGTTCGTGATTTATCATATGTTTGTCCTGGGATGGAAACCGCGCGATATTCACAAACACTACCCGCAACGGTTTGCTGATATTCAGGATATTTATCGCATCAAACGCAATGTACTTGACCGATTACGTCGCTCGGAAGATCTGCGCAAGTGGATGACAAACTAAATTTTTTAAGATACTGGCGCACAAAAGGCATAGTTAGCCACGTTTAGTATGCCGAAGGATACGATATCCTCGTTATCACGAAGTAAAAGGAGTTTTGTATGACTTGCTCGTTTCTCGACACACTCACCGATACCGTCTTTGAGCATCTTGTGTCTGGGGATATTCCCGAAAATGTGCGCCATCATCTGGAAACATGTGAAAGTTGCCGTACACACCTTGCGGAAATAGCGTCCCTTTCATCTTTTGCCCAACGTTATTTGTACCGTGTCGTCTGTCCTTCCCCTGATGATCTGGCACTCTTTGCCGACGCCCCACACCATTTCTCACAGGAAGAACAAACGCGCATTCAACACCACCTCGACCAGTGTGTTGAGTGCCGCACCGAATACGAACTGCTTACCGAAATGCTTGGATTGCCGTTGACGCTTCCTTCCTCAATGGACCTTGGCACGACCATACGCACGATTATCGCCCGCTTGCGCCCTACATCTGCTTCCAGCATGAGCCCTACGATGGCTTTGCGCGGCGCGGCATTGCTCCCGGAAGGGTTGGTGTACGAGACGGATGATGTGCTCATTGTGTTAGACCTGGAACGTGAACACAACGCGGCTTTTTCCCTCAGCGGGTTCATCTCTTCCAAAGAAACGGACCAGCTTGTTTTTGAGGGGGTGAATGTCCATCTTCGCCACAATGGTGAAATCCTGCAAACCACCACGATTGACGAGTTTGATACGTTCGTTTTCTCCAATGTCCCACCGGGAATGTATCACCTGGAACTCGAGCTGCCAGACGCACGCATTCTCATCGAAACGGTTGAAGTTGCCTAATGTTCCAGCGTTCGACGCCAAAAGCCCCGCATCAGCGGGGTTTTTTGTTGCGAGTGCGTTTTTCCCCATGTTTGCTTCATCTTCCAAATTTCATATAATTCGCCGCTGGGCTGGCGCCCGATAAGCCTGCCCATTTTTGTTTGTCTTGTCGTTGACTTTCTGCTCAGGTGTGTGCCACCTGGGCCATCATGTCCAAAGAAAGGAGAGGAACAGTGTCCAACATTCGACGGTACGAATTGTATATCGTGCTGCGTCCCGATCTGGACGACGAACAGCGTGAAGCCTTCATTGAAAGCCTCAACGCGTTCGTCGGCGAGCAAGCCGGGCAAATTATCTCCACGCAGCGGTTGGGCAAGCGCCGCCTGGCGTACCCCATCCAGCACTTGCTCGAAGGCTACGACGTTCTCTACGAACTGCTTTTGCCGGCACCGGCTCCGAACGCCATCGAAGCCCGTCTGCGCCTGAGCGAAAACGTGTTGCGCTACCTGCTGGTGCGCCGCGACGACCTGCCGCTTGACGCCGGCGCCGTCGAAGCGGTTGCCCGCCAGGCTGAAGAAAAAGCGCAAGCCGATGCCACCGCCGCTGAAGCCGAAGCGGAAGCCGCTGAAAGCGAAAGTGCCGAAGCAACCGAAGACGAGACGACGACCGAAGTAAGCGAACCAGCGGTCGCCGAATCTGAAACGAGTGAGGAGTAAGAACCATGGCCTACTACCGACGGCGACGAGCACGCAAAGTTTGCCAGTTCTGCGTGGACAAAGTCTCTTACATTGACTACAAAGATACCGATACGCTCTGGCGCTACCTGACGCCGCAAGCGAAGATTCAACCGCGCCGCAAGACCGGTACGTGCGCCAAGCACCAGCGCATGCTGGCACGCGCCATCAAGCGCGCGCGACACTTGGCGCTGCTGCCCTTCACCGGCGATCACATTCGCCTGTACGGTAGCGGCAGCGGAGAATAACGCACCATGCCGTAACGGGGTCTGTCGTGTCTCATGGAGCACGGCAGACCTTTTTTTATCCCACGAACCGCAAGAGGAGTAAGAGAGGATTATGGCGAAGCGAAGAGAAGAGCAACCACGTGCGCCAACCCGCAAACAACTTTCACGCGCCCAAAAAGAAGCCGAATTGCAACGCCGTATCATTCTCGGTTCGGCGTTTTTGCTGGGAGCCGTGATCATTATCCTGCTGGCCGGCTTCCTCTACGACCAACTGGTTGTACCGCGTCAGCCCATCGCGACCGTCAACGGCACCACCATCCCGGTCGAAGCCTACCAAAAACGGGTCAACTACGAGCGGTATCGCCTGTTTAGCGCGATTGACCGCACCGGAAAACAGTTGCTCCAATTCAACCCCAATGATACGAGCGTGGCGTTTTTGCTGAATATGTACAGCCAACAGCTCGACCAGCTGATTCAGCAATACCAGAGCATCCCGCTGGATGTGCTCGAAACGATGATCGAAGAGACGTTGATGCGTGAGAAAGCGGCGGAGCTGGGCGTAACCGTCAGCGATGAAGAAGTTGAAACGCGCTTGCGCCAAATCATCGCCACCCAACTCAACGCCATCACGCAGGCGGATGCCGACGCGACGGCAACAGCCGTGGCACAACGCGCCGCCACGCAAACCGCCGAAGCCGCCGCCGCCACACCCACGCCGACCGAGACCATCACCGAAACCGAAAGTATCACCACTACCGCGCCCATCACACCAACGGCAACGCCGTTCCCCACCCCGACGCCGAACATTTTGACCGAAGAGGCGTACCGCACGGGGCTGGAAACCTACTTGAAGAACACGAACGCCTTCTTCGACTTCACGGAAGCCGACCTGCGTGAGGTGGTGTACAACGAAGTCCTGCGCGAGAAGGTGCGCGAAGCGGTGATTGCCGATGTGCCCACCGAAGAAGAGCAGGTCAATGTGCGCGCCCTGCTTCTGCCGGATGAAGAGACCGCCAAGCAAGCCTTGGAAGAATTACGCGCAGGCAAAGAAATGGAAGCCGTCGCCAACGAATTGTCTGCCACCTTTGCCGGCGATTTGGGGTGGGTGAGCCGCGGGCAAACCGTGCCCGAATTTGAAGAAGCGGCGTTCTCACTGGAACCGGGCGAAATCAGCGAACCGGTGCAAACAGATTTTGGCTGGCACATTATCGAAGTGCTGGAACGCGATGAAGAAAACGACCGCGTGCATGTGCGCCACATTCTTGTGGAAACCGAAGAAGAAGCCCAACAAGTGCGCGAACGCCTGTTGAACGGTGAAAACTTCGCCGACGTGGCGCGCGAAGTATCGCAAGATGCCGGCTCGCTGGAAGGTATCCGCCCCATTAACCTGGGGTGGATTGTACGCGATCAGGAAGGCATTCCTGAGGATATTCTCAAAGCCGCGTTTGAGTTGTCGGCGGGTGAATACAGCGAACCATTGCCGCTGGGCGATGGGCGCTACGTCATCCTCTACGTGGTTGAGGGTCCCGAAGTGCGCGAACTGCCCGAAGATGTGTTGCGCCAGCGCCAGCAAAACGCGTTTGAAACTTGGCTGGCGAAAGTGAAAGGCGAAGCCGAGATTGACCGCAACTGGGACGAAAGCAAAGTACCGGATGATCCCTTCGCCGATGACATCGCGCTCATTTTGCAGAACTTCCAGAACTTGCAGCAAGCCTTGCAACAGGCACAGCAGCAACAACAATCAGAAGCGACGCCGACACCAGCCCCCTAATGGGCATTGAGGAAAACAAAGAGGGTAGCCGCCATGGCTACCCTCTTTTGTTGCGCCACGTCCAGCCTCAATCGAGGTCCAGGTCACTGACCACATCCTCGTCGAGGTCAATATCCACTACGTCGAGGTCGTCATCGTCCGACGATGAGACAACCTTCTTGGGGCGTTTCGGTTGCTTGGGTTTTTCATCGGCTTCGGCAAGCAACGCCAGCTGTTCAGGCGTCAGCGCGCCGGGCTTGGGCGGCAACCCGGTTTCGATGCGAATGCGCGAATCAATTTCCGCCAGGATTTCGGGGTTTTCGCGCAAGAATTGTTTGGCGTTTTCGCGCCCTTGCCCCAGGCGGATATCGCCGTAGCTGTAATACGCGCCCCGCTTGGTCACAATGTCCAGCTCGGTCGCCACATCCAGCACATCGCCTTCCACGCTGATGCCTTCATTGTAGAGAATATCGAATTCGGCTTCGCGGAAGGGCGGGGCAACCTTGTTCTTCTTGATTTTGACCTTGGTGCGGTTGCCGATAATCTCGCCCCCCTGCTTGATGGCTTCTTTGCGGCGAATATCCATGCGCACCGAGGCGTAGAATTTGAGCGCGTTCCCGCCCGTTGTCGTTTCAGGGTTGCCAAAAAGCACGCCAATTTTCATGCGAATCTGGTTGGTGAAGATGACCGCCGTGTTGGACTTCTTGATAGCCCCCGCCAGTTTGCGCAGCGCCTGGCTCATCAAACGGGCTTGCAACCCCACATGGCTATCGCCCATGTCGCCTTCGATTTCGGCGCGCGGCACCAACGCCGCCACCGAGTCAATGACGATGACATCCACCGCGCCACTGCGCACCAGGGCTTCGGCAATTTCGAGCGCCTGCTCGCCCGTATCCGGCTGGGCGATGTAGAGATTGGCGACATCCACGCCACACTTGGCGGCGTAGGCGGGGTCGAGGGCGTGCTCCACGTCAATGAAGGCGGCCACGCCCCCCATCTTCTGGGCTTCGGCGATGATGTGCTGACAGAGCGTCGTCTTCCCGCTGGATTCGGGACCGTAAATTTCGGTAATTCGCCCGCGAGGCACTCCACCAATGCCCAGTGCGAGGTCAAGCGCAATTGAGCCGGTGGGAATCGCTTCGATTTCCATGTCGGGGGCTTCCCCCAATTTCATGATAGCGCCATCGCCAAAGCGCTTTTTGAGTTGCGCCAGCGTGGCTTCGAGGGCTTGTTCGCGGCCTTCCGGTTTCTTCGCCATGCGTTCACTCCTTTTGTCGCTCAAACTTGTCTTCACAATTGTAAGCCGCAGTGTTGCAGGCATTCTATCACAGATGTTGGCGGCGGGCAAACCTGCCGCAAAGCGGCTTCACATTTGTAAGTGTACAGCATAGGTGCGACAGATGTGAGGCGCGGAGAAGGGGAACTTTATCAAAAGGTGGTTTCTAGGAAGAGCGTGGGGGGGCATGTTCCATCTTCCACAAACCGCGCACTTTCCACCAATGCCAGCCGGCTCTCGGTAAAGAAGGGAAAAAGCGGGAAGACATGCGGCATGCCTTGCCAGACGCGCAGGCAGGCGGTTCCCCCCGCTTGCTGAACCTTTTGCGCCAGGCGCGCCGCATCGTCAAACAAAATTTCTTCCGTGCCGACATGAATGAGCAGCGGCGGCAATCCGCCCAGGTCTGCAAAGAGGGGTGAAATGAGCGGATGGTCACGCGGCGTATCGCCGGCATAGGCGCGCGCACACCGCTCCAAAAAAGCGGGCGTGAGAATGGGGTCGCGGTGGGCGCGCTCGCGCAGAGACGCCCCCGACAACGTTGCATCCACCCAGGGCGAAAACAGCACCGCGCCGGCGACGGGCGCCGCGCCTTCATCACGCGCACGCACCAGCGCCGCCACCACCAACCCGCCCCCGGCGGAATCCCCCGCCAGCCAGAGCGGACGCGCCCCCTGCGCCGCCAGCCACTGCAACGCCGCCACGGTGTCGTCCAGCGCCGCGGGGAAGGGGTGTTCGGGCGCCAGGCGGTAATCCAGCGCGAACAGGCGCATGCGCACCGTTTGCGCCAGCCCGCCCGTCAGCACGCGGTGCGTGCGGGGGCTTCCCACCACGTAGCCCCCGCCATGCACGTAGAGCATCACCCCCTCGCGGGGCGTCGGCGGTTCTACCCACTCGCCGGGCAAAGGCGCATCCACCGCCGGCGTGATACGCACGCCACGCGGGGGGCGGTTCCACCGTGTTTGTCGCGCTTCCCGCCGACGAATGGCGGCAATATCTTCGCGCACCATGGAGCGCGTCATCAGCCGCAACAAAACGCGCGTGAGCCAATTCATCGCCGCCTCGCTCAGGTCAGGGTGTCTTCATCTTCGCCCGGATACCGCACGCCCCAACGGGCGCGCAGCGTATCCATGAGCGCCAGCAGGCGCTGGCTCTCGTCAAGCGGCATACGTGGGCTTTCGGTCAAGCCGGCGCGCAAACATGCGTGCACTTCGGCAATCTCGTACCCGTAGCCATGGTCGGGGTGGGGGAACGTGCAGGTGAGCGGCGGCTCGCCGTAGCGTTCAAGCGTCACCTGTTCGGGGTGAAAAAACGGCGCATGCAGGTGGATACGCCCTTCATCGCCCACAATCCACGCCTCTTGCGGTTTTTCCACCGCCACACTACTGCTCAACAGCGCCAGCGATTCAGGATAGATGAGCATGAGCGCATTGGTCGCGTCAACGCCTGTTGGCGCCAGCAAAGCGTTGCCCTGCACCTCATCGGGAAACCCCAACAGCATCGTCGCCAGCGACAACGGATAAATGCCCACATCCAATAACGCGCCGCCGCCAAGCGCGGGGTTGTAAAGCCGGCTGTGGGGGTCGAATGGGGCATGAAAACAAAAATCCGCCTGGATGAGCCGCACCGTGCCCAACACCCCCGAACGCACCCAGTCGTGCGCTTGCTGAATCGCCGGGAAGAAGCGCATCCAGACCGCTTCCATCAGGAAGAGCCCCTTTTCACGTGCGAGCGCAATACAGTCCGCCGCTTGTCGGGCGTTCAGCGTCAACGGTTTTTCACACAACACATGTTTGCCCGCTTCGAGGCAGAGGCGAATGTTGTCGGCGTGCAGGCTATGCGGCGTGGCAATGTACACAATCTCCACATCTGGGTCGGCGACAAGGTCTTCGTAGCGACCATACCGGCGCGGGATGCCCCAACGTTCCCCAAATCGGTCGGCGGCTTCCTGTGAGCGGGAAGCCACCGCGACCAATTCGGCGTCCTCCGCGGCACACAAATCAGCCGCCATCGTCGCGGCAATGCGCCCTGTGGCAAGAATGCCCCAACGAAATGCGGTTGGCATCTGCTTGTCCTTTCAGTTCTCAATTGGTGACTGCACTGTGCGCAGTCTATCAGCAAATAAGGCCACGAAGCAAACAACGCAAAAAGAACATCGCGCCAGAAAATTGAGTTTCATTTTATATGGTTTTAATTCTAAAATAAAACCGAGTGCAAATGTACTCATAAAGTGAGTACGCGCGTACCTATGCAAGCAAGATTCTTTTTTGTAAACTGTTGTGTGCCAGACATCTGGAATAACAAGGCGGTCGGCACACGAGTACACTCCGCTGAACAACCATCCGGGCGAATATGGCCCCATTCCAACAGATACCACACAACCTGTAACGTCATAAGGAGGAATCCCCATGCGCAATCGCGTCTTCATCTTCCTGAGCCTACTCATCATGCTCACCACGGCATGCCGCACCACTGAAACATCTTCCTCCCGTTCAGATGCCCCACCAACGCAAACACCCCTGTCCCAAGAAGCCTATCCTCCACCGGTGTTGCCTGAACAACAACTTGCCCAGGCTGCACCACCAACAACACCTCTTCCGACACCCACGATCCCCCCAACTGAAACGCCACCGCCTATGGCGACCCCACGCCCTTTACTGCTTGACCTGCCGCAAACATTCAATTCAGCCACACAAGAGTGGCTCTCCTATGAAAATCGCGAGTTGGGCATTCGCTTCCAATATCCACCCGACTATCCAGAAATTCGCATTCAAACTCAGAAGGATGAAGTCCTTTTGGATATTTTCCGCAAACAACAACGTCCGGACGGCGTGCCAAGCGAAGAATATTTCGTCAGCTTGTCATTGATACGCGATAAACACGTTTCGCAACATATGGAAACACCACAAGCAGTATTTGATTGGCTACAATCCTCATCATTTTCAGAACATGTTGGTGGTCGCATGCGTGTTGTTAAACCGCTTAAATTTAAGCAGTGGGATTACGCTTGGTACTTGCTGTGGGAACCCTTGTGGTTCGATTGGAATCAACCCGTTCATACAGTAATGCTTGTCAAAGGTCATCTTGTTGTTCTGGTGAGTATTGGTGATTTGACATACGGCAACGTCGCAAGCGATGAATTGTGGCAACAGCAAATGTACTTCCTGCAAACGGTAGAGCCGCTTCAATAAAAACAAAACGCCCCCCTCGCGCACCAACGGGGGGGGCGTTGCGCCTACTCAGGCATACAATCGTAGAGCTGCACACGACCGGGTGGGCGATTACCTGGACTTGCAATGCCCCCCTCAACCGGTCGGCACGTTGTATCGAGCCAGGTTGCAATATCAGCACGCGTGCGCCCACTCACCACTACATACCGCAAATCGCCGCACGCCACCATCTGCGCGATATCCTCCGCATCCACCACGGGGTCGCCGCCGTTGAAGCCTCCCATATAGAGCACCGGTTGCCCTGTGGACAGCACAAGCGGCGCTCCAATCTGTGCATCCGACACAGCAATCAGGTATGACGTACCTGGCGGGTTCGCCTGTAAAAAGTCCAGCAGTATGTCGGCTGCACCTTCTTGGGTGGGATCGCCTCCCGGTCTCATTTCATCAATAGGGGAATAGGCGGTTGGTAACGCTGTGTTGGGCGTCGGGTCAAAGGTCGTCAACCCCGTCCACACGGCGGGCACCCAGAGCATGGCAAGGAGCGTCAGCACGGCACTTGCACGCCCTTGATGCCACCAGCCAAGCCCAGCCGCCATGATAAGCAACAGCACAGGCACATACAACCACCCCGCCTGCATGCCCTCCTGGCGAGCAATGAAAAGATGAAACGCCACCACACCACTCCCCGCCAGCAAAAGCCCCACACGTGCCCCAACGTGCTCCAGACGCCGCCAAAACCATGCAAAGGTAGCCCCCACAAGCGCCGCAAGCGGCGGCGTCAGCATTATCGTGTAATACGCGTGAAAAATGCCTTCAATACGACTGAAAAAGACCCAACACGTGAGCAACCACCCCCCCCATAACACCAAAGCGCGGTGTGTCGCCTGCAAAGGCACATGCCAGCGCGAAGCCCCCAACAGCACCACTCCCAGCAACGCAAACGGCAACAACCACGACATCTGCTTTGCCAGCGGCTGAACAAAGAATCGCTCAACACCCGGCGAGCCTGTTTCGTTGGCAAAGGGTGTTCCACCTGGTTGCCCATCAGGTTGACCGCCAGGCGGGACGCCATCATTCACGCGGGCGTCTGGTGGCGCACCGGGGCGAGGCGCCTGCGGGCGCGCGCCCGCAGGCGGCGCGCTATTCGCGGCGTCTCCCGTACTCACCTGACGCGGATTCAAAAGGCGCGCTAACCCATTATGCCCGATAATGAGTTCCATCACAGTGTTGTTCGTGCTACTTCCCACATAGGGGCGGTTTTCGGGCGGCGTCATATCAACCGCCAGCGGCCACGCAAGCCCAATCAGCATAATGACAATGGTGGCGATACCTAAGTGCTTGATTTTGGTGCGCCACGCTTCACGAGACCCCAATGCATAAAGCGCGTAAAAGGCGGGAAGCGGCAAAAACGCCTGCAACATTTTGATTTCAAACCCCAGCCCAACCAGCACACCACCCAACACCACCCAACGCAAACGCCCGCTTTCGGTCGCTTTCAAAAACGCCCACGCTGCCAGCAACAGCGTGAACGTGAGCATGCCATCCATCGTGTTGTTGCGGTTCGTCGCGACGAAGATGGGCGTGAGGGTCAATGTCAGCGCGGCCACAAGCCCTGCGCCTTCCCCGAAAGAGCGTTTGACAAGCGCATAGAGTAACGGCACGCTCAACACACCAGCCAAAATGTTGGGTAAGACCACAACCCAGCCATGCACGCCCAATATCCACGCAAACGCGGCTTCAATCCACAAGCCAAGTGGGGGTTTATCTACCGTCACAGAGGCGCCAGGTTCAGCCGCGACAAAGAAAAAATTATGCCACGATTGCAACATACTTTTGACAGCGGCTGTGTAGTAGCGGTTTGCATCGCCAATGGCTTGCAGGTTTGCCAGATGCAAAAAAAGCGCCGCCCCCATGATGGCAATCAACGCCAGGTGCGCCCATGGTATCGAAACGAGACCCTCATAGCGCCAACCGCGCTTCAGTTCTGTATGCGCCTTCACCTGCTGCATAGCGTGTACCTTTTCCTCTCCTTGTTGTCTGGTTTTCATTCCTGTTGTACTTCATAAATGTGCAGAACATGTGCAGAAACAATGAAACTCCCATGCAAAGCAAAACGGCCTCCTTTGCAGGAGACCGTTTCCCAGAAGGAAGGAAAGGAGGAGAAGTATGCCGCTTCCGGCTGGCTAGCCTGCCAAGACGTTGCCCGCCTCCAACGCCTCGGTGGTCTTGTCCACGATATCCAAACGGGCGCGCAAGCGAATATCCGCCGCCGAGCGCCCCACCAGCACCTCAAACGCGCCAGGCTCCACAACCCACGCTCCGCGCTTGTCATCGTAAAACGCAAACGCATCCGGGCGCAGGTGAATGGTCACGGTGCGCGTTTCACCCGGTTCCAGCGTCACTTTGGCAAAGCCCTTCAACTCTTTGGGCGGGCGCGGCAGGCTGGACTCGACATCGTGCAGGTACACCTGCACCACCTCTTGCCCACGGCGCGCCCCTTGGTTCGTGATGGTGACATGCACATCCACTCCTTCACCCACGCGCACCTGGTCGGCCGCCAATTCCAGCGCGTCATACGAGAATGTGGTGTACGAAAGCCCATGCCCAAACGGGAAAAGCGGCTCGATTTCTTTCTTGTCATAGTAGCGGTAGCCCACGTAGAGCCGTTCGCCGTAGTAGACGCGCCCATTCTCGCCGGGGTAGTTGATATACGCGGGCGAATCTTGCAAGCGTTTGGGGAAAGTTGTCGGCAAGCGCCCGCCTGGGTCGGCTTCGCCAAAGAGCACGTCGGTAATCGCGTTCCCCATCTCTTGCCCCAGATACCAGACCTGCAAGACGGCTTTCACCTTGTCCAGCCAGGGCATGTGCACCGGCGACCCCGCATTGACAATGACAATGGTGTTCGGGTTCGCTTCGGCAACCCGCGCCACGAGTTCGTTTTGTTCGCCCGGCAAATCCATGCTCTCGCGGTCGCTGCCCTCACTCTCCCATTCGGGCGTCAAGCCCACAAACACAACGGCGGCGTCGGCTTCACGCGCAAGGGCGACGGCTTCGCCAATGGGGTCGGCGGGTTGCGGCGGCAACACGCCCAGGCGAATGGTGCGCCAGCGCCCACCCGGCACCACTGCAAAATCCACGCGGAAGGGGTATTCCCGCCCCGCTTCCAATTCCAGCGTGACTTCTTCCTGCCGCCAGGGCACGCTCACCATGCCGTCGAAGTTTTGCGGTTGCTCTTCGGGAATGTACTCCCACCAATCCAAAAGCGTTTTGCCGTCGAACTCGAACCGACCACGCCCGACCGTTGCCATGGAGAACGTGTACGTCCCACTCACCGGCGGCGTCCATGTGCCGCTCATGGTGAGCGAGAAAGAACGCAAATCGAATTCGGAAATTTGTTCGCCAAACCAAGCCAGTTGCGTCCCTTCGGCGAGGAACACTTTGGACGGTTCGCCTTCCAATTCGGTGTTATCATACTGGCGCACCGTCACCTTGCCCGGCGTGCCGTCCTCAGCACGCAACCCGCGCGTGTCGAGCAAGGGGAAATTGCGGTAGAACGCCGGTCCCAGAGCATACGTCATCTGGAACGCCTCGCCATACCGTTCGCGCATGGCATCGAGCGGTTGCACCACATAATGAGGGTTCACTTCGGAACTCCCGCCCCCCTGGAACGACACCTCAGTCGCCGGGCGACCAATCACCGCCAGGCGCGGGAAGCGCGACGCATCCAGCGGGAGCACGTTGTCCTCGTTCTTCAACAGCACAATGGCTTCGCGTCCGGCGCGGCGGATAATCTCATGGTGGCGTGGGTTGTCCACCGAACGCTCTTCCTTCGGCGCGGAGTCTTCAAACGCGCCCACACGCTCCAGTGTGCGCAACAGCCGGCGCACTTTGTCGTCAATATCCGCTTCGGTGATTTCGCCCCGCTCCAGGGCGGCGCGCACCTTTTCAGGCGCCATCCAGCGCCCAGGTCCCGGCATCTCCAAATCGAGCCGCTCCAAGGGAACCCGGTCGCTGTATGTGCCATACCAGTCGGAAAGCGCGAGACCGTCAAACCCCCATTCGTCTTTGAGAATGTCAAAGAGGTGGCTGTTTTCGCTCGCATATACCCCGTTGACGCGGTTGTACGCCGTCATCAACGTCCAGACACCGGCTTCCTGCACCGCGGCTTTGAAAGGCGGCAGGTAGATTTCTCGCAACGTGCGCTCATCAACTTCCGCACTGATCGAAAAGCGCTCAAATTCCTGGTCGTTGCACACATAGTGCTTGATACACGCCCCAACCCCCTGGCTCTGCACGCCCTGAATGTACGCCACCGCCATGCGCGCCATCAAGTAGGGGTCTTCGGCAAAGCATTCAAAATTGCGCCCCGCCAGCGGGTGGCGGTGCATGTTGACCGTCGGACCAAGCAAGACGTGGGCGCCCTTTGTCTTGACTTCTTCGGCCAGGGCTTCACCAATTTCACGCACAAGGTCGGGGTTCCAGGTGGCGCCCATGGCTGTTCCCACGGGGAAACTGGCCGACGTTTGGCTGCGGGTGTCTTTTTGCGTGCCGCGCACGCCATTCGGACCATCGGTCACTTTGAGGGCGGGAATGCCCAGGCGAGGAATGGCGTGGGTGTGCCAGGTATCCGCCCCGGCCAACAGTTTGATTTTTTCATCGAGTGTGAGTGATTGCAACAAGGTTTCAACTCGGTCTTGCATACGCGCCCCCTTCAAGAAGTCATTTTGGCTGTGTTGCCCACGTCTTCCAACACCACATCAAACAGATGCACCTGCTCCGTGGGAAGCATGTGCAAAATGGCTCGTGAGATACGCCCCTGCTCATGGGAAAGCGGCTTCCCGTTGAGCATGACCGACTGCACGCGATACCGCTCCGGCGGCAGACGTTGCGGGTTGTGATACCGCACGCGCAACCGCCACTGCGAAAAGCGTGTTTCGATTTCCGCGTTCCCCTGCTCATCAAACTGTTCGGGAAGCAATTGCGGGTCGAACAGCAAATCCCCCCACACGCCCCGCACACCATACGCCCACTGGATGAGCGTCATCACGTACCAACTGGCAGACCCCGTGAGCCACGGATACATGCCCCGCCCACGCGGGTCCACATACTCCGGTATGCCGGGGTACATGCGGCTGACGGGGAAAGCCTGCGCGTGGCGGTACAGGCGTTCGAGGACACGCCACGCCGCCGCCGCACGCCGCCGCCGATAGAGGGCGTTGGCGAACATCACCGCCATATGGCTGAACATGGCGCCGTTTTCCTTGTGCCCAAATGCAAAGCCAAAAGCACGCCCCAAATCGAGTTTGACTTCGTGGAAGTTGGTGTTGAGCCGATAGCCCCCCACCGCTTCATCCCATAAGTAGCGGTCGGCGGACGCCAGCGCGCCATCCACCTGCGCCTCATCCGCCACGCCCCCCATGAGCGTGAAGACTTGCCCGGTCAACGTCATGCGCACGTGGTCTGGCCAACGCCCTTCGACGCGCCGACCGTGGTCGTCGTAGTAGCCGTTGAACCAGCCATCGCCATCCGCTATCCACTCCTGCGTGCGAATACGCTCCGCCAGCGCCGCACTCATGGCGCGCAAACGCGCCGCCAGGTCTTCCGCCGCAACAGCGATTTTGCGCCCGCTGACGGTGCGGCTCACGCGGTCAAAATAGGCGGTCAGGCGCGCCCGTTTGGCGGCCGGGGACTCATCGTCCAGGGGTTGCAGGAGCGGCAACAGTTCTTCCAGCAGGTCGAAATGCGTATGCCCGCGCGCCGCCAGGGCGTCCACCAGTTCCGCCAATTGGCGCAGGTTCCAGGCATACATCGCCGAAAAGGCAACGCTTTCGCCCCGTTCACGCGCCATATCCAGCCCATCGTTCCAGTCTGCGCCTTCCAGCAGAATCATGCCATGCTCGCCGACGTGATGCCACGCCGTCAAATGCTGGACGAGCAAATGTTCCAGCACCGAACCACGCACCACATTGCCCGCCGCATCGCGTTGCAGGGTGCCCTGCTCCGGTTGCCACGTTTCATCCAGACGGCGCGCACGATGGGTGAACGCATCTTTGAAATAGACTTGTTCGCGCAGGAGAAAATCGAGGTCGCCGCTCTGGTCAATGTAGAGCCGCACGGTCAACAAAGGCCATGCGCCGTGGTCCATCCAGACGCGCGGAATGTTATTGCGGTCGGCTTTGAATTCGCCCGGCCGATGCCCAATAATCGTGGCATTCGAGCCGTCGAGGCGCACACCGGCAAAGTGCGCCAGCAAGTCGTCGGCCACTTCTTCCCCTTCCAGCAAGAGGAGCGTCAGCACATCTTGCCAGAGGTCGCGCCAGCCGCGCCCGCCGCGCCCATAGTCGTGATAGGGCAGAAAACTGTTGCCGAAAAGCCGCCGCAATGTGGGCTGAACCGCCACCCAGCGCACCCAAAGGTTGAACCGTTCCTCAGGGGTATGCAGGCGCAGGGCGTCCACACGCGCCGACCAATAGGCGCGCGTGCGTTCCAAGCACTCGGCAACCAGTTGCGGGCGACCAAACCGTTCGATAAGCGCCTGCGGCGTGGTGGTTTCATCATCCCAGACCGCCAAAATGAACACCCAGGTGCGCGTTTCACCCGGCGCAAGCACCACCGGCGCAAAACGCAGCGCGCCAATGGCTTCGTTGCCTTCGTCAGTGTCGCCCACGGTGTGCGTCGGCGGCAGGTTTTGCACCACCGCCTGCGGCCAATCGAGCGTGCCGCCTTCGCCGATGAAATCGCTCAACCGGGGGAAGAAGCCTTGCGGCGGCGCGCCGTTTTCATCAACGCCCAGCACGGCATAGGTGGTTGTGTTGGGCGTATGCCCGCGCTCATCAAAGGACATGGTGGGGCGCACCACCACGCCGTAGCGGTCGCACACCACACGGTGGAGCAAAGCCGTCACATGGCGATGGTCGCGCAGGTTGTCGGCGGAACGCCCAAAAATGGGCACCGCGCCGGTGGGCGTCAGCCGCATGGGCGTTTCGCCGCTGTTGGTCAGCGAGACGCGCATCAGTTCAACGCGGTCATCGCCGGCGGGGACGAAGTTGAGAATTTCGGCGCGCAACGGGAGCCGCCCGCTTTCACGCACCACCTTGTGCCAGAGCAAGCCGGCTTCAACAGTGACGCGGTCGGCGTGCGCCGTCCAGCGGTCGGCAATCTGGCGGGCGCTGTTCCCCGCCACCGACCAGGGTCCATGCCCTTCAACGAAAAACCAGACATCGCGCGGCGAGCGCGTGTTGTGCAAGTCTTCCACGGAAACGGGCAGGGTGAGAAAATGGTGCTGGTCAATTTTGCTATCACCGTGCAGGGTCGGCGTGATGGCCGACATCATGCCCGCCTCGTTGACCAGCGGAAAGTAGAGATAGCTCGTTTGGTCAGCGTTTTCGAGCCGAAATGTGCCGTTTGTATCCACAAAGTGCCACGTCATCGAGTGCTATGCTCCTCTCTCAGAATACACATTCAATGCGGGCGATTTCGCCCTGGCGCACCCGCTCCGCCCAAGGCGGGGGGACATCTTCCGCTTCGATGACGATGGGGCGCGCTGTGTCCGTTCCTTCCTGCGCCCGCGGGTGCAAGACGATACGCCGCGGCACGCCGGGGAAGAGGTCGCGGCGGGCGGGGTTGTGCAGCACAACCGGAATGCGCCCCAGGAAGGTGAACTCGAAGCGCCCATCGTCGGTGAAAAGCCAGCCGGGCAGCGCCGGACGCAGGCGCAGGGTCAAGCCGTCGTCGGTCATCACGAAGGGCTGCGGACCGGCGGTCATCAGCGTCCACATGTGCAGAAATTCGGCGGTCGCGCCGCTCAGGCGGGCGACGAAGCCGCGCCCGTGCAAGGTGCGGTCGGGGTGCGCCGTGCTCACCAAAAAGGAACTGTTTTCAAAGGGGCTGCGCCCATATTGCGCCGGGTCGCGGAAGGGAATCAAGCCGGTGCGGGCGATGGCAAAAAATTCTGCGTACAGCCCCTGTTTGAGCAGTTCCAGCAGGTACTTGTAGTGCATGTGCAGCCAGATGCTCTCGTTTTCGAGCCAGCCCGGCGGGAAGGCGCGCGCCCGCCCGATTTCGTAGGATTCGTTTTGCAGGCTGGCGTTGACCTTGAACATGCCCAGCGGCGCATCCCAGAGCGGACCGCCCAGCATGCGCGCGTGCAAGGCGCGGGCGTCATCCGGCGAGAGCACTTTCATGGCGCGCACCGCCCCTTCCAGGAAGGGGGGCAGGGGATGGGGGCGCATGGCGCGCGGCCAGACGTAGGGGCGCCCCTGCTCGTCGCGACGGGGCGCGCCGTCGGCGTCGGTTTGCACGTCGTAATCGGTCACATCCCACGCGAAGTAGGTCACCGGCAGGTCGCCGCCCCACTGTTGGGCGCGGGCAATGCCGGCTTCCAGGTCGGTCGCCCAGCGGTCGAGAATGGCGCGCCATTCGGCGGCGGAACGCGCCACCAGACGCCCCGACACGCCCAGGCGCGTGCGCTCGCGGTAGGTTTCGCGGGCGGTGTTGCAGGCGTCCCAACGCGCCAGCCCTGCGTCGGGCGGGGTGTCGAGCGCCGCCAGCGTCGCGGTGAGCAAGGCGTCGGCTTCTTCGGGCAGGCGCAGGTCGGCGTCGGTCTCTGCCAGGGCGTTCTGCAAGAAGCGCACCAGCCGCAAAAGTTCGTAGGTTTCGGGCATGGATGAACCGAGCAAGCCCGGCAAGCCGTTCAGCGCGTCGTACCAGCCAGGTTTGCCGGCTTCCATTTCGACGCCCATGCCCAGCGGGTCGCGGCTGTTGAATTTGAGCAGGGCGAGCAAGAGCAGTTTTTCCACCACGCGCAGGGTGAAGAGGTCACCCCGCCCCTGTTGCGTGCGCACCCAGGAACCATGTTCCGCCAGCAAACGCGCTTTTTCGGCGTCGTTGTGCGCGACAGCGTGATACTGGCGCACGCCTTTCTCGGTCAGCACATAGCGGTCGCGACGTGGGCGCACCAGCGCCGGGCTGTTGTAGAAAGGCACCTCGCGCGCAAACAGCGTTTCAGTCAGGCGGTCGGGATAGATGGCGGCAAACGATTCGACCAGGTCGAGCAGGTAGGTCCAGTGGTCAACCCAAAAGCCTTCGCCAAAGGCGGCTTGCGTTTGCGCTTCGGCTTGCGAGACCGCCAGCAGCATGAAGTCGTGGGGGGGCATATCCAGCGGCACGGCGTGCAGTTCCAGCGCCCGCAAGAGACGCCCCGGCGTGAAGGGTTCCGCCAGCAAGGGGCGCAACCGATCGGGCGCGGTGGTGTGCGCCAGCAAGCGCGCGATGGCGTCTTCGGCAAGGTGGAAGGTCAGCCCCTGAATGACCAGCGGGTTGTAGCCGTCGGTCTGAATCAGGCTGAGGAAGAGCCGCAGGTTGAAGTCATCCACGCGCGGCTCGAACCAGACATCCATGCGGCGGTTTTGCGCCACATCGCGGAAGTTGCCGTTGCCCTGCGAGTAGTATTCAGCAGCAACCACGAAGTCGTTGTAATCGCGTTCCAGGTCGCCATGTTTGCGCGAATAGACGTGATAGACGTGCCCGCCGGGCAGCACCAGCGGCCAGCCCCCGCGGAGCAGATTGTCGAGGAACGTCTGGCGGACGTAGCCGTCGAAGCGGGCGTCGCCGCTCTGCGTGGCGATGGGCGCGGTGAGTGCGTCGCCCAGGTCGTGCGCGGCGCGGGCTTGCGCGTCCAGGAAGGCGGCGTCGCGCAACTGCGGCACAAAGCCGGCCAGCGCCTGGCGGTCGTCGCTATGCCCGAAAACAGCGACCAGCGTGGTCTGTTCTCCCGGCGGCAGGGTGCAGTGGGTGGCAAAGAGCGCCGCGGGCGTCTTGCCGACGGTGGCTTGTTCGCTCGCCAGCAGGGTATCCAGCGGTTGCTCCCAAAAGGCGATGGGCTGCTGCAAGGTGTCGTCCCAGGCAAAGACGCGCTCCGGGTCCACCAGCACGGGCAAGGGGTGCGCGCCGTCGGCGTCGAAACGGGTGGCAAGCGCAAAGTGCCCGGCGACGATTTCGCGCACTTCCGCCACATCTTCGGCAGACGCTCGCAAGCGGTAGAAGGGCACGCCGTCGGCGTGGTCTTCCACCTGCATCCAGGCTTCGATGGTGCGGCTGATGAACTTCAACGCGCCGTTATCCGCGCCAAAGGGAACCACTTGCGGCAAGCCGTCCAGCCATTCGATGGTGAGCGGACGGTTGCCGGTGTTGTGCAGGGTGATACGGCGCACCAGCCCCGCCAGGGGCAGGTTGGTAAGCGTGGTGTAGTCCACGCGAATGCGCAGCCCCAAAGCGGGGTGGTGTTCTTCCAGCCGCAGGCTGTTCAAGCCAATGTGCATGGTACGCGCTTCCGCCCCACGCGACCAGGGGGCGAAAGGTTCGTAGCAGCGGGTTTGTTCGCCGTTGTGCAGTTTGAGGAACGTGCGAAACCCCACCAGCGGCGTCAGGCGGTACGCCTTGTTGGCGGGCTGAAATTCGAGCATGGCGCGGTCTTTGTTCACCACGCCAAAACTGGCAATGGCTTGCCCGCGGTTGACGTAGAAGACCCACATGGGCACGCCATGCACCCCGGCCACACCGGGCAGGAAACTGCTGAACGGCGGTCGGCGGTCGTAGGTTGTCATCGTGTAGGAGACGGCTTGGTTCATCATACACCCCGTTTGTCGGCAGGTTGTTGCGCCCGCCGAAATGAGAAGTGAATGCGTCAGCCTGCGCCACGTGGGACACAGGCTGACGCGCGCCGTTGGGTCACGCCGGCCAGATTTTGCGGCCACCCCCCGGCGGGACGATGGCGTCAATGGCTTTCAACGTTTCTTCGTCCAGCGGGGGCAGTTCGCCCGCATGAATGTTGGCTTCCACCTGGCGCACATTCTTGATGCCGGGAATCACCGTGCTGACCGCGGGATGCGCCAGCACAAATTGCAGCGCCAGTTGCGCCAGGGTGATGCCTTTGGCTTCCGCCAATGGGCGCAGTTTCTCGACAATTTGCAGGTCGTTCAGGAAAATCTGGTACTCGTCTTCGTTCTCGTGCCAGCGTTTGCGCCAGTCGTTTTCGGGGAAGCGGGTTTCGGGCGTGAATTTGCCGGTGAGAATGCCCATCGCCAGCGCCCCGCGCACAATCACACCGATGTTGTTTTCCAAACAGTAGGGGAAAATTTCGGCTTCGGGCGTGCGGTTGAGAATGCTGTAATCAATCTGCAAAGTGGCGCAGTTGCCGTCGTGGTTGAAGGCTTTCAGATACTCGAAATCGCTGGTGCTGACGCCGTAGGCGCGCACCTTGCCGTCGCGCTGCAAACGCTGGAAGCCTTCCAGGAAAATCTCCATGGTCGGGTCGCGGAAGTTGATGTGGCTCTGGATGACGTCGATGTAATCGGTTTGCAAGCGGCGCAGGTTGCTTTCGACGCCTTCAATCAGTTTCTCGACGGTGGTGTAAGCGGAACGCCCGGCCTCGCCGTCGAACCCCCACCAGCCAATTTTGGTGGCGACCACAAAGCGGTCGCGGCGTCCCTTCATCGCTTTGCCGAGCAGTTCCTCGCTGTGCCCCCAACCGTACACATCGGCGGTGTCGAAGAAGTTGACACCGTGATCAAGGGCGTAATCAATGGCGTCAAGGATGGCCTTGTCGTCGGTGGGCCCCCACATGTCGCCACCAGCCGCCCAGAGGCCAAACCCAATTTCGGAGACTTCGATACCGCTTTTGCCCAAGATGCGTGTTTTCATTGTTTCTTCCCTCCGTTGCGTGTTCCTATGGTGAAGGAAGCGTCAACGTTGTATCGCGATAGACACGCACATAATCCACCAGCATTTGCTGAGGAAACGGCGTTGTCTCATCGGGATAGCCAGGCCATTCACCACCTACGGCCACATTCAGCAAAATGAAGAACGGATGGTCGAAGACCCACTCGCCGGGCACATGCTCGCGGAACACCTGGTGATATTGCGTCTCATCCACATACCAGCGAATGTCGTCAGGCGTCCATTCAATAGCGTAGATGTGAAAATCTTCCGCCAGCGACACATCGCTGACAAAGCGTCCATCAATGCCCCCCGCGCCTGAATAGCCGGGACCATGCACGGTGCCATACACTTCGCGCGGGTTGCCGATGTTCTCCATGATGTCAATTTCGCCACATTCGGGCCATCCTTTGGTGGCGATATCTTCGCCCAGCATCCAAAAAGCGGGCCAAATGCCTTTGCCGCCCGGCGGCAGTTTGATACGGGCTTCAACGCGCCCATACGTCCACGCATGCATATACTGCGTTTTGATGCGGGCGGACGTGTACGACCAGGCGCTGTATTCCTCGTTGCGTGCTTCCAGAATCAAAACCCCGTCCTCAACACGGGCATTCTCCGGTCGGTCGGTGTAGTATTGCCATTCGCGATTCCCCCAACCGCTGGCGCCTTTATCGAACAGCCAGTTGTTCGATTCGCGAATATCCTGCGAGAAATCATCTTCCCATTCCAGCACCCACCGTTCAGGGGTAGGCGTGGGGGGCGGCGTGGTCGCGGTGGGTGATGGTTCAGGGGCACCTCCAACTGCACACCCCACCAGCACACCGAACACCATTCCCCCCACCAGATACGCCCCCAGGGCGGCGAGAAAGCGCTGTCTCTTGCCCATCATTCTCCCTCAGTGGTCAACCCAAAGCCATAAGGGAACAAGGGCGGCTCGTCAGAGCGCCCCAACGGCACCTGTTCGACACTGCGCGGCCACGTGTAGGGCAAACGTCCCACGAAGGGGCGTTCGCCAAAGAGCACATCAGCCACTCCCGCGCCCTCGCTTCCAGGGAGCCACGCCGCCACAAAGGCATCCCAGGCGTCAATGTGATCCGTCACAATCAAGGGACGCCCTGAAACCAGCACCACCACCAAGCGAGCGCATGCCTCTTCCATGCGGTTCAGCGTGCGTATTTCCTTGGTGGGCAAGCGCAAGTCGGCGCTATCCCCGCGCCCTTCCGCATAGGGCGATTCGCCCACCACGGCGATACAAACCGCATCGTCGGCTGAGGGGTCGCCCTGGAAGTTGCCGAACTTGTTGTATTCGACCACGGTTTGGGGCGAAACAGCGGCTTGAATGCCTTCCAAAATGGTTGTCCCAGGGATGATGTCGCCCGTTTTGCCCTGCCATTCAATCGTCCAGCCGCCGGCTTGAATCCCCATGTTGTCAGCGGCCAAGCCCCCAACAAACAGATGCCCAACATCCTTGGACAGCGGGAGCACGTTCCCCTCGTTTTTGAGCAGAACCGCCGATTTGGCGGCAGCCTCGCGCGCCAGTGCATGGTGCGCCGCACTGCCAACCTCGGAGAGCAATTCAGCATGCGCCATTGGGTGCTCGAACAAGCCCATGTGGAACTTGACGCGCAAAATGCGCCGCACAGCATCGTCAATGCGCGCTTCGGGCACATCGCCGGCTTCCACGGCTTGCGTCAACGTTGTGATGAAGCGGCGCGCGTCGTAGGGCACCATGTTCATGTCAATGCCCGCGTTGATCGCCGTCACCACAGCCTCGTAATAGTCGGGGGAAATCTGGTCAATAGCGCCCCAATCAGAGACCACGAAGCCATCAAAGCCGAGTTCGCCTTTGAGAACGTCGGTGAGCCAATAGAGGCTGGCGTGCAGTTTTTCACCATTCCAACTGGAATACGACGCCATGATGACCTTCGCGCCAGCCTCAATAGCGGCCTGATAGGGCGGCAGGTGCAGGGCGCGCATCGTGGCCTCATCCACCTGCGTATCGCCCTGGTCAATCTGGTAGCCGCTATCGCCGGTGCCCCACGCCGTCCCGCCATCGCCCAGGTAGTGCTTGGGGGTGCTCATGACCAGATTGGGCGGGGCAATATCGGGCGACTGCAAACCGCGCACAAAGGCGCTTGCCAGCGCCGCCACATGTTCGGGGCGTTCGGCATAGCCTTCATACGTGCGCCCCCAGCGAATATCTTGCGGAACCATCACACCGGGCGCGTAGTTCCAGTAAATGCCCGTGGCCGCCATCTCGACCGCGGTCGCCCGTCCAATGCGCGCCACCAACTCGGCGTCGTTTGCCGCGCCCAGCCCCACGTTGTGGGGGAAAATGGTGGCGCCATAGACGTTGTTATGCCCATGCACAGCATCTACCCCGTAGAGAATGGGGATACCCAAGCGCGTTTCCAGGGCGGCTTGCTGGTACGCTTCCACCATGCGCGCCCACGCTTCGGGGGAATTTTCATCTTTGGGATACCCGCCGCCACCGCTGAGCACACCACCAATGGCGAGTTCGCGCACCTCGTCCGGCGAGATACTGTTCTTTTCAATCAACGTCATCTGCCCGATTTTCTCAGCCAGCGTCATCCGCGAGAGCAGATCGTCCACCCGCGCATCAATATCGGCATCTGGCTGTGTGTAGAGCGGCGGTGCAGGTGTCGGCGGCATCTCCGTTGGCGACGCCGTGGGCGAGGCAAGCGTCTCCGTGGCGAGAGACTGTTGTGGGGGGCTTGCTTGCCCCCCACATGCACCGACGCCCAACGCCACAAGCAGAATGAAGAGTGTGCGCCGAAGCGTCATCCCCCCTCCTCTATTTTTCAACACCGGTAATCACCACACCTTGCATGAAGATGCGTTGCGCAAAGAAGAAGACCAACAACGGAATCACCGCCGAAATGAGCGACGCCGCTTGAATCAGGTTGGTTGATTGCGAATACAGATTGTTGAACTGCGTCAAACCCACCGTAATGGGGAACTTTTCAGGATGACCGGCCAGGTAAATCAACGGGCCAAAGAAGTCGTTCCACGCCCAGAAGAAGTGGAACAGCGCGACAGCCGTCAATGCCGGTTTGGACATCGGTAAGAGGATCGAGAGGAAAATGCGCAACGGGTTCGCGCCGTCAATCATGGCGGCCTCATCCAAATCACGCGGGATCGTCAAGAAAAACTGACGCAGCAAGAAGACGTTGGTTCCCCATGAGAAGAAAGCCGGTACGATGAGCGGCAACCAGGTTCCCACCCAGCCAATTTTCAAGAAAACGTAGTACGTGGGAATCAGTGTCACCGCACCGGGCAAAATCACCGTCGAAAGCATCAGCATGAAGAGAATTTGCTTGCCCGGAATGCGGAAACGCGCAAACCCATACGCCACCACCGCCGCTGACATCACCGCGCCAAACGTCGTAATCCCAGCATACATCAGCGTGTTGCGGAGCAAGAGCGGGAAATCAATGGTATCCCAGGCGCGTTTGAAGTTTTGCCACTGGGGGGCAAACTCCCAGTCACGTTCCAACTGGCGCCAGTTTCCTTCCCATTCAATCGGTCCCTGCTCAGGGTGCTCGATATCAATCAACAAACTTGTTTTGCGCCCTTTCTTGTAAAGCGCCATATGCTTGATTTCGCCATCAATGGGCACCAGATACACTTCATATTCTTCGCCTTCATACTCGAAAGTACGCGCCCGTGCAGGCCACCACGGCGCCCCCGGTTCTGAAAATTGATTGTTGGTTTTCAAAGCCGTGGTCACGCCATACGCCATGGGGATGAGAAACGCCACCAGGAGCAAAATTGTCAGCCCAGTAAGCGTGACGTTCAACACCCATTCGCGAACACGCTTTGGCAATAGCGTTTTCGCATACATCGGCGAGCGTTCTTGCGTCTGTGTGTACGTGCCAGGTTCTGCCGCCATTTTATCGCTCCTCTGCCGCATAATAGACCCAGTAGCGCGCCGTTCCGAAGAGAATGATGGTCACAATCAAGGCCACAATAAACATCAGCCACGCCAACGTTGCCGCATATCCCATGTTGAAGAAGGCGAAAGCCTGTTTGTAGAAGTAAATCATGTAAAAGCGTGTTTTTCCTTCGGGAAAACCGGAACCGCCGTTCAAGACGAAAGGTGCGAGGAAGTATTGCAGTGCGCCAATGACCCCCAACACCAACTGGTAGAAAACGACGGGGGTAATCATGGGAATGGTAATTTTGCGCAGTTTCTGCCACCAATTGGCGCCGTCAATTTCAGCCGCCTCATAGAGTTCAGTGGGCACACCCTGCAACCCCGCCAGGAAGACAATCATGGCGTTGCCAATCCCCCATAAGCCAAACATCGTGTACGCAATGTAAACCAGATTGGGGTCGGCAAGCCAGCGCAATCCATTTCGTCCGGTTGCGTCAAAGCCGGTCAGTTTTTCGATGATGACATTGATCCAACCGGTTTGTTCGTTGAGGACGCCGCTCCAAATCAAGACAGTAGCGACGAGGGGAATCATTGTGGGCATGTAGAAGAGCGTACGGTAAATACTCTTCCCAATGACATGCTTGGAATTCAGCAAAATGGCAATAAAGAGCGCTGAACCAAGGTGTACCGGCAAAGAAATCAAGGCAAATTGAATTGTCCGCCAAAACGAAAGCCAAACTTCGCGATCCTCGAACAAAGCCCGCCGCCAGTTTTCAAGACCAATAAATTTGGCTTGGTCGGGGACAGCCGGATTGAAGTCATACAAAGAGAAGCCAAACGAGGCAATCATCGGAAACAAATAAAAGAGCAAAAACCCAATCATCCATGGGCTCAGGAAGAAAAGCCCCCATATCATTTCTCGCCGTTCCAGGCGAGACATAGGCCGTCTGCGCGCCTGCCGCAATGACGTGAAAGCCGATCGAATATCTTCTACCATTGCCATAGGTGGAACTCCTTTTCAACATTGCCCCTGCCTGTGGGTGGGGCTTGTGCCACCCACGTATGGGTGACACAAGCCCACCAGGAGGAAAAGAGTGTACCCCGCCTGCTCACTCGCGATTCGCGTCGAAAATCTTCTGCAAGTCCTGGACCAGGGCATCAATTTCAGCGTCAACGTCCAGGTCGGGCGTGTTGGACAGCTTATCCCAGAACTGGTTCAAGCGGTCCGATGTTTCCTGATAGCCCGGCACCCAACTTTCGTGGTTCGGGTTGTCGGCGTAAGCCACGGCTTCACGCACCACGTCCCAGTTGATGTCGGTCTTGTCGGGGAAGTTGGCTTCCTGGTACTGCTGGAAGAACGAATCCTGCAACGAGAGGCGCGCGGGCATACCACCGTAGATGTTGAGCAGTTCCGGCGCGTGTTCCTTGCTGAGCATGTAGGTGAGCACTTCAAAGGCTTCGTCCGGCGTCGGGCAGCCCTTCAAGATACCGAAGGTGTCGGCGTGCATCTTCGCCGTAATCTTGCCGTTGTAAGCCGGCGTTGCCGCCAGGTTCCAGTCGAAGTCGGCTTCACCCAACGCCCACGGCGCCACATACCAGAGGTGAATGTGAATCATCCCCATGTTGCCCGACGAGAAGGGACCACCAGGACCTTGCAGGAAGTCGGCGCCGCCGTAAGGACCGTTGGGGATGAACCATTCTTTCCACATACCGCCGTAGTACCACTTCCAGGCTTCACGCCAATGTTCCGGCACCTGGGCGTTGCCGTTTTCATCCACCAACGAACCCGCGCCAAAGAAGGTCCCGATACCGCGGGCGTCGGTCCACTGGTTCATCCACCCAAACTGGACAATGTTGTCGGGGTCAAAGGCTTCCGACGTCGCGTCTTCACCATTCACATCCACCGTCAATTTCTTGGCCAGTTCGGTGAGCGTTTCAATGTTCCATTCGTGTTCTTCGCCGTTTTCGTCAATGTAGGGTTCGCCATGGTGCGCCGGCGGATAGGGCAAACCGGCTTCATCGAAGAGGTCTTTGTTATAGATGACAAACGAGGGGTAAATGGCGAAGGGAATACCCAACTGCCCTTCTTCCTTCACCTGGTAGAACTCGATCATCGCCGGGTCGAAGTCGCTCATGTCGTAGTTGTACTTCTCAATGAGCGGCTGCAAGTCCAACCAGGCGCCTTTGAACGAGTCACGCCCGCGAATCCCGACGGGACCGACGATACAGGGCGCGTTCCCCGCGGCAATCTGCGTGGCCAGCGCGTCATATGCGGCAGCGTTGTCCACGATTTCGAGCACCAGCTCGATTTTGTCCTGGCTTTCGTTGAAGCGCTTGACAAATTCCTCTTGCGGCGGAATAGCGCCTTCGTCCGTGCCGGCGCCCAGACCCACGAACCAGCGCACTTTCACGCGTTCGCCACCGCTGGATTCTTCCTGCGCCGGTTCTTCCGCCGGTTCAGCAGTTGGCTCTTCTTGCGCCTGTTCTTCCTGCGCCGGGGCTTCAGCGGCCGGCTCTTCCGTCGCCGGGGTGGATTCCTCACCACCGCCACACGCCGCTACCCAGAAGAGCATCACAAAGAGCGTCAATGTGAGTAACAGTTTTTTCTTCATAAGAACAATCCCCCTTCTTACTTTGCAAGTTGCCAGCAGACAACGATTCAACAACGAAATCTTTCCAACAAGCATGCTTCAACACTTTTTGCGTTCCCGTTCTCACCCCCTTTCATGAAAAGATGAAATCGGTTTCACTATGACCACAAAAAAACTTTCCCTCTTCTTCCACTAACTTCTCTTTCCCCTAAATTGTTGCCCCACATGAGGCACGGACAACCAATTCTGTTCCTAACACAACACGTCGCGGCGGCGAGGAGCCATTTTCGATGATGTCAAGCAGGACCTCAACCGCCCGCGCGCCAAACCGCAAAATCGGCTGGCGAATGGTTGTCAGCGGCGGTGTTGTAGATTGCGCAATCGGCAAATCGTCGTAACCAACAATGGCGATATCACGCGGCACCTGTTTGCCCACTTCACGAATCGCGCGCAAAGCGCCAACCGCCATACCATCCGAGGCGACGAAAACGGCGTCCGGTTCGAGGGGAAGCAGTCGGCGCATCGCGTAGTAGCCCCCCATTTCGGTGAAATCGCCTTCCACAATCAACTGCTCGTCAACCGGCAAGCCCCGCTCACGCAAGGCTTTGCGATACCCTTCCAGGCGGTCAATCCCCGCCGAGGTGGTCAAAGGCCCTGCAATGGTCGCGACACGTTTACGCCCTAACTGAAGCAAATGCACCGTCGCTTGATACCCCCCTGCGACGTTATCCACGTCAATGTAGCTCACATTCAAGGGGGCAACCGGTCGCCCCGCCAGCAAAAAAGGCACTTCGCCATCCATAACCCGCATCAACACTTCATCTTGCAAGTGGGTGGATTGCACGATAATGCCGTCCACTAGGCCTTTGCGTGTCAGGCGCGGAATCATGCGGCGTTCATCTTCCACGGTGTAAAAGAGGAACAACGAGAGGGTGTAGTCGTGGGCGTTGCATGCCTGCGCAATGCCTTCGGTCACACGGGCGAAATAGGGATCCGAGAAGAAGGTGTGCACCGTGCGCGGAATCACAAACCCCAAGATACCGGTGCGCTGGGTTGCCAGCGAACGCGCGGCAAGGTTGGGCTGATAGCCCGTTTCCTCGATGATTTTCAGCACACGCTGGCGAATCTCGTCGCGCACATAGGGGTGGTTGTTCAAGACGCGCGAGACGGTTGCAGGTGAGACGCCAGCCTTTTTTGCGATATCCGCAATGCGGAGTGGACGCTTGCTCATGAAAGCGTTTCCCTTTATTTGTGAAAGCGTTTTCAGCAGGCGCAGCCAGTATACAAAATTCACATGCGCTTGTCAAGAGGTTTTTGCCCCAATTTTCAGAAAAATCTCCATTTTGGGGCTGTTTTTGCGAAAGCGCTTTCACCACGGGTGTGTGAAAGGAAGACGGTTTGCCTCCATTTGCGCCCTCGCTCTCCCGTGAAGTACAATTCACCAGGGAGGGCGCGATGAAAAACATCTCCGAAGAATCAAATCGTGTGTTGTTGCAACGCGCTATTGGCGCCGTGAAAGCAGGCGACCACGAAGAAGCCCAATTCCTGCTGGAATGGCTGCTCATGCGCGATATCACCCGCGAGCAACGCGTCCAAACGCTCTATCTCCTTGCCACCATTCAAGCCGACCCCGCACACAAACGTCGCTATCTGCACGAGGCGCTTGCGCTTGACCCCTGGCACCCCGAAGCACGGCGTGCATTAGCCCAACTGGAAGGGCGGCTCGACCCTGACGATATCATTGACCCGAACCAGCCCACTTCCGCGGAAAACGCAGCGCCCGCCGCCCACCCTTCGGAAGCGCGGCGGTTCGTCTGTATCCAATGCGGCGGGCAACTGGCGTTCTTGCCCCAAGGCACCAAATTGCATTGCGCCCACTGCGGTCATACGGTCTCATTGCTCCAAGCCCTGGATGAAGGCGCCGCCGTTGAAGAGCGCGACTTTTTTGTTGACCTTGTCACCCGACGCGGACACACATCCGCCACACGCGCCCGCACCTTTACCTGCCACACATGCGGCGCCACCTACCTCTCCGAAACACTCTCGCTCGCCTTCACATGCCCGTACTGCCATTCGGCATACGTTGCGGAACAGGAAGAAACGCGCGATATTGTGCCGCCCGAAGGCGTTATCCCCATGCATCTTTCAGCCAACGAGGCCGAGCACGCCATTCGCGCCTGGCTGACCGCGCAAAAGATGAAAAGCGTCGCACACGTAGAACCGCCACATGGCGTTTATCTGCCAGTGTGGACGTTCGACATCGGCGGCGTGCTCATTTACACCTACCGCATCGTGCGCACGCGCAACGATGACGAGATAGGCTTCTGGAATTCAGGATTGGGTGGCCCTACAGAAGAAATTGTGCGCAGCGAATGGCCTGTTCTGGCGGATGACATTCCCGTCCTTGCGACCCATTCTCTCCCCGCCGACCTCGCCCCCTGTGTCCGCACATTCGATTTTCGCGGCGTGCAACCGTTCGCATCCGAATATCTGGCGGGTTGGCCGGCTGAAACGTATGCGATTCCACCCGCTGACGCCTCAATTGTCGCACGCAGCGCCACACTCACACATGAACGCCAGCGCCTTGAACGCCAGGTGAAAGTTTCCAATACGCTGAGCGCTATCGAAGGCTTCCACGTTGATTCAAGCCGCATGTACGTGGAAGCCTTCAAACTGGTGCTTGTCCCGTTCTGGCTTTCGCGCTACACCCTGCGCACGCACACGACACCCTTTATGGTGGTGGTCAACGGGCAAAATGGGCGCGTCTGCGGGCAAACACCGCGCACGTTCGGGAATTGGCGTAAGCGCCTTCGCCGCTGGCTGGGGCTCTAAGAGTACACTCGCCCTTCTCGCGCCACCCGCTACGGGTGGCGTTTTTGTGTGCAATGGGTCAGGTGCACTAGTGAAATTGGGTCAGGTGCACCTGCACAACAGGGCGTCCACCTGGTATGGTAGAGGCGGATGTGAGAAAGCAAACACACACGACTCGACACGAGGAGGGTGCCATGTCTACGTTAAGTTCACACAACCCGCTGATTCTCATTCTGGCGCTCGTCACCGCCGCCGGTGCAGCCGGCGCAGCCTATCTGGCATACGTGGCGATGGGCAAAGAAACGCCCGAAATTCGCAAGCAATTCGGCGCGATTTTCTTCATCACAGGGCTGTTCTCGCTTGGCGGTTTCGCCCAATTGATTCTGACTGACTGGGCGGGTTTTCCAGCCGGGCACTATTCTGAACTGTTCGGCGTGACGACCGGCTTGTTCTCGTTCATGCTCATCATCGCCGGCTTCTTGCTCTACAACAACATGTCCCTGACCGCGCTTGCCTGGCCGTCCGCCGTCATTGGTCTCTACCTGCTGCAAGGGGCGCGCGCCGTCCTCGATTTCGACCTGACGCGCCGTCCCACGGTGACCTTTATCCTCTGGCTGGCGGCTGGTCTTGCCAGTATCGGCATGCTGCCATACGCTTACGCCAACGAAGAAAACCGCCGCAAACTGGCGTGGCTGGGTGTGATCGTGCTGGTCGTCATGGCTGCGGCTGCCGCCCTGACAGGTGTGCTCGGCTTCTACGGGCACATTGAAGAAGTGGTCGCCGGACATTAAACGAGAAGGCGTACATCTATGGGGGCGGCTTTCCCACCGCCCCCTTTCTCTGCTGAAAGGGAGGCCGCCATGGCAACACTCATCAGCGAACGGACGCTCTGGCTCATTGTCCATGGTATCGTGCTGGGGAGCGCGTTCCTACTGGCTTTTTCAGCGGGCTTGTTAGGGCTGGTCTCCTACGGATGGGATACAACCTGGCTGCACAAAGACCTGCACCGCTTCCTGCACCGTTTACGCCATGGTATCTGGATCACGGCGTTGCTTTCATGGGTGATTGTCCTGACGGGATCGGGCATTTTGGGACCATGGTATTACGCGGCGCCGCCGCCCGGCGCTGATCTTACGGACTATCCCCGCGCTTATCTGCTTTCCTCGCCCGAACTACGCGCCTGGCACACCTTCGGCATGGAATGGAAAGTCAACATTTCCTGGCTCACCCCTGTGCTGACCACCAGCGTGGCTTTCATCGCGTTTGCCTACGGTCGCCATCTGACGCACGACCGCATATTGCGACGTGTGACGATAGGCTTGTTCACGCTGGCATTTCTGCTGACGGGTATTGCCGCCATGCTCGGAGTTTTGGTGGCGAAAATCGCACCGTTGAAATAAGGAGGGCGCTATGCCGTCAGAACCATCTTCACGCTACACCAACGGCGGGGCTGCCGCAGCACTGGTAGCGGCTGCGCTCGCCGTCTGCACATTCGGCGTGCTCACTCTGCTGATGAGCGTTTCCGCCGCATCCTGGCGTGCGTGGCTGAACTGGCGTATCGGCGCATTTGGCGGCAAGCACATCAGCATGCTTCTGGTGTGGCTCACAGCATGGGGGCTTCTGCATTGGCGCTGGCGGCAACGCACCGTGGCGTGGCGACCGATTGTGTGGACAATTGCCGCTCTCCTGGCTGGGGCGCTGGCACTGACGTTCCCGCCGCTCCTTCATTTCCTCTCATCAGGCGGCTGACCGGGTGAAGGCACCAGTACATCAATGCCATGCCGCACGGCATATGTAGCGGCTTCAATACGATTGGAAAGCCCCAATTTTTGCAAAATGGTGCTCACATGGTTGCGCACCGTTACCGGGCTGAGCGTCAATATCTCGGCAATCTCGGCGTTACTTTTCCCCTGCGCCACCAACGCCAGCACTTCAAGTTCGCGGTCGCTCAAATCACGAAACGCGGCACGCCGCTGCTCTTCTTCGGCTTTCTGCACCTGCGCCACCACCGCCGCCGTCACCTTGGGGTCGAGCACGGCATCACCTTCGGCAACAGCACGAATCGCCCGCACCAGATCGTCGGTGTCGAGATGTTTCAGCACATACCCCGCCGCCCCGGCTTTGAGCGCGTCCAACACCAAAGCATCGTCGGCATACGAGGTTAGCATGAGCACCTGGCAGGGCATCCCCATGCGCCGAATCTCTGCGCACGCGTCAATCCCCGTTCGGTCAGGCAGGCGAATATCCATGAGCACCACATCGGGGCGCAACATGGCACATTGCCGCACGGCATCCGCGGCTGTCGCGGCTTCACCGACCACTTCCATATCGGGCTGGGCGTCCAGCAACGCCCGCAACCCCACGCGCACGACCGCATGGTCATCCACCAAGAGAATGCGAATCGTCTTGCTCATGAGGCCACCTCGTGTTGCCAGGATTTGGTCTGCTCATGGCACAACGGCACGGTCAGCCGCACAGTCGTGCCACGTTGGGGGGCTGTCTCAATCTCCAAATGGCCGCCCAGCAGGCGAGCCCGCTCCTGCATGGTGCGCAATCCGTATCCAGGAACCACATCCGCCGGGAACCCCTGACCGTCATCGGCAATTTCAACAAGCACCGTTCCATCTTGTTGGCGCACCTGTACACACACATGGCGCGCCTCGGCATGGCGTGCGACATTGCTCAACGCCTCATTCACAATCATCAGCAAATGTCCCAATGCCCCGCTTTCCAACACAGCATCGGGCGCAACATCAAAAATGGTTTCGACATCCGCCAACGAATGCACGGGAGACTGGCGTACCGCCTCACGCAGCGCCGCCACCAGGTTGCCACCGGTAGGCTGTGGCTTCAGCAAGCCGATATGGTTGCGAATATCAGTCACAGCGTCATTCAACAAGGTCAAACTCTGCTCCACCAATGCCGCAAGCGAGGCATCATCGTGCACACGTTGCAAAACAGAACGCAAGAGCAACCCCGCCGCATAAATGGATTGCAACGTGCGGTCGTGCAACTCACGCCCCAAGCGCTCGCGTTCAGCCAACAGCAACTGCTCTTCTTCCATGCTGGTCAGCCGGCGGTCAAGTTCAATGTTGAACACTTCCACCACGCGATACATGCTGACCAGGAGCACCAATCCCACCAGCGCACGATACGCCTCAATAGGAATCGCAGTCCACGCCCACAATTGCTCTTCATTGAAGAAAGGCGTGCGTGGCGCCACCACCCCACCAAACACCGCCAACGCCACAAACGCCAAGCCGGCAATGCGCAACATCGCGGAAATTCGCCGCACATCTAATGAAGGCGGAATAAGCATCGCCTGCCGCCGCAAGCCATACGCCGCCAGCAGCGCACCTGGAACGCCTATGAAAAGCCGTGCGCTCGTTTCGCTCGTGGCAAACCAGGCATCAAAAGTAGCCGCCGCCGCCAAACCGGGCAGAAACACAACCACTCCCCAGACGATGACGACGAAGGCGGGCAGAAAACGCAGCCAAAGCCATGGGCGTGCCAGCGGGCGCAAACTTTCAACGCCAAACTGAAACAGCAAGCCAAAAGCAACGCCCAACACCCCCACATGCACAACTTTCAACAAATCAAGAAATGGTTGCGGCAAATAAGCCGATTGAACCGGCAAGAACACAAAACCCCACTCGTGCAAACTCAACAGCACACCAAACCCCGCCAACCATCCCAACACACGCGCCAATGCCAGGCGACTGTGTCGGCGCGATTGAATCGCCAGCAAAAGCCCCAACACAAAAAAGACCTGCCCGGTGATAAAATGCATCAACACCTGGTTAGTGGTGAAGAAGAGCGCCAACGCTTCACGCATATCCGAACCTCTTTGCGATATTTCGCCTGGCTAAGATAGAGTATGCCCCCAAATCGTCTTTTGCAAAAAAAGAAAAAGCGGCACGCTCAGCGTACCGCTTGGTCTCATATTCCCGCTCGTTTTTATCAATACGCCCCGCGCCCCGTGAGCACAGCCGGAATCGTTTTGAGGCAAATAATCGCATCCAGCAAAGGCGACCAGTGTTCAGCGTAGTAAATATCCAGCAAACACATCTCATCGAACGAGACATCACTGCGCCCACTGGTTTGCCACAAGCCGGTCAACCCAGGGGGCACTTCCAGCCGCTTGCGGTGCCAGGGTTCGTATTGCTCCACTTCGCTCGGCAACCCAGGCCGCGGCCCCACCAAACTCATATCGCCTTTGAGCACGTTCCACAACTGCGGCAACTCATCCAGGCTGAATTTGCGAAGCCAGCGCCCCACACGCGTACGACGCGGGTCATTGCGCATTTTGAACAGTGGGCCGTCGGCTTCGTTATACTGCTTGAGCTTTTCCAGCATCTCTTCGGCATTGACGTACATCGTGCGGAACTTGTACATCGTGAACGGTTTGCCAAAGCGCCCCACCCGCGTCTGTTTGAAGAGCACCGGCCCCGGCGAATCGAGTTTGATGAGCAGAGCTATCAGCGCCATCAACGGGGCTGCAATCACCAGCAACACCGAAGCCAACACCACATCCATCAACCGCTTGACGGTAAAGCGCCACCCATGTAACGCAGGCTCTTTGATACCAATAATGGGAATGCCCTTGATATCATCAAAGTCCACATGGCTCAAGCTCAATTGGAACATATCGGGCACGATACGGCTACGCACGTTCTGGCGCTCACACTGCGCCAAAATGCGCATAATTTTGCGGTGATACTGCCACGGCAACGTAATAATGACCTCATCCACCTGCAATTCTTCAACCAGCCGCGGCAATTCATCTGTGGTGCCCAAAGGCTTGAACCGCCCGATATGCTGCAAACGTTGCGGGTCGTCATCCACAAAGCCCACAATCTCGTACCCCAACTCGGGGTGCGCCATGACATGGCGCATCAGCGTGCGCCCGGTCTCACCCCCACCGACAATCAGCAACCGCGCAACACCAATCCCGCGCTTGCGCAATTGGTAGAGCACAATGCGCTCCACAATGCGCGCCGCACCTAAAAGCGCCATAGTGAGCAGAGCGGCATACACAAAAATTAAGCGCGAGTAGAATTGGGGGCGATAGAAGAAGAAAACGGCAATCATCAACACCACAGCGGTAGTCGTACCATTGAAAATGGCATACAACTCTTCGAGCAACGACGCTGTACGGCGACGGTGATACAACCCTTCGACGGCAAATGTCAGCAATGCCAGGAGCGTATACACCAAGGCCACCGCCAGATACTGGCGGTATGGCACCTGGAAGGCAGGGTCAACGGGACGTCCCCATTCCAGGACGTACCGCATGTAGTAGGCGGCAAAAAACGCCACATTGATCAAAATCGCATCCAACGCCATCATTCCCAAGCGTACCAGCCAGGGATTGATGGTTGGTTTCCTGCTCATAAAGCCCCCTCCTTGGCTCCCGCACATTGCTCATAAATGCGCACCTGTGCTTGCGCCGCTGCCTGCCATGAAAATTTGGCGGCTTGCCGGCGTCCCGCGGCGCTCAGCGCCTCGCGCACCTCACGGTTTGCCAGAACATGCGCCAGTGTGTCAGCCAGCGCCACCTCGTCATCAGGCGGCACCAGCAATCCGGCATCCCCCACCACTTCCGGCAAACTCGCCGCTGTGCTGGCAATGACGGGTGTTCCGCATGCCATCGCTTCCGCCACCGGCATACCAAACCCTTCATAGCGGCTCGGATAGACAAAAACCTCAGCGCCACTATACCAGAGCGCCTGTTCCTCAGCCGGTACATACCCCGGAAACATCACGCGCTCTTGCAATCCTAACCGTTCCACTTCGGCGAACACATCTTCAAAATACCACCCCTTCGCGCCGGCAAGCACCAGGAGCGGTGTTTGCGGCTCACGCGCCACCAGGCGCGCATACGCGCGTACCAGCGTTGTCACATTCTTGCGCGGCTCCAACGTGCCCAGGTAGAGCACATACCGCTCCGGCAACCCGTGCCGTCGGCGAAACGCCTCCAACGCCTCCGGCGACGCCGGACGAAACCGCTCATCAACACCCGGATACACCACACTGACCGACGATTCAGGCACGCCCAACGTCTTCACAATATCGCGCCGTGTACTTTCCGAAATAGCACACACATGCGCCGCACGACGTACCGCCAGGCGTGTCATGGTCTGCAAATAGAGCCGGTTGGGCGCGCGAAACGCCATGGGTACACGCAAAAAGGTCAAATCGTACACGGTCACAAGACCCTTGCCACGATACGCCAACGGCAACACATATGCCAGACCGTGAACCAGGTCGGGTTGCAGGCGCTGCAGCGCCAACGGCCAGACGACCTGCTCCCACACAATGCGCACCAACGGGCGTTTCGTGTGCCGCGTCGTGAGCAAACGTTGCATGCCGTCCAGCACGGCTTTGGCTTCGCCAGTATGCACGTAATATTGAAATCGCTTACTTTGCGCCGGCAAATGGCGTAGCAAGCCGTAAATGTATTGCGAAATTCCGGCGCTTCGATATGAAGAATCTAAATTCAACAATTGTGCATTGAGTGCAATCCGCAACGTTTGCTCGCTCATAGGCAGGCGATTATAAACATAGCCAGGCAAACTTACAAACGCCATGGGGGGATCAGCATCCCCCGTTCAATCCACGTCAGCGCCAATTGCACAACACGCGGCACCTGAGGCGTCAAGGGGTGCACATGTTCGACACGGTCGGCCGCCACCCACATCACATCATCGGCATCATCACTGGGGATCGCCACCGCACCCTCATCCACAAAAGCCACGATATCTACAATCACGTAATGGTATTGCACTTCCCCATCCGCGTTGCGGTCAATAGCGTCCACCGCGGTAAGCACCGGCCCCACCTGCACCGTCAAGCCGGTTTCCTCGCGCGCCTCACGTATGGCCGCCTCAGCAAGCGTTTCCCCCAACTCCACCGAACCGCCCGGCAACGACCAATAGCCCCGCATAGGCGGTTTGCCCCTTCGCACAAGCAAAACATCGGGCAGAGGAGAACTGTTGCGGAGAATGACCAACCCCACGGCAACCCGTGGCGACAAGCGGTTTGCAGGCGCATGCATGGCTACAACCGGGGAAGCGTAATACCACGTTGCCCTTGGTATTTACCGCGCTTATCGGCATACGTGATTTCAGGGCGCGCGCCGCGCAAAAACAAAACCTGCGCAATGCCTTCGTTGGCGTAAATCTTCGCCGGCAAAGGCGTCGCATTGCTGATTTCGATCGTCCAGTGGCCTTCCCACCCCGGCTCGCCCGGTGTCACATTCACAATAATCCCCGAGCGGGCGTAGGTTGATTTCCCCAACACAATACAAATCACATCTTCGGGAATGCGGAAATACTCAACCGAGCGCCCCAGCGCGTAGGAATTCGGGGGAATCACACAGACCTCACCCTGAAAACGAGTAAAGGCGCGCTTGTCAATCTCCTTGGGGTCCACCACCGTGTTGTACGGGTTGGGAGTGAAAATCAAAAACTCATCGGCAATGCGAATATCATATCCAAACGAACTCAATCCATAGCTGATGACCCCTTCACGCACCTGGCGATCCACAAACGGCTCAATCATGCCATGTTCCAGCGCCATCTTGCGAATCCATGTATCGGGTTGAATGGACATGTGCCTCCTCCTTTGACCGAAATCGAATTGCGCGCGGTAGAGTACCACCATCACGCCCGCACGACAAAAGCAAAAAGCCCGAGGAAATCCTCGGGCTTTTCGTGGTCGGGGCGAGAGGATTTGAACCTCCGACCTCTTGCACCCCATGCAAGCGCGCTTCCGGGCTGCGCCACGCCCCGACACAAGGGCGACCAGTGGGGCTCGAACCCACAACCTCCTGGGCCACAACCAGGTGCTCTGCCTTTGAGCTATGGCCGCCACGCAACACATCTTTCTTTGTCAATGGGCCCTGCTGGATTCGAACCAGCGACCAACCGGTTATGAGCCGGCCGCTCTAACCGCTGAGCTAAGGGCCCGCGCCTGCCCTTACCAGCACAATGGGCAAGGAGGGACTCGAACCCCCAACCTCTTGGATGTAAGCCAAGTGCTCTAACCGATTGAGCTACTTGCCCGCGTTCCAGCAGGAGCCACTCACAGGTGGACCCGACAGGACTCGAACCTGCAACCCCTTGGATGCAAACCAAGTGCTCTCCCAATTGAGCTACGGGCCCACGCCATGCCCAACCGCCCTCTGCACAACAAGCAGGTGTACTCCCGATTCTGTTCCACCGCCGAAGCGGTGTGTCCGTCATCTGTCTCTCCACCGACTGGTGGAGGCGGCTCCTCGCTTGGTGGGTGTTACCCACCCTCGCGGTCGCCGCTGCGGCGGGAGCAAACCCACATACGTGAGCCTGCCCCACCCGCCTTGCTCCCCATCAGCCAGCGCAGTCGCCTGGCCGCCAGCATTACTGCTGACGCCGGTGGGCTCTTACCCCACCCTTTCACCCCTTACCTGTGCCGCACATGTGCGGCCATCGGCGGGACTACTCTCTGTTGCCGTCTTGCGTCACCGCCGCGTTACCACGACGGTGCCCCACCTTACGGTTTCGGTGGGTGGCCTTCCCAGCCAAGACGGCCGGGGCGGGGAGTCGGGAAGTTCCTCTGCCCTGCATGCGCAGGACAGCGACGGACCCCTTGCTTGTCTCCGAGGGCGATTCCCCTGCGGGCAAGTGGGTCGCCAGGGACTCGAACCCTGAACTCCCTGCTTAAAAGGCAGGTACTCTGCCGATTGAGTTAGCGACCCAAATTGTCAATGTGCACGGCTGGGGACGAGTCCCCCGCCTGACAAGGCTTTATTATGAACAAAGTATCTTTTTTGTCAAGCGCCTCCAAGCATCTTCACACAAACGCTGTTGTATCGCATACATGCTCACCCATCATACCCCATTTGGGTACTTGACATGCACCACATGCCCCATTTGTCACGTAAAAATGGTCTTTTCCCCTCGATCGAGTTGGTCCATCTGCATGACGACAGCCCACTTTCTTTTAGATACACTGCCCAATGCGCGGTCAATGGCGTCCGCCATGGTCTCTGTTCCTTCAAACGCCAACCAACGGACGCGAGGAGGTGCGCCGTGATTTCCCAAAACCTCTATCCACTTTACGACCAACGCTTGGACCACGATGCTTGTGGCGTAGCCGTCTTGGCTGAAACACGCCGTGGCGCCACTCGCGAGTTGGTCGAACGGGCTTTGCGCACGCTTCACAATCTGACCCATCGCGGCGCTGTCAACGCCGATGGCCGTACTGCCGACGGTGCCGGCATTCTGCTGCAACTGCCCACCGACCTCTTTGCTGCCTGGCTCGCCGAGCACGATAGAGCCGCTGTGCCCGGCACGTTCGCTGTTGCCAACTGTTTTCTGCCCCACGATGACTTGCGCGCCGACGCCTTGCTGGAAGAAGCCGCGCGCGACGCGGGTCTTGTCATCATCGGGTGGCGCGAGCCCCCCGTCAATCCCGATGCGTTGGGTGAATTAGCACGCGCAACCTGTCCCCGCTTGCGCCAACTGTTCGTTGCTCGCCCGGACGGGTGGGACGCCGAAACGTTCGAGATGGCTTGCTACCGAGCCCGCAAAGCCGCTGAAAAACGCTGGCGCACTGCTGGATGCGATGCCTACATCACCTCGTTTTCGTCCCGCACGATTGTGTACAAAGGCATGATTCTGCCGAAAGACCTGCCGGCGTTTTATCTCGACCTGAGCAACCCGCTTTGTCGGAGCGCAGTGGCGGTTGTGCATACACGTTTCAGCACGAACACACAACCCGCTTGGGCGCGCGCCCAACCGATGCGCTTGCTCTGCCACAATGGTGAAATCAACACCTTGCAGGGCAACGTCAACTGGATGAAAGCCCGCGAAGTGGATATTCCCGCCGAGGAAACCCCCGTCATTGATGAAGCGGGAAGCGATTCGGCGATGCTCGACAACGTGGCGGAACTGCTGGTGCGCCATGGTCGCGACATCCGCGAAGCCTTGTTGATGATGCTCTCCGATGCGTGGGAAAACCGCCCCCACATGCCCGAACCTGTGCGTGCGTTCTACGCCGCCCACGCCGCCATCATGGAACCGTGGGACGGTCCCGCTGCCGTCTGCTTCACCGACGGGCGCATTGCCGGCGCACGGCTCGACCGCAACGGGCTGCGCCCCATGCGCTACGACATCACCCGCGACGGGCTTCTGGTTGTTGCCAGTGAAGCCGGCGCCGCTGAACTCGACCCCGCCGAGATTGTTGAGCATGGGCGCCTGGGACCAGGTGAGATGATTGCTGCCGACATCGAACTGGGCATTATCGAACGCAACGACGCCCTGAAAAGCCGCATTGCCGCCGACCTGCACGCAGAAGCGGTTGCGCAGACGCTGCGGGTGCAGGAAACACCACATCACGCGCCCGCCGTTCCCGACCAGGACACCCTGACGCGCCAGCAAGCCGTTTTCGGCTATACGTCCGAAGAAGTGCAGGTCATCATCACCCCCATGGTATGGAACGCCAAAGAACCCATCGGCGCAATGGGCGACGACACACCGCACGCCGTGTTGAGCGACCTGCCGCGCCCGCTCTTCCACTACTTCCGCCAGCGTTTTGCCGAAGTCACGAACCCGCCTATTGACCACCTGCGCGAACGCGCCATGTTCTCGTTGCGCGTGCACCTGGGCGCACTGCCGTCCATTCTGGAACGTCATACCGACTTGAGCAGCCGCCTGGTGCTGACATCGCCCTTCCTCACGCCGCATGATGTTGAGCAGGTGTTGGCGTTGGGTGAAACAAACCCCGCGTTCCGCGCCGTGGTACTTGACACCACCTTCCCCACCGCCGACGGCGCGCGCGGCATGCGCGACCATCTGCGCACCCTCTGCGCCCAGGCTGAAGCGGCGGTACGCAACGGGGCGCGCATTCTCGTGCTGGACGACCGCCACGTATCACCGGCACATGCACCGTTCCCCGCGGCGCTGGCGGTCGGCGCTGTTCACCACCACCTTTTGCGCGTCGGCTTGCGCGCACGCTGTTCCCTGGTTGTGCTCAGCGGCGAAGCCCGCGACCCCCACCAGGTGGCTGTGCTCATCGGCTACGGCGCGAACGCTGTCAGCCCCTGGTTGCTCTTTGAGACGGCGGTTGCAATTGGGGAGCACGGCTTCCGTGGGGAAACGCTCGACGCCGACGAAGCCGTGGCGCGTGTCATCCACGCCCTGGAAGACGGCTTGCTGAAAATCATGGCGAAAATGGGCATTGCCACGGTGGAAAGTTATTGCGGCGCGCAAATTTTCGAGATTCTGGGGCTTGCCGATGAGGTTGTGGACGAATGCTTCCGCGGCACCCCCTCGCGTGTGGGCGGTGTAGGATATGAAGCGCTGGGCGAAATTGTGCTAGCATGGCACCGCAACGCGTTTGGCGAAGAACGCGCCGTGCCCGAACTGCCCAGCCCCGGCTTCTACAAATTCAAGAAAGACGGCGAATACCACGCCTTCAACCCCATTGTGGTACGCACGTTGCAACAAGCCGTGCGCACCCCTGGGGCGCTCAATGGGCACTTTGCCGAAGGCTTTGCCATCTACCGCCGCTACGCCGCCATGGTGGACGGCGAAAAGCCCTTCGATTTGCGCCACTTCGTCGAATTCGTCGAAAGTACGCCCATTCCCATTGATGAAGTTGAACCGGCTACTTCTATCGTGCGCCGTTTTTCGACAGCCGCCATGTCATTCGGTTCGCTTTCACCCGAAGCCCATGAAACACTGGCCATTGCCATGAACCGCCTCGGCGGCATGAGCAACAGCGGCGAAGGGGGCGAACACCCTGACCGGTATGGCACCGAGCGCAACAGCGCCTGCAAACAAGTGGCAAGTGGGCGCTTTGGCGTCACGCCCGCCTATCTCATGTCGGCGCGCGAGCTGCAAATCAAGATGGCGCAAGGCTCGAAACCAGGCGAAGGCGGCCACCTGCCGGGGCACAAAGTCACGGTGGAAATCGCCGCGATCCGCCACACCGAACCCGGCACCACGCTCATCTCACCGCCGCCGCACCACGACATTTACAGCATTGAAGACCTGGCGCAACTCATTTACGACCTGCGCACCATCAACCCCACCGCCACCATCAGCGTCAAACTGGTGGCGCAAGCCGGTGTCGGCACGATTGCCGCCGGCGTGGTGAAAGCCGGCGCGGACGTGGTGCTCATCAGCGGGCACAGCGGCGGCACCGGGGCATCACCGCTCAGCAGCATCAAGCATGCGGGGGTCTCGTGGGAGTTGGGCTTGGCTGAAACGCAACAAGTCCTCGTCGCCAATGGCTTGCGCGACCGTGTGCGCCTCCGCGTTGACGGCGGCTTGCGTACCGCCCGTGACGTGGTAGTTGCCGCCCTGCTCGGCGCCGATGAATTCTCGTTTGGGACGGCGGCGTTGATTGCCGAAGGCTGCATCATGGCGCGCGTCTGCCACAAAAACACGTGCCCTGTGGGTATCGCCACGCAAAAAGGCATCTTGCGCGAAAAATTCGACGGCACACCGGAACACATCATGGCTTTCTTCCTCTACGTTGCCGAAGACATCCGCAGCATGTTGGCGCAATTGGGGGCGCGTAGCCTGGATGAAATCATCGGGCGCACCGACCTTCTGCGTCCCGCCCGCACCTACGACGCGCCCATCAACGTGCAATGCCTGCTTGCGCCGCCCCAGCAAACGCGCCGCTACGAAGGCGCCATTGTGGACGCCAACCGCCGCCCATCAGACCTGGAACTGACCATCACGCGCGAAGTCTTGCATGACATTCGGCTCTATGGACGCGCCCATCGCGCCTACACGCTCCACAACACCAACCGCAGCGTGGGCGCCCGCCTGGCCGGCGAACTCGCCACCCGCTACGGCGACGCCGGCTTGCCCAGCGACACCATCACCCTGCGGTTCGACGGCTACGCCGGCCAGAGTTTTGGGGCATTTGCCCTTCCCAGCACAACCATGCACCTGGAAGGAGTCGCCAACGACTATGTGGGCAAGGGGCTTGCCGGCGGCAAGATCATCATCGCACCGCCACGCAATGCCGCTTGGGAAACCGAAGCCCCGCTCATTGGCAACGTTGCACTTTACGGCGCAACCGGTGGGCAACTCTACGTTGCCGGGCGCGCCGGCGACCGCTTTGCCGTTCGCAACTCCGGCGCGACAGGCGTTGTCGAGGGGGTTGGCGCGCATGGATGTGAATACATGACCGGCGGCGTGGTCGTCATTCTGGGGACGGTTGGTCCCAATTTTGCAGCCGGCATGTCGGGCGGCATGGCCTACGTGTACGATGAAGACGGCACCTTTGCCGATCATTTCAACGGTGAGTTTGTAGAAGCCACACCATTGAACGAGGAAGACGAGCAACAGGTACGCGCACTCATCGAATGCCACCGCTTCTACACACACAGCCGCAAAGCCGCCGCACTGTTAGCGGAATGGGAGACAGCGCGCACCAAATTTGTCAAAGTGGCTCCTCGTCGCTAACATTTCTTTACCATCAGGCGGAAGCGAGCAACGGGCGCTCACACGGGCGCCCGTTTTGCGTCCCTAATTGAGGCGCGTGGGACGTTTTGTTTGATAGAGCCCTTTCTCACCAATAGGAATGTGGTCATAGCGTTTCAGGACTTTGGCACGTCTATGCAGAGGAACCAAAATGGTTATAGAGATCGTAATACAAAACGAGTATGATAGAAACAACGATGACGAAACACCGTTGCCGACACCATGGCCAGGTGAATCGTCAACAGAAAGAAGGGAGCAGGCTCCCATGACTGCACCAAAAGTTCGGTTAGCCATTCTCATCTCCGGTTCGGGGGGCGTCATGCAGGCGATTTTAGACGCCTGCCGCCGCGGCGAACTCGACGCCGAAGTCGTCGGTGTCTTCTCGCATGAGCCCTACGCCTACGGGCTGCTTCGCGCCGAGCGCGAAGGTGTGCCTGCCTTCGCCCATGACTTGTCCGACTATCGCTTTCGGGGGCTCACGGAGCGCGACTTTGAGCGTGAGTTGGCTGACAAAATTGAGGCGTTAGGTGCAGATATGGTTGTGCTGGCAGAGTGGGCGCTCCCACTGGGGGAAACGTTCCTGGAACGCTTCCCGAACCGTGTCATCAACTTGCATGAAGGCTTGCCGGGGCAATTTCCGGTGTTCGATCCGTACATGCGCAACCCAGTTTCGCGCGTGTACGACGCCTTTACCGCCGGCTTGATTCGCGAAACGGGGGTTACCGCGCACATTTTGCGTGATCCCATGCAAACAGGGCCGGTTCTGGCAGCGGAGCGGGTGCCGATTTATGAATTCGACACATTGGCGGACGTTGAAGAACGGTTCTACCGTGTGAAATGTGAGATGCTGGTCAATGTCTTGCGGCAGATGATTGAGGAGCGACAACAAGACCATCAGTCAGAGCAGGCCTGATCTGACGTGTGTGGGGGTGGAAAAGTCCGGTACTCTCTGCGGGGGGAGAGTATCGGGCTTTTCCTTTTGTCGGGCATGGATTGCGGTTTAGCGCCCCACCCAATCAATGGGCTCACTTCGGATAAGGGCTTGCGCAATGTCTTCTATTTCCTCCATCCCTTCGCGGCGCGCCAATTCAACTGCACGCTTCCAAAGACGCCGCGCCTCCGTTTCATTGCCCAGTTCGCGTTCGGCGGCGCCTAATGCCAAATAGGTGAAAATTTGCCCCTCATAGTCGCCACTCATGATTTTCAAATCAAGCGCCTGGTGGTAATAGTCTCGGGCTTGTTGCCAATCTCCACGGTTAGCAGCCAGAACGCCTAACCCGTGCGCTGCAAGCGATGCGAGATAGTTGCTCCCGGCTTCTTTGGCGAGGGTGTAGCCTTTCTGGAATAATGCTTCGGCTTCGGCGGGGGTTTCATTTTGCAGGGCGTTCGCCAATTCAATCACGACACCAGCCGCGCTCAGCATATCCCCAAGCGCCTCAAAAAGGCGCAAACTGCGTTCGTAGTAGGAACGCACCAATTCAATTTCGTCTTCTTCAAACGCAATGGCGCCTAACCGCATAAGCGCCATGGCTTGCGCTTCGAGTTCCTGTCCATCGTCCAGGAGTTCGAGAACACGTTGGTAATGTTTTTGGGCAACGGTGTATTGTTCTTCCCAAAACGCCAATTCGCCCAGTTCCAAACGCACCAGGGCACGCCCAACGGGGTCATCAAGGTCGCGGTACAAATCGTGGGCAATGGTCAAGTGTTCGCGTGCCTGTTCGATTTCATCCACATCGGCATTGACTTGCCCCAACACGAGGTGCAATGTCGCCAGAAACGTGCGGTCAGGCTCGGGCGTGTTCTGCATCTCATCGAGAGCGGCATAGAGCAATTCCATTGCTTCTTCGTAGGCATCATCTTGCAAGGCATCCATCGCCTGGATGAAGAGTGTTTGCGCATCAGTTACATGTTCCATACAGCCTCCTCAGAGGGACCAAAACCAATCAACCGGTTGGGGGCGTCGCTGTGTGTTTGCTTCCTTAAGGTAGGTGCATTCTAGCACACATCACCACGAAAAGCATCTGACATTTGGCATCAATCAGGAGTGGAACGGTAAATCACGCAAGGCTTGCAACAAGGTTTCATCGCCCCATATCTCGGCGAGCGTGTGCGCCTGTTCGTAAAATTGGCGCGCCTCGGTCATGTTGTCCTCGGCCAGTAAACGCGCCAATTCGTAGGCGGCGCGCGCTATCCCGATATCGTGTTCAATGGTCTGGAATATCTCGAATGCTGTGCGGTAGAATGCGATGGCTTCGTCACGTTGTCCAGCGGCGTCGGCAAGCGCACCAAGGCGCAGGGCGGCTGTCGCACGATCGCCTGCGTTGTCGGCGGTCTGCAAAACGCGCGTATAGATTTCGCGAGCCGTGGTTGTATCGTGCATGCGTTCAGCCACCGCGCCCACTTCGTACAATGCACGCACGAGGGTTTCCGTGTCTTGTCGCGCTTCGGCGTCTTCCACAACTTGCTGTAACACATCGCGGGCGGCGGCATACTTTGCCTGATCGGCATAGACGCGCGCCAATGTCATACGGGCAAATGCGGCGGCTTGTGGTTCTTGTTGCGCTTCGTAAAGGGCTATGACTTTTTGCAAGGCTTGCTCAGCAGGGTGGTGCAAGCCTGCTTGTACAAACCCCAGCGCTTGCATAAAAAGGGCATTTGCGTTTTGATGAGACTGAGAATGAGACATGCCAAAATCCTTTACATTTCCATTCCAATTTGCGCCCAAAGGAGTAAGCGATGGAAAAGATTCATCGCGCGACATTGTATCACATTCAGTTGCCGCTCGTCCAAGCCTTCCGCTCCTCGGCTGACGCCTATGCAACCCGCGAAACATTGTTGTTGCGGTTGGAAATTGGGGACATCGAAGTATGGAGCGAATGTGTTGCCTTGCCGTCGCCGACGTACTGGTACGAAACGGTAACGACGGCCTGGTACATTCTGACGGAGTATCTGCTTCCGCTCGCGGTACAAGAAGATTTTGAATCGCGTGAAGCATTGATGGCACGTTTGGCGCGCGTGCGCGGCCATCCCATGGCAAAAGCCACCATCGAGATGGCCTTGTGGACGTACGAAGCCGTCAAAGCGCGTATGCCCCTCGCGCGCTACATTGGGGGAGAGAAAGAGCGTATTCCAGCTGGCGCAGTGGTGGGTCTGGTCTCCGAACCCAAATTGTTGCTCAAACGTGTCGAAAAATTGGTGGAAGCCGGCTATCGTCGTATCAAACTCAAAATTACGCCTGGGCAAGATGTGGAACTTGTCTCGCTTGTGCGCAAAGCGTTCCCGGATATTGGGCTTTTGGTGGATGCCAACCAGGCTTACACATCGGAGCACATCCACATCTTGCAATTACTGGATGAATATGAGTTGCTGGCGATTGAAGAGCCTCTGGCGCCTGGCACGCCGCTGAACGTCTATGCTGACGTTCAACAGCACCTCAACACCCCTATCATGCTGGATGAATCCGTGGGCACACTGGAAAAAGCCCAGCAGGCGATAGAGATGGGGGCATGCCGTGCGCTCAATCTCAAAGCCGGGCGGTTTGGGGGCATTCGCAACATGCTGGATGTGTACACGTTTGCACACGAACATGGCATTGCCTTGATGCACGGCGGCATGCTTGAAAGCGGTATCGGACGCGCCTACAACGTCGCGTTGGCGTCGCTGAGCGGTTTTACCATTCCCGGTGATATTGCAGCGAACGCCTTTTATTTTCGCGAAGATGTCGTAGAGCCGCCTTTCACACTCGACGACGAGGGGATGATTGCCGTCCCGTCAGACATCGGCCTGGGTGTTGTGGTAGCAGAAGACCGTATCCAGCGCGCGTTGTTCCGCACGGCGACGTTTACGGCGCAAGGGGAGAGGTATTTGTCGTGACGGCGTGTTGGCGGCGTGCGGCCAATGCAAGCGCAGGGCGTTCCCAGTGACAATCAGGCTGCTCAGAACCATCGCGAGCGCCGCCCATAGGGGATGAAGTCGTCCGGTGACGGCGAGCCCTAAACCGAGCGCGTTGTAGAAGAACGCCCACGCCAAATTTTGGCGAATGATGCGCATGGTTTGCCGTGCAAGAAGAAGCAGCGGCACGATGCTTTCGAGGCGGTTATTGAGCAAGATCACATCAGCGGTAGCGTGCGCCAGGTCTGTTGCTTGCCCCAAGGTTATGCCCACGTCAGCGGTGGCTAAGGCGGGACCATCATTGACCCCGTCCCCAATCATGACAACGCCGTTGTACTGTTGAAGATAGGATACTTTTTCATCAGGTGTAAGCCCCGCATGAAGCGGAACGCCAAGCGTTTCACCCCAGCGTTGGTGCGCTTGCGGGTCGCCGGAGAGAATTTGCATGTGAATACCGAGGGCATGCAAGGCTTGCAAGGTTGATGGCACATCGGGGCGTAGTTGCTCCGTCAAAGCCACAATCCCCCGCACCAATCCACCCCAGCCGATGAACACAAGCGCCAGCGATGAATCCGCCCAACGCGCTGCATATTCAGCCAGGCGAGGCGGATACGCCAGCCCTTGCGACGCCATCAACGCCGCGCTCCCCACCCAGACCATCTCGTCGTTTATGCGACCACCAAGCCCTTGTCCAGCCAGCACCTGAATTCCTTCAACCGTCGGGGGCTTTTCGACAATGAAAGCGCGGCAAATAGCGCGAGCAAAAGGATGCGATGCACGCGATTCCAGCGCTACCAACCGCTCCTGCACAGTGTGCGGGTCGGCCTGGTCGCACACCATGTCGTAAACGGAAGGCTCTGTTTCGGTCAAAGTGCCAGTTTTATCGAACAAAACAACTTCGGCATTCGCCAGGCGTTCCAAAACACTCGTCTCCCGAATGAGGACACCATGTTCGGCGGCGGTGGAGATGCCCCGCCAAAGGGCAAGCGGTGTTGCAATCCCCAGCGCACAGGGGCATGCAATCAGAAGCACAGAAAGGGCATGCATGAGGGCAACTTCTGACGAAGCAATCGTCGTCCAGTAGAGGAATGTGCCCACCGACAAGAAGACAGCAAATGGAACAAGCAACGCGGCAAAACGGTCGGCAAGCCGCTGAACAGGGGCGCGTGTCCAAAGGGCTTCGTGAATCAGGCGGGACATTTGCCCCACAGCCGTCGCTCCCCCCGACGCGGTCACAATGATTTCAAAAACACCATCCAAATTGAGCGTGCCGGCATAGACCGTATCTCCGCTGGCGTGTGTACGCGGCACAGGTTCACCCGTGAGCAGGCTTTCATCAACAGCGCCCTGCCCTTCTGCAACAATACCATCAGCGGGAAAACGCTCACCGGGGCGAATCAACAACCGCATGCCGGGTTGTATATCGTCAACTGAAATCTCCTGGACACCGTTGGGTGTGATATGCGCCGCATGGGTAGGCATATGGCGTTGCAGGTGTTCGATGGCTTCAAGCCCGCTTTCTTGCGTGCGCACTTCTAACCAGCGCCCAATCGTGACCAGGAAAAGCAACATTGCCGCCGTGTCGAAATAGACATGGGGATTGCCGGTTATCAGGTTGCGCAACGAAAGGATATAGGCGGCGCTTGTTCCCAAGGCAATGAGGGCGTGCATATTGGGCTGGCGTGAAAGGATGCCGGCAAGCCCGGAACGCAGGACAGGCCACCCCAACAGGGGCAAAACGGGAATACTGGCGACAAAAATCATCAGGCGGAAAAAGTCTTCAAGCCAGCGGGTTTCCGGGGCATTCCAGCCCATTATCTCCCGCACATAGAGCATACCACTCAGCAACATGATATGCATGACAAAAACGCCAGCAATCAGCAAACGCTCCAAAAGGGCTTCGGCTTCATCGCGAAGTTCATCGGGCGCCAGCCCCACGCGATACCCCAAGCGGCGAACCCGTTTCACAAGCGATTGAGGCGAGAGCCGGCGCGGGTCGAAGCGCACGCGGGCTTGGCGGCGGGCAAAACTGATATCGGCCTCGACCACGCCGGGGGTGCGGCGAAGCGTTTCGCCAATCAGCCAGGTGCAGGATGTGCACCAAAGCCCACCCAAGTACAGTGTGCTTTCTGCCAGCGGCGTTTCCGCAGACGGAGCGGGTGAGGCGGTAGAGTCGACCGGTTCAGCAAGAAGGGCGGCCACATCGCGGCATGATGGGCAGCAAAATGTGCGCCCGTGTTCATCATGCAAAGGATGACGCGCCGGCAAGCCGCACAATTCACACGTTACCATACCATTATCCCCCCAAGATGGCCGTGTCCAATCACCCCCCACCAGGCAAGCCCACGCAGGATGAGTTGCCCCGCGATGAGCAACAACAAAGCAGCCGCCAACACATGTGCGAAACGACGCATGCGCCCCACGCCGTGTGCCATGAGCGCGCGTGTCCCTTCCAGGGCGGGAATGGTGCCAAGCCCAAAAGCGAGCGCGATCACCCCACCCGACAGCGGGCTTCCACTTGCCGTAGCGGCCAACACCATGCTGTAGACAAATCCGCAAGGGAGCATGCCCCAAATAAGCCCTATTCCCCAGGCGGCGACAACGCCCCGTTGTGGAGCGTGCAGACGCCGATGCGCAACGCGCCGCCAGAGGGCTGAGAGGGCGGGGAACGCGGTTTCAGGCGGCGGCGTCATCCCCAACAATGCGAGTGCAGTATACGCCAGGGCAAAACCAAGAAACAGCGCCAAGCCGCTTTGCAATGTGCGGTTTGCCAGCAAGGCGGTGAGAGTACGCCCCAATGCACCACCTGCAACGCCCAACATGAGATAGGTTGTCAACCGCCCAGCGTGGGTGGCAAGGCGCTCGCGCGGCGTTTGCACACCGGCACGCCCAAGCAGGAGAAGAACGCCACTGCACATGCCAACGCAATGGGCGATGCTTCCCAGCAGCCCAAAGGTGAAGGCTGTCAGTGGTGTGAGCGTGAGCATGTGATGCATGGCTTATATCCCAAAGAGTGCCAAGGCAAAGATGACGCACAAATACAGATTTGAGACATGATAGAAGCGGCGTGCATGGGCAAGCGTTGGGCGCAACCACAGGCGAAACGCCAGTGCGAAGAACCACGCCCCCAGCACGAACGCCACAAACGCTTGCCAGCCATGAAACGCCAACCCCGGCATCAACACTGTCAGCAAGGTGTGTCCCCAAACATACCCCGCCGTTTCGCGTGGCGTGGCCAGCACCGGCAAAACAGGTACAGCCGCCAGCGTGTAATCATCGCGGCGCAACAATCCATACGCCCAAAAATGGGCTGGCGTCCAGAAGAAGACAAGCAACGCCAAGACCCAGGGCGTCAGGGGCCAATCCACACGCACAGCCGCCCAACCGGCAAGAACGGGAAAACAGCCCGCCGCGCCCCCAATCACCACGCCCAGAGGGGTTCGACGTTTGAGCCAGAGCGTGTAAATCAGAATGTACACAATCGCGCCCAGAACAATACAGAGCACGCTTTCAAGCGGAAGCCAGACCACGCCTATCGCAACCCCCAAACACATCAACGCCACGCCAAAGAAGAGCGCCTGCTCCGGGTGAGCAATACGCCCCGACGGCAAAGGGCGGTTGGCTGTACGCGGCATGAGCGCGTCTATATCGCGGTCAAAGTAATGGTTGACGGCGGCAGCACCGCCCGCCATACAGACGCCGGCAAGAGCGAGTGCCAGCAACGTTGTCCAGGGAAGCCAGGGACGCGCCGCGCCCACCGCCGTGGTGAGTGAAGTCAAGAGGAGCAACGCTGTCACGCCCGGCTTGGTCAGAATCAGCCAATCTTTCCAGGTTGCACGGTCGAGAACAAGCGATGGTGTTTCACTGCGCATGCCATCTCTCCTTTGCCGCAACGGGGCAGCCCGACGGTTGGACTGCCCCATTGCCCACCATTACCGGACAATCCAGAGACGCCCCAAAAGCCACCAGTTGCTCAGATAGTATGTGGCAAAGAACATCAAGAAGGCGATGACCAGCACCCACGCACCACGGGGTTGCAATTTCGGGTCATGTTCTTCTTTTTCAGACAGATGCGTAAAAGCGGGCGGGCTATCAATCACGAGCGTGGCTTTGCGTGGTTCGATACGCTGACCGGTCAACACCGAAGCCAACACAATGATGATAAACATAGCGCCCGCCACAATAGCAATCAGAGCACCAATACCAAAGACCGCCAGCGCCAGGTTCACCGTTCCCGGAATTGGCGTTTGGAACGGCGCCTGCGCAAACGTTATATCCCAGTGGCGGCGCGAAACGCCCTGAATACCGGCAGCAATCATCCCCACAGCCACAAGCGTCATTCCCAGCCCATAGAGATACGGTTGCAGCGTTGCCCACTTCTTCAATTTGAGTTCGCGGCGGAAGATGAGCGGAATGACATAGTAGGTGAAGCCCATGAAAGCGAGCGTTGTCCCGCCGACGACAGTCGCATGGAAGTGGCCGGGAACGCGCAAGGTGTTATGCACTAACATGTTCAATTGCTCAGTCCCAATCGTGACCCCCGTCACACCGCCGATCCACCCAAAGATGAACATTGAGAGGACGAGGGCGGCAAAACCGGGTTCGCGCCAGGGGGCTTTGCGGAGCCATTCAAACAAGCCACGTGTATGCCCCTGTCGGCGGAGCGCCACTTCAATGGCCGCCGGAATCGAGAAGGCGTGAATGAGGCTCCCCAGCACCGCCAGGTACATCGCATACGACGTGTTGACGGCTTTCCAGGCGAAACTCGGACCGGGGTCCACCAGCAGGTGGTGCGCTGAACCGAGGTTGATGAACAAAATGTAGAGGATGAAAGCCAAGCGCGAGAGTTTTTCATTCAGCGGCACGGCGCCTACCGTAATCGCCGCCAAGCCATACCAGATCGCCACCATCGCCGCCAGGTTGATTTGCTGGGCCGGGTGGCCGAAACTCCAGAAGAGGTTGCGGAAATAAGCCGGATCGTAGTAGTCAATCAACCCCATTGACCAGAAAAGGGCCGGCACGAACGCCAAAGCACCCGACAGCAAAGTGTAGGTCGCGATAATTGCCGCCGTAATCAACCCATAAACGACGAGGGGAACGGAGCCTTCATACCGTTTTTCCGCCTTCGCAACAATCAACGTCGCAAAAAAGACCCCCAATGCGATCAGCGCCCCCACGGCAAACAGAATGACGCCCAGATAGAAAAGCGGGTGCGCTTTCAGGGGAACATAGGCGGTGAACATGACATCTGCTTTACCGGCTAGCACAATCACGTTCACCAACACCGCCCCCGCCACCATGAGAATGTACGCCAACCAGGCGAGGCGCGGCTGAATCAGGCGCGCGTTCAGCATGACAGCGCCCCCAAAGTAAAGCCCGGCAACCTCAAAAAAGACAATCCAGGCGACAAGCATATCGAAACCGTGGGCGGTCACGAGGCGGTAAAACCAAACGGGTGAGAGCAGGTGAATCGCCTGCCAGCGCGTGAGGGAAATCAACAATGCCCCAATCCCGCCAATCAGCAGGAAAACGACCGCCGCAACCGCATTTGCGATGATGAGCCGCTCAGCCGCCAAATCAACTTTGAGGCCGGTGGCTGTACAGGTGCGAAACTCGGCCTGCTCGCCAGACTGAGGAATGGCAGCAACCGTCATGAGAATCCTCCTTATTCGCTCACCAGGATTTTGCCAATCATCACGTGGTGACCAATGCCGCAAAACTCGTTGCACACAATGCTGTATTCACCACTGGTCGTTGGCGTAAGTGTCAAAACGTAGTCATAACCGGGGAGAACCATGAAATTCATGTTCAGCGGCTGAATAGAAAAGCCATGCTGAACATCGAGTGAGGAAAGATGGAGTTTGTAAGTCTCACCCTTCTTGAGTTTCAACACAGGATACCACTGCCACTGCCGCGCTTGAATATAAGCATCTCCACCCGCAGGAGGTTCCACAACAGGAATGCCATTCAAGGTATCCACTTGATATTGCTCGGTGAATTCCATGACGCGCGCGTTAAACTCTTGCGGCGTGACACGATAAGTTGTGACAGGCACGTTCTGGCGCCCCAGATAGAACCAAAGCGGCATCATAGCCGTCAAGAACAGACACCACACGAAAGCAATCAACAGCCAGCGCCGTTCATAGCGTCCAAGCGGTTTCCACCAAATTTTAGGCGGTGCAATCATCGCGCTTCCTCCTGTGTGCACTTACTTCAAAAACGGAACATTGAGGAGTTCCAACAACCCCCAGACGTTGTACAGCACAAAACTAATCACCAGCGAGGCCAGAAACAGGAGAAAAACTTCGTCAAAAACGACTTGCCCAATCGGAACACGGTCAGATGATTTGTTGTGTTGGTCTTGCATACATACCTCCTTTTATCATGTCACTGAGAGGAAACAGCAGGGCAGCGGTTCAATGCGGCTTGCTCATTATATGGCTATGAAAGTGCCAACTCATTGCGCCAACGCAAATTGTGGAAGAGGAGAGGGATATTCCCTCTCCTCTTCCGAGAGGTAGCCAGGCTTACTCGGCGGGACCTTCCTTGAAGATTTCCGGCGCATCAGGGCCGTCGGCGAACAAGAAGCCAACCAGGCCTTTTTCCAGACGGCTCAATGCGTGGTCCACCAAAATGTAGCGGCCAGGAACTTGGAGTTTGAATTCCACCATCGTCGCACCGCCGGGCGGCACCAATGTTGTTTGCACATCGGTCAATGCCGGGCTCGTCAATGACGCTTGGTTGTAAACTCGATCAAAGATTTCGCCGATGACGTGGAAGCTACTGGTCATGTTGGGGCCACCAACACCGAAGAAGATGCGTACAGTTTCGCCCACATTTGCATGCATGGCATGCGCTTCAGTAGTCAGACCACCAGCAGCCCCGTTGAAGACGAGATATTCAGGTTCTTCCGCCAGAAGTTTTTCAACACTGAACTCCTGGAACCCTTTTTCACCCGTTTTCCCTTGGGTGTAGATTTCACCCTGCATCACGTAAAATTCGCGATCAACCGGCGGCAAACCACCTTCAGGCTCAACCAGAATCAAACCATACATCCCGTTGGCAATGTGGTGCGCCACCATCGGTGTTGCGCAGTGGTACACATACAAGCCAGGATTGAGCGCCTTGAACGTGAAAACGTTTTCTTCACCCGGAGGTGTTTGCGTATAAACAGCCCCCCCACCCGGGCCAGTCACAGCGTGCAAGTCAATGGAGTGCGTCATTTTGCTGTTGGGATCATTCTTCAGATGCAATTCCACCGTATCGCCCACACGGACACGAATCATAGGGCCGGGGACTTTGCCATTGAACGTCCAATAGGTGTATGTTGTCCCATCGGCAAGTTGCCCAACAATCTCTTTGGTTTCCAGGTCAACACGCACCACTTGGGGTTCGCGATCGCCAACAGGCGGCGGCAAGTCGGTCGGATCGCGGACGATATCCTCGCCCGTAGCATCTTCTGCACCAGCGCTTGCTTCTGCACCTTCCTCAACCACCACAATCTTTCCTTCCATGCCTGCCTGGCGGTGGCCGGGAATACTGCAGAAGTATGCAAATTCACCTACCTTGTCAGCCTTGAAAACGATCGTCGTGGTTGCGCCTTTCTCTACCACATGATCGCTATGCGCATCAAAGTCTGGAACGGTAATGTCGTGTTCCATACCATCGCCATTTACGAGCGTAATTTGCACCACCGCCCCCTTCGGGACAACCAGGGTGGGATTGAATTCACCATCAATATCGCCCCCAACACCGAGGAAACCCAAACCTTTCTCGCTCAAAGAGGTTTGCAGTGTAAAGGTAATATCGGGGATGTAATCCACATCTTGCCCTTCTTGGGTGGCCTCGTGTTGGTGTTCCGCCGAGCCAGTTTCAGTCTCCGCAGCATGTGCGACATTCTCCGTCCCGGCATGCTCTTCAGTTGGCTGGTTCGTTTCTTGAGAAGTATGTTGCGCCTGGTCTTCAGTAGGCCATGGGTTCGTCTGTGTGGCACTGCACCCAACAACAAAGAGGAGAAAAACGGCCAACGTGAATAGTTTTTTGAGGTACATTTTACCCTCCCTCACATTTTCATTTGGATTTCACAATTCCATTTTGGCTTTTGAGGTCAAAAACAAGTTGCGCTAGCGCAAATAGAAAATTACTTGTGCACTTCGTCATGGCAATGGCATGACACCTGTCATATGCCTGGTAAATCCTCGCTTGCGCCAGCGCAAAGAATTCCCCCGCGAAACCACCTAGAGTAAGAGCATCGCTCTTCATTGGAGGTACATATGCGCGGAACATGGTACAGCGAACGAAGGCTGCTACGCGGTTTGGAGAAAGTGTGGGCGCGGGCAGAAGGGTTGACCAGCCGATTGACGGGGACGGCGTTCAACCCGCTTTACCACTTGGGAACGCTTGCCGTGATGTTGCTCATCATCTTGGCGCTCACGGGAGGCTATCTGACGCTCTTTTACCGCCCCGGCGCCGAACGCGCCTACGAAACAGTGGCGGCTTTGAATGCGTCATGGTTCGGACATCTGATGCGCAGCCTGCACCGCTATGCGGCAAATGCGCTCGTCATCGTCACACTGGCACATGCCTTTAAGATGCTCATAGGCGACCGCTTTTGGGGTGCGCGCTGGCTCGCCTGGGTGAGCGGCTGGATTTCTCTCGTGCTGATTTTCATTATTGGTGTCATGGGCTATTGGCTCGTATGGGACGAAACAGCACAATGGTTGACCGAATTCAGCATTAACCTGCTTGGTGGACGTGTCGCTTTGGCGTTCTATCAGCCTGGCGCGGTGGAACAAAATTTTGCATTTTTCGTCATCATTCTGTTTTTGCATGTCTTTATGGGCATCCTGTTGCTGGGCTGGTTGCTCATTCACGTCATCCGCCTCTCACGCCCGGCGCTCCTGGAACCCCGCTGGCTCGGCATTGCCTTGACGCTCTCCTTGACCATCCTGGCGCTCGTGCGCCCCGTTCCCCTAGGCAACCCGGCGGACTTTTCCCGCCTTGTCTCAAACGTTCCGATTGACTGGCTGTATCTCGGTTTTCTCCCAGCCGCCCAGCGGACAAGCCCGTCAATGGTCATTGGGCTCTCTCTCGTGAGTCTGCTGTTTCTGATTGCCCTTCCTTGGCTATGGCGTGGGCGTATCACAGGGCCAGCGGTGATTACCGAGCACCTCTGCACAGGATGCGCGTTGTGCGCGCTCAAATGCCCCTATGAAGCCATTGACATGGAACCCCGCAGTGGAGACGCCAGTGGGTTCAAGGCTCTGGCTGTCGTAACCGAATCACTTTGCACAGGGTGCGGCTTATGCGTGGGGACATGTGCCACGGTCGGCGTTGACTTGCAACCACTCCCCACACGCACAGTGTTGCAAGCCCTCCAAGAGGCAATCCAAGCGCACGAATCGCCTATCGTTGTGGTCACATGCCAGCGCCAGGCAGTTTTGGGAACAGTGCCACACGAATGGCGTCCCCCTTTGACGGCACCACCAGATACGCTGTTGCCGCCTCCCGTTCAGGTGAGACCTTTTACACACAACAACACCACAGTCAGCGTCATCACATGCGTCCTGCCCTGCACCGGCATGTTCAACCCGGATTGGGCACGAACACTTTTTGACCTGGGGATGCAAGCCCTCTTGATTCTGAGTTGCCCCGCCGACGATTGCAATTATCGCGAAGGGCCCTTCTGGCTTGGCGAAAACCTGCGTTTGCGCAAACGCCTGCTCGAAAACCCCATCTACTGGACAACCACGGCGCCCGGACGCCCGCACACCCTGACCGAGATGCTGGAACGTATCATCGAAGAACAAGCGGCGCTCCCCGCGCCCGAAAAACGCTTGCCCCGCGTCGTATTGGATCGTGCCACGCGCAACAAACTCTGGTTGCCGCCTTTCCGTTCATTTGTGCCCGCGCTGGTCATGTTGCTCGTTCTGCTCGCGTTCACTTTTGTGTTTGAACACCCCACAACCGCCGTCGCCCCCGAAACGGCTACCCTACGCCTTGTTTTGGAACATACACCGCCGCTCAAAGCCAACAACACCACCACAGCGCCTCTTCAAGCAACACTTCCCGCTGGCGTTTCAGCAGAGCAGATTCTGGGGGGTGAGCGGCACCCTGTGCGCTTGCGCCTGGACATTGACGGGCAAACCATCCTGGACAAGACCTATGCCCCCAGCGGCATTCACAAAGATGGCGAAGTCATCGTCGTGGAACAACTTTCCCTGACGCCCGGCGCGCACACCGTCCACATTTGGCTGATGGACGATGAGCAAACATGGCGCTACGAAGCCGAAAAACGCATTGACATTCAACCGTTGCAGGTGGTAACGCTCACGTTTGACGAGGAAGCCGCGGCATTCGTGTTCACGCTTCCACACCAGTAATCAACACCCCCCTTTCGAGACGCCCGCGCTTCACCCAACAGCGCGGGCGTTTTTTTCTTCCCTTTTCATGAATAGTGACAAATATCACAATTCCTGCGCTATCTCTTTTCACTTCACCGTTTCCATACAGTTGTCAAAATTCAAAAGAGAGGATAAAGTGCGTTTACGAATACCTACACAAGCACTTCTCTATTCTGCTGTTCACTTCTGTTGACCCGCAACCAAAACAGGAGGAGCACACAATGAAGCAATCCCTCCCCAAAACCCTCATCCTCGGGTTGACCGCCACCATCATTACACTGGCGCTTGCCCTGGTTGTGCTCACCGTCGCCCGAAGCGGTAGCCCCGCCCCCACCCAAGAACGCGTCAACGTGTTAGAGGGGAGCAATGATGACTGCGTTGCGTGCCACACGGATAGCACCCCCGGTATCGTCGAACAATACGGGCGGAGCACCATGGCGGCCGCCAACGTCACATGCCGCGACTGCCACGAAGTCAAGGCGGACTACCCTGGGGCAAAGGAACACGAAGGCACTTACGTGCTCGCCCAACCGACAACCGCCATGTGTGAGCGGTGTCACTCGCAAGAAGTCGCGCAATTTTATCAAAGCCGCCACTCACTCCCCGCTTACGTCGCCTACGCCGGCACAGAAGACCTCAACGAAAAGTTGCTGGCAATGTACGAGGCCATCCCTGAAGGCGGCTTCAAGCCCGACCGCATGCGCAACGCCCTTTTTGCCAAAGAAGGCGAAGCCGTGACGCGCTTTGCCTGCCGGGGATGCCATGATATTGGCAAACCTGCCCAAGACGGCTCGGTGGGAGATTGCACCAAGTGCCACCTGCGCCACGAGTTCAGCCTGGAACAAGCCCGCAAACCCGAAACGTGCAACGCCTGTCACATCGGGCCTGACCACCCGCAGTGGGAAATTTACCAGGAATCGCCGCATGGTATCGCCTACATGACGGGCGGCCACACGTGGAATTGGGAAGCCGAACCCGGCACACTCACCACCAAAGACTTCCCCGCCCCAACATGCGCCACCTGCCACATGAGCGGCTTTGGCGCGAGCGGCACCACCCACGACGTGGGCGACCGTCTCACCTGGTATTTGTTCGCGCCGATTAGTGAGCGCCGCCCGGCATGGCAAGACAACCGCACCCGCATGCAAAATGTCTGCCGCGAATGCCACAACCAGGAATTCATCACCGAGTTCTACGAAGCGGCTGACGCCGCCACGGAACAGGTCAATGAATGGGTGCGCCAGAGCAACGAAATCATCGCGCCCCTCAAAGAAGCCAATCTGCTCACCAGCGAACCGTTCGATGAACCCATTGACTTCACCTACTTTGAGTTGTGGCACCACTGGGGACGCACAGCCAAATTTGGCGTCTGGATGCAAGGGGCTGACTACGTGCAATGGCACGGGGCGTATGAAATCCTGGCCGACCTTGCCGAACTTGAAGAAATGGTGCAGGACAAACTCCAAGAGGCTGGGTTGAGCGAAACCGCCACCTCGAAACGTGAAAAATAGGACAGGAGCGGGCTATGACGACCGGCACGCTCGAACTCGACCGTCTGTTCCCGCCCGCTTTGCAGCGGTTGCGGCGTTTGCCCCTCACGCGGGACCAATTGATGCTCTTGATGATTGCCATCAACGAGTTTTTCCTGGGCGTGGATACGTATGTCTCCCACGCCATCAGCGGCACCATCGTTCCGCGTGAATGGATTCCGATTGTCTTCGGATTCAGCGCCTCCGCCCTGCTCCTTCTGGCGGGGCTGATTGCCATCCGCAACCGTCCACTGGCGACCATCATCGCCAATGTGGTGTTGCTGGCAAGCATGGTGGTAGGCGTTTTGGGGGCGTATTTTCACCTGGTGCGCGCCGCATTGCCCGCCGGTCCCTGGTGGCAACGCCTGACGCTCGACCTGCTCATTTGGGCGCCGCCGGTGATGGGGCCGCTTGCCTTCACGCTGGTAGGGCTACTGGGTATCAGCGCCGTCTGGCTGGAAGACCCACCGGATAGCGGCACACTGGTTCTCTTTGGCAATCGGCGTCTCCATCTCCCGTACAGCAAAACGCGCGCCTATTTCTTCATCGTCAGCATGGGGATTCTCGCCGCCCTCGTGAGCAGTGTGCTCGACCACGCCCGTACCGGCTTTGAAAACCCCGCCATCTGGGTGGGAACCGCCATCGGCATTTTCGGCATGGTGGTCGCCGCGGCAATGGGTGGCACGGAAACACCCTCGCGCGGCGACCTCTACACCTACATTGTCGCCATGCTGTTGCTCATCATCATTGGCCCAATCGGCACATACTTCCACGTCCAAGCCAATCTTGTGGGCAAATCCACGGTGGTTATCGAACGGTTTATTCGCGGCGCGCCGTTCCTGGCGCCCTTGCTCTACTCCAACATGGGCATTCTGGGGCTCATTGCCCTGCTCGACCCACGCGAAAACGTTCCGCACACCACCAACTGACCCGCTCTGTTTCATCCACCAAGCCCCCAAATTGGGGGCTTTTTTGCATTCACCAAAATTTCCTCAAACCTTCACCAAGTTTGGTGATGCGTTTCTGAACAGCCCCCGGTAGCATGGACACAAGAAGCCCTGCATCGGAGGCCTGCATGACCAGTCTGTCAACGTTGTACGTTCCCCGCCACACCGCCACACTGTCAGAAGCACTTGAAGCGTGGGGAATAGCACGCCTGCTGTGCCACGTTGCACCGCCTCCACATCACATCGTCTTGCATCGCACACCGCACACGTTCACCATCACCATTGCCCCCCCACTCGACACTGCAACCCTTGCCAACACGCCCTTTTGGGCGCCGCTACCCTTGCTCACCAATCGCCCGCCCCGAACATCCGCCATTCCAATCCGCCACCCCGCAGATGAATGGACACGTGCGCACACCTGGCGTACCACCGGCGAGCGCCCCCCACCCCCAGACTGGCGCACCGTCGCGTTCCTTGCCGCCCCCCGCCTGGCGGTCAGACAAGCATACAACCGGCTCGCCCGGAAGTGGGAACAATGCCGCGCCACCTGGCCACACGTGCTTGTATCCCTGTTGCACGCCTACGCCACCGCCGACGCGCCCACACGTTCGTATGCCCAAAGACTTTCCTGTGCCGCAAAGGGCACAACAACACATACGCGCTTCTTTTTCCTGCACCCTGATGAGCATCCCCCACGTGAAGAACCTGAGTGGCTGCGCGAATATGTCCGTGCGCTGGGCTTCTTTACAGCGGCAACGCCGCGCATTCATCGCCATCGCCAGGCGTACACGCTCTTTTGGCTGGAACCCATCCACGTCGAAATGCGACAACACATGCAACTTTTCGACATGTTCAATCAGCAATGCGGCGATTGGCCATACGGAACACTGCCGCTTATCGCCGCCTTCACGCTGGCACGTCTTTGCACACACGCCCCCGCCCCTTTCCCCCCTCGCTATGCGCTGCACATCGCCACATACAGCGTCCCGCGGCGCGGCGTCGTCATCCTGCAAAAACACATGACCTCTGCTGTACCGTCGCCCCCTTCACACCACGATGCAGCGGCGCGGCATTTTTGGTCATTGCTGTTGAGCGCCCACATTGCACTACTGAAAACGGGGGGCGTCTCTCCTGCGTTTCTCACCCACTGTTCCCGCTGGTGAGAACAAACCGAGCATTTGTTTTTTGAAAAAAGGTGGTCTATTCTACCGTCACATCCGTCTCACATGGATTCCTTGAAAAGGTGTTTCATGTCCCGCAATATCCGGCTTCTGCTACTTTCCTACTTGATTTGGGGCTTCGGTGAAGGGCTTTTTGTTTACTTTGAGCCGCTTTTTCTCGAACACACCGGCGCCTCATATCAGCAAATTGGCGTGGCCATGGCAATTTCCGCACTTATCGTCACTTTTTTGTACGTGCCGGCCGGATGGTTAGGCGACCGCCTCGAACGCCGCCGCTTGATTTTAGGCGGTTATCTTATCGGAGGCATAGCCGCTTTCATCATGGCGGTGGCACCCACATGGCAACTCTTCGCCCTCGGCATGGTGGTATATGGGCTCTCGTCCTACTGCATTCCCGTGATCAACGCCTACGTTCTGCAAGAAACCCCACCCAACCAACATACACGCATTCTCAACCGGTTGGTCGCCGCTTTCTGGCTGGGATTGCTCGGCGCGCCGCTTGTGGGGGGCTGGCTCGCAGATATCGGGGGACGCGCGGTACTCTTTACCAGCGTAGCGCTGATGTTCTTCATCTCGTCGGGGATCACCTGGGGGATTGCGCCACAGTCTCCCACCGCCGAGCGGGCAAACGAAGAACGGATTGCGTGGCGTCATCTGCCGGCGCTGTGGCCCATTTTGGGCTTGTTGGTTATTCTGGCGGCGTTTGAATGGGGCACACGGTTGGGCGATGTGTTGTTGCCCAACTATCTCACACACCGTTTTGCATACGACATACGCACCATTGGAATGCTTGGCACAATGAACTCGCTGGGGGCAATCCTCTGGCTGCTGCTGTTGAGCGAACTCGACGCCAAAGGTCGCAAAGCCCTGTTCCTCGCAACAGCCAATGTTGCCATCGGACTATGGACGCTGTGGCGCATCCCATCGTTTGGCATGCACTTCGTGGCTTTCGTATTGCTTGGCGCGCGCCACACCTTCCGCTCATTGGGAACGGTTCTGCTGGCACGGCTCACGCCCCACGCCTATCAGAGCACCATCACCGGCGTGTTCTATGCGCTCAGCGGGCTCGCCATCACACTGGCTGAATTCCTGAGCGGTTTCCTCTATGCAGTGGACCCGGCGCGCCCCTTGCAGGTGGCGTTTTGGTGGCTGGTTGCGTGGGTGAGCCTCTTTGGCGTGTATGGGCTGGCTTTTCGCCACCTGCGCCGCATCAGCCCCATTTTTGCGGAAGCCTGACGGACGTCACAGCGGCGGTTCTTTCCAAGCCTCTTGTGCTAGCGTTGCACCTCGCCAATGCGCTTCACAAAGTTGGTGAGCGCCTCACAGACCGCCTGCGGCTGTTCCAGCATCACCATGTGCCCCGCATCGGGAATCATCACCAGTTCAGCGCGCCGAATCGCCAACGCCAACTCCTCCGACAACGCAGGGGGCGTCATTTTGTCCTGCTCCGCCCCAATCACCAGCGTAGGGCATTGAATATCAAACAGCGACGCCCGACTGTCGAACGCATCACAGGCGGCAAAATCGCCGTACAAAACCGCTTTCGGGGTAGCAGCCATTTCCTGCACAGCGGTTGTTGTCTCCTGAGGGGTAAGGTCGCGGGCGTACATCCAGCGCACCATGCGCCGAATGGTGCCCAGGGGGTCATTCTGCAAGCCTTCCAAAATGGCCGGGTTGACTTTCAAACGTGCGCCTGTTGCCACAAGTCCCAACGCCTGCACACGCTCAGGAGCAAGCAAGGCGGTTTGGATGGCAATTGCGCCGCCCATGGAGTGCCCCACCAGCACAGCACGCTGAATGTTCAGCGCATCCAGCAAAGAGAGCATGAAGTACGCATAGCCCTCAATGCTATAGCGTCCCTTGCCGCCCGAACGGCCATGCCCCGGCAAATCGAACGCAATGCGTTGTCCCACCGGCATCTGTTTGAGGCAATACGCCCAATGTTTCCACGTCCCGCCGGCACCATGAATGAACACAATAGCAGGCTCGCCGTTTCCTCGTTTCTGGTAAAAGATGGGTGTATCGTCAAGGAGCACCGTGGTCATTATCCCTCCTTCGAGATGCTTGCTGCGCGCCGCAAGCATACACAATTCCTCACACAACCAAAAACGGCGGGGGAAAAAACCCCCGCCGTTCTGCTTCCGCCGGCTTGGGCACTTTAGGCTTCTTCGCCCACCAGTTCGCGCCCACTCTTTTCCGACAAATACCGTTCCACCTGCATGGCGGCTTTCACCCCGTCGCCGGCGCTGGTCGCCACCTGGCGATAAATGGGGTCGGCGGCTTCACCCGCGGCAAACACGCCTTCCACGTTGGTACGCATAAAGCGATCCACCAGGATGTAGCCGTGGTCGTCCATTTCCAACTGTCCTTTGAAAATATCGGTGTTCGGGTAGTGACCAATGTAGATGAAGACGCCATCGGTCTCCAATTCGCCTTCCTCACCCGTCACAACATTGCGCGTCTTCACCCGTTCAACCTTGCCGTCCCCTTCAATCGCCGTCACAACCGTGTTCCAGATGAAGGACATTTTGTCGTTAGCAAAAGCGCGTTTCTGCAAGAAGGGTCCCGCCCGCAACTCATCGCGGCGGTGAATGACACGCACCGAATTGGCAAACTTGGTGAGGAACAAGCCTTCTTCAAGCGCCGAATCGCCACCCCCGACAACCACCACATCCTTGCCACGGAAGAAGAAGCCGTCGCATGTAGCGCAATAGCTCACGCCATACCCAGTCAGTTCCTTTTCACCCGGCACGCCCAGCTTGCGGGGCGACGCCCCCACCGCCACGATGATCGCGTCGGCTTCATATTCGCCGCCATGTGTGCGCACCAGGTGCGGCGGCTGTTCGCGAAACTCAACCGCCACTGCTTCATCAAATTCCAGGCGCGCGCCGAATTTTTCGGCTTGCTCACGAAAACGCTCCACCAATTCCGGTCCCGTCAACCCTTCGGGAAAACCGGGGTAGTTTTCAACCTCGTTGGTCGTCGCCACTTGGCCGCCAAGCTCATTCCCCGTAATCACCAGCGGCTCAAGCTGGGCGCGGGCTGTGTAAATCGCCGCCGCCAACCCAGCCGGTCCGGACCCCAAAATAATCACCTTTTCACGTTGTGCCATTGTCGCCTCCATTCATCATATTGGGTATTAGCCCCTCATACACGTGGGGAGTATATACGTTTCCTCCCAAAAATCAAACACAACGCCCCCTTTTGATGCGCATGGGGGCGTTGGTCTTACATGTGGCCTGTGTTGGTGTTAGTGTTGTTGCCGCCCTTCCAAAAAGGCGCTGATCAAATCAACCGGCACCGGGAAGACAATCGTCGAGTTGTTTTCAACCGCAATTTCGGTGAGCGTTTGCAAGTAGCGCAGTTGCAACGCAGCCGGCTGTTCGCTCATGGTGCGCGCGGCTTCGGCGAGTTGGCGCGCCGCCTGCAATTCACCTTCCGCGTGAATAATCTTGGCGCGTTTTTCACGTTCGGCTTCCGCCTGGCGTGCCATGGCGCGCTTCATCACATCCGGCAATTCGACATCTTTCACTTCGACGATGCTGACCTTGATGCCCCACGGCTCGGTCGCTTCGTCAATAATTTGCTGCAAACGGTGGTTGATGGCTTCACGCTCGGCGAGCAATTCATCCAATTCCACCTGCCCGATGACATTGCGCAAGGTCGTTTGGGCAATCTGGCTGGTGGCTTTCAGGTAGTTCTCCACTTCTACGACGGCTTTCACGGGGTCCAGCACGCGGAAGTAGGCCACAGCGTTGATGCGCACCGTCACGTTGTCTTTGGTAATGGCTTCCTGCGACGGCACGTCCAACGTGACGACACGCAAATCCACCTTGACCATCTTTTCAAGAATAGGGATGATGAAGAACAAACCCGGTCCACGTGCCCCGACGACGCGCCCTAAGCGGAAGATGACGCCCCGTTCGTATTCCTGCACAATCTTGACCGAGGAGCGGAGAATGGAAAGCAAAAGCCCCACAAGAATCAGAAGAACCGGGAACAAGCCAATCAAGAACTCCATAGGTGTTGCCTCCTCTGTGTTGAGTTGAGGGTAAATTGTTGATGGTGCGTGGTGTGGTCTCTTCTGTCCAGTACAGTTGAATTGTACGAAAAGGCGGGAAATAGACAACCACTCCGCGCACCCTTTGCCTCTACGTCTCTTGAAAAACGAGGGTTGCAGACGTTCCAACGCATCAGCACAAAACAGATACGGGCGGTCCTGATGACCGCCCGTGCGTCTGCATGGCGCTGTTCTTACTTGATTTTCTCGCTGATGCTCTTCGGTTGCAGGAAGAGGAGCAAATAGTCGGGACCACCGGCTTTGCTGTCGGTGCCGCTCATGTTGAAACCACCAAACGGGTGCACCCCCACCAGCGCGCCGGTGCTCTTCCGGTTGAAGTAGAGGTTGCCCACATGGAACTCATCCGCGGCGCGTTCGAGCCGCGCACGGTCGCGGCTGTAGACCGAGCCGGTCAAACCGTATTCGGTGGAGTTGGCAATGCGCAGGGCGTCGTCAAAGTCTTTGGCTTTGATAATCGCCAGCACGGGACCAAAGATTTCTTCCTGCGCAATGCGTGCATCCCACGGAACATCGGTGAAGATGGTCGGTTCGATGAAGTAGCCACCGTCCAGGTCCAGACGCTTGCCGCCCAACACCAGGTTGCCTTCATCATGCCCGATTTCAATATAGCTCATGATTTTGTTCACAGCGTCGGTATCAATCACCGGCCCCAAAAAGACCGTGGGGTCAACCGGGTCGCCAATCTTCAATTGTTTGGTGCGTTCGATAACGCGCTGGACCATCTCGTCGTACACATCTTCCACAAAAATGGCGCGCGACCCCGCCGAGCACTTCTGCCCCTGGAAGCCAAACGCGCTCACCACCACGCCCTCGGTGGCGGCGTCCAGGTCGGCGGTTTCATCCACAATGACGGCGTCTTTGCCGCCCATTTCCAGCACCGTGCGCTTCAGCCAGATTTGCCCAGGCTGGATTTCAGCGGCGCGCTGGTTGATGTGAATCCCCACCTCTTTGGAGCCGGTAAACGAAATGAAGCGCGTTTTGGGGTGCACCACCAGCGCCTCGCCAGCCACTTCACCGTAGCCGGGCAGGTAGTTCAGCACACCGCGCGGAATCCCGGCTTCGTAGAGGAGTTGCACCACATGGTACGCCACCACGGGCGATTGTTCGGCGGGCTTCGCCACCACCGTGTTGCCCGTCACCAGCGCCGATGAAACCATGCCCGTGAAAATAGCCACGGGGAAGTTCCACGGCGTGATAATCGCGCCCACACCCAGCGGAATGTAGCGGTAGGTACTGCGTTCGGTCGGAATCTGATAGACCAGTTTGGGCGCGCGCTCTTCAATGTCGAGCATTTGGCGCGCGTAGTATTCGAGGAAGTCAATCGCTTCGGCGGTGTCCGCATCGGCTTCGGGCCACGATTTACCGACTTCGTACACCATCCACGCCGAAAATTCATGCTTGCGTTCGCGCATCAATTGCGCCGCCTTCAACAAAATGGCGGCACGCTCTTCGGCGGGCGTTTTGCGCCAGGTTTGGAACGCCTCATACGCCACTTCGACCGCACGCGCGGCGTGTTCAGCCGTCGCCGCCGAGACACGCCCCACGACCTGGTCGGGGTGCGAGGGGTTGAGCGAGGCAATAGTCTCATCGAGGTAGATTTCATCCTCGCCGATGATGAGCGGATAGTGGCGGTCGAATTGCGCGCGCACCTTTTCCAGCGCGGCTTCCATAGCAGCCCGATTTTCGGGCTTCGAGAAGTCCGTCAACGGCTCATTGCGGAAGGGGGGTAAGTCTTGCAAACGCATGGTTCCAACCTCCTTGTTGGTCTATCCGTTGTCAAGAAAAAAGCACCCTTGCGAGTGCTAAAACTGGAAGCGCCCCGTCGCCGGGACAATTTTGTAGGAAAAGTTGGTCACATATTCCATCAATTTTTCGTACAGTTCCTGCCACTCATCACTTGAAAGAATTTCGCGCATCGTTTCCATGTCGTCGGTAATGCCCCCCATCAGCACCTGGGGCCCATTGCCGTACACGGTGTACCACCCATCGGTGGGTTCCAGCCCCAGTTCGATGAGGCGCGGCGCAAATTCTGACGTGATGAAGTCGAGATACGCGGTTTCTTTTCCTGGCCGAATATCCCAACTCATCAAAAGTTTCATCCGTGCCACAGTCTTCCTGCTCCACAAACCGTTTCATATTTTTTGAAATGAGCGCCGACAGCATAGCACATCTACCTTGAGATGACAATACGTCAAAAGTCATAAAAAGAGGCACATCAGACTCAGCACACACCACATCCCCACACCCGCCAACACCCACACGGGGCGCAACAGGCGGTGCGATACCAGCGCGCGCCATCCAGGAAACGCCAAAACCACAAGCACATGCGCCCCCACACGTCCCAACTGTGGCTCGAAGAGCACACCCAGCAAGACGAACACCCCCACCGCGCCGACCATCACCGGCCAAATATCGCTTTCGCGAACGGTTGCCCACTGCATCCGCACGCCCGTGAGCGCCGCCACGCTCCACACCACCATCCAGAGCCAAACAGCACCGCCAAGGCGCACACCGCCCTCCACACTTGGGTGCACCACCACCGCCGCTTGCACCATCAGCGCCAGACGGTCGAGCAACCATTGCCCACGCCCCAGACCAACCATCACCATGAGGCCGCCCGCCAGCACAACCCCCAGCCCCACCACAATGCCGCCCAGCGCCAGCCGTTGCGTGGGGAAACGCGCCTCCTGCCACAGGATGAGAAACACCAGCACTAGCACGCTCCCCAGCCAGAGCAACGGCGGCTCGCGTATCACCAGCCAGCCCCACACGCCCACCGCCACCAGCAAGGCGGGCAAGTCCATACCTCGCCGCAGCAAACGCGCTACCGCTGCCAGAAAGAGGAACACGCCGGCGGTCAGGTCAGGGTAGGCGGGGGAGCACCACCAGAACGGCGCAACGACCGCCAGCACGGCGCTCCATCGCCAGGCGCGGTGTGCCAGCAAGGTCTGCCCCAACGCACTGCCCCCCGCCGCCACAAGCGGCACACTCCACACCCACAGCAGCCGCTCGCTTGCGCTATGCGCCCCAGGCAACCACCAGACCAGCCCCCACCCCAGCATGCATGCCAGCCAGGCGCTCACTACCGTATCGTGGGGCGAGGAGAGGCGCGTCTGCATGGCAAGCAACTCCGCCGTTATGTCAAGGGGGAATCTTCGTCAATCAACTGCTCGCGTGTGCGGTACACCATCGCCAGCAAAGAAGCCACCAACAAGCCTTCCCCATCGCGCACTTCGATATCGTAGGAACAGATACGCCCGCCCTGATGCCGCTCGCGCGCTTCGGCAATCAATCGGTCGCCCGGTCGTGTGGCACGGTGGTAATTGATGCTCAGGTTCAGCGCCAGATGCACACGGTTGTAGGCGTGCGTCGCCACCGCCAGCGCCACATCCGCCAGGGCGAACACCACCCCGCCATGTGTGACGCCTTGCATGGCTTGATGATGCGGCTCCAAATCGAGCGCCACACGGGCAAAGCCGGGGCGAACGTCCAGAATCTGCGCCCCCAGGTGGCGCGCAAAGGCGTCGCTTTCCATGCGGGCGCGCAACGCGGGCGAAATCGTCTCGCTCATGCGTCCGCCTCCGCATAGGTGTAGAAGCCGCGCCCGGTGCGCCGCCCCCATTCACCCGCCTGCACCATCTGGCGCAATAGCGCCGCCGGACGATAACGGGCGGGGTCGTGGTGGATGCACAAGGCTTCGAGAATGCCCAGCACCTGGTCAAGCCCAATCTGGTCGCCCCACGCGAGCGGACCATGCGGGTAGTTAGTGCCCAATTGCATGGCGCGGTCAATGTCTTCCGGCGTCGCAACCTGTTCCTGCACCGCAAACGCCGCTTCATTGACGAGCGCGGCAACGGTACGCGGCAAAACGCCCCCCGCCGTATCGCCGACGAGCACCATCGTCTTGCCTAGCCGCGCCCACCAGGCGTGCGCCGCCTCACAGGCAGCATGTGTCGTGCGCCGCCCCGCGTAGCCTTCAACCACCCCACTTGCCAGCGGGGGCAACGCCGCCCACCCAACCGTCCGCTCCGGGCGTCCACTCCACATCCCCGCTTCGGTGGCGCTGGCGTTGAGTGTGGCGCTGAGCAAGAGCGTCTCCCCCGTCATTGCACGCCCCAGGTGGCGCAACACGTCGGCTTTGCGCGCCCGGTCGGCAATCACCGCTTCGACGATGACCAGCGGCTTCGTCGCCGGGTAGGGGGGCATATCGTCGCGCGAAAAGGGCATTTCGTAGCAAACATCCACCTCAAAACCAGCCTGGCGCGCCTGCTCGGCTACCGCCACAGCCAGGGGACCATCGCCATACACCCACACATGCTCCATCGTTGCCTTTTCTCCTTCACTCCTGGGTTTCGCGAGCCAGCAAATGCTGCACCTGTTCAATTGCCATGCGCAACTCTTCCGGTGGGCGCACACCCGAAAGCAGATACCGCCCAGCAAACAAGAACGCCGGCACGCCGTGAATGCCCGCTTGCGCCGCCCACGCTTCATCCGCCAGCACTTCATCCAGGTAGCGGTGCGTCTCCAACGCTTCACGGAATGCGTCCGCGTCCAGCCCTACCGAGGCGGCAATCTCGGTCAGCACGTCCACATCGCCAATGTCCCGGTCATCCACAAAATAGGCGTGGAACACAGCGCGGTCGTATGCTTCGCCCTTGCCATGCGCACGGGCAAACTTGCCGCCTTCGTGCGCCGGGCGCGTGTTGATGCCCCAGCGATGCGTGCGCATTTCAACACCATACAGGCGTCCCATCTCAATCGTGCGCGGCCAATGATGCTCAATCATCTGGCGGTAGCGGGCTTCCTGTTCCGGCGTCATGCCGCTTTTTCCTTCGGGGCGCAACTCAAACGCCCGCCATTCGACGGTCAACGGAACGTCCTCTCTTACGCGGTCCAAACTGGACACAGCCATATAGCAAAACGGTCAAACGTAGTCGCTGAACACGACCACATGCAAAGGCTTGGTGCTCATGCGTCCTCCTCGTAGTCATACCACCCACGCCCGGTTTTGCGCCCCAGGCGGCCACTTTCGACCATGCGTTGTTGCAGCAGGCTGGGGCGATAGCGCGGCTCGCCAAAATAGGCGTTGTAGACCGACTGCGACGCCGCGAAATTGATATCCAGCCCAATCAAGTCCATCAGTTCAAACGGTCCCATCTTGAAACCGCCCCCTTCGCGAATGAGGCGGTCAATGGTGGCATGGTCGGCGACGCCGGTTTCGAGCAAACGCAACCCTTCCAGGTAGAAGGGGCGTGCAACGCGGTTGACGATGAACCCCGGCACGTCCTTGGCGTGAACCGGCGTTTTGCCCATGCGCTCCGCCAGTGCCGCCAGCGTCTCGCACACATGCGGCGCGGTCTGCGCGCCGGCGACAATCTCCACCAGGCGCATGAGCGGCGCGGGGTTGAAGAAGTGCATGCCCGCCACGCGGTGCGGTGTTTGCGTCGCCGCGGCAATCTGCGTGACGCTGAGGGTGCTGGTGTTGGTCGCCAATATCGCGTCAGGCGCAACAATGCTTTCCAAATCGGCGAACAGGCGTTGCTTCAAGTCGAGCCGCTCCGGCGCGGCTTCGATGACGACCTGGCAATCGGCGAAAGCGTGCAAGTCGGTTGTGGGGTGCAGGCGTTCGGGCACGGTGCGCGCCAATTCAGGGTCGAGCCGCCCTTTTTGTGCGGCGCGGTTCACAAAATGCAGAATTCGCTCCACCGCACGTTGGAGCACGTCGTCGGCGATGTCGTAGAGCCGCACGGTGTAGCCCGCCTGCGCCGCCACCTGTGCGATGCCGCTGCCCATGGTGCCGGCGCCGATGACGCCAATGGTGGTGATACTTTCGAGCATAGGGCTTCCTCGCTACAAGTCGTAGGTGTGGCGCACAGCCTGGGCAGGCTGTGCGCCCCCGATCAACGTCCCTGGAAGGTTGGTGCACGTTTTTCCAGAAAGGCTTGCAACCCTTCGGCGTGGTCGGCGGTGCGCCCCGCCAGTTCCTGCATGTCGGCTTCGTATTCCAGCGTTTCCGCCAGCGTGTGCGTTGCGGCAAAGTCCGCCAGCCGCTTGATGTAGCCAATCGCTTTGGTCGGCGCCGCCGCCAGTTCCGCCGCGAGGGCGCGCGCTTCGTCCATGAGGCTGTCGGCGGGCACCACACGGTTGAGGATGCCGTAGTCCAGCGCTTCCTGGGCGCTGATGCGTGTACCGCGCAACATGAGTTCCATGGCGCGGGTCGGACCGACCAACCGCTGCAAGAACCAGGTGGAGCCGCTATCGGGCACCAGCCCAATTTTGATGAAGGCTTGCAAGAAGGAAGCCGTATCGGCGGCAAGGCGCAAGTCGCACGCCAGCGCCAGGCTCATGCCGGCGCCAGCCGCCACGCCGTTGACGGCGGCGATAATCGGCTTGGGGAGTTCGCGCATTTGCAAGATGAGCGGGTTGTAGGTGTGGCGCAGGTGTTCGCCATACGAAAAGCCGCCCGCCGACGGGTCCCGCTCCTTGACGCTCGCCAAATCCTGCCCGGCGCAAAAACCGCGCCCCGCGCCCGTGAGGATGACGGCGCGCACGCTCTCATCACGCTTTGCCTGCTTGAAGGCGTCGCGCAGTTCGTGCAGCATGGTATCGGTGACGGCGTTCAGTTTGTCAGGGCGGTTGAGCGTGATTGTCAACACACCGCCATCCTGTTCGTACAAAATTGTTTCGTAAGCCATGCCAAAACCTCCTCGTTGAGGGATACAGGCGCCTTAGCGCCCTTTCCATTCGGGTTTGCGTTTTTCCAGGAAAGCCGCCACGCCCTCGTCCTTGTCTTCGGATGCAAAGAGCAGGTAGAAGTTGTGGCGTTCGTATTCGAGCCCTTCCGCCAGGCTCATTTCGTAGGATTTGAGGATCGCTTCCTTCGCCAGTTGAAGCGCCAGCGGCGGCTTTTGCGCAATCTGGCGGGCGAGTTCGAGCGCTTTTTCAAGGTAGAGTTCGGTCGGCACCACATGGTTGACCAAGCCCCACTGCAAGGCTTCTTGCGCGGTCAAGCGGCGGTCGGCAAGGATGACTTCCATGGCAATCGCCTTCCCCACGGCGCGGGGCAAGCGCTGCGTGCCGCCTGCGCCCGGCATAATGCCCAGGTTGATTTCGGGCTGCCCAAAGACGGCGCTTTCGCTCGCCACAATCATGTCGCACATCATCGCCAGTTCGTTGCCGCCCCCCAAGCACCAGCCGCTCACGGCGGCAATCAGCGGTTTGGGGAAGGTGCGCACGGCTTCCCATTCCTTGAAGCGGTAGGATTTGAGCATGTCCACCGGGTTTTTGCCCTGGAATTCGCCAATGTCAGCGCCGGCGGCAAAGGCGCGTTCGTCGCCCGTCAAGACCACCACCACAATCTCATCATCCTGGGCGAATTCGTTGAGCGCCTGCGCCAGTTCGCTCATCAACGCGCGGTTGAGCGCGTTCAGGCGCTTGGGGCGGTTGAGCCGAATCAAGCCGATTTTGGGTTCCGGGCGTTCGACGATGATGTTTTCGTACATGTTCAGCCTCCTTGCTCAATCGTTTCGACCACGTCCACGGTGAAAACCGACACAATGTCTTTGGCAAACCCCATCAGGTCTTTGCCGGCTTCGGCGTTTTCGGGTGATTTGAGCGCCGCTTTGAGGGCGTCTTTATCCTCAAACCACATTTCAAACATGAGATAGACCTGGGGATCGCCAAAGAGGTGGCGCGTCACTTTGCTCACTTCAATGCGTTTGTAGCCCGGCACACGCGCCATCAGGCGGGCGTGCACGTTGAAGTAGTGGTCGTCGAAGGCGGCTTCATCTTCGGGGGGACGATAGATGGCAACAAGTTTGTACATGGCTGAGCCTCCTCGCTCGTTTGATTGTTTCCGATGCATGCCGCGGCGATTATAACCGCCAGCCAACAGAGGGGCAATCAAAAAGGGGCGACCGGGTCTGGTCGCCCCTGGGCGGACAGAAGGACATCAGCCGTCAGGAATAAATCGCGCGGCCGGTCTGTGGGTCGAAGAATTTACACTGGTCAACTTCGACATCCAGCTCGATGGTTTCACCCACTGGGTCATCCGCGGCGGCGTCCACCAACGCAAGGAAGGTGTCGCCTTCGGTCATTTCGTAGTACTCGAACCCTTCGCCGAGGATGAGGCTTTGCACGTGCGCCCGCACCTTGGAAATCTTGAACCCCTTGCAGTAGTAGAGCTGCTTGTCGCCCAGGAGTTCCTTCAAATCCAATTGTGCACGAATGCGCTTCAGCGGCGACGTCGTCGTGACGGCTTTCGGCAAGAAGGCGGGGTGGTGAATATGCTCAGGGCGAATACCCAACACCACTTCCTTATCGCGCCACTCCCACAGGTATTCAATGGCGCGATCGGGAACGGGCATGCGGAATTGCCCACTGTCGGCAACTAACCCGCCTTCCCCCTGTCGAATAACGACGTCAAAGAAATTCATCAAGTGCGGGCCAATGAATCCGGCAACGAACCACGTTTTGGGATGATCGTAGAGCTCGTCGGCGGTCCCCACCTGCTCGATTTTGCCTTGATGCATAACCGCCACGCGGTGCGCCAGGCGCGACGCCGTTGCCTGGTCGTGCGTCACGTAGATGAACGTGGCGCCCGTGTCGGCGTGGACTTTGAGCAATTCACGCTGAATTTGCACCCGCAACGGCGGGTCAAGGTGCGCCATCGGTTCATCGAACAGGAAGAGCCGTGGTTCGCGGGTGAGCGCCCGCGCAAGCGCCACACGCTGCATTTGCCCTGCCGAAAGTTGCGTTGGGCGGCGGTCCAGAAACGCGCCGATGCCCAAATACTCGGCGACACGCTGGACACGCCGCTGAATTTCGTCCTGCGGCAACCCGCGGAACTCCAGCCCCATGGCAATGTTTTCGTAGGCGGTGATATGCGGCCAGAGCGCCAGCGATTCAAAGACAAAGGCGAGATTGCGGTCGCGCGGCGGAATGCGCGTGACATCTTCACCATCGAAAAGAACGGCGCCACGGTCAGGCACTTCGAGCCCGGCAATGATACGCAAAAGCGTCGTCTTGCCCGTGCCCGAAGGCCCAAGCAATACCAGACGTTCGCCTTCCTGAACGTCCAAATCAATGCCGCGCAAGACTTCCTGGCGGCCAAATTTTTTGGTGACGCCTTGAATCTGAACGCGTGTCATGGTGGTTAGGAGTAAATCGCCTGCTCATCCGCCGGGTTGAAAAGTTTGATTTGGTCCACGTCCACAACCAGTTCGACGGTTTCGCCCGCAACAACGTCCACACGTGCATCCACCCGCGCCACAAACTGCTGTCCGTTGGCGTCGAGGTAGAGCAGCTCTTCGTTGCCCAGCAATTCCTTCACGTCCAGTTTGGCTTTGATGGGTTGCGGGTTGATGCCGGGCATGGCAAAGGCTTTGTGGAAGAGGTGTTCGGGACGAATGCCCAAAATGACCTCTTTGCCCAGCCAGTCGCTCACTTCACGTGCAATGTGTTCGGGCAAGCGCAGGCGGAAGCCGCCCGTATCCACGTACATTTCCTCTTTGGTGCCGGTCAGCGTGGCGTTGAAGAAGTTCATCGCCGGGCTGCCGATGAAGCCCGCCACGAAAACGTTTTGCGGGTGGTTGTAGAGGTTTTGCGGCGTGTCCAACTGCTGCAACACCCCATCACGCATGACGGCGATGCGGTCGGCCATGGTCATCGCTTCGACCTGGTCGTGCGTCACGTAGATGAAGGTGGTTTGCAGGCGCTTGTGCAAGCGAATCAACTCGGCGCGCGTTTGCACACGCAATTTGGCGTCCAGGTTGGAGAGCGGCTCGTCCATGAGGAAGACCGCCGGCTCGCGCACGATGGCGCGCCCCAACGCCACACGCTGGCGCTGACCACCGGAGAGCGCTTTAGGCTTGCGGTCGAGCAGGTGGTCAATGCCCAGAATCTGCGCGGCTTCCTTCACGCGGCGGTCAATTTCATCTTTGGGCATTTTGCGCAGTTTCAAGCCAAACGCCATGTTGTCGTAAACGCTCATGTGCGGATAGAGCGCGTAGGACTGAAACACCATGGCGATGTTGCGGTCTTTGGGCGGCACGTCGTTGACAATGCGGTCGCCAATCCAGATGTTGCCTTCGGTGACTTCTTCCAGACCAGCCAGCATACGGAGGGCGGTACTCTTCCCACAACCAGAAGGACCGACCAAAACGAGGAATTCCTTGTCCTTGACTTCGAGGTGCAGGTCTTTGATAACGACGTTGTCGCCAAAGGCTTTCCATACGTGCTCGTAGGTCACGCTTGCCATTGTAAAAACTCCTTTCAATTGAAATTGGTTGATGCTGTGCGGGCAGCCACAACCGAGGCGTGAGTGGCACCTGGTTGCGCCGACACCGCGGGTTGGAGGAGACAGAACTTTTCGGTCGCAGGCGCGGTTGCGTGTGACCCACCACGCACCGCCGGGCACTCCCCTCTGCGGGCCATTCGGCCGTCACCGCTCCCGCTCCAACCCATGAATGCCGTCAACGAAGATGGGTCAAGCGAATGTGTGTGTGTGCCTCACCTCCTTTCATGTTCAAAATGGCTGGCTTTCATCTTATGCACAAAAAGCCTGTTTGTCTAGTGGCCATTTGTGCCATTTTGGATGTGTCAACTTTCATGTGTGAAGGTTCGTTCCAGCAGGGTATGCCACGTGGCTGTGTCGAACGCCTCAATGTTGAAGACGTTCGCCGCGTCGGGCGCGCCCGCCTGCGGCACGGTGAGCCCACGCGCCAACCCCGCTGTTTCGACGGCGACGCAGCAGGTGGCGGCACGCTGTACCGCTTCGGGGCGCAACACCACCGCCGCGGCAAGCGGGTCGGGCAGGGGCATGCCGGTGTAGCCCCATTCAGTGCGGCAACGCGCCGCCAATGGGGCGCTGATGGCGCGCACAAAGCGCGCCGTGGGCGTTTCATGTGCCAGCATTGCGTGCCACCGCTCCCACGGCACGGTATGCGCCAGGGTCGCTTCCCACGTGACCAGGGTGATACGCGCTTCGCTTTCCAGCACGATTTTGGCGGCTTCGGCGTCCGCCCAGATGTTGAATTCCGCCACGGGCGTGACGTTCCCCTGGGCGGTGAGCGCGCCCCCCATGATGATGAAGCGCCGCACCAGGCGGGGCAGGTCGGGGTCGAGCCGCATGGCAAGGGCGATGTTGGTCAGCGGTCCCAGCGCGAGGACGTCCAGGTCGCCGGGCATGGCGCGCGCGGTTTCCACCAGCGCCATTGCCGCCGGCAGCGCGGACGGAGCAATCGGCGCGGCGGGGTAGCGATGAGCGACGCCCCCCAACCCGTCGTCACCATGCACGAGGTCGAAGGGAAGAGACACGCCCATGAGCGGGGTCGCCGCGCCGCGATAGACGGGAATCTGCGGCGCGTCGGCGACGTTCAGCACGATGGCGATGTTGCGCATGACCGCGTCGAGCGGGCAATTGCCCTGGACGCCGCCAATGCCCACCAAGGCGATGTCGGGCGCGTGCAGGAGCATGAGCAAGGCGATGGCGTCATCCACGCCCACGTCGGTATCCACAAAGAGCGGTCTCATCGGGACGCCTCCTCTGCGGTTGGTGAGGGGGGGCGGCGGACGGCGTCCCACGCCGCTTCGACAATGTGCGCGATAGCGGCGTCGTCCAATGTGAGGAAGCCCGCCGCACAACGCTGCGCCAGTCCGGTGGCAACGTCCAGCGTGAAGGCTTGCATGACCACGGGCGGCAAGGGTTTGAGCAGGTTGGCGGCTTGCGCTTCTTCAAAGGTGCGCAAGATGGGGTCGTACAAATGGCGTGTTTCGGCTTCAATCGCCGGCGTGTAGTAGGGCGAGCGGGTGTATTGCTCAACAAAGGCGGCTTCCAGCGGGTGGGTGAGGTAGTAGCGCATGAGGATGCTCAACGCCTGGCGCACGCGCTTTTCGAGCGGTTGCCCGGCGTCAAATTCGCGCTGGAAGGTGTCCGCCAGGCGCTGCTTGATGTCGCGATAGAGCGCGTTCATCACGTCGTCTTTGCTGGCAAAATAATGGTAGATGATGCCGGCGCTGACGCCCGCTTCGGCGGCGATTTTCGCCATGGATGTGCCGTGAAACCCATACTGCGAGACAAGTTTGAGGGTCGCTTGCAAAATGGCGTTGCGTTTGTCGCTCATCGAACCCCTCTGCTGAGTGAATGTTCATTCGATGATGGCGTGAGGCGGGGGAATTGTCAAGCAGGTGTGGGGCTTACAAGAGGCGGGCGGAGTGGACGGGCAATCCCACCAGTTCTTTGAAGCGGTTGCAGGTGGCGGGTAAATGCCCCGCATACTGGTTGTTGAAGAAGCCATACACCGCCGAGACGTGGGGCAACCGCGCTTCGATGCGTTCCAGCCACCAGCGCAGGCGCGGCGTGACGTCGCGCTGTTCGCGGTTCTTTTGGGCGTAGCGCCCGTGGCGATCAATCCAACGCAGGTAAAGAAAATCGGTAGTGGCGAGCACCTGTTTGGGCACGCCTTCGTAATCGGCGGCAACCCACGCGACGCCGTGGGCGCGCAGCAGGTGAATGGTCTCGCGCACGAACCAACTGCGATGGCGAAATTCCACCGCGTAGCGCTGTGTGGGCGGTAAGGCGTGCAACAGGCGTTCAAAAGCGGGCAAAAAGCGCGCGCGGTCAAAATCGGGCGGGAATTGGAGCAAGATGGGTCCGAGTTTGTGTTCGAGCAGGGCGACGCGCTCTACAAAGGCGTGTACCGCCGCGCGGGGGTCTTCGGTGCGCGCCGCCAGCAAGATGTCGCGCGGCATTTTGGGGCAAAAGGTGAAGTCGTCGGGTGTGATGGTGAACCAGCGGCGCACGTGCGCGGCGGCGGGCGGGGCGTAGAAGGTCGAATCCATTTCGACGGCGTTGAAGTGGCGGCTGTACCACGCCAGAAAATCGCGCGGTTTGAGGTCGGGTGGGTAGAAGACACCCACCCAATCCTTGAACCCGTAGCCCATGGTGCCCAGATACCAGCGCACGCCGGCGGCTTGCTCACGCATGCAAAAACTCGTCCAGCGAGACCATTTCTTCCCAGTTGTAGCCCACTTTGGCGTCCACTTTGAGGGGCACGCTGAGCGGATAGGCGTTGCTCATGCGGTCAATCACGAGCGGGGGGATGTCGCCCAACTCGTCTTCGTGAATTTCAAAGAGCAGTTCGTCGTGCACTTGCAAAATCATGCGCGACCGCACGCCCCGATCGCGGAAGGTGCGGTGGATGTCAATCATCGCCAGTTTGATGATGTCCGCCGCGGAGCCCTGGATGGGGTGGTTGCGGGCGGCGCGTTCAGCGGCGCGCAGCTGATTGGCGGGAATTTGCGCCCCGGCGCGAAATTCGGGGAAGTAGCGTCGACGCCCCAGGATGGTTTCGGTGTAGCCCCGTTCGCGCGCTTGTTCGACGATGCTGTCCAGAAAGGCGGCGATGCTCGGAAAGCGCTCGAAGTAGCGTTCCAAAAACGCCTCGGCTTCTTCGCGCGACAAGCCGGTTTCGGTGGCGAGCCGCCAGGCGCTCATGCCGTAGAGCAAGCCGAAGTTGACGCGCTTGGCAAGGTTGCGCATTTCCGGCGTCACCTCTTCGGCGGGCACACCAAACACGGCGGCGGCGGTGGCGCGGTGGATGTCGCCGTCTTCCAGGAAGGCGCGGCGCAAGGCGTCGTCGCCGCTCAGGTGGGCGAGCACGCGCAGTTCGATTTGTGAGTAGTCGGCGGAGAGGAGCACGTACCCCGGTTCGGCGACGAAGGCGCGCCGAATGCGCCGCCCCACGTCGGTGCGGATGGGGATGTTTTGCAGGTTGGGGTTGGATGAGCTGAGCCGTCCCGTTTCGGTGCCCGTCTGGTTGAAGTCGGTGTGGATGCGCCCCGTGGCAGGGTTGACCATGCGCGGCAATTGTTCGATGTAGGTGGAGAGCAGTTTGCTCAGGTGGCGGTGTTCCAAAATCAGGTCCACCACGGGGTGCGCGCCGCGCAGGTTTTCGAGCACACGCGCCGAGGTGGAGTAGTGCCCGCTTTTGGTTTTGCTGCTGGCGCGTTTGTCCAGCCCCAGTTTGCCAAAGAGGACGTCGCTCAACTGCTGGTTGCTGTTGATGTTGAATTCGTAGCCCACCAGGTCGTAAATCTCCCGTTCGATGGCGTCGAGCCGCTCGCGCAGTTCGGCGCGCAGTGCCGCCAGTACGTCCACGTCGAGCGCCACGCCCACCCGTTCCATCTCCGCCAGCACGGGCACCAGCGGCATTTCGACGTTGGCGAAGAGGTCCCACAAGGCGAGGTCGCGCAGGTCGGCTTCGAGCAGGCGCGCCAGGCGGGTGGTCATGTCCACGTCGGCGCAGGCGTAGGGGGCGACGTCTTCCACGGGCACTTCCGCCATGGAAATCTGGTCGCGCTTTTTGGCGCCGATGAGCTCTTCGATGGGGGTCATTTCCACGCCCAGCCGCTCGAACGCGAGCGCTTTCAGCCCGTAGGTGCGCCGACCGGGGTTGATGAGCCAGGCGGCAATCATGGTGTCGAAGTCCACGTTGGTGATGTCGAAGCCGTGCCGCCAGAGGACGAGCATGTCAAATTTGGCGTTGTGGGCGCGGGCGGGAATGCGCCGCGCCGCCAAAAAAGGACCGATGAGGGCGCGCACGTCTTCCAGCGGGACGTTGTAGGCGCTGGCTTCCAGCCCTTTGTGGGCGATGGGGATGTAGAAGCCTTCGCCTTCGCGCACGCTGAGCGCCAGCCCCACGAGGTTGGCGGTGTGGGGGTCGAGGTCGTCGGTTTCGACGTCAAAGGTGATGAAGTCGGCGTCGCCGAGGCGCTGCGCCAGGGTGTGCAGGTCGTCGGGCTGGACGATGTGGTACGCCACGGGGCGGGCGGCTTCTTCGGTCTGCATGGGTTCGGTTTGCCCCGCGGGGGGCGGAATGCGCTCCACCAGGCTGTTGAATTCCAGTTCGCGGAAGAGGTCGAGCACGCGCCGGCGGTCGAAGTCGCGGGTGCGGGCGGCGTCCAGGTCGAGGGTGATGGGCACGTCGGTGCGGATACGCACCAAATCACGGCTGAGGAAGGCGAGTTCGCGCCCTTCGCGCAAGGCGTTTTGCACGCGGGCGGGCTTGATTTCGTCCAGGTGTTCGTAGATGCCTTCCAGCGAGCCGTAGGTTTGCAGAAGTTTGCGGGCGGTTTTGTCGCCAATACCGCGCACGCCGGGGATGTTGTCGCTGGGGTCGCCCACGAGGGCTTTGTAATCCACCAGCTGGTGGGGTTCCAGCCCGTAGCGTTCGCGCACGGCGTCCACGTCGTAGCGGCGCACGTCGGAAAAGCGGCGCCCGCTGGTGAGCACAACGGTATGCGCGTTGATGAGCTGGAAGGCGTCGGTGTCGCCCGTGACGATGACCACGTCCAGCCCCTGTTCGACGGCTTGCCGCGCCAGGGTGCCAATCACGTCGTCGGCTTCGTAGCCTTCGGCGGTGAAGATGGGAATGTTGAAGGCGTCCACCAGCTGGTAGATGCGCTCAAACTGCACGGCGAGTTCGTCGGGTTGTTTGGCGCGGTGTCCTTTGTAGTCGTCGAACAGCTCATGGCGGAAGGTGCGCCCCACGTCGAAAGCGACGGCGATGTAGTCGGGGCGTTCGTTTTCGAGCACTTCGAGCAACATGCTGGCAAAGCCGTACACGGCGTTGGTGAGTTCGCCTTTGCTGGTCGCCAGGGTGGGCGGCAAGGCGAAAAAGGCGCGGTACGCGAGCGAGTGCCCGTCAATGAGAACAATTTTGGGTCGGCTCATACGATTTTGCCTCACTCGGTTGTGTCAATTGGGCGAATGCGAATGGTGCGCTTGGGGGCGTTGTCGTCGGCGGCGGGCAACGCCACGCAGAAGGTGGCGCCCCGGTTGGGTTCGCTTTCCACCCAGATGCGCCCCCCGTGGGCTTCGACGATGGCGCGCGCCATGTACAGCCCCAGCCCGGCGCCTTCGGTGCGCGAGGCTTCGCCTTCCACGCGGTGGAAGCGGCGGAAGATGCGTTCTTGCTCTTCCAGCGGAATGCCGGGTCCTTCGTCGCTGACGCAGAAGATGAGTTCGCCCCGCGCGTCGTCGTAGGTCAGGCGCAGGCTGACGCGCGTGTCGGCGGGGGCGTATTTGACGGCGTTGGAGAGCAGGTTGTGCACCACTTGCCGCAGGCGTCCCGTATCCGCCATGACGGGCGGGAACGCCGCGCCGTCAAGCGCGATGTCGAAATGGTGCGAGGGGTGGGCGCGGGCAAATTCGCTGAGCACGCGCGGCAACCATTCGTCCAGTTGCACGGGTTCGAGGTGCAGTTGAAGCCCGCCGGCTTCGAGGCGGGCGGCGTCGAGCAGGTTGTCCACCAGGCGGGTGAGGTGCTGGGCTTCGTCCAGGATGACGTGCAAGCCTTCGCGCCAGGTGGCTTCGTCCCATTGCACGTCGTCGCGCAAGAGGGTTTCGGCGTAGCCGATGATGATGGCGAGCGGGGTTTTGAGTTCGTGCGAGATGCCGGCGATGAAGGCGCGTTGCGAGGCTTCGAGTGCGCGGCGTTCGCTCAAATCGTGGACGCTCGCCACCATGCCGCGCCCCTGCGCCAGCGGTGTGTAAACCACGCTGACGTAGGGTCCGCGTGTACCGTTGCGGCGGATGAGGTAGCCTTCCTGCCGCACCAGGTCGCTATGCGGGGCGGGGGCGGGCAAGCGCACGCCGGCTTCGTTTTCCAGCCGCAGGACATGCTCGAACGGTTGCCCGACTACGTCGTCCAGGTTCCAGCCGGAGAGCCGCGCCAGCGCGGGGTTGATGAGTTCGATGCGCCTTTCGGCGTTGATGAGCGCCACGCCGTCGGCACTGTTGGCAAGCACCGCCGCCAGACGTTCGCGTTCTTGCACCAGTTGGCGCACGAGCATGGCGTTGCGAATAGCGATGGACGCCTGGTCGGCGAAGCCGGAGAGCAGGCGTTCTTCGTAGCGGGTGAAGGCGCGTTCGCTGGAACGAAAGGCGATGAGCGCGCCGATGACGTCGCCGTCCACTTCAAGCGGCATGGCGATGATGTGGGTGAAGGGCAACTGCTGGCGGCGGGCGATACGCAGCAACGCCCGTTGCAGGGCGGGTTGTTTCCACCAGGGGGGTGTATCGTCGGCGGTTTCGCTGTGCTGGGGAATGCTGTTGAGCAACGGCTCGAAAGCGCGCGCCGTTTCCAGCGGCAAGCCGGTGGTGGCGACAACGCGCATGTTGGTGCGGGGCAGCCGCAGGGCGACAAAGCCCGCGTCGGCTTGGAGAAGCACGACGGCTTCTTCCAGCACGATGTGCAGGACGGTGCCCAAATCAAGGTTGCGGCTGAGCGCCCGCGAGAGCGCCAGCAGGTATTCGTGCGCGCCAAAGGGTGCGAGTTCGGTTCCGCTCATCCTGTGTCCTTACGGGGTTCTGCCCGTTTCCTGTTCAAAGGTGCGCCACCAATCGCGCAGGTCGTCTTCGCTGAGGTCGCCTTCCACCAGTGCGCGCAAGACGCGCAGGTTGAGGCGGTCTTCCGCCATGTCGTCTTCCTTGGGCGTTTCCAGAATCATGGGGGCGTCGGCAAAGCGGGGGTCGCGCACCAGCCGCGCAAAGCCGCCCAAGCCGATGGCGCCCAAGCCGATGTGGGTGTGGCGGTCGAGGTTCGACGCGAGGTCGCCCTTGCTGTCGTTCAGGTGGAAGCAGACCAGGCGGTCCAGCCCCAAGAGGCGGTCGAAGGCGTCGAACGTCGCCTGATAGCCTTCGTCGGTGGTGAGGTCGTAGCCGGCGGCGAAGGCGTGGCACGTGTCGAAGCAGTAGACGATACGGTCGCCGTAGCGCATTTGTTCGACGATGCGCGCCAGGTGCTCGAATTCGTACCCCAGGTTGGTGCCCTGCCCGGCGGTGATTTCGAGTGCGACGGCGGTCTGGTAGCCGCCTTCATCGTAGAGGCGGTCGAGCGAGTGGGCGACCTTGGCAAGCCCGGCTTCGACGCCCGCGCCGGTGTGGGAACCGGGGTGCAGGACGAGCCAGGGGATGCCCAGGGTGTCGCAGCGTTCCATTTCGATGCGCAGAGCGTCGAAACTCTTTTGCCAGACGGATTCTTTAGGCGACGCGATGTTGATGAGGTACGAGGCGTGCGCCACCACGGGGTCTATGCCGGTTTGGGTGTGCAGGTCGTGAAAGCGCGCCACCTCGTCGGGTTTGAGGGGTGGGGCTTTCCACTGCCGGTTGTTCTTGGTGAAGAGTTGTATGGTCTCACAGCCGATGTCGCGCCCCCGCTCGAAGGCGGTGGCGACGCCGCCGCTGATGCTCATGTGTGCGCCAAATTTGGGCATGGGTTATTCCTCCTCGATGACATGGTCGTCGCCAATCCAGAGCCCCATGAGGACGCCGTCCACGTAGTCGCCGCGCAGTTTGTAGGCGCGGCGGCGGCGACCTTCTTCCACGAAGCCTTTGCGCCGGTAGAGCGCCAGCGCGCGCTCGTTGGTGGCGAAGACTTCCAGTTGGATTTTCTCGAAGCCTTTGGCGCGCGCCCACTCCAGGGCGGCGTCAATCATGGCGCCGCCCAAGCCCACACCGCGGTATTGGGGCGCAAGCACGATGCCCAGCGTGGCGAGGTGGGCGTCCTTGCGCCCGAACTGCCCCGGCGTGAGCGAGAGCGTGCCCACGATGCGCCCGTTGACTTCCGCCCCCATGAAGAGGCGGCGCGGCGTGTTGAGCGCGGCGCGGATGAAGCGCCGTTCTTCTTCGACGCTTTGGGGAATGTTGGGCGTTTCGACGCCGATGAGCACTTCTTCCGCCGCCACCGCCTGCACCAGCCGCAAGACGTCGGCGGCGTCGGCTTCGCGCACGGTGCGCAAACGTGCGGTTTCTCCTGTTTTGAGTGTGACCAGGCGGGGGAAGATGGTCGTCGCCATGGCGCTCAATCCTGCTCGGTTGGCTCTGGTGGTTGGTCGGGGGTATGATAGCAGGTGTGGGGGACGTGGCAACCAGGCGCACGCGCGGGGTTGCCCATTGGCGCGGAGTGCGGTATGCTCGGCACACGCTTTTGCCAGAGGCGAGAGCATATTTTGCCAAGCAAATAGTTGAACGTGATAAAGTTCTGTCAGCCCCCCCCCTGAAACGAGGCGATTTTGGGGCGATTTTGAGGGGGTCTGAAAACGTTCAACTTTCTGGAAAAAGAGGCGGCATTTGGCATGGTTTTGGGGGTTGACAAACGCGCCATTTTCCTGTATGCTGTGCCACAGATGAAGCAGACGAGCGGACGATGCCCATAGCACATCCGTACAGTCTGAAAAGCCCTAATCCCCGCAAGGGGATTGAAACCCAAAAACTTCTATTTCCGACAATCTCAACATATAATACGTCTGAAAAGCCCTAATCCCCGCAAGGGGATTGAAACCTACGCTCAATAAGGTAAAGCAATGCGCGGTAGTCAGTCTGAAAAGCCCTAATCCCCGCAAGGGGATTGAAACTGTAAATCATAACGACTCGCCCGCATTTATAACATTGAGTCTGAAAAGCCCTAATCCCCGCAAGGGGATTGAAACGTTTATAAGACCGTTGCTCTCACCTTCTGAGCTACCCCCACGTCTGAAAAGCCCTAATCCCCGCAAGGGGATTGAAACGCATAACCACACATCCGGGAGGATGTGTGGACCCCCGCGTCTGAAAAACCCTAATCCCCGCAAGGGGATTGAAGCCCCAGAACGACGCCTAGAGCGATAATCCAATCGAACGCGATTGAAAAGCTCCCATCCCCGCAAGGGGCGTGTCGTTCTTGCACCGTCGCGTGAGTGTTCGCGCGCGGTGTGTGCGCCAAAGGCTCCCACGGGAGCCTTTTTTGTTGGGTGCACGGCGGAGCGTTGACAGTGCAGGCACAAGCGGTTATACTCCTGCCCAGCCAAGCCAAGAGTGAAAACGGCTGTGAACCGGAGGAGTAGGCGGCGACGGTCGCCAGAGAGGGGCGGTCATCGGCTGGAAGCCGCCCTCGACACGAACCGCCGAAGGTCGCCGGGGAGCCGCAACGGTGAAGCGCAGTAGCCGTTGCCGGGAGCGCCCGTTATCGCGCCACGAGCGCCGGCATCTTCTGCCGGAAGCAGGGTGGTACCGCGGAGGCAACGCCTTCGTCCCTGAGGGGGCGAAGGCGTTTTCACTTGTGGGGGAGCGTATGTTGCCACGCCCATTCTGGCAACGCCTGTACACAACCGACGAGCAAGAGGCGGAGCAAGCCGCCCAGCGGCTGGCGGCGCTCGCCCGCGCCCACGGCGCCCAGCGCGTGCTGGACGGGCACGCCGGCGTCGGGCACCGCGCGGTGGCGCTGGCGGCGGCGGGGCTGGACGTGACCGCCGCCGAAGCCGACGAATGGCGCTTTGCCACCGCGGCGCGGCTGGTGCGCGCCACCCACGCCCCCGTGACGCTCTACCGCCTGGGGATGACGCGACTGGCGAACATTGAGGGCGCGCCTTTCGATATGGCGCTCCTACTGGACGACGCGCTGGCGCTCGTCGGTCAGCCCGCTGCCGCCCGCCTGCTCGACACCATGCACCGCGTGGTGCGCCCCGGCGGGCTGTTGGTGGTCGGGTTGCGCGATTGGGAGCAACACCTGCGCCGACGCGAGACGTTCATCCCCCGCCAGGTTGCGCGCGTCAACGGGTCGCGGCTTTTCATGTTTGAAGCGTGGGAGTACACCGACAAACGCATGGCGCACTGTTCGCACTTCTACGTCTCTTTCGGCGCCAGCAAGTGGCACGTCGAGGTGCGCGAAATGCTCTACGAAGCCATCTTCCGCGATGAAGCCGAGCAGGCGTTTGCCGCCGCCGGCTGGCGCATTCTGGAAGAAATCACCCTGGACGACAGACGCTGGTGGGTGCTGCGCTCGACGCCATAACCCCGCCAGAACCAAAACAGCAAGAGGAGGAATGCCATGAGCCAACTACCCAAAACCTACAATCACCGCGAAACCGAACCCAAACTCTACCAATGGTGGGAATCATCCGGCTTTTTCACCCCCGAAATTGATTGGAGCAAAAAGCCCTTTGTGATTGCCATGCCGCCGCCCAACGTCACCGGCGCGCTCCACATGGGGCACGCCATGTTCGTCACGCTGGAAGACCTGATGACGCGCTACCACCGCATGAAAGGCGAACCGACCCTCTGGTTGCCCGGCACCGACCACGCCGGCATCGCCACGCAGTTGCAGGTGGAAAAAGCGCTCGCGCAGGAAGGCAAAACGCGCTGGGACCTGGGGCGCGAAGCGTTCGAGGCGCGCGTCTGGGCGTGGAAAGAAAAGTACGGCGGCTACATCACCCAACAATTGCGGCGGCTGGGGGCTTCGTGCGACTGGACACGCGAACGCTTCACCCTGGATGAAGGGCTGAGCGAGGCAGTGCTGGAAGCGTTCATCCGCCTGCACGAAAAAGGCCTGATTTACCGCGGCGAGTACATGGTCAACTGGTCGCCCAACCTGCAAACCGCCGTCTCCGACCTGGAAGTGGAATACAGCGAAGAAGAAGGCACGCTCTACTACTTCAAGTATCGCCTGAAAGATTCGGACGACTACATTCCCGTGGCAACCACCCGCCCCGAAACCATTTTGGGCGATACCGCCGTCGCTGTCCATCCCGAAGATGAGCGCTACCGGCAGTACATCGGGCGCACCGTGCTGGTGCCCATCCTCAACCGCGAAATTCCCGTCATCGCCGATGAATACGTGGACCGCGAATTTGGCACGGGGGCGCTCAAAGTCACACCCGGCCACGACCCCAACGACTACGAAATCGGGCGGCGGCACAACCTGCCCATCATCAACATCATGAACCCCGACGCCACACTGAACGCCAACGCCGGACCCTACGCCGGCATGGACCGCTTTGAAGCGCGCAAAAAACTCTGGGCGGACATGGAAGCCGCGGGGCTCACCATCAAAACCGAACGCCACATGCAGCGCGTCCCGCGTTCGCAACGGGGCGGCGAAATCATCGAACCGATGGTGAGCAAGCAATGGTTCGTGAAGATGAAGCCGCTCGCCGAACCGGCGCTGGAAGCGGTGCGCTCCGGCAAAATCCGCATCATTCCCGAACGCTTCGAGAAAATCTACTTCCACTGGCTGGAAAACATCCGCGACTGGTGCATCAGCCGCCAACTCTGGTGGGGGCACCGCATTCCCGTCTGGTACGTCAACGGGAACGAGGACGAGTACATCGTGGCACGCAATGAAGAAGAAGCCTACGCCAAAGCCCGTGAACGCTACGGCGACAACGTCACCCTGGAACGCGACCCCGACGTACTCGACACGTGGTTTTCCAGCGCCCTGTGGCCGTTCAGCACACTGGGCTGGCCCAACGAAGAGGCCGAAGACTACCGCTACTTCTACCCCACCACCGTCATGGAAACGGGGTACGACATCCTCTTCTTCTGGGTCGCCCGCATGATCATGACGGGGCTGGAATTCACCGGCAAACCGCCGTTCGAGGTGGTCTATCTGCACGGGCTGGTGCGCGATGAGCACGGGCGCAAAATGAGCAAGACGCTCGGCAACGTCATTGACCCGCTGGACGTGGTGGAGCAGTACGGCGCGGACGCCCTGCGCTTCACGCTCGCCACCGGTTCAACCCCCGGGCAAGACATCAACCTTTCGATTGCGCGCATCGAGTCGAACCGCAATTTCAGCAACAAAATCTGGAACGCCACGCGCTTTGTGCTCGCCAACCTGGAAAAAATCGAAGAAGCCGAACGCGAAGCGCTCGCCGACATCACCTTCAGCGACGCCGACGTGCAAGCGTTGCCCTTGCCCGAGCGCTGGATTGTAAGCCGCCTGCACCAGGTCATCGCCGAAGTCACCGACCTGCTGGACCGCTTCTACTTCGGCGAGGCGGGGCGCACGCTCTACCACTTCTTCTGGAACGAATTTGCCGACTGGTACATCGAAGCCGCCAAAACGCGGCTCTACGGGGACGACGCCGCGCGGGCGCGCATGGCGCGGCGCGTGCTGGTGTACGTGCTGGAACGCACCTTGCGCCTGCTGCACCCCTACATTCCGTTTGTCACCGAAGAAGCGTGGCAACACCTGCCGCACCGCGGCGAAACACTCATGAAAGCCCCCTGGCCGCACCCCGGCTTTGTGGACGAAGACGCCATCGAGCGCTTTACCGCCGTGCAAGAACTCATCCGCGCCATCCGCAACGTGCGCAACGAGTACGACGTGGAACCGGGGCGGCGCATTGCGGCGTTGATTGCCGCCGGCGCGGCGCTGGACGACCTGGAAGCCGAGCGCGACGTTCTGCTGGCGCTGGCGCGTCTGGATGAAGACCGCCTGGAAATTGTGCCGCAGGTGGAGCAAGCGCCTGAAATGGCCGCCCACGTGGTGGTGCGCGAAGGGCTGGAAGCCTTCCTGCCGCTGGCGGGCATGGTTGACCTGGAACAGGAAATCGCGCGCTTGCAAAAACAAGCCGCCGAACTGGAAGAGGTGGTCAAGCGGCATCGGGCGCGGCTGGCGAACGAAAACTTTGTGCAGAAAGCGCCGGCGCACATTGTCGAAGGGGCGCGGCAAGCGCTCGCCGACGCTGAGGAACAGTTGGCGAAAGTGCGCGAACGGCTGGAACGCTTGGGGGGTGGTGCGTCCTGAGGGGCGCTCCCTTGCCCTACCAAACCAAAACGGGCGAGCCGCACGGCTCGCCCGTTCTGCTTGCCACACCAGCCCCACCGGTCAGGAAAGGCTCACCCCCAAAAGGCGCAAGAAAAGCCCCAACAAGCGCGCCGAAAGGGAGACATCGTCACCCGTGCGGCGCATGAGGTAATAGCGCACAATCAGGCGGTTCAACCAATCGCCTTGCTGACCAAAGGCTTCTTCCAGCGTTGCCAGCACTTCATTGGCATGCTCGACGTCATCCAGTTCATCGAACAGTTGCGCGGCATACGCCAGCAACTCCGACGCGCGCTTGTAATCACCACGCTGGACCATCAACTGCCCCAACTGCATGGCGACGGCGGCTTGCTCTTCCAGCGCATCACATTCCTTGAAGAGTTTGAGCGCATCGCTCAGGGCTTCAATTGCCGCTTCAATGTTGCCGAAACGGGCATGCGCACGCCCCTCGTCCATGGCAGCCTGGGCTTCGCCAAAGGGGTCGCCCATCTCATGCCATACCTGGCGCGCCTGCCGAAACGCGGCAACAGCGGTTTCATAATCTTCGGCGTCATACGCCGCTTGGCCTTGCGCACTCAACGTGTCCGGGGTCATTTTCGGCTCCTTGGGTTTGGGTGGTGCCTGTCATCTATTTTCTGCGATAGCACGCAGTCGGTCAAGTGATTCGTATGGCAGCACAATCTGTATGCGCGTGCCTTTGCCAACTTCGCTCTCGATAGTCAGCGAGGCTTCGATAAGATTCGCGCGCTCATACATGTTGATCAAGCCAAGGCTGCCGGAGACATCATACGACTGCTGGACCTTCTTCAAGTCGAACCCTTTGCCGTCATCCTCAACAAGCACTTCCATTCCCTCGTCCGTGCAGACAGTCTTCACCCGAATTGTGGACGCCTGGGCGTGCTTGATGGCGTTATTGATGGCTTCCTGCACGATGGCAAAGAGCGTTTGCGCCACATGGGGCGGCAAATCCGGCAAGTCTTCGCATAGGTCCAAGATAAAGCGCGTTTGCCGGGAGATTTCATCCAGACGCTGAATGTAGGCTTCGAGCGCCGCGCCCAAGCCGCGCGTTTCCAACACCACCGGGCGAAGTTCAAAGAGCAATTGGCGGGTCGAGAGCATGGCGCGTTGCGCCAAATCCTCAATGTTGCGCAGCTCATCCGGCAGCAACTCCGGCGCACGCTCGTACAATTTTTGGGCGTGCGACACACTCATCACAATGGAAGACAACAATTGCACGGTGGTATCGTGCAAGGTGCGCGCCAATTCACGCCGCACATCTTCTTGAATGCGCATGATACGGTCGCGCTCTTCACGCAAATTCTGATAAAGCCGCGCATTTTCAATGGCAATGGCGGCTTCGGCGGCAAGCGTCATGAGCAGGTGTTTGTCTTCTTCGGTAAACGATTCATCACCATGCTTATTCAGCACTTCAAGAACGCCAATGCGCTTGCCCTTGACCTGGAGCGGTACACACAGAATGTTGCGCGTCACAAATCCTGAGCGTTCATCCACCACCTGGCTAAAACGGGGGTCGTTGGCGGGGTCGTCGCAGATAACGGCTTCACCGGTTTGATAGACCCACCCGACAATACCCTGGTTGTTTTGCAAACGCACATTCACCAGGCGGTCGCGCTGGGTGCTATGGATCGCGTAGAAATAGAGTTCGTTGGTCTTGGGGTCGGCAAGCAAAAGGCTAGCCGCCTCAGCGTCCATTGCCGTCGCCGCCAACTGCATCGTGTACGACAACACCCCCTGCAAATCGAGCGTTTCCGTCAATGCGCGCGTGATATCGAACAGGAGTTCCAGGCGTTGGGAATAGCGTCGGGCGGCGCGGTTTTCTTCGATGATATTCGCATAATGCGCCAAAATGCTCAGCAGGTTTTGGAGAAAGTGCAAGACTTCCTGCGTCAACGGCTCTTGCACATAAAAGAGCGCACGCCCCGCCACCAGGTGGCGATAACTCTGCATGGGCAGGGCAACCCACTGGTCGGGGGGAAGCGTGAAATCGGCTTCATGCTCTTCACCCTGTTGCGAAGGACGCCACGCCGTCTTCCATGCCTCGACAATATCCAGCGCATCCGCCGGGATACCGCTCTGCACCTGCAACTGCCGCGATGACGTTTGAAGCAGCAAAGCCCCGCCCATGATGGGGGGAACGGTTTGGATGATCATATCCAAGCCGGTTTGCAACAAAGCGGTACCGCTCTCGGCTTCCAGCACCCAACGCAAATCTTCAAGTGTGAAAGCGAACGAATCCGAATGTCCCGTGTTCAACATGCGTCCTCGTGTGTATTCTGTCAAGGCACTCCACTACTGTAAGAATGTCATGGCGATGGCAACGGTGCTGACGGTAGTAAGCCCGCCTAAAGTCCTATTGCGTTTCGCCGCTTCTTGCCATATGATAGCAGAAGCGAGAACCTTGCGAAAATATGAAAAAACTTTCTCAGCCGCCAATCGAACCGTGAAAGAGGTCTCTCATGAAACGTTTCGACGCCAAAGGCAAGTACTACACCGACAAGGTCACCACACGCCCTTTGCTGGTGCGCATTGCGACACACGACGGGCTTGTTGAGGGTGAAATGCACATCCACTTCGACCAGCGACTGAGCGATGAGGTCAACAACAAGGAACGCGGCTTCCTCGCGCTCACCAACGCCACGGTTCACTTGCGAGATGGTTCCTCATTTTTTACGGGTTTTCTTTCGCTCAATAAGCAGCAAATCATATGGATTACCCCTGTTGAAGCAATCAACCAACGTGATGAATAATTCTTTGTGTAGGGAGCCAATACCATGACAGTGGCCACCATACCCGTTGATCTTTCACAAGAAGCATGGGAAGTTTTGAAAGAACCTCGTTCTATCGAAGAAACCGGGCTTTCGATGGGCTTTTTGACCGACCTTGTCTTGAAGGTCGTTTACTTTGCCGGTGAAATTACCGCGCAGGATATTGCCGATACCGTCAAACTTCCATTTGTGAATGTTGTGGAGCCGGTGTTGGATTTTCTGAAACGTGAAGAGTTGATCGGCGTCACCGGCAGTCGCGGCATCAGTGAACGCAGTTTTCGCTACACCATCGCCGAAAAAGGTATCAAACGCGCGCGCGAAGCCCTTGAACGCAGTCAATACGTCGGTCCTGCACCTGTCCCTATTGAAGCATACCGCAAAGTGGTTGTCGAGCAGAAACCCAACAAATACCGCATTGGGCCGGAAGACGTGCGCCAGGCGCTTTCTCACCTTGTTGTCCCGCCGGAAACGATTGACCGCATCGGTCCCGCCGTCAATTCGGGGCGCTCTTTCTTCCTGTATGGTCCCCCCGGCAACGGGAAAACCGCCATCGCCAGTTCGATTACGCGCATGATGAAAGGGGATATTTACATCCCGTATGCCATTTCTGTTGGCGGCGCCTCAATCATCAAAGTGTTCGATTCACTGGTACACGAACCCGTTGAGGAAGAGCAAGAATCGGACACATCGAAACTCGGCACTTCCAGCCTGGGCGCCAAAACCGAGAGTTTGCGCAAGCCCGGCACGGGGCGGTTGGGCACAGGCAAAATAGGAACCGACGGCTTGCAACCCAAGCGCATTGACCGCCGCTGGGTGAAAATCAAGCGCCCCACGGTGATGGTAGGCGGTGAATTGACGCTGGAAATGCTCGATTTGATTTACGACCCCATTTCCAAGACGTATGAAGCCCCGCTGCAAATGAAAGCCAATGGCGGGCTCTTCTTGGTGGACGACTTCGGTCGCCAGCAAATGCGCCCCCAAGATTTGCTCAACCGCTGGATTGTACCGCTTGAATTGCGCATTGACTTTTTGACGCTGCAAAACGGCATGAAAATTGAAATTCCTTTTGAAACTTTTATCGTTTTCAGCACCAACCTTGACCCCAAAGACCTGGTGGACGAAGCCTTTTTGCGACGCTTGCGGCACAAACTGGAAATTCCCAACCCCACCGACCGCCAGTTTTACGAAATTTTCCGCCGCGTCTGCGCCGCCAAGGGTATTGAATTCAACCAGAAGGTGTTTGTCTACTTGCTGCGCGAATACTACATCAAACAAAAACGCGAATTGAAGTCGGCGCACCCGCGCGACTTGATTGACCAGATTCTGGATATCGCCGCCTATCGCGGGATACGCCCAGCGATGACCAAAGAGTTGATTGACCAGGCGTGCGATGCCTATTTCGTTGAGTTTTAGGTGGGAATGAGAGGAGTGAACTATGTCTCTGTTGCGCCGTATGCAAAATAACCCCAACCGCCCACGGAAAGATGATGAGAAAAATCCCCCAGCACCCCAGCCCCAAAAACCGGCCGAAGATATTCGCAACTTGCTGGGGCTGGACGAGGGGGAAGCCATCCGCCAGGAAGACGTGCGTCCAGAAGAATCCCCCCTGCAAGGCACAGTCTTTGAAGAAGGCGAAGTCGAAGCCAGCGTGGAAGAGATTGCGCGCCAGCGCCGCAATGAACTGCGCGACTGGATTATTGACCAGTTGATGGTGAGTTTGGAACACATCACGCTGGAAGATACGCCCGAAGTGCGCCAGGTCATTCACGAGCGTTTCCAGGAATTGTATCGCCATGGCAACGTCTCGCTGACGGTGCAGGAGCAAAAAGCGCTCTATCAGGAAGTCCTCGACGAATTGCTGGGGTTTGGACCTATCGAACCCCTTCTGCGCGACCCGGACATCAGCGAAATCATGGTCAACGGTCCCTACCAGGTGTTCATCGAAAAGAAGGGGAAACTCATCGAAACCAACATCAAATTCCGCAACGATGACCACGTGTTGCGCATTATTGACCGCATTGTACGCCCACTTGGTCGCCGTGTGGACCGCCGCTGGCCGATGGTGGACGCCCGTCTCCCCGACGGGAGCCGTGTCAACGCCATCATTCCCCCCTGCGCGATTGATGGTCCCACAATTACCATTCGTAAATTCAGCAAAGAGAAACTCACCATCCGCGACCTCATCAAATTCGGCTCGCTGACGCCGGCGATGGCGGAATTTTTGCGGGCATGCGTCGTCTCCCGCCTGAACATCATCGTCAGCGGTGGGACGGGCTCCGGGAAAACCACTTTGCTCAACATTCTGAGCGGCTTCATTCCCGAAGGGGAGCGCATTGTCACTATCGAAGACTCCGCCGAATTGCAATTGCAACAGCGCCACGTGGTACGCCTGGAAACCAAACCCGCCGAACCTGACGGCAGCGGGCGCGCCGTCACCATCCGTGACCTCGTTATCAACTCTCTGCGTATGCGCCCCGAGCGGATTGTCGTCGGCGAGTGCCGTGGCGGCGAAGCGCTGGACATGTTGCAAGCCATGAACACCGGGCACGATGGCTCGCTCACCACACTGCACGCCAACACCCCGCGCGACTGCCTCTCCCGCCTTGAAACCATGTGCCTCATGGCGGGGATGGAAATGCCGCTCAGCGTCATTCGCGAACAGATTGCTAGCGCGGTAGACTTGATTGTGCAAACCTCCCGCCTGCGCGATGGTTCACGCAAAATTATCCAAATCAGCGAAGTGCAGGGGATGGAAGGCGATACCATTGTCATGCAAGATATCTTCCGCTTTGTGGAACGGGGCTACAACAGCGAAACCAACAAGGTTGAAGGCTCGTTTGAGCCAACCGGTGTGCGCCCCCACTTCACGCCACGCCTCGAAGCCCACGGCTTCAATTTGCCCGCCGAGATTTTCGTCCCGAAAGTGCGGCGTCGCCCGTATTGACGAAAGCCCACACTTTCGGTATTGTACGCATACGGCTATTTGAAACCGAGCAGGCACCCGCCCCATCACGTGGCGGGTGCCTTATTGGAAGCGTATGCGTGCACTGAATCGCCTATCACCCATCATCGAAAGATTTTCATCGCGCCCCTTCTGGCTGCTTGTGGCAGCCCTTGCGCTGTTGACCGCTTACAGTTGGTTCGCGTGGGAATTTCGCACGCAACACGCTGAAGAGCGCCGCCTGGAAGCCGAACTCGCACGCTACCAGGCGTTCATCGCCGAAAATGCCCCGCGCATCAACCAGATAACCACACTGCAACGCCAGGCCGCTGTGGCTGAACAGCGGTTGAACGCCGCCCAAGCGCGCCTGGCGCGCGCCGACACCCCGCTCGACCTCGCGGCTACCCTGCTTGACACGGCGCGCCAGTACGACGTGGAACTGGTGACCTTCGAAGAAGGTCTCGCCGAGAAAACCGACGAGGGCATCATCCGCCAAACCTACACGCTGGCGGTGCGCGGTACGCTCAGCAACGTGCAGGCTTTCCTGCAAGCCGTGGAAGGTGATATCCTTCCCACCGCCCGCCTGCGCAACGCTCGCCTGACACGCGACGAAAACGACCCGAACACCTACACGCTCGAAGGCACGCTCGTACTCTTCACCGCACCCGCCGACACCCGTGCGGCAGGCGCCCCCCAAAGTCCGGAAGAACGCGCCAAAACGCTGCGCCGCGAGTATGAACGCGCCATGACACAAGGCGATTACGAACGCGCCATCAGCCTGCTCATTCGTCTCTCGGTCTTGACACCCAACGACCCCTCGATTGACACCTTGCTTTACGAGACATACGTCGCCTATGGCGACACCCTGCTGGCGCAAGGCTACGTCTTGCTGGCGCAAGAACAGTACGAACAGGCGTTGAGCATCAATCCCAACGGGCAAGAAGCCGTCGCCGGCTTGCTCCGCGTGAATGAAGCCCTTGCCCAAACACCGCAACCCAACCAAACAACCGTGGCGCTTGCCCCCACACCGCCGCCTTCATCCACGCCCACTCCAGCCACATCAACGCCCGTCGCTACGCCAACCTTGCCGCCCACGCAACCACCGCCGCCCACCAACACCCCCGCGCCAACGTACACATCGGCGCCTGCAACCAGAACGCCAACACCCACACGCACGCCAACGCCCACCATCACGCCAACGCCCGACCCGTATCAGTTCGGCGCAACAACGCCCTTCTACCTGCCCAACTGCGGCGTGACGATGATCAAGGGACTCATCAAAGATGAAAACGGGCAACCGCTCAACGGCGTCACCGTGCGCGTCTGGTGGGACGGCGCCGCGCCCGACCAGGTCTATTCCTATCCGTCGGGTATCGGCTACACCAACCAGCCCAACGGCTATTGGGACGTGGTTCTCGCGCCCTACCCCAAAGAGGGGCGCTGGTATGTCGCCGTGGTTGACCCAGAAACCGGGCGCGAACTCTCGCCGCGCCTGACCGTTGAAACGGACGCGAAAGATTGCCACCCCAACGGAACCGGTCGGCAAGTGGTGGTGATTGATTTCATTCGCTACGCGGGGACATACGGCACACCCGTGCCGACCAGCACGCCGACCGTCCCGCCCACAGCCACCCCCACACCAACTAACACACCGACCATCACACCAACACCGACGGCGACCCCAACCGCCACTGCGACACCTGTCGCATACGCCTGTACGGGGTGCCCGCTCGCCATTCCCGACGACATCACCACACCGCTCACCAGCAGCGTCACAGTGCCCGACACCATTTCGATTCGCGAACTCAAAGTCTTCGTCTGGATTACGCACGAAGACGTGTACGACCTGCGTGTTGAACTGATTGCGCCGAACGGGAGCACCTACCTGCTCTACGCCGACCGCGACGTAGGCGGCGGTCCCGACGAACTGCGCACGCGCTACACCGTCAGCGGCGGCTTGCCCGACACAGCCAACGGCACCTGGACGTTGCGCGTCACCGACACCAAGCCGGGCAAAACGGGCACGCTGGAAAGTTGGAACCTGGAAATCTACCCGTAGGTGTGCATGTTCTGGCAACGCTCACGCCCAACCTTGTTGCTCGAAACCGACGCCGCCCGCCTGGTCCTGTTTGAGCGCGGGCGCGCTGTGCGCTGGGGGAGCATCCCCCTTCCTGAATGGACGGCGACGCCACCGGACACCCTTCCCCCCGCCGAACCAATTGCCGCCGCATTGCGCACCCTCTGGGCGCACCACCGCGCCCCTACGCGGGGCGTCATCGTTGCCAGCGCCTGGCTGCCCGCCGATACGCGCCTCGTCCCCTGGTCGCCTGACGAACCGCCCCCCACCGAGCAGGCAATCGCGCAACGCTTCTGGGCGGGACAAGCCGTCCGCGTGGGCGTCCACCTGCTGACGCGCCACGCCGTCCCCCACCTTTTCGCCATGGCGTCCCCCCAGAACATGGTTGCTTTTATCGAAACAGTGCTGGATATGGCGGGCTTGCACATGGCGGCGCTCGAACCCAAACCCCTCGCCCTCATTCGCGGCATTGGCGCGCCGCACTGCTTCGTGCTGGACGTAGGGCGCACCATGGCAACCTTCACCTTCGTACAGGACGCCTTGCCGCTGGTCTCGGCAACCTGGCAATTGACCGCGCCCCTTCTGCGCACACACGGCGCACGCCTGACACGCCTTGCCGAACACATCCACACCATCACACAACGGGTGGCGGCGACCTACGGCAAAGAGGCGCTCGCATGCCCAACCTACGTTGTCGGCGCACTGGCAACCAGCGGCGAACTGCACGACCTGCTGACCACCGTCCTGGGGTTGTCGCTCGCGCCATTGCCCGACGATACCCCCTTCCCCACCAGCCTGCCCCCACACCTCTACATGGCTGCGGTAGGGCTGGCACGCAAGCGCATTTGACAAAACGCCACACTATCGCCTACAACCTGTGGAAAAGGTGAGCAAAACCATGGCAACAGAGTTTCCAGACATCAACCTGACCGCCCCATCATCACGTGCCGCGCGCACGTGGCAGTCGGCGTCTGCCCCCGAAAGGCTTGGGGGGCTGCTCATCATCGCGGGGCTTGTGGTGCTTGTGTTCCTCTTCTTCGTCAAACAGTCCAACGACAAGCAGCTGTCGCGCCTGCGCGACGCCGTAGAAGCCGAACGCGCACGCGCCCAAGACGTCGAAACCCTGTTGGCGGAATACGAAACGCTCACCACGCACATTCACACCACACTCGAAACAGCCGTCCGGCTTGAACGCCTTGCCGACGCCGTCGAACGCGAGGGCACGCCGTTTTCCACCGTGTTGGAAGCCGTCGCCACGGCGTTGCCGCCCCGCGTGAGCATCACCAACCTCACCGAAACAGACGACGCCCTCATCATCGAAGGCGAAGCCGGCAGCGCCTCGCTCGCCCTGGAATTTGCACGCGCACTGCAAACAGACCCCACCTGGAAGCGTGTACGCCTGGAAAAACTCGAAGAAGGCGTCCCCAACGGACCGCCAACCGCCGTCAACTTTCGGTTACGCCTGGAGAAATAAGACCTGTGGAAACGTGTGTTGTCTTTCTCTCAACGTATCCAGAAGACCAACTGGCGGGGCAAGAAGCCGCCCTTATGGCGAACATGCCCTTTTACGCGGTTGAATCAGGCGACGAAATCGGCGAAACCGTCCCCGCCCTGGCGCGCGGCTTGCTCTTCTACCTGTGGGCGCATGACGACATCACCGCCCTGACCGAACTGCGCACACGCTTCCCCGGATTTGACATTGTTGTGCTGGACCCCACGCCATCCATCGAACGCGCCCGCACCGTTATGCGGCAAGGCTTCTTCGACTATCTCTCGCACCCGCTCACCCGCGACGAAGCCCTGGTGGCGCTGGAACGCTGGCGACAGCACTTTGAAATGCGCGAAGAGCGCGAGCAACTCTCCGAAATTCTCTCGCTCATGGAGTTAGGGCGCACCATCACGAGCACGCTCAACTCCCAACGGCTCTACGAGCAAACCATCACGATTGTCCAGCGCACCTTTTTCGCCGACACCGTCTCGCTCATGTTGCTGGAAGAACAACCCGACGGTCCTCACCTCATCATCGTCGCCCAACACGGATTGCCGCCCGCCGCCGTCGCGGCGGAAGTGCCCCTCACAAACAGTATCGCGGGGGAAGTGGTGCGCAAAGGGAAGCCGCTGATTCTGCTGGGGGGGCTGGAAGGAACGCCCTACGAACATCTCGCCAGCGATACCATTGGACGTATCGGTAGTGCCATGAGCGTCCCGCTCAAAGTGCGCCGTCGCACGCTCGGCGTCATTAACGTCAATCGGCGGCCAGGGCGCACCCCTTACACCGAACGCGAAGCCCAACTCCTGAACGTGTTCGCCGCCCAAATCGCCGTCGCGATTCAAAACGCACGCCTCTACGAAAGCGTCCGCCAGGAACGCGACCGCATTCTGGAAGCGCAAGAAACCGTGCGGCGCGAACTGGCGCGCGACTTGCACGACGGGCTAACCCAACTGCTCTCAGCCATCACGCTCAGCGCCGAAAACATTCGCCTGCTGGTAAAGCAAAGCGGTATCCAGTCCGAGCGGCTCGATGTTGAAATCGAATACCTGCGCACCACCGCCCGCCAGGCCGTGCGCGAAGCGCGTTCCTTGCTCTTTGGGCTACGCCCGCTCATTCTGGAAACGCGCGGCTTGGTCGCCGCCCTGGACGAATTTTTGCAACAAATCCAAATGGGCGACCAGGACGTGACCTACCACTACATTGTCGCCCCCGACGTGCCGCGACGCCTCAACTTGCCGCTTCCCACGGTGCGCGAACTCTTTGCCATTGTGCAAGAAGCGGTCAACAACGCCCGCAAGCATGCGCAGGCGCAAAACATTCGCGTACACGTCAGCATTCACGATGAGATCACGCTCGACATTCTGGTTGAAGACGACGGCGTCGGCTTCAACATGGAGAGCATTCACCAGCAATCGGGCGAACGCTACCACTTTGGGCTGATGAACATGCAAGAGCGCGCCGAACTGATTGACGCCCGCTTGCTCATTGACAGCCGCCCTGGTGAAGGCACTCGCGTTCACGTCCAACTCCCTTTGCAGGAATACCAACCCGTACATTCATCATGAAAGCCATGCGTTGCACCATGCGTTCCATCTCGCTTGTTCTCCTGCTGACACTCTGGCTCAGCGCCTGCACCACGCAGCGCCACGACGCATCCGAGCCCTTGTTGTTGGTACCCACTAACCCGCCGCTCGCCATTGGCGGACACCAGGCCGCCCCCGCCGATGAGATCGCCAATCAACCGCCCCCCACCCTCAACGACGCCGATTTGGCGGCACGCTTGCGCACGCCGACACCCCGCGCCGCGCCCACAGCCACCCCCTACCCTGAGTATTACACTGTTCAGCCGGGCGATACCTTGCTGGCGCTGGCGGAACGGTTCAACACGACCGTGGATGAATTGATGCGGCTCAACAATCTCAGCAATCCGCACGAAATTTACGCGGGGCAAGTGCTCCAACTGCCCTACAAAACCGTGACCGCCTACGTCCCGCCTGCCCAAATCATCCCCGACAGCGAAGTCGTGTATGGACCAACCTACAAAACCTTTGACCTTTCGTCCGAAGTGCGGCGCTACAACGGCTATCTGGCGGGGTATCAGGAATGGGTGGAAGGGCGTTTGCTGAGTGGCAGCACCATTCTGCAACAGGTGGCCGAAGATTACAGTATCGGTCCACGGGTTTTGCTGGCGCTGCTCGAATTTCAAAGTGGGTGGCTCACCAGCGCGAACCCCGAAAACCGCGATTATCCCTTTGGCTTGCGCGACCCCGCCCGCAGTGGCTTGTACCTGCAAGCCTCGTGGGCGGCTAACCGCCTGAACCAGGGCTACTACGGGCAATTGAGCGGGCGCGACGCTGTGCTGCAATTTGCCTCAGGGGAACGCATGCGCTACGACCCCGCCACGAACCCCGGCACCGCCGCCGTCTCAAACGTGCTGGCACGCACCACCACGCCGGACAAATTGCCGCTGATGCTGGGCGCTTTCCAGCAAACGTACCGCCGCCTCTTTGGCGACCCCTGGCAGTACGATGTGCCGCTGCTTCCGCCGGGGGTGGAACAGCCCGCGTTCCGCCTGCCCTGGCGCGACGGCGAAGTCTGGCACTTTACGGGTGGTCCACACGGTGGGTGGGGCGATTTCAGCGCCTGGGCGTCGCTCGATTTCCTGCCGCCGGACGTGTACAGTTGCTGGCCGTCGCAGTATCCTGCGGTGGCGGTGGCGGCGGGCACGGTTGTGCGCAGCCGCGACGGGCAAGTGATTCTCGACCTGGACGGCGACGGCTACCACGGCACCGGTTGGAGCGTGCTCTACATGCACATGACCGAAGCGGGGCGCGTCACGGTGGGTATGCGCTTGCAAAAGGGCGACCCCGTGGGCTATCCATCGTGTGAGGGGGGCATTGCCGACGCCTCGCACCTGCACATTGCCCGCAAGTACAACGGGCAATGGCTCGAAGCCGACAGCGCCATTCCGTTCGTGCTTTCAGGCTGGCGGGCGGTTGCCGCACCCCGCGCCTACGACGGTTGGCTCATTCGCGGCGAAGAAGTGCGCGAAGCGTGCGCATGCCGCAACGAGAAAAACGCCATCACCGGCGAATAAACGCGCTCACGCGCGGTGCGTCGCCAGCCATTCCCGCGCCAGCCGTTCCAGCAACGCCGCTTGTTCTTCCGCGCTCTGCACTTCGCCGTCCAAAAGGGCGTTGCGCACCTGCGCCAGAATCTCGGCGTAGTGCGGACCGGGCGGCAAGCCCAATTCGCGCAGGCGGCGACCGCTGATGCTGGGACGCATATGCCGCCACTCGTCCAGATAGCGTTGCAGGTGGTCGCGGGCGCGCGGTTCATCCAGCAAATGCCACGCCACCCGCAGCACACGCTCGTCGGTGGTCTGCGCCTCGATGAGACGCACCACCTCGCTGGGGCGTTCCGCCGCCGCAAGCCGCGCCGCCTGGCTTTTCAAACCCCACAAGGCGCGCAACTTGCGAATATCGCGCCCGGCAACGCTCAACCGCTGGGCAATCCGCTCCACCTCTTCCCACGCCAGCGGCCACAACCACGCCGCAAGCAACGCCCAAAACGCCGTCAAGCCCGCTTCACGCAGTCGGCGCATTCGCTCAGCCGCGTCATCGTCGAACGTGAGGGCGGGGTCAATGGCGCGTAATGCCCCCAACGCATGCAGGCGCGCCAACATGTGCTCGGCGCGGTCTTCCTGAAAGATGAGCGCCAATTCATGGCGCAGGCGGTCGCCGCTCACACGCGCCAGCAATTCCACCGAATCGCGGATGAGTTCCAGCGTGCGCGGCTCAATTTCAAACCCAAGGCGCTGTTCAAAGCGCACAGCGCGCAAAATGCGCGTGGGGTCTTCCACCAGGCTCAGGTTGTGCAGGACGCGGATGCGCTTTTCGCGCAGGTCGCGCACGCCGCCGTAGAAATCAAGCAATTGCCCGTAGCGCGATTCATCCAGCGCGATGGCAAGCGTGTTGATGGTAAAATCGCGGCGGTGCAAATCCAGTTTGATGTTGCTCTGCTCCACCGTCGGCAAGGCGGTTGGTTCTTCGTAGAACTCCGTGCGCGCCGTCACCAGGTCGAGATGCGGGGGCAAAGTGGGGTCGCTGATGAGGGGCGAGGGGGGGCGCTCGCCTTCGCGCAAAATCCACTTGGCGGTGCCAAAGCGCTTGTGCGCCACCACACGCCCGCCGTATTTTTCCGCCAGACGATGCGCAAGCCGCACGGCGTCGCCTTCAACCACCAGGTCCAGGTCTTTGAGCGGTTGTTCAAGCAACAAATCGCGCACGAAACCGCCCACAAAGTAGAGCGAGTAGCCCATGTCGTTGGCTTCGCGGGCAATGGCGCGCACCAGGCGCAAAATTGCCGGGGGGATGGCGGCTTCCAGGCGGCGCGCAATCTCCTCGCGCGAGTAGGGTTGTTCCTGAGGAGATTGCCAGAGTTTGAGCAGGTCTGTGCGCGTGACGATGCCCACGATGCGCCCGTTTTCGAGCACAGGCACTTGCCCTACGTTGTACTCCGTCATCACGCGCTGGACACGCTCCACGCTCTCATCCGGCGTGACAAAAATAGCGCCCTTGTGCATGACGGCGGAAACAGGTTGCTTGCCCATGTGGTGGTGCAAGGCGCGGTCCACGTCGCGGCGGGTGAGCACGCCGACAACCTGTCCGTTTTCATCCACCACCGGGAAGCCTTCATGCCCCCAACGCACCATTTGCTCATGCGCTTCGCGGATGGTGGTGTCGGGGTGAATGGTGCGAATGCGTCCGCGGCTCATGATGTCGCGCACGCGGTGCGCCGGTTCGACAAAGCGGGGCAAAAGCGCGCGCAAGCGTTGGACCACCTGGTCCAGCGCCTGGTTGTCCACAAAGGCGGCGGCGGCGCGGGCGTGCCCCCCCCCGCCAAACTGCTCCATGATGCGCCCCACGTGAATATCGTCGGTGGTGCTGCGCGCCACAATTTGCACATGGTCGCCCATTTTCACCACCACGAAGAGCGCGGCGGGGTCGTGCAGTTCGCGAATGAAGTGCGAGAGGGTCGAGACTTCGTCCACGTATTCGTCGAATTCGGTGGCGGCAATGACGATCGTGTAGCCGTTTATGTCAACCGTCTCAATGTTTTGCAGCAACTGGCGATAGAGCCGCCGCTGGCTTTCGGTGAGTGGGTGGTCGAGAAACGTGCGCACCACGTCGAGGTTTGCGCCTTGTTCCAGCAACCAGGCGGCGGCGCGCAAATCAAGCGAGGTGGTGCCGGCATACGTGAGCGAGCCGGTGTCTTCGTAGATGCCGAGCAAAAGCAAAGTGGCTTCAACAGGCGTCAGCGCGATGCGGCGTTCGGCAATTTTTTGCACAAGGAGAGTGGTACAAGCGCCGGTCAATTGCCCTTCAAAGTGCCAGTCGGGGGGCAAGTCTTCCCGTTTTTCGTGGTGGTCAATCACCCGCACCAAGCGGACGGTGTCGGGGCGCAAGCCTTTGATGCTGGGGAGCGTCTGCGTTTCCACCAAAATCACGTTGACAAAGCGCGTGTTGGGCGGCAATTCGTCAATCCGCTTGAAGGGCAAGACGTCGCGGTGCAGGGCGAGAAAGTCCTGCACGTTTTTGTTGACGCGGCGCGGCAAGATGGGCACATAGGACGGGTAGAGTTTGTGCGCGCCGAGTTGCGAGGCAACGGCGTCGAAGTCGGTATGTTCGTGTGTCAGAATGGCGTTGAGTTCCATGGTGTATTCGTTGCCTTCGATTGGTTTGGGCGATGGCGGTTATTCGTCCAGGCGCACCAAAAGGCGCTGGGTGAACGCCCAAAGTCGGTCGAGCAGGGTGTCGGGCGGTGCGCCGTACAGAATGGTGTAGGCGAGTTTTTGGGTGTCGGGATAGGGTGTTTGCAGGCGCACGGTTTCGATGAGCGCGTCGGGGCGCGGCTGGAAGGTTGCCAGCCGATAGAGCGCCCGTGTCCGCACGTTGGGGTGCGGGGCGTTTTGCGCCAGTGTTGCCAACACAGCCAGCGCCGAGGCTTTGGCGCTCAACGACAACAGGCGTTCGGCGGCGGCAAGCGCAAAGGCGGCGTTGGGCGCCCGCGCGATGAGTTGTTCCAGAGCGGCGTAGGCGTGCTCGGCGGGGAGCGTCGCCAGCAGGTTGAACAGCCGCCAACGGTGCAGCGTGGGGGTGTCGGGCGCAAGCAGGGTTTCGAGAAGCGCTTGCGCGGCGATGGGAGCGCTGTCGTGCAGGGTTTGCAAGGCGGCGCTGTATTCGCTGGGCGGCGCGTCGGTGGCAATCAGCCCGCGAATGAGCAGCGGCAACGGGAGCGCCGCCGGGCGTTCCACCATGAGGAAGTGGTGCGCCATGTGGCGCACATTGGGGGTTGCGCCGTGTCGCGCGACACGTTCCAGCGCTTCGGTGATGACGGCGCGCGCTTCTTCGTGGGCGCGGTAGGCGGCGATGAGAGTGGCGACAGCGGCTTCGTTCTGTTCGGGGGACATGGTGGCGTCGGTGGCAATCGCCACAAGGACGTTGGCGGCTTGCTCGGCTTCGCCCAAGGTGATGAGTTGCGCCGCGAGGCGGCGTTGTTCGTTGGGATCGTCCGAGAGGGTGAGCACGGTTTCGGTCAGGCGTACCACCATGTCATGCGCGGTCTCTTTTTCGAGCGCTTCACGCAGGAGCGGCAAAGCGGGTTTGCCCACGTCGTGCAGGGTGCTCAGCGCCCAAAGCCGCCAGCGGCGGTCGTTGGCACGGCGGAGCAGGTCGCCGAGCACGTGCAAGGCTTCTTCGGTCGCGCCAACGTCAAGCAAGGTGCGGGCGGCGTGTTGACGCACAACGTCGGGCATGTTGGGCGCGCTCAGTTGTTCCGCCGCCAAACGGCGCACGGCGGGTTGCACGGCTTCGCGCATGAGGCGCTCGGTTTCTTGCGGGGTCAGGACAGGCAAGACCATTTGCGCGGCGGCAGGGGCGAGTTTGCTTTGTCCACGCGCCAGTTCCAGCAGGAAGGTGCGCGCGGCGTGGTGCTGTTCTTCGGTTTGGCTTGTGAGCAGGGTTTGCGCCGCCAGGAAACGCACTTTTTCGTGCGGTGAGTGGCGCAACGCGCGCAACAACGCCAGTTGGGCGGCTTGCATGTCAATGGTGCGCAATTCAATCACCGCCCGCTCGGCTTTGAGCGGGTCGGGGCTGACAGCCTGGTCAGCCAGCCAGCGCATGACCGCGAGCCGCACGAAGGGGTCTTCGCTGGTGTGGACGAGGGCGCGCAAGTTCTGATACGAGACGAGGTTGAAACTCATCATCGTGTCAATTGCCGCGCGGGCGATGGCGGCGTCTTCGTGGCGGGTGAGTTCTTCCAGCCGCACGCGCGCCGTTTCGGGATCGCCGGCGGCGGCGATGTGCGCGGCAAGCACAATTTGGCGGCGCGGGTCGCGTTCGGCGGTGTCCAGCCGCCACAGCACAGGCAGGGCGGCGGGTCCCAGCGCGGTCAGCGCGTTGAGAGCGGTTTGAGCGACGGCGGGCGCGCGGGTGTGGTAGGTTGCCAGGCGACCGTAGGCTTCGGCGGCGCCTTCGAGGTCGCCGATTTTGACGAGCACGCGGGCGGCGTGCAGTCGCGACGAGAGCGAGGCGCTTTCATCGAGCGCTTTTTGGCGATAGATACGGCGGCGCGCTTCGGCGGGAATCTCCGCGGGCGGCGGCGCGGCGTGGCTTTCGGGCACCAGCACCGACGGCGGCGGTGCGGGCGGTTCGGCGTCGGCGGGTTCCTCAGGCGCGGGTTGGGGCGCAGGTTCGGCGGGTGCACCACGCAAGAGGTGTTGCACGCGCTGTTCGAGCGTATCCAGGAAAGGCGTCAGGTCGTCGCCGTAGCGAATGATGTCGCCCGTGATGTCGGCGGGCACATGGGCTTCCTCGGCGGCGATGAGGATGACGGGCAGGGTGGGCGGCGCTTGGCGCACCATGTGCACGCCGCGCTCAGTGCCGACGTCGGCGATGAGCAGGGCGGTATTGTCGGGCAACGTGTCGCCCCCCATGCGCAAGTGCAGTTGGTGCGCGTCGAGCAGGGGTTGCAGGCGCACGGCAAGGGCTTCGTAGCGGCGGTGGGGCGGGGCGGCGAAAAAGGCGACCGCGGCGGCGGCGGGTTCCTCGGCGGGGGCGGCTTCGGTTGGTGTGTCGTCCTCGTCGGGCGGCGCATCGGCTTCTTCGGAAAGCGGCGCGGTTTGCACCTGCACACCGTACTCTTCCAAGCGGGTCAACAGTTCGGCTTCAAATTCGGCAAGGTCAACATGGCGGCTCTGCTCGTAGGGGGTGAGCACAATCGCGCATTGACCGCGCTGGGCAGTGTGCACCGCCAGCATGGCAATCGGTTCGTGTGTTTCGCCCACGAACACGTCCCACGCCGGCATCTCGCCATGGCTCAGCCGCGTCAGCCGAAACTGCGTCGCATCCGCCATCACCAGCGGGATGGCGCGTGCGACGAGACGCGCGCCGGCGTCGGTGAGGTAGGTTCGGGTTGCCGAGAGCGTCATGGTGCGCTCCTTTCTCCTGCGTTCATCTCTGCTTCCAAAGATACCACATGAGCGTACTCGTGACGAGAACAGCCCCAATCAGTTGCCAGATGGACGTGAGGCGTTCGCCAAGCAACAATGCCGCCAACACCAGCACCACCACCATGCGCCACGGGAGCATACTGCTGACCGTGGTCGCGCCGATACGGCGCAGGGCGGCGATTTGCAAGACGTTCGCCCCAAAGATGACCAGCCCGGCAAACGCGCCAAAAACCAGCCAATCGGTGGGTGTCAACTGCAACCAGCGCCCCCACTCTTCGCGCAGGAGCAGGCTGGCGGGTGTGGAAATCGCCAACACCGTGACGATTTGCGCCAGAAAGACCTGCTCGCCGCTCAGGTTGTACGCAACACTGCGGCGCACAATCAGCATGTAGAGCGCCAGCGCCACGGTGCTGAACGCCGCCAACCCAAGCCCCAGCCAGTCGGACGGCGTCAACGGCTTGATGACGCCTTGTTGCTCGATAGAGCCGCTGAGCATCAGCAAAGCGCCCAGCGTGGCTAACACCATGGCGCGCCCCGTGGCGGGGGGCGTCGGTTCATCAAACGCCAGGCGGTTGAGCATCGCCACGACAAAGGGCGTCATCAGCGTGATAAGTTGCACGTAGATGGCGAGCGTGTAGCGCGCCGCCAACAAGTTCGTGATGGAACGCGCCGCCACAACCAGCGCAATCACCGCCAAAAAGCGCGACGGGCGCGGCAGCGGTCGGCGACGCACGGCGCGCCATGCCAGCATCAGCACAAGCGAGCACGTCATGCTGACGACCAGCAGCGACATGCTGGGCAAGCCGCTGACGGTTTGCAGGTAGCGCGCCAGCACCGGATACGCGCCCCAACTGGTGTGTGAAACCAGCGCCGCCAGCATCCAGACAAGCAAGGCGCGCGTCGGCAAGCCAACGGTGTCCGATGTAGGTGTCGTTTGCTCGTGCATACATGCCACCATGTTCAAGTATGGCGCGGTAGTGTGATACCGCTATGATTTCAGAGAACCACTATGATGAAAAAATGCGCATGCAGATGGGCTGTAAAGGCATTATGGGCAAGGCAAGCGGCGCGCCAAACGCGCCAGGCAAACGGCGGATGTAGGCAAGTTGCAAACTGCGCGGTTTGCGTGTATCAATTTTGATGGTGCAACACACTGTCAAAACAGCCACATCATCTCAGTTGCCAACCCAACCATTCGATCCACGGAGGATATGCATGTACTTGTTCCCCTCGGAATGGCCTGAGTTGCGTGTGCTCGTACTCGATATTGTGCTGGAAGCCGCTACGCCCGCGGTCTTGTCCTCATGGCCCGGCTCGGCAGTACGCGGCAGCCTGCTCACGGCGCTCCGCCAACATGTCTGTACCCATTCCCCCAACCTCACCTGCCCAGTCTGCTGGCTCATCGCCCGCGAAGACCCCCAATGGCGCTGGGGACGTACCCCCGCACGCCCGTATGCGCTGGCGGTTCCCGGTGAGCAAGGGCGTCCCACGGGGCAACGTCTGCACAATTCGACCGCCGAATGGCGGCGCTTTGCCCCCGGCGCCCCCTTTCAATTCCGCCTGACGCTGTTCGGCGAAGCAACCCACCTGCTGCCGTATCTGGTGGCAACCCTGCCCTGCATGGGGGAAAATGGGCTGGGGCGGCGGCTGGACGAACTGGGCGGACGCCGCGGACAATTTGTCTTGCGTTCCATTGAAGCGGTACACCCACTCACCCAAACCCGGCAACCGCTGGTAGAAGCAGGGCGGCTTGTAGGCGATGTGTCGGCTTGTTTGGTCTCGACGCAAGACGTGCTGGCGCTGGCAGCCGCCTGGGAAAGCCAGCGCGCCTTCACCGTCTTCTTCGATACGCCGATGCGCCTCATCGAGCGGCGCGCGCTCTGCAAAACGCCCCGTTTTCGTCCCCTTTTCCAGCGGGCGCTCGACCGACTGGAAGCCCTCATGGAGCAGTACGGCGGCAAACGCCCACGTTGGGGCGACTTGCTCGCCTTGTTCGACCTGGCGGAGCGCGTGCGCGTCGCCGACTCCGAAACGACGTGGGTGGAACTGTGGAGCGGTTCACAACGCACGCAACGCATTACCCCGCTGAGCGGCTTTGTCGGGCAAGCCACATTCGTCGCCGACGATTGGTCGCCGTTTGCGCCGCTGCTGGCATGGATGCCCATCATCCAGGTGGGCAAAGATGTGGTGAAAGGCAACGGCGCGCTGCGCGTGAGTCCCGCCCACCTGTGAGGAGAACAATCCAAACGTTTGCTCGCTGATGCTGAACACGGTACAATCTCCGCAAACATCGGCGAAGATGCTCACTCCCCGCGAGTGGGCTTTTTTTGTAGGGCGGGACAATGACAGAAGACAAACGCGCGGTTGAACGCCTGGAACGGCTCCAATCCATCCTCGAAACGCTGGTTGAATTTGAAGAGACGTTTGAATTTGAAGAGGCGTGGGAACGCATTATCCGCGACGCCGTCCAACTCATGGGGGCGCGCCGCGGCACGCTCTTTCTGGTTGACCGCAACCGCGATTTGCTCTTGCCGCGTGTCTGGTACGGGGAACCCTGGACGGGACAAGGGCGACCACGCGGCTACCAGCGCGGCGAAGGCATTGCCGGGCGCGTCTGGTTGACGGGTGAACCCATCAACTGCCCCGATGTACGCCACGACCCCCGTTTTCGCCGCTCGCACGACCCCCGTTGGGCGGAACTGCGCTCATTGCTCTGCGTGCCCATTCGCGCCCGTGAGCGTGTGATTGGCGTCATTGCGGTGGACAGCACCGAGGAAAACGCCTTCCGCGAAGAGGATGAACGCCTGCTGACGACGCTGGCGCGCCATGTGGCGAGCGCCTTCGAGACCGCCAAACTCTACCAGGGGCTTGCCGACCTGCGCGATGTGGGCGAACGCCTCAACAAGATGGGACCACGCACCGAGTACGCCGACACCCTGCGCGCCATTGTCGAAAAAGCGGTGCAAGTGGTCGCGGCGGGCGCGTCCAGCGCGGGGGAAGCGGCAGCGGTCATCTACCGCTACGATGACACGCGCGGCGAATTCGACCGCCATTCGCGCGTGGCGGCGGGCTGGCGCGACTTCGACGGCGCGCTGGACGACTACCCGCGCAAAGGGGGGTTGGGGGAACGCGCCATCCTTCTGCGGCGGCGCGTCCTCTCCTACGAGCAACCCGACTTCGTCATCAATCCGGCGCAACAACAGCAAGGCGCGGCGGCGGTGGTCGCTTACCCGCTGATAGCCGCCGACCGTGTGCTGGGCGTGCTCTACGTCACCCTGCGCGACGAACGGCGCTTCACCCGCCACGAACTCATGCTGTTGGACAACTTCGTCAACCAGGCGGCGCTCGCGCTCTACCACACCGAACAAATCGGCGACGTCAGCCGCGAACTGGCGCGCAAAGTGTACGAACTGGAACAACTGCGCCGCGCGGACGCGCTCATCAGCCAGCGCCCCCATCTCGATGAAGCCCTCGCCGAAATCCTGCGCATTGCCGTGGATACCACACGCGCCGAATACGGCTCATTCCGCCTCTACAACCGCAATGACGAGCGCCTGCACCTTGCCGCCACGGCGGGCTTGCTCGCCGACCATGTGGTGCGCACGTCGCTCAGGCTCGATGAAGCCAGCGTCATCGGGCAAGCCGTGAAGCAACGCCGACCGGTGCGCGTGGATGATGTGTTCTCGCCCGAATGGAAGGGGCTCTATCGCCCCCTCGCCGCCGACATTCCCATTCGCTCCGAACTCGCTATTCCGCTCTTCAACGCGGGGGGTGGGCTGGAAGGCGTACTCAACCTGGAAAGCACCCAACCCTACGCCTTCGATGAAGAAGATGAACGCCTGCTCTCGGCGCTGGCGACGCAAGCCGTCATCGCCATTCAGGAATTCAAACTGATTGACACGATGGCGGAACTGACCGAAGCGACGCTGACGCACACCAAAACCAGCCTGTTTGAACTGGCTATCCGCCGCGCGTGCGAACTCATCAACGCGCCCTATGGCGCTATCTGGCGGCTGGAGCAACGCGACGACGGGCGCGTGCTGGTGCTGCAAGCCGCCAGCACCGGGCAACGCCGTGGCGAAACCATCCCGCTCGAATCCAGCCTGACGGGGAAAGCCGTGCTCCAACGTGCGCCCATCACCGTTGAAGATGTGCAGAACCATGCTGCCTTCCGCAACACCGAATTGGCGCGCCGCCACGGCTGGCGCTCGGCGCTCATCGTGCCGCTGCTGGCGCGCAACGGCGACCCCATCGGGGCGTTCAGCATTTACACGACCGACAAGCGCACCTTTGGCGACTGGGAAAAGCGCCTGCTCACTGTGCTGGCGAACCACGCCGCCATCGCCATTCGCGACGCCGAAATCCTGGAAACCTTGCGCGAAACGCGCGAACGCCAGGCGGTGGCGGAAACCTTCGCCGCAGTGGGCGACATTGCCGCCAATCTCCTGCACCGCCTGAACAATCAGGTGGGCACCATTCCCGTGCGCGTGCAGAGTATCGAAGCCAAATGCGCCGCCGAAATCGAGGCGAACGAGTACCTGGCGAAAAACCTTGCCGCCATTGCCGCCAGCGCCCGCGACGCCATGCGCACCGTGCGCGACACACTGCGCCATCTGCGCCCCATCGAGATGGCGCCTGTGCGCGTCGGCGACGCGCTGCTGGATGCGTTGCGCGAGGTGCGTGTACCGCCTGAGGTGCAGTTGTTCACCGAAAACATTGAAACCTTGCCCCCCGTGCGGGCGGGACGCCCACAACTGGCGCTGGTGTTTATCAACCTGATTGAAAACGCCATCGAAGCCATGCAAGGCGCCGGGCAAATAACCATCCGCGCCCACCGCACGAATGACGAGGTGGTCATTCACGTCAGCGATAACGGTCCGGGGATTCCGGATGCGCTGCTACCGCACATTTTTGAACTCAACGTGTCGAGCGGCGGCGAGCGCAAATTGGGGTTTGGGCTGTGGTGGGTGCGCACCCTGCTCCAGCGGCTCAACGGGCATATTGACGTGTTCAGCGAAGAAGGACATGGCACCACGTTCATCATTCGGTTGCCAGTCTGGGAAGAAGAACTTGCGGAGGCAGAAGCATGACTTGGCACGCACTCATTGTTGAAGATGACCCCGCCTGGCGTGAACTTCTCAGCGAAATGCTGGAAGACCTCGGCGCGCGTATCACCACCGCCGAATCGTATGAAAGCGCCATGGCGGCAATTCAGCGGGGACCTTATGACCTGGCGTTGCTCGACTTGTCGCTGGAAAGCGAAGACCACGAAAACCGCGATGGAATGCGCGTGCTGGCGCGTTTCCGCGAACAATGGCCCGACGCCGCGGCGGTGCTCATCACGGGCTACGGCACGGTAGATGTGGCGGTGCAAGCCCTGACAACCTACGGCGCCCGCGATTTCATTCGCAAGGAAACGTTCGACCGGCGGCGCTTTCTGGAAACCATTCGGCGCGTGGTGCACACACGCCCCACCCCCACCATCATTGGCGAACGCCAAGCAAACGAGGCTAGCGCGAACGACACGACGCCGGCGGTAGGCGGGCGTGTGCTGGTGGTGGAAGACAATCCGGCGTGGCAGAGCATTTTCCGGGAGTTGTTCGAGGATTTGGGGTGCGACGTGCTCATCAGCGTCAGCTATGCGGAAGCGCGGGGGTGGTTGCAGCGTGAACCGTTTGACCTGGTGGTGACCGACTTGAAGCTCGTCAGCAGTGTGTCGCCCTGGGAAAACCGCGACGGCTTCCACCTGTTGCGGGTGGCGCGCGAGAAGAACGTTCCGGCCATTGTGGTAAGCGGGTTAGCGACCCCGGAGGAGATTGATCGCGCTTTTGAGGAGTTTGGCGTGTTCGGCTTCTTCGACAAGGAAGGGCTGCAACGTGAATCGTTCTTGCGGCTGGCGCGCACCGCTTTGCAACAAGGGCAATCGCAGGGAACGGCGACGGCGCGTTCCACACAAGGCCCCAACCCGCTGGATACGCTGACGGAGCGGCAGTTGGAAGTGTTGCGCTTGCTGGCGCAGGGCAAAACAAACAAGGAAATTGCCGCGGAGTTGATCGTCACGACAAACACGGTGAAAAAGCACGTGCTGGCGATTTTCGACAAGCTGGGCGTCAATTCACGGGCGGCGGCGGTGGCGGTGGCGTTGCAGCACGGGCTGGACGTGGAAACGCAAGACGAATAGCGGGGGTGAGAAGCGGGAACACGCCCGTCAGGTTTCGCTGAAAAAAGCCACGTCTTGCGCCGAATACCCGAAAAGTTCGAGCAAGTTGGCAATCATTTTTTGCGTGCTTTGGGCACTCAGGTTCGTCTCCACCCACAGGGACGTATTGGGAATGCGTTTAGGACCAATCATCCCTGAGGGCGTCGGGGCAACGTATTGCCGCTTGCGACCTTTCAACGTCACAGCACGTTGGGCAAAATCACTGTGCTGTTCCGCAAGCACCTGACAAACCGTGAGAAGCGCTTCACGCCACGTGCGAAGCCGATACTCACGCCCCAAAAGCCGCATACCGGTTATCCGCGTATTGCGGGCGCGTTGCGTTTTTGAGCGAACGCGCCCAGAACGGGGCGCCTCTGGCGCTTTGCTACTTTCGCGCTCTGCTGGGGCGTTCTCAGCGCGACCCGTGTCAGCACTATTCCACTCATGCCACCATTCTTCATCCAAATCCAGAATGAACACCTGGCGGTCCACAATCCCGACACGATACTTGATGAGCAAGTCCAGAAGTGTCTCGCCGTCAATGAGCGTAATGGCTTTCTTTCCAGCGGCAACAGCCTCGCTACGCGCGGCCGGCGTGAAAAAACTCGTCGTGAGAATCATGCCATGTTGGTGGGCTTCCAATGAGCCACGTAATTCCCGAACAAGGCGCGCCCCTACAGGCTGTTTCCAGCGTTTCACCTGCACAGCAGTATGCAAATGCGTAATACCAGCGGCGCGAAAAATACCGACGACATCAATGCCGCCATCATTGCTTCGCTGTGTCACCTGGATGGAGTTCTCCTCAAATCCCATCTGCAAAAGCAGTTCCGCCACCAACGCCTCAAACCGTTCGGGCGGCATTTGCAACAGGCGCGCACGAAGTTCCTGGCGCACCTTTTTTTCCTGCTGGGCAATGGCGGCTTCCAATCCCGTAGGCTCCCACTCAGCCAATCCGAACACCCCACGCCCAGCACGCACAAAACGAGAACCGCTCTGCTTGGTGTCGGTGTAGAGGCGTGACCCCATGGTGGCATCAGGGGTAAGCCCGGCAGGCGCAATGAGCCCTCGTTCGAGCGCACGCTGTGTAATTTCGCGGTAATGAAGCGGCTGTCCTGCATCACGCAACACAACATATGCCGCATCAAGATACGTCATTGGGGTGGTCGAATTTGGGGTAGCCATCGTTGCTTCCAAATGGGTCGTTTCTTCTTTCATTCCTTCATTCATTGTATGGCGAGAAATTGTGCGCGTCAACCCGCAAAACACCCCCTCTGCCTCCGAAAACTTTGCGCGATTTTCCGCTCATGCTATACTACGCAGGCTGTAAGGTGAAAACAACGAGCCCCCGGCCTTGCGAGCGGGCCGACGGGTGTTAGGATGAGGAGGCTTTTCATGGCGCTCGATAAAGCACAGAAAGAAGCAATCATCAAGGAATTTCAGCGTTTTGAAGGTGATACGGGTTCGCCCGAAGTGCAAATTGCCTTGTTGACGGCTCGTATCAACTACCTGACCGAACACCTCAAAGTACACAAACACGACCACCACTCACGCCGTGGGCTTCTCAAACTGGTAGGCCAGCGCCGCCGCTTGTTGCGCTACCTCCAGCAGAAGGATTACCAGCGCTACAAGGAAATCATCGAGCGGCTGGGCCTGCGCAAGTAAGGTGTGTTGGTTGGAGCATGATGTGATGGCCTGAAAAGCGAGTAGATGGCAATCCCATCTGCTCGCTTTTTCGTTTGCCAACACTCGCCCTGGCCTTGGCGGGGGTAGGGATTGGAGAGAGCCTCGAAGGCTCTTCGCGGTTCTTTCCAGTACCTACCTCCAGGGCCAGGCGAGGAAGAAACAACAATGAAGGTTCTGGAGGAGGATCTATGGACGTTCAAAAAATGACGCAAGAACCCAAAACGTACACCACGACGCTCGGCGATAAGGAAATCATCATCCAAACCGGCTTGCTCGCACCGCAAGCCGACGGCGCCGTGACGGTGCGCATGGGCGATTCGATGGTGCTGGTGACAGCGGTTGCGGCGAAAGAGCCGCGCCCCGGTATCACCTTTTTCCCGCTGACGGTGGATTTTGAAGAACGCCTCTACGCCATCGGGCGTATTCCGGGCAGTTTCTTCCGCCGCGAAGGGCGCCCCAGTGAGTCGGCGATTCTTTACAGCCGCCTGATTGACCGCTCGCTGCGCCCGCTCTTCCCCAAAGGCTTCCGCAACGATGTGCAAATCATCGTCACGCCGCTCAGTTATGACCAGGAGCACCCGCTTGACACGCTGGGCGTGATTGGGGCGAGCGCCGCGCTGAGCATCAGCGGGATTCCCTTTGAGGGCCCCATCGGGCACGTGCGCATCTCACTGGATGACGAGGGTAACTTCCTGATCAACCCCACCGTTTCGCAGTACGAAAACAGCCGCCTGGATTTGCGCGTTTCGGGCACCGCCGACGCCATCAACATGGTGGAATGCGCCTCGAACGAAGTGGACGAAGAAACAATGCTCCGCGCGCTCGAACTGGCGCACCGCGCCTTCCAGCCGGTGATTGCCCTGCAAAACCGCATGAAAGCCGAAATCGGCAAGCCTGAAATGCCCTACGAAGTGTACAAACCGGGCGACGAAGTGGCGCAACGTGTGCGCGAATGGCTGGGCGGTCGTGTGGAAGAAATTATCGCCTCGGCGATGAGCAAAGAAGAGCGCAACGACGCCCTGGCGGCGTTGGGCGCGGAACTGGCCGCCTCGTTCTACGATGAGGTCACGGGCGAATACGAATTCCCCCTCGAAGACATTACCACCGTGTACGATGACGTGGTGAAAGAAACCGTGCGCCGCCGCATCCTGGAAGAAGGCATCCGCCCCGACGGGCGCAAGCCGCATGAAATTCGTCCACTCTTTGCCGCGGTCGGTCTCAGCCCACGCTCGCATGGTTCGGGGCTCTTCCAGCGCGGTGAAACACAGGTGCTCAGCATTGCCACGCTGGGGACGATGGGCGAAGAGCAAATGCTCGACGACCTGGGCGTGATGGAAAGCAAGCGCTACATGCACCACTACAACTTCCCGCCCTTCAGCACCGGCGAAGCCCGCCCCTTGCGTGGGCCCCGCCGCCGTGAAATCGGGCATGGCAACCTGGCCGAAAACGCCCTGCGTCCCATGATTCCCGACGAAAAAGAGTTCCCGTACACCATTCGCGTGGTGAGCGAAGTGCTTTCCTCGAACGGGTCTACCTCCATGGCGAGCGTCTGCGCGAGCACGCTTGCCCTGATGGACGCCGGCGTGCCCATCAAGAAGCCTGTTGCGGGCATCGCCATGGGGCTGATCAGCGACCCCGAAACAAACCGCTTCGTGGTGCTGACCGATATTCAAGGCATGGAAGACCACCTGGGCGACATGGACTTCAAAGTCGCTGGCACGCGCGACGGTATCAACGCCCTGCAAATGGATATCAAAATCAAGGGGCTGGATATCGAATTGCTGCGCCAGGCGCTGGCGCAAGCACGCGACGCGCGCCTCGCCATTCTGGATGTCATGCTCGAAACCATTCCTGAGCCGCGCGCCGAACTCTCGCCGTATGCACCGCGCATCTTCACCATGAGCATTCCTGTGGACAAGATTGGCGCGCTGATTGGTCCCGGCGGGAAGCATGTGCGCAGCATTCAGGAAGAAACGGGCGTCAAAGTGGATATCGCCGAAGACGGCACGGTCTATCTGGCGGCGACCGACGGCGAAGCCGCCAAACGCGCCGAAGAATTGGTGCGCTACTACACCGAAGATGTCGAAGTCGGTAAAATCTACACAGGCAAAGTGGTGCGCGTCACCGATTTCGGGGCGTTCGTGCAACTGCGCCCCGGTCAGGAAGGGCTGGTGCACATTTCGCAACTGGCCGACCGCCGCGTGGACAAGGTGGAAGACGTGGTCAAGGTTGGTGATGAAATCATGGTGATGGTCATCAACATTGACCCCGAAGGCAAAATCCGCCTGTCGCGTCAGGCCGTGCTGGAAGGATGGACGCTCGAAGAAGCCCAAGCCGCCGACCGTGGCTCGCGCCGCTCAAGCGGCGACGGCCGCCGTGGCGGTGGTGGTGGTCGTGGCCGCGACGGCGGCCGCCGTGGCGGCGGTGGTGGTCGTGGCGGACGCCGCTAACCACCCGACACAGACCCAACGACGGGCGAACTCAATGAGTTCGCCCGTTTGCTTTTGTCGCGAGAGAGGTCCACTGTCAACCATTATCCAGTTTTGAGGAGGAGACCCATGCAAGAAGTCGCTCAACCGATTGAACGCACACACCGCCCCACAACAACACGCATTCTCGTCACCGAACCGCTGGCCGAATCGGGGTTGGCGCTGTTGCGTGAAGAAGCCGAGGTGGATACGCGCTACAAAATTCCCCACGAAGAGTTGGTGCGCATCATTCCCGAATACGACGCGCTCATCGTGCGAAGTGGCACCAAAGTCACGCGCGATGTGATTGAAGCGGGAGAACGTTTGCGCGTCATCGGGCGTGCGGGCACGGGTGTGGATAACATTGACCTGCGCGCCGCCACTGAACGCGGGATTATCGTCGTCAACGCGCCCACCGCCAACTGTATCGCCGCCGCCGAACACGCCATCGCGCTGATGTTTGCCGTGGCGCGCAACATTCCACAAGCGCACCAAGCCATGCAACGGGGCGAGTGGGACCGCCATCGCTTCGTCGGGACGGCGGTGGTGGACAAGGTGATGGGCATTGTCGGCTTTGGGCGTGTGGGGGGTGAAGTCGCGCGGCGTGCGCGCGGCTTGGGCATGCGCGTGCTTGCCTACGACCCCTACCTTCCCCGTGAACGCGCCCAAGCGCTGGGCGTTGAACTCGTCTCACTGGAAGAATTGCTGGCAACCGCCGATTTCATTTCGCTGCACGTGCCGCTGGTGGAAAGCACGCGCAACCTCATCAACGCGGAGCGGCTGGCGCTGATGAAACCCACCGCCTACCTCATCAACGTGGCGCGCGGCGGTGTTGTGGACGAAGACGCACTGATACAGGCGCTGGACGAAGGGCGGCTGGCGGGCGCCGCGCTCGACGTGTTCAGCGAAGAGCCCCCGCGCGACACACGCCTGGCGACGCACCCCAAAATCGTCACCACGCCCCACCTGGGCGCCAGTACCACCGAAGCGCAAATCGGCGTCGCGACGGAAGTGGCGCGCGCCGTGCTCATGTCTCTGCGCGGCGAACTCGCGCCGACAACCGTCAACGCCCCCATGCTCGCCCCCGAAACCCTGCGCGAACTGCGCCCCTTTGTGGACTTGGCGGAACGCCTGGCACGGCTGGCGGTGCAATTGGTGGCGCATGGTCCCAGTGAAGTGCGCATCATCTACCGGGGAGCGTTCAACGAAGATACGCGGCTTTTGCGTGCGGCGGTCATCAAAGGCTTGCTGGAACCGATTGGCGAATACCATGTGAACTTCGTGAACGCCGATTTGCTGGCGCAACAACGGGGCTTGCGCGTGGTTGAAGAACGCCACACGGCAACCGACGGGTTGAGCGAAACCATCGAGGTGCGCCTGACCAACGGCGATTACCACAGCGTCCAGGGGGCGGTGTTGCGTGGCAGCCCGCGCGTCATCCGCATTGGTGATTTCTGGATTGATTTGGAACTGCAAGGGTGCATGCTCCTCTGCCGCAATCAAGATCGCCCCGGCATGATTGGGAAAGTCGGCGCCATTTTGGGTGAAGCCGATGTGAATATCAGTTTCATGCAAGTGGGGCGCGACCAGCCGCGCGGTCAAGCCGTCATGGCTATCGGGCTGGATGAGGAGCCGCCGGCGGATGTGCTCGACCAAATTCGCGCGATTGAAGGGATTGAGGACGTGCGTTTGGTGGAAATTTAGGCTTTGGGCGGTCGTCTCTCAGCCTGTCAGAGGAGACTCTGGCAGGCTTTTTTATTGCAAGCGCGGCGCAGGTGCAAAGCGCAAGAGGCGGTGTTGTTCGGTGTAGTAGGCAAGTTGGGCGTCAAGGTTGGGGTCTGGGGGGAGTGTGTGCATCTCTTGCAAAAGGGTTTGCGCGAGATGGTCGGCGCGGTCGAGTTGACATTGCGCATCGGCGTGTGGGGCATCGGGGGCGTACCAGGGAACACTGCTTTTCAGCGGCGCCACCACGCCAATCAGGTCAGGGAGCCACGGTTCACGCCAGCCAACGCTCAGGCAGAACGTGATGGCGCTCATCTGCTCTTCCGCCACCATGCGAAGGGAAGCCGCTTCACGCCCCAGCGCCTGCACCAGCAACACGTGGTCGGTGGGCAATGGTTCGGTGCGTGTGCCCCACCAGTGGCTCAACGCCAGCGCCAGCGGCAGGCTGACGATGTCCACCGGTGCGACGGCGTCGAAGGTCATCCCCAGCGCTTCGAGAAGCGCCACCAGGCGACGCAACGTCACGGCGATGTCGCGGAACGTGAAATCATGCGAGATGTAGGGCGGAATGTGCAAGCCGTCATCCTCGGCGGTGCCCAGATAGACCACGCCATCTTCGCGGTAGTAGTGGGCTTTCAAATCGGCGTAATCACGCTGGGGAAATTCAAGGTAGCGGCGCACACGTTGCAACGCGTTGCGCGTGAGGTCGAATTCATCGGATGATGTCGCGTAGAGCAAAGCGGTTTTCCAAACCCGTTGCGCCACGTCGAAGCGTTCCAGCGAGAAGTAGCAATCCCCCAAAAAGAAAAACGTTGCCCAATTCGGGTCTAATTGGGCAACGCGGTAAAACTCGGTGATGGCGGTGGCATAGTCGCGGCGTCGGTAGTAGAGAAAAGCGAGCGTAAAGCGGGCAACATTGTTTTCGGGCTCATCACGCAGGACGTGGAGCAAAGCGCTTTCGGCTTCAGCAAAGTGGCCGAGTTCCATGAGCAGTTGCGCGAGTTGCAAATGGGTGTGCGCATCGGGCATGAGTTCAACGGCGATACGGCACTGCTCCAACGCCTCTTCAAAGCGCCCCAGTTTGCGGTACTGGTCAGCCAGGGCGAGACGTGCAGGGCAAAAATCGGGATCCATCTCGACAGCGCGGCGGTAGGTGTCAGCGGCAGCCGAAAGGTCGCCCTTGGCTTCGTAGCGGCGGCCTTCGCGCAGCAAACGCTGTGCTACCCCTTGTCGAAAGTCGAGAATGGTCGTCACAACCTGGCTCCTCCCTGCGTGTGTGCGGCTTCGGTGTGGCTCGTCTGTACAAAGCGTAGTTACTTCCGCACAAACGCGCAAATTCAACGAACGGCGTCTCCATTCAGGCAAAAAAACGCCCGCCAACGTGGCGGGCGTTCCCAGCGTCAAGACTCCTCCGACGGCGGACCGATGACCACCAGCGATTCGCCCAGATTGACGGCTGTGCCCGGCTGCACACGCACGGTTTTGACAACACCGGCGACGGGCGCGCGCAGTTCGTTTTCCATTTTCATCGCTTCCAGAATCACGACAGGCTGGTTTTCCGCGACGGCGTCGCCGACATTGACCAGCACTTTGACAACCAACCCCGGCATGGGAGCGTCCACGCTGGTATCTCCAACGGGACCATGCGTCCCGCCGCCAAATTGCCGCAAGCGTTGCATGCGCTCGTCTTCAACGCGCACTTCGTGGCGTTCACCATCAACCAGCAAAATCCATTCGCCTTCGCCCTCGTATTCGGCAAAGACTTCGTGGGAACGGTTGGCGAGCAGCATGGAGTAAATCGTCTCGTCGCTGATGTGGACCAGGTCAACATCCACGCGCTCGCCGTCCACTTCGACAGTGCCGTCCACGTGGATGATGATTTCAACCGGTTCTTCGCGACCGTCCACATAGGTCATGTAGCGTGTACTCATCGGAGCGCCTCCATACGCGCCGCCAGACGCCAGCGGCTGGTGGTGTCATCGGTGCCCGCCACGTACACCAACGCTTTCTGTCGGCGCTGGTGCATGAGCAAGGTAGCGGCAATAGCGGCTTCCAGGCCACGCTTCTGGCTGGTTGGTTGCAGCAATTCGGGCGTGTTTTCGATAAAGGCGGTATCGTACACACCGCCGATGAAGTTGGTATTGTCCACAAGACGCCGATGGAAGGGGATGTTGGTTTTCACGCCCAGGATGCGGTATTCGTTGAGCGCACGCCGCAAACGCAAGATGGCGTCGCCGCGTGTTTCCCCATACACAACCAGTTTGGCAATCATCGGGTCGTAGTGCAGTGAGACTTCAAAGCCTTCAAAGACGCCGCTTTCGATGCGCACGCCCGGCCCCGTGGGTTCTTGCAGGCGCGTAATCACACCGATGGAAGGCAGGAAGTTGTTGAAGGGGTCTTCGGCGGTGATACGCGCTTCAATCGCCCAACCGGTCATGGTGATGTCTTCCTGCTTGTAGCGCAGGCGGCGGCCTGAGGCGATGCGCAGTTGTTCCTTGACGATGTCCACGCCCGTCACCAGTTCTGTGACGGGATGCTCCACCTGCAAACGGGTGTTCATTTCGAGGAAGTAGAAGTTTTTATCGCGGTCCACCAGGAATTCGATTGTTCCCGCGTTGGCGTAGTCCACTTCGCGCGCGAGCGCCACGGCTGTTTCGCTCATGCGGCGGCGCAGGTCTTCATCCATGAAAGGCGAAGGGGCTTCTTCCAGCAATTTTTGGTGGCGACGCTGGATTGAGCATTCACGTTCGCCCAGCGAGATGACGTTGCCATGCTCGTCCGCCAGAATCTGGATTTCGATGTGGCGACCGCCTTCGATGAGTTTCTCGATATAGACCGAATCATCGCCGAAAGCGCCCTTGGCTTCGCGGCGGGCGGCCTGGATGGCGCGGGGCAATTCCTCAGGGGTGCGGACGATGCGCATCCCCTTACCCCCACCACCGGCGGCGGCTTTCACCATCACAGGAAACCCAATGCGGTGCGCGGCTTCGATGAGTTCCTCGTCGCTCAGCCCGCCTTTGGTGCCCGGCACAAGCGGCACGCCGGCGCGTTCTGCACTTCGGCGCGCGGCGACTTTATCCCCCATCAGCGCGATGGCTTCCGGGCTTGGTCCGATGAATGTGAGCCCGGCTTCGGCGACGGCGCGGGCAAAGGTAGCGTTTTCAGCCAGAAACCCATACCCAGGGTGCACCGCATCAGCGCCGGCACGCAGGGCAACGTCAATCAGTTTGTCAATGCGCAGGTACGATTCGCCCGGCGGGGGTGGACCGATGTGGTAGGCTTCATCGGCGTAGCGCACATGCAGGGCTTTGCGGTCGGCGTCGGAATAGACGGCGACGGTACGCACGCCCAGTTCCTGACAGGCACGGATAATCCGCACAGCAATTTCGCCACGGTTGGCAATCAACACTTTCTGGAACATAGCTGTTTCCCTTTACGCTCTTCTCAACGCTCCCCAACTCAACGCTTACAGCGGGATGTTCCCGTGTTTTTTCGGCGGATTTTTGACGCGCTTGTTGCGCAGCATTTCCAGCGCGCTGATGATTTTGGGGCGCGTCTGGTGCGGTTCAATCACGTCATCAATGTACCCACGTGCAGCGGCGACGTAGGGGTTGGCAAAGCGTTCGCGGTATTCGGCGACCAACTCTTCACGACGTTTTTCGGGGTCTTCCGCTTCGGCGAGTTCGCGGCGGAAGATGATGTTCACCGCCCCTTGGGGGCCCATCACAGCGATTTCGGCGCTAGGCCAGGCGTAGTTGATATCGCCGCGCAGGTGTTTGCTGCTCATCACGTCGTACGCGCCACCGTAGGCTTTGCGCGTGATGACGGTCACTTTGGGCACGGTCGCTTCGGCATAGGCGTAGAGCAGTTTCGCGCCGTGGCGGATGATACCGCCATGCTCTTGCGCCACACCGGGCAAGAAGCCCGGCACGTCCACCAGCGTGACGATGGGGATGTTGAAGGCGTCGCAGAAGCGCACGAAGCGCGCGGCTTTGACCGAGGCGTCAATATCGAGCACACCGGCGAGAACGGCGGGCTGGTTGGCGACAATGCCCACCGAACGCCCATTGAAGCGGGCAAAGCCAATAATGATATTTTGCGCAAAGTGTTCTTGCACTTCAAAGAAGACACCATCATCCACAATCAGGCGGATGACTTCTTTCATGTCGTAGGGCTTGTTGGGGTTGTCGGGGACGATGCTGTCGAGCGCCTCTTCCATGCGCAGCGGGTCGTCGAGCGGCGTCTGGTAGGGCGGGTCCTCCATGTTGTTTTGCGGGATGTAGCTGAGCAAGGTGCGAATCATTTCCAGGCAGTGCGGTTCATTTTCGGCGGCAAAGTGCGCCACACCGCTTTTACTGCTGTGCACCATCGCCCCGCCCAATTCCTCATGGGTGACTTCTTCATGCGTCACCGTTTTGACCACGTCGGGACCGGTCACGTACATGTACGAGGTGTTTTTGACCATGAAGATGAAATCGGTGATGGCGGGCGAATAGACAGCGCCGCCTGCACTCGGTCCCATGATGGCCGAAATTTGGGGGATGACGCCGCTGGCAAGGGTGTTGCGCAAAAAGATGTCGGCGTAGCCGCCCAAGCTGACCACGCCTTCCTGAATGCGCGCCCCGCCGGAGTCCTGCAAACCGATAACGGGCGCCCCATTTTGCATGGCGAGGTCGAGAATTTTGCAGATTTTGTTGGCGTGGGCGCGCCCCAGCGAGCCACCGAAGACGGTGAAATCTTGCGCGAAGACGTACACGAGCCGCCCGTCAATCGTGCCGTAGCCCGTCACCACGCCGTCGCCGGGGATGCGGTTGCTCGCCATGCCAAAGTTGGTTTCGTTGTGCTCCACGAGCACGTCCAGTTCCTGAAAACTGCCATCATCCAACAGCAGCTCAATGCGCTCACGTGCGGTCAGTTTGCCCGCTTTGTGTTGGCGTTCGATACGCTCCGGCCCACCGCCCATGCGGGCTTGCGCCTTTCGGCGTCGCAGTTCCTCAATCTTGGGGTCGAGCGTCATGGCACCTCCTTCACGATTGTCGTTGCAATTCACGCGCCGGGACACCACCAACAAACGCGCCCGGCGGCACGTCACGGTTGACGAGGCTCATGGCGGAAACGGTCGCCCCGTCGCCAATGACAACACCCGGCAAAATAGTGCAGTTCGCACCGATACTCACATTTTTACCAATCACCACCGGCCCTTTGCGCCACTCATCCACCATAAATTCGTGCGCCAGCACCACCGAGTTGTAGCCGATGATGCTGTTGTCGCCGATGGTGATGAGCTCGGGAAAGAATATGTCGAAAACGACGGCGAGCCCCACCGAGACGGATTTGCCCACGCGCATGCCCGTGCGGCGCAGCATCCAGCGTTTGAGCGCCAGTGATGGGCAGTAGCGCGCGGCGTAAATCCAGCAAAAGTTCCACACCACACGGAGTGGATGAACGGCTTTCCACCAGTAGCTGAGCGAATTTTCGCGCCCCAACGAGGGCGAAATGAACAGTCGTTCACGCCGATGCGTCGGTTTTTCCGACATATCTCCCACCGTGAGAAAAAACCCCGCCTGCTCAGTCGGGTCACGCAGGCGGGGCGGGTTGGCTTACAGTTGCTCGCGCAAAATGTTGCGGGCAATCACCAGCCGCTGAATTTCGCTGGTGCCTTCATAGATTTCGGTAATTTTCGCGTCGCGGAAGTAGCGTTCCACAGGCAGTTCTTTGGAATAGCCCATGCCGCCGTGAATCTGGACGGCCTGGTGTGTCACGAACATGGCAGTTTCGCTGGCGTAGAGCTTCGCCATGCTGGCGAGTTTGGTGTAGCGCTCACCGGTCTGCTTAGCGCGGTCTTTCGCAATCGCCGCCTGATAGACGAGCAAGCGCGCGGCTTCAATGCGGGTCGCCATGTCCGCCAGCTTGAACTGGATGGCTTGCAAATTGGCGATGGGACCACCAAAGGCGTGGCGTTCCTTCGCCCACTTGACGCTGGCTTCAAATGCGGCTTGGGCAATGCCCAGGGCTTGCGCGGCAATGCCGATACGCCCGTTGTCGAGGATGGTCATGGCAATTTTGAAGCCTTCGCCTTCTTCACCCAAGCGATTTTCGGCGGGGCATTCGTAGTTTTCGTAGGTGCATTCGCAGGTCACGCTGGCGCGCACCCCCAGTTTGTGCTCCGGCTTGCCGGCGGTGAAGCCGGGTTTGTCGGTTTCGATGATGAAGGCGCTGATGCCTTTGTGTTTCGGCAAGTCGGGGTTGGTGCGGGCAAAGAGGATGAGCGCGTTGGCAACGGGACCGTTTGTCACCCACGATTTGCGCCCGTTGATGACGTAGACGTCGCCTTGGCGTTCGGCGCGGGTTTTCAGCGCGGCGGAGTCCGAACCGCTTTCAGGCTCGGTGAGGCTGTACGCCCCCACCCATTCGCCTGTGGCAACCGGCACGAGATACTTGCGCTTTTGTTCTTCCGTGCCAAATTGCAAGATACCTTCGCAGTAGAGGGAGTTGTTGACCGACATGATGGTGCCGTGCGCGGCGTCGGCTTTGCAAATTTCTTCCATCGCGAGGACATACGAGAGCGTATCCAGCCCAGCGCCGCCGTATTCTTCGGGCACCATGATGCCCATGAGCCCCAATTTACCCATCTGCTTGACGGTTTCCCATGGGAATTCGCCCGCTTCGTCGTACTTCGCGGCAACAGGGGCAATTTCGTTCTGTGCAAAATCACGCGCCAAATCGCGAATCATGCGCTGTTCTTGGGTCAGTTCGATATTCATGCAGTGCCTCCTTTGGGTCTCATCGCCATTGATTGTTGCGCGATATGCTGTTGTGGTTGGTCGTCCAGCCGCGCGGATTATAACAAAATGCGGGTGTGAAAGAAAGTACAGAATGAGCACCACCCAGGCGCGCCAACAAAAAACGTGCGACGCACCTGGTCGGCGCGTCGCACGTTGCACGCTGCGGACGTCGGTGTTTTAGGGGCGCTTGACCGCCAGCACCACCTCGCCACCATCCAGCGCCACGCGCTGCTGCGCGTCCACGTCGGCGGGCGGCGCGTCGGTTTTCACTTCGGTGGCAAGGGCTTCACGGGCAATGTAGTCGCGCCACTCATCCAGCACCTCCTGCACGCTGTCGCCATGCACCCAGACCACGATGCGGTCGGTCAGGTTGTAGTCGGCTTCCTTGCGCAGCTGGTTCAGGTGGCGCACGATGTCACGCGCCAGCCCTTCGCGGCGCAGGGCGTCATCAACATCGGTGGTGACGGCGACCGTGTAGGGACCTTCGGTGACGACGGCGTAGCCGGGCGCGTCCAGCGTTTCCACGGTGGCTTCATCGGGTGCGATTTCGAGCGTTTGCCCTTCGACCGTGACGGTGGCGGTTTGCCCCGCCAGCAACGCCCGCGCAATGGGGGTGTTGTCTTCGGTGTTCAGGTATTCGCGCAGGGCTTTGAAGAGTTTGCCGTACTTGGGACCCAGTTTGGCGGGGTTGGGACCCACTTTGTAGGTCGCCAACTCATCGCTGGATGCAAAGCGCAGTTCCTTCACGTTCAACTCGTCCAGCAGAATGGCTTGCATTTCGGGATTTTCGAGCGCCGCGCGTTCCTCGGCGGGCAAGCTGACCACCACCGCGCGCAACGGCTGGCGCACTTTGAGTTGGGCTTTGTTGCGGGCGGACAAGCCGAGACTGGCAATCGTCTGCACAAGCGCCATCTGCTCGTTCAACGTTTCGTCAATAAGCGCGTCGTCCGCCACGGGGAAGTCCGTCAGGTGGACGCTCTCCGCAGCGTCGGGGCGCACACGGCGCACCAGGTTTTGCCAGAGGTTGTCCGCCAGGAAGGGCGTGAAGGGCGCGAGCAATTGGCTGAGCAGCACCAGCGTTTCGTAGAGTGTGGCAAAGGCGGCGGCGTCGCCGTCCCAGAAGCGGCGGCGGTTGCGGCGCACATACCAGTTGGAGAGTTGGTCAACGAAGGCGTCAATCGCGCGCGCTGCGCCGGTGGCGTCGAACCCATCCAGTTTGGCGTCCACCGTCTTGATGAGCTGGTGCAGCTCGCTGAGCAACCACTTGTCCATGAGGGGGCGCTCCGCCACGGGCGGCGTTTCCCCCGTTGCGGGGTTCCAGTCGGCGATGTTGGCGTAGGTGACGAAGAAGGCGTAGGTGTTCCAGAGTGTCAGCAAGAAGCGGCGCACCACCTCTTCCACCACGTTGACGCCAAAGCGGCGTTCCGCCCAGGGGGGCGCGGAGACGAAGAAGTACCAGCGCACGGCGTCCGCACCATGGACATTGAGCACGTCCCACGGGTCTACCACGTTGCCCTTGCTCTTGGACATTTTTTGCCCTTCTTCGTCCAGAATCAGCCCGAGCACCACGCAGTTTTTGTAGGCGGGCTGGTTGAAGAGCAAGGTGCTAATGGCGTGCAGGGAGTAGAACCAGCCGCGTGTCTGGTCAACGGCTTCACAAATGAAGTCGGCGGGGTACTGCTGTTTGAAGATGTCTTCGTTCTCGAACGGGTAGTGCCATTGCGCGTAGGGCATGGCGCCGCTGTCGAACCAGACGTCAATCACTTCGGGCACGCGGCGCATGGTGCCGCCACAGGCTTCGCAGGCAAAGGTGATTTCGTCCACGTAGGGGCGGTGCAGGTCGAGGTCGCTCAAATCCTGCCCGGTGCGTTCTTCCAGTTCCTTCACCGAGCCAATGCAGACCATTTCGCCGCACTCGTCGCACGTCCAGACGGGCAACGGCGTTGCCCAGTAGCGTTCACGTCCCAGCGCCCAGTCAATGTTGTTTTCGAGCCAGTTGCCAAAGCGCCCATCGCGGATGTGTTCGGGCACCCAGTTGATTTTGCGGTTGTTTTCAAGCAGTTGCTCTTTGTAGCGCGTGGTCTGGATGTACCAGGTCGGGCGGGCGTAGTAGAGCAACGGCGTTTTGCACCGCCAGCAGAAGGGGTAGTTGTGGACGTAGGTTTCGGCTTTGTAGAGCAAGCCGCGCCGCTGCAAATCTTCGATGATGAGCGGGTCGGCTTCTTTGACGAACATGCCCGCCCAGGGCTTGACTTCGGGAATGAAGCGCCCTTCATCGTTGACTGTGAGCAAGACGGGCAAGCCGTACTGGCGTCCCACGTTCATGTCGTCCGCACCAAAGGCGGGCGCGATGTGCACAATCCCCGTCCCGTCTTCGATGCTCACGAAGTCAGCCGTGACGACGTAGGCGTACTCTTGTTCGACGGGCAAGAAGCGGTAGAGTGGGCGATAGTGAATCCCGGCGAGGTCTTTGCCCTTCATCTCGGCGAGGATTTCGTAGTCCCCATCGAGCACGCTCAGGCGTTCCTTCGCCAGAATGAGCACGTCGTCGCCGTGGCGCACTTTCACATAGTCAATGTCTTCGCCCACCGCCAACGCCACGTTGCCCGGCAACGTCCAGGGCGTCGTGGTCCAGGCGAGCAGGTACACGCCTTCTTCATCGGCGACGGGGAATTTCACATAGACCGAGGGGTCTTCGGTTTCGGCGTAGCCCAGCGATACTTCGTGGCTGGCGAGCGGCGTACCGCACCGCGGGCAATAGGGCACCACTTTGTAGTCGCGGTAGAGCAGGTCGCGTTCCCAGAAGTTTTTGAGAATCCACCAGATGGTTTCGATGTACGAGTTCTCCATCGTCACGTAGGGGTGGTCAAGGTCAATCCAGAAGCCGATGCGGTCGGTCAGTTCACGCCACTTTTCGACGTAGCGGAAGACCGATTCGCGGCAGAGTTTGTTGAATTCAGCCACCCCGTACTCTTCGATTTGCTTTTTGCCCGTCAGCCCCAGTTGCTTTTCCACTTCCAGTTCCACGGGGAGCCCGTGCGTGTCCCACCCCGCTTTGCGGAGCACGTAGCGCCCCTTCATGGTGCGGTAGCGTGGGAAGATGTCTTTGTAGACACGTGTCAGCACGTGCCCGATATGCGGCAAACCGTTCGCCGTGGGCGGTCCTTCGTAGAAGACCCAGGGCTCCGCTCCTTCGCGCTGTTCGACGCTTTTTTCAAAAATGCGGTTTTGTTTCCAGAAGTCGAGAATACGTTTTTCTTCTTCAACAAACTGTGGTTTATTGGAAACCGGCTCGAAAACAGTCATTGACTCCCTCCTTTTTGAGGATTTTTGCGCTCAGTGCCCCAACCAGTGCACACTGTTGCTCCGATCGTGATGCGTGATACGCCAGCCCCCAAACTGATTGAGCAAGGCAAGCGCCTCATCGCGCAACGCCGCCATGCGGGCGTCGCGGGCTTTCCAGCGCCCGCTCAACTGCTGAACCACCAGGTCGCTGTCGCCGCGCACTTCCAGCCGATAGGCGGCGGGGTCTTTTCCATGTGCGCGGATTTTGTCCAACAAGAGCCGCACGGCTTCGATGAGCGTCTTGTATTCGGCTTCGTTGTTGGTCAAACTGCCCTCAAAGTCGAAGCGTTGCACTTTGCGTTGTCCCGTATCCGTGCGCACAAGCATGGCGCTTCCGTAGCCTTTGCCGGGGTTGCCCTTGCTCCCTCCATCGAAAATCAGCACATAATGCACGTCTTGCGGCCAGGTTGCGGCGCCTGAAGCCGCAGGGCGCAGGTGTTGCGCGGCACGCAAAGCCTCGGCAAGGTCGTTTTCCTGCCACAAGCGTGCGAACAACGTGCGCCGTTCCTCTTCGCTCAGCGCCCGAATGCGCGCCAGGATGTCGTCCATGCGATTGGTGCTCATCGGCTTACCACCCTCGTCGCGTCAAATGTGCCGTGTAGGCGGGCGTTTGGGCTTGCAATAGCATTCCCGCGTCGTCCAGCCAGAGCGTCGCGCTGAAATCGTCGCCGCTGAGCGTGTAGCGATGCGCGGCAATGGGCTGACCGCCCAGCGTCAGCGTCTCCGTTTCAGGCGGGGCGATGTGCAGCGTGCGTTCTTCCCAATGCAGGCGTCCCCCCGGCGCGGCTGACACCACCAGGGCGGAGACGTCGCCCCTGGGGGGCGACTGCCAGAGAGGGACCGCCGCAAACGGCGTCAGGACGATCTGCACGGGGGGAATCGCCTGGCGTCCCGCCACACGGTTGTCGGCAATCAGCACGCTATCGTCAAAGAAGGTGTAGGTCTGCTCGTGGCGACCGTCCGCCAGGGAGACACGCACTTGCAGGCGGTCAAGCACGCCCGTCGGCGAGAGGATGACATGCACCAGGCGCGTGTGCGCGCCCGTCTGCTCAATGCGCACCAGTCTGCTGCCGTCGGGTGCGCGGTAGTGCTCCCACGTTTCGAGATACGCGCCGCTGGCGTCTTCGACCTGCGCCGTGCCGCTTTGCACTAGCGCTTCCCCTTTGCGCGGCGGGTGAAGATAGTTCACAGTCCCTCCTCCAAGGCAATCATCAGGCGCTTGTTGATGCGCCCCTTGCTTTTGTAGCCCACAATTTTGATGGCGCCGACTTCGCGGGTGTTGGCGACGTGCGTGCCACCGTCGGCTTGCAAATCCAGCCCCACAATTTCCACCACACGCACTTCCTGAATGTGCGGCGGCAAGAGGTTGATTTTGGTGCGAATCAAGTCGGGAATTTGGAAGGCTTCTTCACGTGGGAGAATCGCCACGCGCACTTCACGCGCGGCGGCGACTTCGGCGTTGATTTTTTCCTCGATTTCCTGCACAAGGTCTTTGTGCAAGTGCTCAAACTCAAAATCCATACGCCCCCGACCCGGCTCCATGTTGCCGCCCGTCACCTGCGCGCCGTAATCGCGCCAGACGACGCCGCACAAAATGTGCATGGCGGTGTGGGTGCGCATGAGCAGGTAGCGCCGCTCCCAATCCAGCACACCATGCACAGGCGCGCCCAGCGCAGGGCGCGCGTCGCCTTCAAGCAGGTGGACAATCTGCCCATCGAGGCGCTTCACGCCCACCACGCGGTAGGTGTTGCCTTCGGCGTCTGTCAGCATGCCCGTGTCGGCGGGCTGCCCGCCGCCGCCCGGATAGAAGGCGGTGCGGTCGAGCACGACACCTTCATCGCGCACGGCGCGCACCGTGGCGTCAAATTCTCGCAGATAACTGTCCATTTGGTAGAGCAACTCGGTCAAGGGAGCCTCCTTTTCGCATCAAAAAACGCTCGCCCCGTCAAGGGACGAGCGTTTGGCTCGCGGTACCACCCTTGTTGCCTGCACAGGCAGGCCACTCCTGACGGGTGCCAGTACACCCGCGCCGTTGGTAACGGACGGCGACCCCCGTCTCCGTCTACTCCGCCGCACGGCGTTTCGGGGAGAGGCTCGGGAAGGATTTTCGGTGCGTCGTAGGCGTTGGGCTTCCACCATCCCCAACTCGCTGGCGCCCCGGTGCGCACCTACTCGTTTCCGTCATCGCCTTTTGCGTATGCACTTGTGCAGTGCTGTTGACGCTTTTTTACGGCAAAGTGGGTGTTGTGTCAAACCTGCCGCGCGGCGCGGCGCAATTCCACCGCCGCTTCCCACGCCGATTCGCCTGTGCCGAGCATCATCGCCAGTTCGGCAAGGCGGTTTTGTTCGTCCAGCCGTTCCACGCGCGTGAGGGTGCGCCCGCCTTCGACGACTTTGTGAATGCGAAAATGCACGTCGCCAAAGGCGGCGAGTTGCGGCAAGTGGGTGACGCAAAGCACCTGATGGCGTTCCGCCAAACCGCGCAATTTGCGCCCCACCACGCCCCCCAGGCGTCCCCCAATGCCCGTGTCAATCTCGTCGAAGATGAGGGTGGGCGTTTCGTCGGCATGCCCCAGCACGGTTTTGAGCGCAAGCATGAGCCGCGCCGTTTCACCACCCGACGCGACACGCGCCATCGGCTTGAGCGGTTCGCCCGGGTTGGTGGAGACCAGGAATTCGATACGGTCGAACCCACTGGCGTCGAAGGCGTAGCGGGCGGTGGGGTCGTTGTCGAATGCGTCGGGCACGGGCGCCCCCTCGGGGGATGGCTGCCAGGTGAAGGCAACGTCGAGGCGCGAATGCCCCAGCCGCAAATCCCGCAATTCGTGTTCGACGGCGGCGCAGAGTTGGCGTGCGGCTTCACGCCGGGCGCGGCTCAGTTCCACCCCCAGGCGACCGATGTCGTGGAGCAGGGCTTCTTCCTGTTCGCGCAGTTCCGCCAGGCGCACTTCGGCGTCGGCGAGGTCTTGCAGTTCTTGTTCGGCGCGGGCGGCAACCGCCAGCACTTCTTCAATGGAATCGCCATATTTGCGTTTGAGGTGGAAAATCTGGTCGAGCCGCCGCTCAATTTCCTGCAACCGCGCGGGATTGTACTCCACACGCTCCATGTAGTCGCTAAGGGTGTGCGCCACGTCATCGAGGATGGCGGCGGCGGTTTGGACGTCGTTGGCTTGTTCGCGCAGGCGTTCATCGAGCCGCGCCAGTTCGTTCAACGCCCGCTGGACTTCGCCGAGCATATCCAACACGGCTTGTTGTTCGTCGCTGCCCTCGTAGAGCAAGGTGTAGGCTTGTTGTGAGAGCAACGCCAGGCGCTCGGCGTTGGCGAGCAAGCGCCGTTCGGCTTGCAGAGTTTCTTCCTCGTCGGGGGCAAGGTTGGCTTGCCGAATTTCTTCGACGATGTAGGTCAGACGGTCAACACGTTGGGCGAGTTCGCGCTCGCTGAGCGCCAGCGCTTCGCGGGCTTTGCGCACCTGCTGCCATTCGGCGACTTTGGCGGCGAATTGGGCGCGCAGGTCGAGCGTGCCGGCAAAGCGGTCGAGCAGGCGCAGTTGGGTGCGGGGGCGCAAGAGCGACAGGTGCTCGCTTTGCCCGTGAATGTCCACAAACTGTTCGCCCACGGCCTGGAGCAGTTTCAGCGGCACGGGACGCCCGTTGATGCGACAAATGTTCTGCCCATGCAGGCGCACTTCGCGCGTGAGGATGATGGTGTCGAGCGGGTCGTCGGCTTCAACCAAGCCGCGCTCCTGCAAACGGGGGCGGAGTGTGCGCGCCAGCCGTTCATCCACCAGGAAGACGCCTTCCACCAGGGCGCGGTCGGTGCCGGCGCGTACCACGTCGCTTTGCGCGCGATCGCCCAAGAGCAAGCCAACCGCGTCAATGATGATGGATTTCCCCGCCCCGGTTTCACCGGTGAGCACGTTCAAGCCCGGTTCAAACTGGACACGGATTTCATCAATGATGGCGAAGTTGCGGATGGTGAGTTCGGCCAGCATAGGCAGACTACCTTTGTGATGGCTCAGGATGGTTGTTGATGGGCGGTGAAGCCCAAGCGTTGCAAGGCAGCACGCACGGCGTCGTGTTCGCTCCACGGGTATTCGGTGGTGCCGTAGCACATGGTGGGTTCGTGCCCTTTGCCGCACGTGAGCACAACGTCGCCGGGTTGGGCTTGCGCCACGGCGTAGGCAATGGCTTCGGCGCGGTCGGGAATGCGCACATAGTCGCGCCCTTCCTCTGCGCCTTCGGCTTCCGCCCCGGCGGCGATTTCGGCGATGATGGCGTTCACGTCCTCGGTGCGCGGGTCTTCGGCGGTCAGCACTGCGAGATCCGCCAGGCGTGCGGCGACGCGCCCCATCATGCCCCGTTTGGCGCGGTCGCGCAACCCCGCCGAACCAAAGACGACAATCACGCGCCCGTCGGTCATGGCGCGGGCGGCGGTGAGCGCCTGTTCAAGCGAGACGGGCGTATGCGCAAAGTCAATCAGGACGAGGAAAGGTTGCCCCATGTCCACGGGTTCCATGCGCCCTTTCACGCGCTGAACGGCCTCAATGCCTGCCTGAATGGCGGGAATATCTGCGCCGTGGGCAATGCCGGCGGCAACAGCGGCGAGCACGTTGTACACGTTGAACGGACCAAGCAGATGCGTATGCACGTCGAACGTGCCCAACGGCGACGCAACGCGCACGGTTGTACCGCTATTGTCGTAGCGCACCTGTTCGGCGCGCACGTCGGCGGGCTGTTCAACCGCGTAGGTCAAATAGCGCTCAGCGGGAATGGGGCGCAGGTACGCAAAACTGCTGTCATCGGCGTTGAGGATGCTCACCTTGGGCGTGTTGGGCTTGTGCGGCGTGTTCATCAGGTGCTCGAAAAGCATTGCCTTGGCGCGGCGGTAGTTTTCGAGCGTCCCGTGGAAATCCAGATGCTCGTGCGTGATGTTGGTGACGATGGCGGTATCGAACGCGATACCGGTGACACGGTGTTGCGCCAGCCCGTGCGATGTTACTTCCAGCACGGCGGTTGTCACCCCCGCCTCAACCATGTGGCGCAAATACTGTTGCAATTCCAGCGCGTCGGGGGTGGTGGTGTGCGGCGCTGTTTCAAAGTGTTGGCCGCCAATGGTCGCGCCGATGGTGGTGAGCACCCCCACATGCTCGCCGGCGGCGCTCAAGACACTGCTCACCAGCGTGGTGGTGGTGGTTTTGCCGTCGGTGCCTGTGATGCCCACCACACGCATGCGTTGCGAGGGATGCCCATGCCAGGCGGCGGCAAGCCATGCCAGGGCTTCGCGCCCATCGCGCACGCGGATGTAGGGCACGGGCAACGCGCCGACGTCCTCAGGAGCGGCTTCGCCGACCACAGCGGCGGCGCCGCGCGCCACGGCGTCGCCGATGAAGCGGTGCCCATCCACACTCACGCCACGATAGGCGACAAAAAGCGTGCCCGGCTGAACAGCACGCGAGTCGGCGGTGATACCGCGAATGGCAAGGTTGGCAAGCGGTGATGGTGTTTCCGCCCACGGCAACGCCGCAAGCAGGGTTGCAAGCAAAACGTGCGTCTCGGTGGTCATGCCATAACCCCTTACAATATCAAAGTCGAACAGTTTGTATTTTGATGTGTTCGGGCAAATTGGCAATTGCAAGGCGTCTCGCTCGCGCCGATTTTGTCTCTTTTTTCACAAAATTGCCTCTTGACAAGCCTTGTTTTTGTGATATACTTGGGAACGTTCCCAGTGAGAACGTTCCAAAAAAAGGGGTGAACGGGGTGGCTACGATTTACGACGTTGCCAAACGAGCCGGCGTCTCTCGCTCAACTGTCTCGCGCGTTTTGAACAATCAACCGGGCGTCCATCCGGAAACGCGCGAGCGCGTTCTGGCAGCCGTGCGTGAACTCAACTATCACCCAAATTTTGCGGCGCGCGCCCTCAAACGCCAGCGCGCCGATGCAGTGGGGGTCATCATTCCTTCTTCGTTCCGCGAACCCCGTTCCGATGAACCACGCGGCTACTACTTCACCGAAATCATCCGCGGTGCCTACAACTACTTCACCGAGCACCGCATGGCTGTGACCTTGTTGGACGACGAAGGCACGTTTGAGTTTTATCAATCCATCTTCGAGCGGCGCCAGGTGGACGGTATCCTCTTCATTGACCTTGAATTGGGCTCTGACATGACGCGCCGCCTGAAATCACTGGGGTTTCCATTTGTGGTGATCGGCAACGCCAGCGAGCCCGACGTTGTTGGAGTGGACGTGGACAACTACGGGAGTTCCCAACGTGTGGTGCAGTATCTGTACAGTCAGGGGCACCGCCGCATTGCCATCATCAACGGTCCGGAGCGGCGCTTAGCCAGCCGCGACCGTCGGGCGGGTTTTTTGGCGGCGATTGAGCACCTGGGGCTGGATTTCCCGGAAGCATACGACCAGCCCGGCGATTTTAGCGAGCGCTCCGGTCAAAAAGCCATGCGCCGCCTGCTTCAGGTTTCACCTCGCCCCACAGCCGTTTACGCCATCAACGACCGCATGGCCATCGGCGCGATTCGCGCCGCACGCGATGCGGGGCTGAACGTGCCGGACGATATCAGCGTGGTGGGGTTCGACGATATCCCCGTCGCGCCGTATATCAACCCACCACTGACCACGATGCGCCAGCCGCTGTATGAACTTGGAGCGGAAGCGGCGCGCCTGCTGCATGAAATCATCGCCAACGGCGCGGCAAGTGTGAGCCGCGTTGTGTTGCCTGCAACGCTCATTGAACGTAACACCGTTGCCTTACGAACAGAATCGCCGGAAAGGGGGTGAGGCCTGGCTTGAAGTGAATGTTGTCTGTTTGTCCTGCTGGCTGTTTGTCGTTTGACAACCAATGAACCAAGTCTCGACAGGAGGGAAAGAGACGATGAAACGCCGAACATTGTTGTTGACACTTATTACGTTGTTGCTGGCGGCTATGGCATTGGCTGCCTGTGGCGGCGGCGAAGAAACCCCGCCTGCAACCGAAGAACCCGCCGCTGAACAACCCGCGGAACCCACACCGACGGAAGAAGCGGCTATGGAAGAACCCACCGCTGAACCCGAACCGACGGCGACCGAAGAAGCCGCGGCTGAGGGTGAAGGCGAAATGGGTCCTCAGCTGGTCATCTGGGCGGACGAAAACCGCGCCCCTGTGATGCAAGAACTGGCTGAACAATTCAAGGAACAGTATGGCGTCGAGCTGGTTGTGCAGCAGGTCGGTTTCGGCGACATTCGCGAACAGTTCAAGGTCGCCGGTCCGGCTGGCGAAGGGCCTGACATTATCATCGGCGCCCACGACTGGCTGGGTGAATTGGTAGTGAACGGTCTGGTGGCGCCCGTTGACCTGGGCGACAAGCGCGACAAGTTCCTGGATGCCGCGGTGCAAGCCTTCACCTACGACGGCGAGCTCTACGGCATGCCCTACCTGACCGAAAACCTTGCCTTCTTCTACAACCCCGACCTGGTGCCCGAAGCGCCGCAGACGTGGAGCGAAGTGCGCGAAATCGCCGCGCAGCTGGAAGCCGAAGGCAAGGTGAAGCAAGGCTACGTCCTGCAACCGGGTGACGCCTACCACTTCTACCCGATCATGACGGCGTTCGGCGGCTACGTCTTCGGCCGCGACGAAAACGGTTCGTACAACCCCGAAGACCTGGGCATTGACAGCGAAGGCACGATCGCCGCGGCGAAGTGGCTCGACCAAATGGTCAAGGAAGGCCACCTGAGCCCGGACGTGGACTGGGACACGATGCACGCCATGTTTGAAAACGGCGAAGCCGCGATGTTCCTCACCGGTCCGTGGGCGCTCAACCGTATCCGCGAATCGGGTGTGAACTACGCCATCGCGCCCATTCCGGATGAAACGAGCGAAGGCAAGCCGTTCCTGGGCGTGCACGGCTTCATGGTCAGCGCGTTCAGCAAAGACCCGCTCCTGGCGCAAGCCTTCTTGACCGAATTCGTGGCGACCGACGAAGTGATGCAGAAACTCTTTGATGCAGACCCGCGCCCGTCGGCCTACCTGCCGGTGCGTGAAGCCACCGACGACCCCGACATCGCCGCGTTCGGCGTGGCCGGTCAGAACGCTGACCCGATGCCCGCCATTCCTGAAATGGCGTCGGTGTGGGAAGCGTGGGGCAACGCGATTACGCTGGTCTTCCAGCAGCAAGAAGATCCGGAGGTTGCGTTCAAGAACGCCGCCGAGCAAATTCGCGCGGCTATCAGCGGCCAATAAGCAGAAGCATACACGGAGCGTCGCGCCATGACTCGCGCAACGACTGGTGGGGGGGCTTCCCGCCCCTCCACCTCCCTCAAACTATCCGATATCGCTCTTCGTCTCATTGGGTTGGCGTTCATTGACGCTGTGGCGGTCTGGCTTCTGACACAAATGATCGCCGACGGCGTCTGGATTTTGGTCACCCTGTTGCTCATCATCACGATTGGCGTCAACGTCATTTTCTTGCGCCCAGAACTCTACCCCCTGCGCTGGATGTCACCCGGCCTGGCGCTCATGCTCTTGATGGTCGTCTATCCGCTGGTCTTCACGGTTTACACCGCCTTCACCAACTACAGCGACGGCCACTTGCTGACCAAACAGCAAGCGATTGAGCGCATTACCACCGGCTTGCAGAACATGTACGTGCCGGAAGGGGGCGTCACGTACTCCTGGGTGGCTTTCCAGGCCGAAGATGGCACCTATGCGCTCTGGTTGACCGACAAAGAAGGCAACCACTACTTCGCCAGACCGGGAGAACCGATTGAACCGGCAACCGCCGGGGAGGGCATTTTCGGACCACCCGACGAAAACGGGGTTCCAACCACGATTGAAGGCTACACCCGCCTCAACCGCATTCAAGCGGCGACGAACCGCGACTTGCCCAACATTCAGTTTGGCGTTCCACCCGATGCCGTGCAGATTCGCACCCCCAGCGAAGCGGCCATTCTTCAGCCGCGATATGTGTACGATGAAGAGTTAGACGCCATCATTGACCAGAAAGAAGGCAAGATTTACTACGCCGATGATGAAGTGGGCTTCTTTGTGAGTGAAGACGGCGACACGCTCAACCCAGGCTACATTGTCGTTGTCGGCTGGAAAAACTTCGACCGCCTGTTCAACAGCCCGGCCATCCGTGGGCCTGTGCTGCGTGTCTTCATCTGGACGGTGGTTTTTGCCGCCGCCAGTGTGCTGACAACGTTCGCCCTGGGGCTTTTCATCGCCCTGCTCTACAACGACCCCACCATGCGCGGGCGCAAAATCATTCGCTCGTTCCTCATCATTCCGTACGCCATTCCCGCCTTCATCAGCATTCTCGTCTGGCGTGGGATGATGAACCCGCAGTTTGGTGTGCTCAACCGCGCCTTGCTGGACCTCTTCGGCTATTCGCCGCCCTGGTTCTCAGACCCCATGTGGGCACGCCTGGGCGTCATTCTGGTCAACTTGTGGCTGGGCTTCCCCTACATGATGCTGGTTTGTAGTGGGGCATTGCAAGCCATTCCCAGCGACATTTACGAAGCCGCCGAGATTGACGGCGCAAACATGTGGCAACGCTTCCGCCACATCACTTTGCCCTTGTTGCTCGTCTCGGTCGGTCCGTTGTTGATTTCCTCGTTCGCGTTCAACTTCAACAACTTCAACATCATCTATCTGTTCAACCGTGGGAACCCGCCCATGAGCGGCACCCCAACACCGGTTGGGCACACCGATATCCTGGTGACATACGTCTACCGGTTGGCTTTTGCAAGCGGTGGCGGAAAGGATTACGGCTACGCGTCGGCGATTACCATCATCATCTTCCTGATTGTCGCGAGCATTACGTTCTTCCAATTCCGCTACACGCGCATGTGGGAGGAGGTTTCCGAAAATGTCTGAGCGCTCTTTGACCGCCATCCGCCACTCGAAAGCACGCCAACAGCAATTGCTGCGCGTGGTGCGCTGGGTTTTGACAGTGGTTCTCATTTTCTACGCCATCTTCCCGGCGGTATGGGTGCTTTCGGCATCACTCGACCCGCGCAACTCGTTGGCGCAACAAGCGTTGATTCCTCCCAACGCATCGCTTGAAAACTACCGGGCGCTGTTCAACAACCCTGTTCAGCCCTTTGGGCGCTGGATGCTCAATTCGATCAAGATTTCAACCATCACGTCCATTCTGGCAGTGATGATTAGCGCCCTGGCGGCGTATGCGTTTTCGCGCTTCCGCTTTGCCGGGCGTCGCAACTTGTTGTTGACCATTCTGCTCATTCAGGTATTCCCCAACTTCCTCGCCATGGTTGCCATCTTTTTGCTCTTGCAACAATTGGGGACCTACATTCCATGGCTTGGGTTGGGCACACATGGGGGGCTCATTCTGGCCTACCTTGGGGGCGCTTTGGGTATCAACACCTGGTTGATGAAGGGGTTTTTCGACTCCATCCCGCGCGACCTGGACGAATCGGCGAAGATTGACGGTGCAAGCGATTGGCAGATTTTCTCGCGCATCATCTTCCCACTGGTGCGCCCCATCCTTGCCGTGGTGGGCATTCTCACGTTCATCGGCACCTATTCGGACTACATTCTTGCCAGCATTCTGCTGAAAGACCGTGATTCGCTGACGCTCGCCGTGGGGTTGTTCCAGTTGATTGATGGGCAGTATTCCCAGAAATGGGGGCTTTTCGCCGCAGGGGCGATTCTTGGCGCAGTGCCGATCGTCATCGTCTATCTGCTCTTGCAGGATTACATCGTGGGCGGATTGACGCAAGGCGCTGTGAAGGGATAAGCCCCACAACAGCACCACGAGACACAAACAGAACCGGGCTACGCGCCCGGTTCTTTTGTTGTGCTGGACATTGACGCGGAAGACGCCAGCCCCATAGCCTCTTGAAGCCACTGCGCCATACGCTCCCAAACAAGGCGGCAGGCCGGATTGAGCACGATACCCACATGCGCCGGCACATAGCCCAATCCCCACGATTCATCAATCACCCACTGCTCATATGGACCGCCCCAATGTCGCCACATGGCGCGCGCATTGTCGGGCGTGCAGAGAAAGCGGTCGCGCGCGCCGATGACGTTCAGCATGGGCTGGCGCGCTCTGGCAATCGCCGCCAGGTAGTCGCGCCCATCCAGCGTCCGCCAGACGCCGTGGCGCGTCCAGTGACAGAGTTGACGATAGTAGGTACGCGCCTCGTCATCCGTTCCCTGGCGGAAACGGCGCGCCGGCGCTACGCCGAAAAGGTAGGTGAGGGCTGTTGTGGCTTCCATCGCCAGGCGCTTGCGCCACCACAACACGCGCGACTGTTCCCATTGCCGCGCCCACAAGTTGGCGGCAAACGCCGCCAGCGCACGCACCGGTGTATCGGGGTGAAACCCAAGATAGCCGGCGGCGACATGCCCAAAGAGCGAATGCCCCACCAGCGCCAGCGGCAATTCGCCCCATTCGCGCTGCATGAACTCGACAAGCGCGGGGGTATCGCCAAACACCAGGTCATCGTATGACCAATCCACGCGCCGCGAGGCGTGCGGCAGGCTTGCGCCACGCCCGCGCAAATCCACGTTGAGCACCACAAACCCCGCTTGGGCGAGCGTGCTGGCGACGCCTTGCCCTGGCGGGTGGTCCATAGAGGTGCGGTTCAACATCATGGCATGCCCCACCACCAACGCGCCCATCGGCGACGGCGGCACAATGAGGTCGGCTTCCAGTCGCCAGCCGTCCGCGGTGGGAATATGCACGATTGAACGCTGCATGAGAAACACCTTCGGCGGTTCGTTTGCTTCTTTCGGCACGCCCGACGGCGTTGCGCCGCCCGCCAAGATGACGGTACGGCTCTACCCCAACGCGACGACGAAGGCGACAGCGTAGGTCTCGGTGTGGGAGATGCTGAGGGACCAGGTATGCAAGCCCAGTTGCGCGGCACGGTGCGCCGCCTGCCCATGCAAGAGCACGTGCGGCGCACCGCGTTCATCATTCAACACTTCGATTTCTTTCCAGGCGACATCGCCGATACCACACCCCAGCGCCTTGGCGACGGCCTCTTTAGCCGCCCAGCGCCCGGCGATGCTCACCAGTTTGTGCCCACAGGCGGCGCGTTCGCGCTCCGTGAGGAAGCGATTGAGGAAGCGCTCGCCAAAACGCGCTACCGCCGCTTCCAGCCGGTGCACTTCCACGATATCCACCCCTGTGGCCAGTGGCATAAGCCTTACTCCGCAGGTGAACGCGGGCCGGCGATTGAGAGCACATGGCGACCATGCGCCAGATACGTCTGCACCACCCGCTGGACATCCTCAGCCTCGACACGCCAGATGCGTTCCGGCAAGCGTTGCAGGTAATCCAGCCCCAGGTCGTAATAGACCATGTTTTTGATAGCGCCCGCCATGCCTTCGTTGGTTTCCAATTGCAAGGGCAAAGCGCCAATCAGGTAGAGTTTGTTGTCGGTCAATTCATCTTCGGGAACACGCTCATCCGCCATGCGGCGAATTTCGGCCAGCGTCGTTTCCACCGCCAGTTGCACATTTTCCGGCGCAACGCCCGCCACCGCCATCCACGGGGCTTTGATGGGGGCTTTGGCACGCCCTAGCGAACTGTAAGCGTAGTAGGCAAGCCCTTTTTCATCCCGCACGCTTTCGCCCAGGCGTCCCATCAGCCCAAAGACACCCAAAATGCTGTTGGCAACCTGCGCCGGCACATAATCGGGGTCGTTGGCGGACAACGCAGGCACGCCCAGCACAAAATCGCTTTGGGCTTTGCCCGGCACTTCGGTGAAATGTTCAACCGCTTGCTCCGGCAACGGGTGCGCGTCCGGCAAGGGGGCGCGCTGACGGTGCGGGCGGTTTTCCCAATCGCCAAACACATCTTCCAGCAGGTCGAGCGCTTGTTGCGCGGGCATAGCCCCCGACAGGACGATGATGCCGTCGCGCGGTTCGTAGTGCGTTTCAAAAAAGGCTTCGACGTCGGCGCGGGTGATGGGTTCAACCGTTTCCAGGTAGCCGGATGAGGGCCAGTGGTAGGCGTGCGTCTCAGGATAGGCGAGTTTGTAGAACGCCAGAGACGCCATTGAACGCGGGTCGTGTTCCCGTTCGCGCAACGCCGTCAACACGCGGTCTTTGACACGCGCGAACTGGTCTTCGGGGAAGGTGGGCGCACGCAACATTTCCGACGCCAGCCGCAACAAGTCGGGCATATCTTCGGCGAGCGATTTGATGCTCAGCGAGGTCGAGAGCACGCCGCCGGAAAAGGCCAACGAGGCGCTGCGGCTTTCAATCATCTCGTTGATGGCGTCGTAGTCGTGGTCGCGTGTGCCGCGCGAGAGCAACGCCGCCACGAGGTTGTTCACCCCTTTTTGGGCGGGGGGTTCATCGTGCGAGCCGACGGCAAACGAAGCGGTGACATAGACCGCCGGGCTGACAAAGTTTTCCCACGCCAGCAGGCGCAAGCCGTTGGCGAGCGTGCGCGTGGCGATTGTCTCCGGTCCGGGCAACGTCGAGGGGTCAAGCGGTAGCGTTTCGTGAGATGTCGTCGAACTCATTGGGCGGCTCCTTCTTCGGGAATGTACCAACCAACCGTGCGTTGGCGGGGTGAGAGGTAGGTTTGCGCCACACGCTGGACATCCTCGCGTGTCACGCGGCTGAAACGGTCAATGAACGAGGTAAACCAGTCGGTATCGGCTATCGTGCTGGCAAACCCCAGCCAATACGCCTGGTTGGCGACGCTTTCCATGCTGAAAGCAAATTGGGCACGGGTTTGTTTGAGCGCTTTCTGGTATTCTTCTTCGGTAATCCCTTCGGCGCGGACACGTTCCAATTCTTCAAACAGGCGATTTTCGACAACCTGCGGGTCGCTTGTGGGGAAAAGCGTCACGTGGAAGGTGTACAGGAACGGGTCAATGGTTGGGATGAGCGACGAACTGACGCTGGCAACCAGGCCGCTATCCACCAGCGCGCGGTAGAGGCGTGAGGTGCGCGCGTTTGGCGCAGGACCACGCAGGCTGAAACTTTCAGGACCACCCAGCACGGTGTCGAGCACCGCCAGCGCGAACCAATCATCGCTGGTAGCGGACGGCGCTTTGTAGGCGGCTTGCAGGTAGCGTGTGCTTCCAGGTCCATGCACGGTAATGCGGCGCTCGCCGTTTTGGGGTGGTTCGGTGAAGCGGACAGGCGGCACTTCGGGACCACGCGGCAAGCGCCCAAAGGTTTCGGCAATGCGGTCAATCATCTCGTTGGCGTTGAAATCGCCAATCGCCACAGCGATGGCGTTGTTGGGCGTGTAATAGGTGCGGTAATGCGCATACAAATCATCGCGCGTCATGGTGCGCAAGTCGCTTTCCCACCCAATCGTTTCGTGGTGGTAGGGGTGTACGAAAAACGCCACCGCCTGCACCGCTTCCGAAAGGCGAAAAGAGGGGTAGTTTTCGTACATGTGGCGCTCGGAAAGAATAACGGTGCGCTCGGCTTCCACCTCTTCGGGCAAGAACGCCGAATTGACCATGCGGTCGGCTTCGATATCGAGCGCCAGTTGAATGTTGGGCGCCGGCAACACAGCATAATAGGCGGTGAAATCCAGCCACGTCATGGCGTTGAACATGCCGCCGTGGCGGGCAATCTCGCGGTCAATCGCGCCCTTGGGGAAGCGCTCCGTGCCTTTGAACATCATATGCTCCACCCAGTGCGAGATGCCCGTCTTACCCTGCACCTCGTTGCGGCTTCCCACGCCATACCAAACCCAAAACGTGGCAACCGGCGCGTGGTGGGTTTCCTTGACCAAGATACGCAACCCATTTTCAAGGGTGGCGGTCTGAATCGTGTTCTCACTCATGGTGTTTTTCCTCATGCGAAGTCATTTTCGGGGGAACCGTGCGGGGCTATGCGGAACACATCGCCCCGCACGGGTTTGATTTACTCAGTCGGTGTGGTCGCCGGGGCGGGGCGGGTGTTGCTCGGACGTTCGTCGTGTTCCGTCTTGCGGCGACCGTTGTACCCACGCCCCATGCCGCGATAGACGAAGCCCAATTCAGCCATTTGCTCAGGCTCGTAAATGTTGCGCCCGTCCACAATAATCGGCTGGCGCATCAGCTCGCGAATGCGCTTCAAGTCCAGGTGCTTGAATTCGTTCCACTCGGTCAGGATGACAATGGCGTCGCACCCCTTGGCCAGTTCGTAGGGGTCGGCGGCTTGCTCCATCCACGGGAGCGCCTTGCGCGCCGTCTCTTTGGCGACGGGGTCGTACCCCTTGACATACGCCCCTTCACGACGGCAGAGGTGCGCAATTTCCACCGAGGGGGCTTCGCGCATGTCGTCGGTGTTGGGCTTGAACGCCAACCCCAACAAGCCGATGGTCTTCCCGTTGAGATCGTCAAGCAGGTCGCGCAATTTTTGCACCACCTCGCGGCGCTTGTCGCGGTTGATTTCCATCACCGCCCGCAGCAGCTGCGGATGACACCCATGCAACGCCGCCATGTGCGCCAGTGCCTTCACATCCTTGGGGAAGCAGGAGCCCCCGTAGCCGACGCCCGCATCCAGGAAGTGGTGGCCAATGCGCTTGTCGTACCCCATGCCAATGGCCACTTCCTTGACATCGGCGCCCAGTTTTTCGCAAATGCTGGCAATTTCGTTGATGAACGAAATGCGCGTCGCCAGAAACGCGTTGGACGCATACTTGATCATCTCCGCAGTGCGCAAATCGGTCACCATGATGGGCGCACGCAGCGGCAGATAGAGCTGCGCCACCTGCTCGGCGGCTTCGCGGTCGGTTGAACCAAGCACCACGCGGTCGGGATTCAAAAAGTCTTGAATCGCGTTGCCTTCACGCAAAAATTCAGGATTACTGACCACCCAGAAAGGCACATCATTCTTCTTGTGGCGGTTGACAATATCCGCCACCCAGTCGCCCGTCCCAACGGGAACGGTGCTTTTGTTCACAATGATGATGGGGTGGTCCATCACTTCGGCGATACTCTTGGCCGCCATTTCGACATATTTCAAGTCGGCTTCGCCATCCACCCCTTCGGGCGTGCCCACGGCAATGAAGACGATATCCGAATTGGGGATGGCTTCTTCGTAGGACGTGGTAAACGTCAGCCGCCCGGCTTGAATGTTGCGGCGCACCATCTCTTCCAAACCGGGCTCGTAAATGGGAATGATGCCCTGCTTCAAGCGTTCGATTTTTTCAGCATCAATATCAAGGCAGATGACGCGGTTCCCCAGGTCGGCGAAACAGGTCCCCGTCACCAACCCGACATATCCAGTTCCAATAACGGCAATGCGCTTCATGGCTTCACTCCTTTTGCAACTGATTCATCACGGCTCACAACGGCACAACATTCGCAGAATGCTGACGGTTTTCCATTGTATCACCCAATATCATGTGCGCTACTTGACGCCCCAAACGCACGGCGTAATTCGTGCCACGGTCCCACGGATAGACATGGCTCATGCTCGCAAAGTACAACCCTTCCAGCGGCGTGCGAATGGACGGGATATGCGCCGAATGCCCCACCGGCGGCACGGGTTGCGCGTAGCGCGCTTTGAAAAGCCAGACGTTGCGCACCCAATCGGGGCTGTATTCGCGGTTGAAGCGATACAACGCCGCTTCGTACACCTCAAAGAGCGCTTCGGTATCGTATTCAAAGTAGGGGTGGTCGGGGACAAGATAATCGCCCAGATAGACCAGGTGGTCGCCCCCGTAGTGCGTCGGCTCGATGTAGTTGGTGTGTTCCACCAGCGCCAGCATGGGGAATTCGCGCTTGTCCAGGTTCACCCAGTAGAGGTTGGGGGTCAGCGGGTGTTGGAGCGCCACGACCATGACAATCGCGCCCAGTGATTTGAGCGCCTGCACATGCGCCAAATACGCACTCGGCAAGTCGGGCGCGATGTGCACCAACACAGAGGGCGGCACCGCCGCCAGCACCCGGTCGAAGGCGGCTTCGCCGCCGGCTGTGCGCACACGCCACCGCCCTTCGGGCAGGCGCTGAATATGCGTCACGGGGGTGTTGGTGTGAATGGTCGCGCCGGCGACACGCGCGGCGTCGGCAAGCGCATTGGCAAACGCCTGAAAACCGCCTTCAAAGTAGCCGAGGCGAAACGAGCGCGCTTTGAACCGCGCCCAGAGCCACGCCAGATTGACCTCCGCGGCGTAGGGACCAAACTTGCCTTCCAGCAACGGCTTGATGGCTTGCTCGTAGGCGCGGCGTCCCAAGACGCGCTGCGCCCATTCAGCCGCGGTCATCTGTTCAAGGGCGCGCCAATCGTTCGTGCCATACTTCAAATAGGCCAGCCCCAGCCCATACCGCAAGCGGTCCGGCAGCGGCATGGCCGGAAAGCGCAGGACGTTCAACGCCGCTTCCAGTGGGTTGCCGCCATCGAGCGGCCAAGCGCGCCCGTTGTACCACTGGGCGGTAATCGGATTGCGGAAAAAGACCTTCTTCCCAAAACCGATTTCATCCGCCAACGCGCGGATATCGGTATCGCCTTCAAAAATGTGATGGTAAAAATGTTCAACCGGCCAATCCCAATGCGGCGCTTTGAAGCCCGCCGCCAATCCGCCCACATAGGGCGCTCCTTCAAAAAGCGTCACCTCGACACCATGGCGCGCCAAGTCATACGCCGCCGTCAGGCCGGTAAATCCACCACCAAGAATGGCTATCTGCATTCCTCACCTTCCTTCACCATGAACCTCATGATGCCAATTCTTCAACTTCCGCACGGGCGCGTGCCACAGAGACGTTTTCGCGCCACAGGTAATACCCTCCCAGGAGCGTGATAGGCAACCACAACGCAGCGTGCAAGACCAGGGTGTAGCCCGCGGCAATTTCCCCCGGCACGCCAAAGGCTTCCAGCACTTCAATGCCCGGCGCGTCAAACGTGCCGATGTATCCGGGGGCGGCGGGGAGTGTGGTCGCCAGGTTGACAATCCCATTCATCAGCATGAGCACCAGAAAACTCACATGGAACGGGAACGCATGCATGACAAACCAATACTTCAACGTTTCCAGCAACCAGATGATGATGCTGGTGATGAAAATCATGAAAACGTCGCGCCCGTTGCGCAGGCTTGCCAAACCGTCAATGAAGCGGTCGAACAAGTGATGCGCGGCGTCGTGGAAGCGTTGGGGCACGCAGAGCGCCAGCAGACGCGTGTACCAGGTGCGCGCTGTGTGCGGGCGCATGGCAAGCGCCAAAAAGAGCACCAATGCGCCAAAAAAGAGCGCGCTGAAAAGCGTGACGATGGCTTCATAACGCGGGTTGAAATTGCTGATGGGCAATGCCAGGAAAACAAAGAGGAGCATGGTCAGCCCATCGAAAAGGCGTTCAACAACCACCGTCGCCATATTGGCGGACATGCTCACCTGCTCGCGGCGCTTCAAAATGTACGCCCGCAACACTTCTCCCGCGCGCGCCGGGTAAATGTTGTTGCCCATGTAGCCAATGCAGACCACGGGGAACAATGTACGCAAGGGGATGGGCTTGATGGGGCGGAGCATGTAATGCCAGCGCCATGTGCGCACCACCACGCCCAAAAAATAAGCGCCAACACCGGGCAACAGCCACCAATAGTTGGCGCCCTGTATCGTGTTCCAGACCTCATGCAAGCGTAAGCCGCGCAACGCCAAATAGAGAAAAACGGCGCTGACCAGCAGCCCGATTGCCAATCGAATCCGTTCTTTCGTCATAAACCTGTTCACCTTTTACCGGGCACGAGATTATACATTCGCCTCCCCCGACGGCAAAAGCCAGAAAATGTGTGCAGAACCTGTGTAGAACGCCTGAAAAAGCGGCGTCCCACACAAAAAACCGACGGGCGATAGCCGCCCGTCGGCTTCTTCCACGGCAGACCGCGGCTCATAGGTCCTGCGCCAATTCAATCTCCTCTTCGTCTTCTTCTTCGTCCGGTTCGGGCGGGCGCAGGGCAATTTCAAGCACCTGCTCCATGCGCTCAACCGACACGATGTTGAGCCGTCGGCGCACGTTGGCGGGGACCTCCACAAGGTCTTTTTCGTTGCCCTTGGGGATGATGAGCGTCTTCAAGCCGGCGCGGTGGGCGGCGAGGGCTTTTTCTTTCAACCCGCCAATGGGCAGCACACGCCCGCGCAACGTAATTTCGCCGGTCATGGCGACATCACACGCCACCTTGCGCCCCGTCAATGCACTGATGAGCGCCGTCGCCATGGTGATGCCCGCGCTGGGACCGTCTTTGGGGATGGCCCCCTCCGGCACGTGAATGTGAATGTCAATCTTGTCGAAGTCGTCAATGTCAATGCCTAGTTCGTCGGCGTGGGCGCGGGCATAGGTCAGCGCGGCTTGTGCGCTTTCCTGCATGACTTCGCCCAATTGCCCGGTGAGCGTCAGGTTGCCTTTGCCGGGCATGACGCTGACTTCAATGCTCAACAAATCGCCTCCCGCCTCGGTCACGGCGACGCCGGTTGCCACGCCCACCTCATCTTCACGCTCGGCAACGCCAAACGTGTATTGCGGCGGTCCCAGCCAGTGCGGCAGGCGGCGGTCTGTCACCAGGCGCAGCAGATGCTCGCCCTCGGCGTAGCGGCGCGCCAGTTTGCGGAAGATGCTGGCAATGGCGCGTTCCAGATTGCGCACGCCCGCCTCGTTGGTGTATTCGCGGATGATGCGGCGCACCGCTTTTTCGCTGATACGCACGTCATAGCGCCCCAGCCCGTGCGCCTCTTTCTGGCGCGGGATGAGGAAGTTCATGGCGATGGTCACTTTCTCGTCCTCGGTGTAGCCCGGAAACTCAATCACTTCCATGCGGTCGAGCAGGGCGGGCGGGATGGTGTAGAGCACATTCGCCGTGGTGATGAAAAAGACGTTCGACAAATCGTAAGGCACTTCGAGGTAGTGGTCGCTGTATTCGCGGTTTTGCTCAGGGTCGAGCACTTCGAGCAGCGCCGAAGCGGGGTCGCCGCGAAAATCGTAGCCCAGTTTGTCAATTTCATCGAGCATGAAGACGGGATTGACCACGCCGGCGTTGCGCATGCCCTGAATGATGCGCCCCGGCATTGCGCCGATGTAAGTGCGGCGATGCCCGCGAATTTCGGCTTCGTCGCGCACGCCCCCCAAACTCACGCGCACAAACCGCCGCCCCAACGCTTCGGCAATGCTGCGCCCCAGGCTGGTTTTGCCCGTGCCCGGCGGTCCCACAAAGCAGAGAATGGGGCTGGGCATTTTCTCGCCGGCGAGCTGGCGCACGGCAAGGTATTCGAGAATGCGCTCCTTGGCTTTTTGCAGCGCGTAATGGTTTTGGTCCAGCACTTCGGCGGCTTTTTTGAGGTCAATCTCATCAGGCGGCGGCGCGCCCCAGGGCAGTTCCAGCAGCCAATCGAGGTAGGTGCGAATGATGCCCACTTCGGGCACCATGGGCGGCATGGCTTCGAGCCGCCGCAGCTCTTTGAGGGCTTTCTCGCGCACCGTGTCGGGCATGGGGCTTTCCATGATGCGCTGGCGCAGTTCTTCGGCTTCGCCCAGGAAGGGGTCGCGCTCGCCCAATTCGCGCTGAATGACGCGCAGTTGTTCGCGCAGGAAGTATTCGCGCTGGGTTTTGTCCATTTCTTCCTGCACCTGATGGTGCAGGTGGTCTTGCAATTCCAGCAATTCCAGTTCGCTGGCGAGCAGAACGTTGAGCCGCTGCAAGCGTTCCACCGGGTTGATGATTTCAAGCAGCTGCTGGCGGTCGGCGACGGAAAGCTCGATATTGGCGGCGAGAAAATCCGCCAACCGGCCTGGTTCGCTGATGTTGTAGGCAAGGCCGTAAAACCCTTCGGGCAGTTCGCGGAGCACGACGTATTTTTCGTAGAGCGAGAGCGCCAACCGCGTCAGGGCTTGCACTTCGCGCGTCTTTTCGACGTCCGGTTCGGGGATGGTTTCGACGCGCGCCATCAAGAAGCCGTCGCGCGGGGGCAAAAATTCCTTGATGCGCACGCGCGAAAGCCCCTGCACCATGACGCTGACGCCCCCGTCGGGCACGCGTATTACATTCACAGGCTCAATGAGCGTGCCGACGGTGAACAGGTCGTCCGGTTCGGGCTCGTCAATGTCAGCAGACCGCTGGGCGACCGCCACCACTTCAAAGCCTTCTTCGTTGAGGTCTTCCACACCTTCAAGGAAAAATTCTTCCATGAACAATGGTGCGTTGGCGCGCGGGAAGACGACAATGTCGCGCAGCGGCACCAGCACCGCTTCAAAGGTTTCCGGTTTTTCGGGTGGTTGCATGTCGAAAAGGTCCATAGGCCTCTATCTCACCGTTTGACTGTTTCAAGGGCGAATATTGTACCACAAAGCACGAGCTTCGGCAGCCACAAAGAGCGAGCCGGTGACGATGACCGCGCCGTCTTCACCCGCCATGTCGAGCGCGTTGGTGAAAGCGGTTTGCACGTCGGGCGCGGGCAGGACAACCGCCAACGGGTCGAGGGCGGCGGTGAGCCGCTCCGCCAACCGGGGGGCGGGCATGGCGCGCGGATGCCGCGCTTGGGTGGCAATCCAGCCTGTTGCGAAGGGGCGCAGAGGGCGCACAATCGCTTCCACGTCCTTGTCGGCGGAAACGCCGAACACCATCCAGAGGCGGTCCCAGGAGACGCCGCCGTTGAGCGCCAGGTCGCGCAAGGTTTCGGCAAGCGCCTGGGCGGATGCGTCGTTGTGCGCGCCGTCCACCAGCACGAAGGGGCGCGCGTTCAACACTTCTGTGCGCGCCGGCCAGCGCACATGCGCCAGCCCCGCCCGCAAGGCGTCGTCGTCCCACGTGAGCGCCCCTTCTTCGCGCACGGTGGTGAGCGCGGCGACAGCCGTGGCGGCGTTGACGAGTTGATGCGCCCCCAGCAAGGCAAAGGGCAGGTCGTCCCACGCCCACTCGGCGCGCGTGCGATGGCGCAGGGCGATGGTTTGACCGCGCAGGCTGAGCGCCCGACGCGCCCAAACCCACTCACGGGCAACGTCCACCAGTGGAGCGTTCTGGCGCTGGGCGGCGTTGGCGATTTCGCGCCACGCCTCTTCCACTTGCGGCGCCACCACCACAGGACGCCCCGGCTTGATGATGCCCGCCTTGTCGCGGGCGATGAGGGCGTGGGTATCGCCCAGGATGTGCGTGTGTTCCAGGCTGATGGGCGTGATGATGGAAACGAGCGGGCGGCTGATGGTGTTGGTAGCGTCAAGTGTGCCGCCCAAACCGACTTCGATCACGGCAACGTCCACTGCGGCTTCGGCGAACGCCAGGAAGGCGATGGCGGTGATGGCTTCAAAGAAGGTAAGCCCTTCCAGTTGTTCCGCCGCACGGCGCACCTGTTCAGCGCAATGCGCCAGATACTCCGGCGAAATGGCGCGCCCCGCCAGTTGGATGCGTTCGCGCTCGGTGTGCAGGTGCGGGCTGGTGTAGAGCGCGGTCTGGTAGCCGGCCGCCCGCAAGACGCTTTCGATGATGGACGCCGTAGAGCCTTTGCCTTTGCTTCCGGTAATGTGGATGGTCGGCACGGCGTCTTGCGGGTTGTTGAGCCGCGCCAGCAACGCCCGCATGCGGTCCAGTTTGTAGGGGGAACGGGTGGCGGGCGGTTGGCGCTCAAAATCAATCAGAGACCAGAGCCAGGCGCGTGTTTCTTCGTAAGTCATAGGCTTTCACCGTAGATTGAGTTGCACCACCGTGACGCCGTCGCCCCCTTCGGTTGTATCGCCGGGGCGGAAGGTCGCCACCAGTGGGTGGTTGCGCAGTTGTTCGCGCACGGCGCGCCGCAACGCGCCTGTGCCCTTCCCGTGGATGATGCGCACAGAGGGCACGCCCGCCAGGTAGGCGTCGTCCAGGTACTTGTCGAGGACGGGGAGCATGTCATCCACCCGCATTCCGCGCAGGTCGAGTTCCAGCGGCGGGGCTTCGGCGACGCGGCGCGGCGGCGTTGGGACGGTGGGCGCGGCGTGCTGGGCGGGCTGTTTCTTTTGCGGGCGGCGTTGCACCTCGTCCAGCGGCAGGCGCAGGCGGAACGCGCCCGCGGCAATTTCGGCTTCGTCGCCGTCCAGCGCGATGACGTCGCCCGTGCGCCCCAACGCGGGCACCCAGACGGTATCGCCAACCTGGATGGGACCGTCGGGCACGGGTTCTTCGGCGGGTTCTTCATCGGGCAGGGGGGGCGCTTTGAGCGGCGCGAGTTCCTCTTTTTCGATCTGGTCAATCTCGCGGCGAATGGCGCGCAGTTCTTCTTGCTGGTCGGCGTAGCGCGCCAGCCGTTGCATGAGGTCGCGGATGTGGGCGCGCACGCCTTCCAGTTCGCGGCGGGCTTCTTCGCGCGCCTGGTTGAGCAATTGGATGCGTTCGTGTTCGAGTTCCGCCAGGCGGCGTTCCAGTTCGCGGCGGGTCTGTTCCAGCGCTTCGCGTTCGCGCCGCACCTCTTCGGCTTCAGCCTGGGCGGCGTCGCGCGTCTGCTTGATATCGGCAAGCAGGGCTTCGAGTTCGATGTCGTGCGAGGAGAGCAACGCGCGCGCCTGTTCGATGATGGCGGGGTCGAGCCCGAGGCGCTGGGCGATGGCGATGGCGTTGGATTGCCCCGGCAAGCCGATGCGCAGGTGGTAGGTGGGGCGCAGGGTTTCCAGGTCGAATTCCACGCTGGCGTTTTTGACGCCCGGCGTGATGTGCGCCCAGACTTTGAGTTCGCTGTAATGCGTGGCGACAATCGCCCAAATTCCCCGTTCCAGCAGGTGCATGAGCAGGGCTTGCGCCAGCGCCGCCCCTTCGACGGGGTCGGTGCCCGCGCCCACTTCGTCCAGCAGGACGAGGCTGGATGGGGTGGCGGCGCGCAAGATGCGCGTGATGTTGGTCAGGTGTGATGAGAAGGTGGAGAGGCTTTGCTCGATGCTCTGTTCGTCGCCGATGTCGGCAAAGACGTTGTCGAAGAGCGCCACGCGCGAGCCTTCGGCGGCGGGGATGTGCAAGCCGCACATGGTCATCAGCGTGAGCAAGCCCACGGTTTTGAGCGTGACCGTTTTGCCGCCCGTGTTGGGTCCCGTGATGACGAGGATGCGGAAATCGGGTCCCAGCCAGACGTCAATTGGCACAACCGTCTCCGGGTCGAGCAGGGGGTGGCGCGCCTGGTGCAGGTTCACCAGCGGCTGGTCGCGCGGCGGGCTGGCGGGGTCGCTCAGTTCGGGTTCGACGGCGCGCAGGCGGTCGGCGTATTCGGCTTTGGCAAAGGCAAGGTCGAGGTCGGCCAGGGCTTCGACCGTCCAGATGAGTTCATCGCTGTTTTCGGCCACGAGGTCGCTCAGTTCGCGCAAAATGCGTTCGATTTCGTGCTGCTCGGCGATTTGCAGTTCGCGCCACTGGTTGTTGAGGTCGAGCGTCTCCAGCGGCTCGATGAAGACAGTCGCGCCCGATGACGATTGGTCGTGGACAACGCCCCGCACGCGCCCCTTGTGCTCCGCCTTGACGGGGATGACGTAGCGGTCGCCCCGCTGGGTGATGATGGGTTCTTGCAGCCAGCGCTGCATGTTGGGGTCGCTGATGATGCGGCGCAGTTTTTCCAGCAGGCGGTCGTGCGCCATGGCGATGTCGCGGCGCAATTGGCGCAGTTTGGGGCTGGCGTCGTCGCGCACGTCGCCGTTGTCGTCAATGGCGGCGGCGATGGCTTCATCGAGGGCTTCACACGGTTCGATGCGGTCGGCGATGCGCGCCAGCGCGGGGTAGTGTTCGCGGTTGCGCAGGATGAGCGACCGCAAGCGCCGCCCGGCGATGATGGTTTGGCGGATGTCCAGCAGGGTGATGGGCGAGAGCACGCCCCCCTTCTGCGCCTGCTCCACCTCTTCGCGGATGTCCCGCGCCCCGCCGATGCGTGCGTTGGGATGGCGGGCGAGCAGGTCGCGGGCTTCGCGCGTTTCCGCCAGGCGGCGGCGGACGGTCTCCGGGTCGTTGGTCGGCGTCAAAGAGAGCGCGCGTTCACGCCCCGCGGAGAAGGCGGTTAGCGCGGCCACCCGTTCAAGAATTTTGGGCAGTTCCAGCGTTTCGATTGATTTGGCGTCGAGTCCGTGTGGCATGGTTGTCTGCTTCATCTCTGCTTTTCACATGCAAAACCCGACGCGCGCGGGCGTCAGGTGGTTGTGTCAGTTGGAGATTGTAGCATAAGTTTGGAGATGGGGAGATTGGGACGCGCCAACGGGACGCCGTCAACGAAAAAAGCCCCGCCAGGGTGGACCTGACGGGGCTTTTCGGCGAGACGGCGGGGTTAGCGCCCGAACCCGAAGCCGGGACCGCCACGCCCGTGGCCGCCGCGCCCGTGGCCGGGGCCGAATTTGCCGCCCACAGCGGGACCGCGGTCGCGCAGTTGGTCGGCGATGTCGGCGCTGATGGCGCCGTCGGCGACGGCCTGGTCAATGGCGGCGTTCCAGGCGGCGTCCATAGCGTCACGCAGGGCGTCGCGGTCGAGGTCGGCGAGCAGGTCGCGCAGGGTGCCGTCTTCACGGGCGGCTTGCAATTCCTCCACCGTGATACCCAGTTGCTCGGCGAGCACCGCTTGCGGGTCGAAGTAGTCCTTCATGACGCGGTGCGCGCGGATGAGGTCGGCTTGTTCCTGCGTCAACTTCCCTTGTTCGACGGCGTAGTCGAGCGTGCGGTCGGCGGCGCGTTCACGCGCGGCTTGCAGTTCGTCCACGCTCACGCCCAACTCTTCGGCGAGGAATTGGTCCATGATGTCGCGCATGCCGTGGAAGAAGCGCCCCACCTTGCCTGCGACGTTCACGGTTTGGGTGTCGGTGTCGGGTTCTTGCGCGGCCGCGCTGGACGGCGCCCAGAAAATCCCCACTGCCAACGCCAGCACACCCAGAACGGCGGCCAATGTGGTTGCGTAGAACAGTTTCTTTTTCATCGTGTACCCTCCATCTTGTTGATTTGGTTGGTTGCGTGCCATCGCTTGGCACTGTTCATGGTAGATGAAGGGTTTGGAGAGGCGGTGGAGAGAATGTGAAAATTGTGTGGAAAGATGTAAGAAGTTTGTAAAAAGCGGCGGTGAAACCCCGCCCACCGCCGCTTACGAGACCGCCAGGCTTTGCGCCAGTTGCAGGGCGTAGGGTACCCCTTCACGCAGGCGCACCCCATGCCACGCGAGCAGTTCACCATCCACCAGCCGCACGGCCACGCCCTCGCCCAGCGCCGCGCGGACTTCGGCGGCGTGCTCCTCGCGGAAGGGGTACGGCTCGGACGCCAGCAGCACCACATCGGGGCGCGCCGCGCGCAGCGTCTCCCAATCGAACGCGGGATAGCGCCCCTCAAAGACGTTGACGCCCCCTACAAGCGCCAGCAGGTTGCTGATGAAGGTCTCCGCGCCGGCGGCCATCCACGGTTCACGCCAGATGACGTAGGCAAAGCGCCAGGGGGGCGGCTGGGCGGCGCGCGCCTCCGCCACCTTCCGCTCAATCTCCGCGGCCAGGCGCTCGGCCTGCGCGCGGCGGTTGAGCAGCGCGCCCAGCGTGCGAATATCGGCGACGGCCGCCTCCACCGTCAGCGGCTCCGCCACCCAGACGGGCACGCCGGCGGCTTCCAGCGCCTCCACATCTTCGCGGCGGTTCTCCTCCCGGTTGGCGAGCACCAGTTGGGGGCGCAGAGCCACAATGCGCTCGATTTTGGGGTTCTTGGTGCCGCCAATCCACTTATCGGGGGTGATGCGGTCGGCGGGATGAACGCAAAAGCGCGTGTAGCCGACCAGGGCGTCGCCCAACCCCAGCGCAAAAAGGGTTTCGGTGGTGCTGGGCACCAGGCTCACCAGCCGCTCCGGCTGCTGAATGGGCGCGAAGCATTTGCCGCGCACGTCGCACAATTGCATGGGTCTGCCTCCTGTCTGCACAAGGTCTTATCCGTCCAACGCCCGCAGGTTGTTTTCCACAAACCGAATACGGTGGTGGTCGGGCGGGAGTGTGGCCCTGAGAATGCGCAGCGCCCGCTCATAGCAGGCCCGCGCCCCCTCCAGATCCCCCAGGGCCTGCAGCACACTCCCCAGGTTGTTCACATCGCGGGCCACGTTGGGGTGGTCGGGGCCGAAGACCGCCTCGTTGATGCGCAGCGCCCGCTCATAGCAGGCCCGCGCCCCCGCCAGGTCCCCCAGGTCCTGCAGCACACTCCCCAGGTTGTTCACATCGCGGGCCACCTTGGGGTGGTCGGGGCCGAAGGCCGCCTCGTCGATGCGCAGCGCCCGCTCGTAGCAGGCCCGCCCCCCCGCCAGGTCCCCCAGGGCCTGCAGCACACGCCCCAGGTTGTTCACATCGCGGGCCACGTTGGGGTGGTCGGGGCCGAAGGCTGCCTCGTCAATGCGCAGCGCCCGCTCATAGCAGGCCCGCGCCCCTTCCAAATCCCCCAGGGCCTTTAGCACATACCCCAGGTTGTTCACATCGCGGGCCACATTGGGATGGTCGGGGCCAAAGGCCTCTTCATCTATCCGCAGCGCCCGCTCGTAGCAGGCCCGCGCCCCTTCCAGATCTCCCAGAGCCTGCAGCACAAGCCCCAGATTGTTCACCGCTGCGGCCACACGAGAATGCGATTCCCCCAGGTAATGCTCCCAAATGCGCAACGCTCGCTCATAGCAGGCCTGCGCTCCTTCTAAGTCCCCTAGGGCATACAACACACTACCCAGGTTGTTCACTGCCGCGGCCATATGGGGATGCGATTCCCCCAGGTGATGCTCCCAAATGCGCAACGCTCGCTCCAAGCAAGCCCGTGCTCCCGCCAAGTCCCCCAGGTCCTGCAGCACACTCCCCAGGTTGTTCACATCGCGGGCCACGTTGGGGTGGTCGGGGCCGAAGACCGCCTCGTCGATCCGCAGCGCCCGCTCATAGCAGGCCCGCGCCCCCGCCAGGTCCCCCAGGTCCTGCAGCACACTCCCCAGGTTGTTCACCCGAATGGCCACCTTGGGGTGGTCGGGGCCGAAGGCCGCCTCGTCGATGCGCAGCGCCCGCTCGTAGCAGGCCCGCCCCCCCGCCAGGTCCCCCAGGGCCTGCAGCACACGCCCCAGGTTGTTCACATCGCGGGCCACGTTGGGGTGGTCGGGGCCGAAGACCGCCTCGTCGATGCGCAGCGCCCGCTCAAAGCAGGCCCGCGCCCCCGCCAGGTCCCCCAGGTCCTGCAGCACACTCCCGAGGTTGTTCACCAGCGTTGCGACGTTGGGGTGCTCTTCGCCCAAATGGGCCTCCAAGATGCGCAGCGCCCGCTCAAAGCAGGCCCGCGCCCCGGCGTAGTCGGCCAGGGCGTGCAGGTGGTAGCCCAGTTCGCTCCACAGGCGGGCGGCGACCTCGGGAGCCAGGGCCTCGCCCCGTCCTGCCGCGGCGCGCAGGTGGGGCAGCAGCGGAGCAAAGAGGGCATAATCGCCCGTCCGATCCACGTGCTCGTTGGTCTCCCGTGCAAGGTCCGCCAGGGCTACCAGGAAGGTGTAGCCTTCGTCGGGGGTTTCCTCCGCCAAACGGCGGGCAAACTCCACCAGCAGGGGGTGCACCACCGGGCCTTCGGGGTCCTCCCGCCAGAGACCCAGTTCCAGCAGGCGGCCCAGCGCCAGCCCGCGGCGCTCGGCGTCGGGCTCCACCAGGCGCAGGATGTCGTCGGGAATGGGCGCGTTGGGGGCCAGGAAGGCGGCGGCGCGGAAGAGGCGGCGGGCGGTTTCGTTCTGCTCCTGCTCCCGGGAGGCGGTTTCGCCCCGCACCTTTTCATCTTGCAACTGCTCCCAGGAAAGGGCGAAGGTGGCCCACAGGTTCAGGTCGTGTTCCGTGGGGTTGCCCCATTCGGACTTCCAGTCCTGCATGGAGGGGTGGGCGAAGGGGTCCTCCAGCCGCGCCAGGTAGTCGGCCACGGAAAGGGTGCGCACGTAGTTCAGGTAGCGGCCGGCCAGTTCCAGCGCCAGGGGCAGATGGCCCAGCCGTTCGGCCAGGGCGTCCAGGTCGGCGTCGGCGGCGCGCTCGGGCGAGAGGTAGCGGCGCAGAAAGGCGCGGCTTTCGTCGGGGGTGAAGATATCCAGCGGCCGCACGTCCAGCCCCAGATCGCGGGGCCACAGGCTGCGGCGGGCGGTGAGGAGCAGGCGCAGGGTGTGGTGGCGCAGGCGGCGCAGGGTCTCGCGGGCGGCGTCCACCTCTTCCAGGTTGTCCAGGATGACCAGGCGGGGACCGTCCTGCTGCCAGGCTTCCAGCACGCGACGGGCATACGCGGCCAAGTCTTCGCCCGCGCCGCGGGCCAGTCCCATTTCCTCGCCGTTGCGGGCAATCTGCTCCTCCAGCAGGTCGGGGTCGCGCAGGTCGAGCCAATGCACGCCCCGGAAGCGGTAGCCGTAGCGGTAGGCGAACTCCACGGCGATTTGCGTCTTGCCCACGCCGCCCAGGCCGGTGATGGCCTGGGTCACCAGCACGGCGGGGGCGGCGGCCGTTTCGCCGTCGGGGGGCAGCAGGGCGCGCGCCAGGTCGGCCAAGGCCGCCTCGCGGCCGATGAAAGCGGCGTTGCGCCCCAGGGGCAAGTGGGAGCCGGGGGGCAGTTCGCCGGGCAGGGTGAGGACCGGCTTGAGGGCCTCGGCCTGGGCAGGGTTCAGCGTCACGCGGTTGTGGTGGCCGATGATGATGACGCCGTGATTCACATCGCCGTGCACCAGCACCCGCCCCTGCACAAGGGCGTCGCGCAGAGCGTGCAGGTCGTCCGCGGGCGGTGTCTCGCCCTGCGCCAGCCGCGCCAGCACCTCGTCCAGCCGCGCCAGCACCTGGGCGAAGCCGGCCTGCTGTTCGGCGCGCGCTTGCTGCACCAGGTGAAGCAGGACGGGCAGGGCGAAGTCGCGCAGGCGGGCCACCGCGCGCAGGAGCGCCTCGGTGTAGAGGCGGGCGGCTTCGGCGCGGCGCTCCGCGGGCAGGGTGGGCAGGTCGCGGTCGAAGGCGTCGCGCAGGGTGTCCTCCAGCCCGCGGGCGTCCAGCGCGGCGGGCAGGCGGGCCAGGGCCGCCTGCACCGCGGGCAGCGTGCCGAAGTCCAGGCTGTGAAAGAGGCGGCGCAGGTCGGCGTCGGGGCAGTTGGCGGGGTCCTGCAACCAGATGCGAGCAGCCTCAGCGGCGGCTTCCAGGCGGCGTTGGGTTTCGGCGTCGGTGAGCCAGGCGTCCAGGCGGGGGGCGAGTTCGGCCTCAATGAGCGCGTCGGCCAGGACGCCGGCGGTTTCCTCCCCCAGCCAGACGCGGGCCTGGTGTTTCAACAGAGCCGTCAACAGACGCACCACGGGCATGGCGCTGCTCCTTCCACTTCACCCTCATCGTTAGGGTGGAGTATAGCGCGATTGAAAAAACATGTCATTTCCGCGGCGGGGCGCGCCCCGCTCCAGCGGTTTGACAGAGCCGACCACCACCCCCTACAATGGCGGCGTGCATTGCATGCTCACATCGCCTCCGACAGTTCACCACGCCGTACCACGCGAACAACCGACCTCAGGAGCCTTCCGCATGTCCTCACAGGATGAACAGGAATACCGCCCCTTGATGATGCGCGACCTGCCGTTTGATGAACGCCCGCGCGAACGCCTGCTGCAACACGGGCCGGGCGTCCTCTCCGACGCCGAGTTGCTGGCCATTCTCCTGCGCACCGGCGTGCGCGGCATGAACGTGGTGGCGCTGAGCCAGCACCTGCTGGTGCATTTTGGCGGCCTGCTGGGGCTTTCACGCGCCGACGCGCTCGACATTCAGCAGAGCGCGAAGGGGCTGGGACCCGCCAAAACGGCGCAACTGCTCGCCGCGCTCGAAATCGGGCGTCGCCTGGCGCGCCTCACCCCCGAAGCCCGCGCCAAAATCGGTTCACCCGAAGACGCCGCCCGCCTGCTGATGCCCGACATGATGCACCTGACGCAAGAAGTCATGCGCGTGGTGCTCCTCGACACGAAGAATACGGTCATGGCGGTCAAAACGCTCTACAAAGGCAGCCTCAACGCCTCGGTGGTGCGCGTCGCCGAAGTCTTCCGCGACGCCATCCGCGCCAACGCGGCCGCCATTCTCATCGCCCACAATCACCCCAGCGGCGACCCCACGCCCAGCCCCGAAGACGTGCGCGTCACCCAAAGCATTGTCGAAGCGGGGCGCTTGCTCGACATCAAAGTGCTCGACCATCTGGTCATTGGGCAGAACCGCTGGGTCAGCCTGCGCGAGCGCGGGCTAGGCGGCTTCATCTAATCGCCCTCATCCCACAAGGAGCGTGCCATGACCTCGCTTCCACCGCTGACCGCGGTTGTGGTCGCCTGGTTGCTGGGCATTGTCGCCGCCGCTCACCTGCGCCTGCCGGTCTGGGCGTGGGGGGCGCTCGCCCTCGTCGCCCTGCTGGGCGCCGGGGCGTATCGGCGGCATGCGTGGCGGCGCATTCATCCCGCGGACATTGTCTTTCGCGTGCACCCCCTGCACGATACGCGCCTGCTGGCGTTGCTCCTACTGGCGGCGTGGGCGGGCGGCGGGGCGCGTACCGCCTGGGCAACCCCCACGTTCGACAGCGCCGCCCTCGCACGCTACAACGACCTGGGCGCGCGTGTGGGCGTCGAGGGGTGGGTGGCGGCCTACCCCGAACGGGACGGCACGCGCCAACGCCTGCGGCTGCGCGCCGAAGCCATCACCCTGCCGGATGGACGGCGCGCCCCCGTGCAGGGCGATTTCATCGTCTCGCTGGGGCGCTACCCCGCCTACCACTACGGCGACCGTCTGCTGGTGCGCGGTTTGCTGGAAACGCCCCCCACGTTCGACGATTTCGACTACCGCGCCTATCTGGCGCGCAAAGGTGTGTATAGCCTCATGCGGCGGGCGTCCGCCACGCTGCTGGAAGAGGGGCGCGGGCGTCTGTTCTACCGCTTGCTCTACGCCCTGCGCGACCGCGCCTCGGCGACGTTGAACGCCATCACGCCGGAACCGCATGCGGCGCTGCTCAACGGCATCTTGCTCGGCATCGAAAGCGGCATCCCCGACGACCTCATGGAAGCCTTCAACCGTACCGGCACCACGCACATCATCGTCATTTCGGGCTTCAACATTTCCATCATCGCGGGGCTTTTTCTGGCGCTGGGCAAACGGCTGGTGGGGGAACGCCGCGCCACCTGGCTGGCGGTGGGGGGCGTGGCGCTCTACGCGCTGCTCGTCGGGGCGGACGCCGCCGTCAGCCGCGCGGCGCTAATGGGCATCCTCTACGTGGTCGCCCTGCACATGGGGCGGCGCAGTCTGGCGCTGAACTCGCTCGCCGCCAGCGCGCTGGTCATGACCTTGCTCAACCCCTTCACGCTCTACGACCTCGGCTTTCAACTCTCGGCGCTCGCCACGCTGGCGCTCATCCTTTTCGTGCCGACGCTCACCGCCTGGGTGGAAGCGCGGTTGGCATGGCTGGGGGCTCGCCGCGCCACCGTCATGGCGCTGTTGAACGACGCGCTCATCGTCACGTTCGCGGCGCAACTGCTCACCACGCCGCTCATCGTCAGCGTGTTTGGGCGGCTTTCCATCGTCTCGCTGCTCACCAACCTGCTGATTCTCCCCGTGCAATCGTGGGTCATGCTGGGGGGCGGGGCGGCGCTGCTGGCGGGGTTGGTCTGGCTGCCGCTGGGGCGCGCGCTGGCGTGGATACCGTGGTTGGGGCTGACGTGGACGTTTGCCATGGTGGAATGGACGGCGCGCTTGCCGCTCGCCAGCGTGGACGTGGGGCGTTTCGGCACGCGCAGCCTGCTGGGCTACTACGTGGGGCTGGCGCTCGCCTGGGGCTACGCCACTCAACCCACCTGGCGCGAACGGGCGCGCACACTCTGGCACACTTCCATCGCCCGCCGGCAGACGGTGGGGCTGGCGGCGCTGGTGGTGTTCGCCACACTGCCCTGGCTGGCGGCGCAACACGCCCCCGACGGGCGTTTGCACCTCTACGCCCTCGACGTCGGGCAAGGCGACGCCCTGCTCATCATCACCCCCGACGGCAAGCAACTGCTGGTGGACGGCGGCAACGACCCGCAATTGCTGCTCGCGCGCGTGGGCAGGCGTTTGCCGCCGTGGGACCGCACGCTCGACGCGCTCATCCTCACCCACGCCGACGCCGACCATTTGGGCGGCTTGCCCGGTCTGCTGGAACGCTACGACGTGGCGATGGTCATTCACCCCGGATTGGCGGATACGACCGCGCTGTGGGACGCCTGGGAAACGGCGCTGGCGCAGGAGCAGACGCGCCTGGTGGAAGCGCGGCGGGGGCAACGCCTCATGCTGGGGGATGGCGTGCGGCTGGACGTGTTGGGACCGCCGCGCCCCTACGTGCAGAGCGAGCGCGTGGAAAACGACAATTCGGTGGTGGTGCGCCTGCGCTACGGGGCGTTTTGCGCGCTCTTGACGGGCGATATTGAAGCGCCCGCCGAAGCCGAACTGGTGCGCAGCGGCATGCTGACGCCCTGCGCCGTGCTCAAAGTAGCGCACCATGGCAGCGCCTCATCCACCACGCGCCCCTTTCTGGACGCGGTGCGCCCCCGGTTTGCCCTGCTCTCCGTAGGGGCGGACAACCGCTATGGGCATCCCAACGACGCCGTGCTGGACCGTCTGCAACAGGCGGGGGTGCGCGTCTGGCGCACCGACCAGGACGGGACCCTGCACCTGGCGACCGATGGGCGCACGCTCTGGTTTGAAGCGGAACGCTGAGAGGCAGGGCGCACGAAAAAAGCCCTGTCGGGCGTTGGCGTTCCGACAGGGCTGGCGATACCGCAATGAAGAAGCGGCTACGTCAGAAAAAGCCCCATGAAAATGTTATGCGTGTATGTGCCGCGGGGCGTGCGCACCGCGCGGCGCTGGACGGCTTCGACTTCAAACCCCAGCGAGCGGTAGAGGTGTACCGCGGGGGCGTTGTTGGCGAACACTTCCAACTCGGCTTTCTCATAGCCCACCACGCGGCACCACTCGATGAGCGTTTTCATCATCTCGCGCCCCACACCCCGGTTGCGCGCGAACGGCAACAGCCAAATGCTCAGCGTCGCCACGTGAAAATCCTTCTCGCCAAAGCGCCCTGGTCGCGCGGTTGCCAGACCGGCGAAATCATCTTCCACCTCGGCAACCAGGTAGAGATAGCGGGGCATTTTGAGCGAGACCATAAACTCGTTGGCGACCTGCCCAATGCTCACGTCTTCAACGCCAATGTGGAAACTCTGGCGCGAGACATACCCCAACCCGCTTGCCGCACGCCAGACATCACGCCGCTTCATGGGGCGCAGCACAACCGGCGCGCCGTCCTTGGTGGACGTGCGCACAGGCCAATCAATATGGGCTGCCGGTGGCGTGTGGGTATGCTGTCGAACCATATCACCCTTCCAGAAGCCGGTGCGCCGCGGTGTATGGGTCAATGCCGCGCCGTGTAATCTCGTCAAGCGTGCGCTCATACTCGCCGGGCGGCAATTGGCGTCGCAAGCGCGCCACCAACTCACGGCGCAAAATCCGTTCGAACTCATTTTCGGCGCGGATACGCACACGGGTTTGCCATTCGCCGCTCTCTTCCAGGTAGCGGCGGTGGGCTTCGATCGCGTCCGCGACCTCGGCAACGCCTTCGCCGCGCGTCGCCACCGTCGGCAAGATGGGAATCTTCCAATCCGAGCGCGGATGCCCCAAATCGAGCATCATGCGGAGTGTGCGCATCACACGGACAGCGTCGGGGTGGTCGGCTTTGTTGACGACGAAAATGTCGGCGATTTCGAGCAAGCCCGCCTTGATGCTCTGCACATCATCGCCCAAGCCCGGCACTTCGATGACAATGGTGGTGTGCGCTTCGCGGGCAATGTCCACTTCCACCTGCCCCGCGCCCACCGTTTCGATGAAAATGATATCGAAGCCCGCGGCGTCCAGCACCGAAACGACATCGCCCGTTGCGCGCGCCAGCCCCCCCAGGCTCCCGCGCGTCGCCATGCTGCGGATGAACACGCCCGCATCGCCCGTGTGGTCGCGCATGCGGATGCGGTCGCCCAACAGCGCCCCCCCGGAAAAGGGGCTGGTGGGGTCAATGGCGACAATCGCCACGCGCTTGTCGCGCGCGCGAAACTCCTTCGTCAAGGCGTTGACGAGGGTGCTCTTCCCCGCGCCCGGCGGTCCCGTCACCCCGACGATATGCGCTTGCCCGGTGCGGGGGTAGAGTTGCGCGAGAATGGCCTCGCCCACCGCGCCGCCGTTTTCCACGCGGGTAATCGCACGCGCCAGCGCCCGACGGTCGCCTGCTAGCAAGCGTTCAACCAGTTCAACGGCTTCCTGGGGTGGCGTGCTCATGCTTCTTTCGCCTCGTCGGTGCTTTCAGCGGCGGCAGGCTCTTCGGGGGGCAGTTTGCCGCGCTTGCGCAGTTCATCTTTCAAGAAGTCAATAATCGTGCTCATCAACGTGCCGGGACCAAAGACGCCCGCCACACCGTATTGCTCCTTCAAAATTTTGGCGTCGCTTTCACTGATGATACCGCCGCCAAACAGAATCACATCTTCCAGACCGTTCTCATCCATCAATTTGCGCACACGCGGGAAAATCGTCATGTGCGCACCGCTCAACAGGCTCAGCCCAATCGCGTCCACGTCTTCCTGAATGGCGGATTCCACAATCATTTCCGGCGTTTGGCGCAAACCGGTGTAAATCACTTCAAAACCGGCGTCGCGCAAGGCGCGCGCAACCACTTTTGCGCCGCGGTCGTGCCCATCCAAGCCGGGCTTGGCAATCAACACACGAATTTTGTTCAGATTGTTGTCGCTCATGTTGTCAACCCCCTATGCAGTTGTCTCTCATCATCTCGGCGCCATTGCCGTCAAACAGAGGCGAGAGCGGCTCGCGTCGCTGGTGAATTATACGAAAAAGAAAAGTGCGCCGCAATCATGCGGCGAATGCGTCGCCCATCAGCCGCCATTTTTCTGTTTCGTCCAGCGGAACAGGCAACGTGAAACTTTTCACTTGTACGTGTGTTCAATTGGATTATACTTTTCCACCGACCAAGTCGTCTATCATGAGGCGAAAGAGGCGCGGAAGTATGAAACGCATTTTGCTGTTGATAAGCGGCGTGCTGGTGCTGCTGTTGGGCATTGCGACCGAAACAAAGGCGCAAACCCCCACCGCCGATGAAGTCAACGCGGTGGCGGCTGAACTCTATTGCCCATTGTGCGCCGGTTTGCGCCTGGACGTGTGCGAGTTGAAAGTCTGCGAAGATATGCGGCAAGAGATTGCCGAACGCCTTGCCGCCGGCCAAACGCCGGAAGAAATCAAAGCCTACTTCGCCGAGCAGTATGGTCCCAAAGTGTTGGGCGCTCCTGAAAAGAAAGGGTGGGGCTGGCTCGTGTGGCTCTTCCCGATTGTGCTGGCGTTGGCGGCAGGGCTCGGCGTCCTCTGGTGGTGGCGGCAGCGTTTCAACGGCGAACGGCTGTTTCCCACAACGAGCCCAGTAGTGGGCGATATCGCCGTGGATGATGCCGACCTGGAACGTGTAGAGCGTGAGTTAGAGGCATTGGAGAGCGAATGAGCGTTCAAGGCGACGTTTCCCCGAAGCCGACAACGAGCAGCCGCCCCATCTGGTTTTATGGGGTTGTGGCGGTTTCGCTCGTGGTGTTGGCGTTGCTGGCTATGGCGCTGATACGCACGCAACAAGGGCAGGTGAGCAGCGGCCCCGCCCCTGATTTCACGCTGGAAACGTTTGAGGGCGAAACGCTGCGCCTCTCCGATTTTCGCGGGACGCCTGTGGTCATCAACTTCTGGGCGTCGTGGTGTGTGGAATGCTACCGCGAAGCCGACTTGCTTGAGCAAACATGGCGCCGCTACAAGGGGCAAGTGATGTTCATCGGCGTGGACTACGTGGACACGCTGGAACCGGCGCTGGAATACATTGACCGCTACGACATCACCTACCCGAACGGTATGGACAAAGGCAATCGCATTGCGGATGCGTATCGCATTCAGGGAGTCCCGGAGACATTTTTTGTGGACCGCGAGGGGAACATCGCGGGGGTGAAAATCGGCCCGCTGGAACATGACGAACTCGAACAGTGGATGCAACGTCTGTTGCAAGAATGAAACAAGGCGCACGTGGGTGCGCCTTGTTTGTTTCTTCACCCAGCGGCGTTTGTGAGGCGGCCATGTTTGCACGCGGTACATCCTGGGCGGATTGGCTTCTTCTGCTGCTGGCGCTTGTGGTGCTGGCGGTGCTCATCGGGCTGGTGCTGGGCGTTTTGCTGGGGCTTCTGATGAGCCGCCACATGAGCCCGCTCACGCTGAGCCTCTTCCTGCTGGTGCTGGGGGGCGGGCTGATGGCATGGCCGTTCTTCGTCGTCGCCGCGCCCCCGGATGAGTACGACGTGTACGACGTGCCGCCCCACACATTCGACGAACGCTAACCCTCATTCTGGATGAATGACATAGAGGACGACCGCCTCGCCGGGAATATCCACCGCTTGCCCCGATTGCAAAGTGACGCTGGCAACCTGCTCGGCTGTATGCGCCCGGTCGAAGAGCCATACCTCGGCGGTCGCCTGTTCGACGCCCACAATCTGCAAGGGCACACGCTGCGCGTCAGCCGCACGGTTGACCACAATCAGCGTCAGCGCCCCATCGGCGCGGCGCGCGGCATAGGCTGAAAGGCGCGGCACGTCGGTTTCGGCCTGTACCCGCTCATCGCCAAACTGCTTGTAGAGTTGGTAGACGTAGTACGTGGGGCGCACGTCCGTCCGCGCCAGCAAGCCATAGCCGCCAATCGAGGTTGGCGTTTGCAACGCAAAGTACGCGACAATCTCCACATCCTCGCGAATCAACCGCCCCAACACATCCGCCCACCACAAGGCGCTGTAAAACGAATCGGGGGTGGTTTCGCCGCTGCTGGTGTTGCTCCAATAAGAGTTGACTTCCGTGACGGCGATTGGCAAGTCGCGCCCCGTCAGGTCGCGCACGGTTTGGCGCAAAGTGGGGATGATATGGTCCCACTCCTCGCTATTGGCAAGCAGTTCGTCGGGCGTCGCTTCTGGGTCGGTCATGCTGCGTGGGAACGGATAGCGGTGGAAGGAGACGATATCAATCAAATCGCCGTTGGCGCGCAAAAACTCTTCCATCCACAAGCGCCCCTGCGCGTCGCGCGGGTCAGTCGCCGGGTTGCCGGTGTACTGGTGAATTTCCGGCCCCATGAGCACGATATCGGGGTCGAAGGCTCGCATGGCTTCGGCAAAGGCGCGCCATTCACGATTGAACCGCTCGGTGTCGTACTCATCGTACAAACTCGGCTCGTTGCCGATGCTCCAATAGCGCACCTGATAGCCCTGCTCCTTGACATAGCGCATGACCTCAACGGCTTCCTCAGGCGTGCTGTCCAAAAACCGCACGCTGATGCTCGGCTCAGCGCCGCCCAACATTTCCGAGACCATCATCAAGCCGTCAATGTGGTACGGTTTGAGGGTGTGGGTATCGCCCCAGTTGCCGCCGGGGAAGCGCAAAAAGGTAATCCCCGACTGACGCGCTTCTTCCTGCAACGCCAGCGGAATGCTCATCCATGGACCATAGTTGGCGCCATACACGTAGGGGCTGATTGTTCCCAGCGATATGTGCGGATTGACGTAGATGCTTTGCGGCGCCGGCGTCGGCCAGGGCGTGGGGGACGGCGTGGGGGGTGGGTCGTTCAAGCCGGCAAGCGGTTGCGAACAGGCGGCGCAGAGCAATGCGAACACAATTACAACACCATGCAGGAACATTCTTTTCTTTGTAAACATGAAAGCGCTTTCTCCTTTCTGTTTTGAAAAAGGGGATATGTGCCCACATCCCCTTGCATGGCATCAATCAGCCGCGACAACGCTCACGTGATCATCTTACGCGAGCCATGTCATCAGCCGTTCTTCCAGCAACGGCGGCGACAACTGCGGTGCGTCGCCTACCGGTCCCACCAATACCAGTACCATGTTGGACGGCGTGAGATACGTTTGCGCCACGCGCTGGATATCTTCAGCCTGCACCGCCGCCAACGCCGCCAACACATCACTCGGCGAGAGCAAAGGGCTGACGCCTTGCAACAACTGCGTGACATACCAACCCGCCGCCCGCATTCCCGATTCCAGCCCCAGCAACAAGCGCCCTGTCACGTATTCGCGGGCAAAGATGACTTCTTCGGGGGTTGGGCCTTCGGCCACAATGTTGCGCACCTCGCTGGCAATGGCTTCGAGCGCGAGCATGACGTTCGCGGGGTCCACCCCCGCTTCGATGGTCATTTCGCCAAAATCGGAGCCAAACGAGAGGTACGAACCGATATGGTACGCCAAGCCCAGTTGCTCGCGCACCTGCAAAAACAACCGCGACGCCATGCCATCGCCCAGCAACGCATTCAACAAGAGCAAGGGGTATTGGTCGGGATGACGCTCAGGAACGGTGCGCACCCCCATCACCAGTTGCACTTGCTCAATGTCGCGGTGAATGCATTGGACATGAAGCCCCGCAGGCAACGGCTGTGCAGGAAAGGGTTGCTTTCCCGCGCCGCCTTGCCACTCAGCGCTCAACGCCTGCGCCCAGGCGACAACATCCTCATGTTCAACCCGTCCGGCAACCGCCAGCACACCGTTTTGCGGACCGTAAAAGGTCTGCATGAACGCCAACACGTCCTCACGGGTGAGCGCCCGCACGGTCTCGCGCGTTCCGGCAATATCGCGCCCAAGCGGATGCCCAGGGTGAAGAAGCGCCATCGCCGCCAGCCCCGCCACTTCGTCGGGCATATCCAGGCTGGCGTTGATTTCTTCGATGATGATGGCTTTTTCGTGTTCAACATCTTCCTCGCGCATGAGGGGGTTCATCACCATGTCGAACAAGACATCCAACAAGCGCTCCACATGCTGGAAAGGCACTTGCCCCCAATAGTTGGTCATCTCGCGCGAGGTGTTGGCGTTCAGAATGCCGCCAACGCCTTCAATCGGCAACACAACATCGCGTGATGTGGGGCGGGTATGCGTCCCCTTGAACACAAGATGCTCGATGAGATGCGCCACACCGGCTTGCCGATCGTCTTCGTAGCGTGAGCCTACACGCAACGAGAGCACCGCCATCACCGACAAGCGATCGGGGAGCGGCACACTGACAACGTGCAGCCCATTGGGCAAGCGCGAATGATAGACCACATGCCCGACCCATTCGTCTTGATACGTGGTAAAAGTGGTAGAAGAAGAGGTCTGCGTTGTTTTCGGCATTGCATCTACCCTCTGCGTCGTACAAGTGCGTCGGTCATACGGGCAACGCGCACCATGGGCAACACATCATGCACGCGCACAATATCAGCGCCGCGCGCAATGCCAATCGCCACGGTTGCGGCTGTCCCTTCAACACGTTCGTCAGGCGGCAAATCCAACGTGTAGCCGATGAAACTTTTGCGCGACGTCCCCAGCAAAATGGGGCGTCCGAGGGCACGAAACGCATCCAGGCGGTCAACGAGTTCCAAGTTCTGCTCGACGGTTTTGCCAAAACCGACACCGGGGTCAATGATGATGTGTTCCTCAGGAATACCAGCCGCCAGCGCCATCTCAATGCTGGCTTCCAATTCGTCCAGAATATCGTTCAAGAGGTGTGTGTACGTAATGCCCTCGTACCGCCCACCCAAACGGGCTTCCTGCACCGCGTTTTTGGGGCGACTGCGGTTGTGCATCACCACCACAGGCACGCCGTAGTCCGCCACCACACGCGCCATGTCGGGGTCCATACGCAAGCCCCACACATCATTCACCAGGTGCGCGCCCGCTTCCAGCGCGGCGGCGGCGACCCGTGCTTTGTAGGTGTCCACCGAAATGGCAACTTCGACCTCGCGCGCAATGGCTTCCACCACAGGCACGACCCGCGCCAATTCGGTTTCTTCGTCCACCGGCTGCGCACCGGGGCGTGTGCTTTCGCCCCCCACGTCGATGATATCCGCCCCCCATTTGACGAAGAGCCGCGCCCGCTCGACCGCCGCGCGCACCCAATCATCCTGTTGCAGCAACCCATCGCCGCTGAAACTGTCGGGCGTTGCGTTGAGAATACCCATCACATAGGTGCGTGTGCCCCATTCGCACATGAGCGGACCAATGCGCAACGGTGCGGGCGGCGTCGTCAACCGGCGGTGCGTACCGCGCAAGGCGTCCGCCAACGCATCAGCGCCGCGCGCCTCGACCTCGTCCGCCAGGGCGAGCAAGGCGGCCTGTGTCGTCAGCAGCAAACAGGCGCCGCCACGCGCCCCCTCAGGCGCCAGAACGCTCACGCCCGCAACGGTTGCACGGCGCATCACGGCTTCTTCTTCGGGCGTCAATCCCGACACCCACAGGGTGAGTTGGTGGGCGTGCGCCGCTTTTTTTTCGGGCATCGCCCAGCCCTGTGCGGCTAACTCGCGCACCAGGTCTGCGTGTGTGTGTGCTGCCAATGGACGAATCCGCATAGCCACCTACTTGTAAGAAAGCAAGATGATTTGCGTCTCTTCGGGCAATTGGCTGCGTGAGCGAATTTTCAACTCCTCTTCAACGGGGACATCCTTCACGCCCATCACTTTCAAAAACTGCTCCACGGGCAACAAGCCCCCGTCGTACACGTCGGTCTTGTAGTGCATGGGAATGACAATGCGCGGCTCAATCAGGCTAATGGTTTCCGCCGCCATGGCGGGGGTGAGCGCACCGCCGCCCCCCACCGGCACCAGCAAGACATCCACCTCGCTCAAATCTTCCACCTGCGATTGCGAAGGCACATGCCCCAAATCACCCAGGTGGCACACATTCAACTCATCGAACCGAATCATGTACACCGTGTTGTAGCCCCGCTCCGCGCCTTTTTTGGTGTCATGGTAGGTGCGAATCCCCGTCACGAAGACGCCCGCCACCTCGTACTCGCCGGGTCCTGTAATGAAGAAAGGCTCGCCCTGAAACCCGGTGCGGGCGTTGTGGTTCGGATGATCGTGGCTGATGGTCACGATATCCGCGCGCGTCCGTGGGCGGTTATAGCCCAGCGAACTGGGAAACGGGTCGGTGACAACCACGGCGTTTTTTTCACGAATACGAAAGCACGCATGCCCATACCATTTAATATCCATCGGCGTCAAACTCCTTTTGCTTCATCGTCAGCGGCGAACAATGTTCACAGGCTCGCCTTCTCTCGCTTCACATTCGCAAGCATTATACTTTGGTTGAAAACGCGTTCAAACCTGCGGGCGCATGCCATATTGCCAGACGCCCACGCTCCCCGGCGCAAGCCGCAGAGCGGGCAACACACCGTTTTGCACGGTCAGGTGCTGGCTCCCGCTCCAAATGTCCGTAAAGCGCGCCCCTTCATCCGCCAGGTCGCCCAGCGGCACATCGAACACGGCGGTCTGCGCGCCACGATTGAGCGCCAACACAAACACCTCATGCCCGGTGAAGCGGGCATACGCCAGCAAGTCCCCTTGGGCGTACAGCGTGCGGTATTCGCCATGACGCAACGCCCCATGCGCATGGCGCAAGCGGATACAACGCTTCGTCCATGCCAAAAAGTCGGCGTCCCACGTCTCGCGCCGCCCCCACGGGAACCCACGGCGGTTGTCGGGGTCTTTGCCGCCTTCCAGGCCGATTTCATCGCCATAGTAGAGACAGGGTGCACCGGGATAGGTCATCTGGTAGAAGAGCGCCAGTTTCAGGCGTGTGGTGTCGCCCTGCGCCAGCGTGCGAATGCGCGGCGTGTCGTGGCTCCCCAGCAAATTGAGCATGGCGAACGTCGCCGCACGGGGATAATGCGCGAGCAGCGTTTCAATCGAATGGGCGAATGCTTCCGCATCAAGCGCGGGAATGGGCGCATACCCAACGCCTTCCACCAGCGCGGGGTCGAGCAGGTCGCCCAAGAAGAAGCCCAAAGCCGCTTTGGTGAAAAGGTAGTTCATCACGGCGTCGAAACGGTTGTTCAGCCACGGCGTGGCGTCTTCCCAAATTTCGCCCACAATGTAGGCTTCGGGGTTGGCGCGTTTGACACGTTCGCGGAACGTTTCCCAAAAGCCGGGGGTGGTAATTTCGTTGGGGACATCAAGTCGCCAGCCGTCAATCCCCTGCTCAATCCAGTATTCCCCCACGCGCCAGAGAAACTCGCGCACATCGGGGTTGTCGGTGTTGAATTTGGGCAACGCCCGCATCCCCCACCAGGCGGCATAGTTGGGTGGGTGTTTTTCATCGTAGGCGTGCAACGGAAACCCATACACGTAAAACCACGACAAGTAGGGCGACGAAGCGCCGTTTTCCAAAATGTGGTTGAACTGGAAAAAGCCGCGGCTGGCATGGTTGAAGACACCATCCAGCACAATGCGAATACCACGACGGTGCGCTTCGTTCAGCAGAGCGCGAAACGCCTCATCGCCGCCCAACAGCGGGTCCACACGGTAGTAGTCGTGCGTGTGGTAGCGGTGGTTAGCCGCCGATTGAAAAATGGGGTTGAAGTAAATGGCGGTAATCCCCAAATCTTGCAGGTAGTCCAGGCGTTCCAGAACGCCCCACAAATCGCCCCCCTTGAACCCCGTGAACGTGGGTGGAGCATCCCAAGGCTCGAAACGCGGGTTGGCGGGGCTGGCGGCCCCACGCGCAAAACGGTCGGGGAAAATTTGATAGAACACGGCATCATGCACCCAGGTTGGGGTTTGCATGCACACCCTCCACAATGGCGTCGGTTGCAAGAAAACAAAGCCATGGTATGCGGAATGTGGGGGAACGCAAAGTTTGGTATCGTTCCCATTTGTGCCTTTGTTCACAGAGTGGGAGCGGCTTGACGCTTTCACAAAATTGAGTGTACTACTCCCGCCATTGCGACTTGAAAGGAGTCAAAGCGTATGTCTGCGCACTTGTTTGCGCCCTATACCCTGCGCGGTCTTACGCTGCGCAATCGCATTGTCATGTCGCCCATGTGCATGTACTCGGCGGAATCCGACGGGTGCGCCACCGAGTGGCATCTGGTGCACTTGGGCGCGCGGGCGGTTGGCGGCTGTGGGCTGATCATCACCGAAGCCACAGCGGTTGAGCCGCGCGGGCGCATCAGCGAAAACGATTTGGGCTTGTGGGACGACGCCCAGATTGCGCCGCTGGCGCGCATTGTGGACTTTTGCCACGCCCACGGTGCGGCGGTGGGCATTCAACTCGCCCACGCCGGGCGAAAAGCCTTTTCACGGGCGCGGGGGTTTGGTCCCCAACCCATCGTCGCCCCCAGCGCCATCCCCTTCGCCGAAGGGTGGGCAACCCCACATGCGCTGACGGTGGACGAAATCGAGGCGCTCATCGCCGCCTGGCAAGCCGCCGCCCGCCGCGCCTTGCAGGCCGGGTTTGACGTGGTGGAAATTCACAGCGCGCACGGCTACCTGCTGAATGAGTTTCTTTCGCCCATCAGCAACCACCGCACCGACGAGTACGGCGGCGATTTGTGGGGGCGCGCCCGTCTCTTGTTCCGCATCGTGGAGGCTGTGCGCGCCGTCTGGCCGGAAGAAAAGCCGCTTTTTGTGCGCATCTCGGCCACCGATTGGGTCGAGGGGGGCTTGCAGGTGGAGGATTTTGTGCAACTGGCGCCCGAACTGCAACGGCGCGGTGTAGACGTGATTGACTGCTCGTCGGGCGGCATCACCCCAACACCACCCCCGCCCGACGTCGTCGGCGCAGGCTACCAAACGCCCTTTGCCGCGCGTATTCGGCAAGCCACAGGTGTGCCCACCATGGCGGTGGGGCTTATCACCGCCCCCGAGCAAGCCGACCACATTGTGCGCACGGGGCAAGCCGACCTGGTGGCGTTGGGGCGCGAACTCTTGCGCGACCCGCACTGGCCGTTGCGCGCCGCGCACACCCTTGGCTACGACGTGGACTGGCCCAGGCAGTACGAACGCGCCAGACCACTTCGCTGAGCAAGACCAGACCCGTATCAAGTCATTCTGAGAGACAGAGAAGGAGGAACAGACCAATGGAACGCACACTTGTCATCGTCAAACCGGACGGCGTTCAGCGTGGGCTGACCGGTGAAGTCATCAGCCGCCTGGAACGGCGCGGCTTGAAAGTGGTGGCGCTGAAAATGATGAACGTGAGCCGCGAACTGGCGGAACAGCACTACGCTGTGCACAAAGGCAAACCCTTCTACGATGGGCTGATTGACTACATCACATCCAGCCCCGTCGTGGTGATGATTGTGGAAGGGAAGAACGCCATCAAAGCCGTGCGCAACACCGTCGGCGCCACCAACCCCGTGGACGCCGCGCCGGGCACGATTCGCGGCGATTTTGCCATGGACATCGGGCGCAACATTGTGCACGCCTCGGATGGTCCGGAAACGGCGGCGTTTGAAACGTCGCTCTGGTTCAGCGAAGACGAAATTTGCGCCTACACGCGCAACACCGACACCTGGATTTACGAATAATCCCCACCGCACACAAAAAAACGCCCCTCACATCGAGGGGCGTTTTGCATGGCGTCAAACGTTACTGAATGCGCAGCACCACCGGCGCATCTTCGTACAACGTTTCCAGTTGGTAATAGGCGCGCTGTTCGGGCGAGAACAGGTGAATAATCACATCCACGTAGTCCAGCAAAATCCAGCCGGTTTCCGCTTCGCCCTCACGATGAAAAGGCTTCGCGCCCACATCTTCGCGCAAGCGGTCTTCAATCGCTTTGGAAAGCGCGCGCAACTGTCGGTCGCTTTCGCCAGTGGCGATGACAAAGTAATCGGTAATGGGCGAACGCCCACGCACATCAATCAAGACAATGTTGCTCCCTTTGCGGTCTTCCGCAGCATCTACTGCGATACGCGCAATGGCGGCCGCATCAGCATCCGTTTGTTGGTGTTTCACGTCTGTCATTGCACCTCACTTCATCAATCTGAATGTTCTACCTGAGCGTTGCCCATTTTAGCATAAGAAAGCGCAACGTTCAACGTCTGCACGGCACTGCAACGTGCCATTGAGCGCAGAGGCTTGAATTTTCTCCCTTCTCTCTCTACAATGGAAGCGTAGCCCGATGAAACGTGCGCCAGGAGCCCATGTGATTGGTGAACGCCTCGCCAAACGGAGCAAACAACTGGTTTTGCGCACCATCAACCACGCCTACGAGACGCCGCACACACCCTTTCGCGCCACCACCCGCGACGGCGTTTCCATCGCGGGCGTTCATTTGCGCCGCCAAAGCGACACAGTGGTGATCTACGCTCATGGCTTTCTGAGCAACAAATATCATCGCGCCGTTCCCGCCTTTGTGGAACATCTCGCCACGCATTTCGACGCCATCGCGTTCGACTTCCGCGGGCATGGCGAAAGCGGCGGGCGAGCCACCTTTGGCGAACTTGAAGTGCTGGACGTCGAAGCCGTGGTTGCGTATGCACGCCGACAAGGCTACCACCGCATCATCACCGTTGGCAGTAGCATGGGGGGCGCGGCGGTTCTGCTGCATGCGGCGCTGTTGGGCGGCGTGGACGGCGTCGCCACCATCGGCGCGGTCGCGCACCTGCGCTACATGCGGAGCAGCACCGCCTCACTCGGCTTGCGCCTGCTCTTCAAAACACGGCTGGGGCGCGTCGCCGCCGAAATGGGGCGCGGTACGCGCATTGGCGCACTGCGCATCAGCATTCCGCCTGTGGACGTGGTGCACCGTATCCGCGAACCGGTGCTCTTCATTCATGGGGAATGGGATCCGCTCATCGCGCCTGAGTCGGCGCTGGCGCTCTACGAGCGCGCTGTTGAACCCAAAACATTGCGTTTGTTGCCCCGCACCGGGCACGATATTCCCATCCTCACGCCGCAGACCGCCGACTTTTTGACAAGGTGGATACGTCAAGCCATTCTAGGCGGAGCAGAATGGACGTAAGCCAACGAGCCTGTTGCGTTGCGTGAAGCGAAGCCCAACAACCAAAAGATGACATATCACAAAGGAGTGAGCCATGAACCTGTTCAACCAAGAAGCCCTTGAACGCCTTGCCGAACACGAGAAGCAGTGGGAAGAAACCACCGTCCAGAAAAGCATCTCCCGCTTCCCCGAACGCTATCCCGATTTTAGCACCATGTCGGGTGTGCCCATCAAGCGCCTGTACACCCCGCTCGACCTTGCCGACATGGACTACGAGCAATCGCTCGGCTTTCCCGGCGAATACCCCTTCACCCGCGGCATCCACGCCACCATGCACCGCGGCCGCCTCTGGACCATGCGCATGTTTGCGGGCTTTGGGAGTGCCGAGGAAACCAACGCCCGCTTCAAGTACCTGCTCGAACAGGGGCAAACCGGGCTTTCGATTGCGTTCGACCTGCCCACGCTCTACGGCTACGACACCGACGACCCACACGCCGAAGGTGAATTTGGCATTTGCGGCGTGGCGTGCAGTTCCCTGCGCGACATGGAAATCCTGCTTGATGGGCTGCCGCTGGACAAAATCACCACCTCGATGACCATCAACAGCCCTGCCGCCATCATCTGGGCGATGTACATCGTCGCTGCTGAAAAACGGGGCATTCCCCGCCACAAACTGGGCGGCACCATCCAGAACGACATTCTCAAAGAGTACATCGCCCAAAAAGAATTCATCTTCCCGCCCGAACCATCCATGCGCCTGGTGACCGACACCATCGAATTTGGCGCGAAAGAAATGCCCAAGTGGAACCCCATCTCCGTCTCCGGCTACCACATTCGCGAAGCCGGCAGCACCGCCGTGCAAGAACTGGCGTTCACGCTGAGCGACGGCTTTGAATATGTCCGCTGGGCGCTTGAGCGCGGGCTGGATATTGACGAATTTGCGCCGCGTATCTCCTTCTTCTTCAACGCGCACAACGACTTTTTCGAGGAAATCGCCAAATTCCGCGCCGCCCGCCGCATTTGGGCGCGTGAAATGCGCGAAACCTTTGGCGCCAAGAATCCGCGGTCGTGGTTCATGCGCTTCCACACGCAAACCTCGGGCGTCAGCCTGACGGCGCAACAGCCGCTGAACAACGTCGCGCGCGTGGCCATTCAAGCGCTGGCGGCTGTGCTGGGCGGCACGCAAAGCCTGCACACCAACTCCATGGACGAAGCGCTGGCACTGCCGAGCGAAGCCGCGGTGACGGTGGCGCTCCGCACGCAACAAATCATCGCGCATGAAAGCGGCGTCACCAACACGGTTGACCCGCTGGGCGGTTCCTACTTTGTGGAAGCGCTCACGAACGAAGTTGAGCGGCAAGCCTACGACTACTTCCGCCGCATTGAAGAAATCGGCGGTGTGTTGCCCGCTATCGAACAGGGCTTCTTCCAGCGCGAAATCGCCGAAGCGTCGGCGCAATTCCAATGGGAAGTTGAAACCAAGCGGCGCATTATCGTCGGCGTCAACGAATACACGATGGCCGAAGAAGTCGAAATCCCCATCTTGAAGATGGACGAAGCCGGCTATGAGCGCCAGGTGCGCCGCCTGAACGAAGTGCGCCGCACGCGCGACAACCGCGCTGTGCGCCAGCGGCTTGCCGAACTGCGCCAAGCCGCCCAACGCGACGACGTCAATCTCATGTACCCCATCATCGAAGCGGTGAAGGAGTACGCCACGTTGCAAGAGATGATGGACGTCCTGCGCGAGGTGTGGGGCGAATATCGCGAACCGCTGATTGTGTAGTCGCCTTTGCCAGCCGAAAGAAAACGGCACGGGGGCGCCCCCGTGCCGTTTTTTCATACCGACGTGTTCCCGTTCAGCGCAGGACAATCTCGGTCCAGCGTTCGATCCACTCTTCGCGGTGTTGTTCGATTGCTTCCGGCGGAACCACGGCGGGCTTTTCCGCCACCTTGCCATGCTTGACAAACACCTCGGGCAATTCCACGTCTGGCCGCGCCGGGAAGACGAACATTTGCAACGGGATATCTTCCTGGAACGTGGGCGAGAGCATGAAATCGAGCAAGGCTTTGCCCAACTCCGGATTGGCGGCGTTTTTCAGCAAGCCCGCAAATTCAATCTGGCGGAAGCAGGTGTTATCAGCAATGATGGCTTCGGTGGGCGGTTCTTCGGGTTGCGGGTCGGCAAAGTACACTTCCGCCACCGGGCTGGTCGCATAACTGACCACGATGGGGCGTGTCCCTTCACCACTGCCGCCGCTAAACTGCCCATAGTAGGCGTCTTCCCAGCCGTCCGTCACCAACACATCGTTGGCGCGCATCTCACGCCAGAAATCTTCCCAGGTGTACTCGCCTTCCGTGCCAAACGCGCCAATCGTCGCCAGCATAAACGCCAACCCAGGCGATGACGTAGCCGGGTTCTCAACCACCGTCAACCCCTTGTATTCAGGCTTCGTCAGGTCGCGCAGGGTTTGCGGCTTGGGCAGGTTGTTCTCCGCAAAATACGCCTTGTCAATGTTCAGGCAGACATCGCCCCAATCAATCGGCACAAGGCGATTTTGCGGGTCGAGTTTGAGGTCGTCAGGAACGTGTTCCAACCCCGCGGGGGTGTACGGTTCTGTAATGTCGGCGTCAATCGCGCGGCTGAAGAAGGTGTTATCCACGCCGAAAATCACATCGGCGAGGGGGTTTTCCTTGCTCAAAATAGCCTGGTTGAGCGTTGTCCCCGCGTCGCCCCCCTTCACAAATTCGATCGTGGCGTTGTGTTCGGCTTCAAACGCCGCCAACACCTCTTCGCTCACGCTGAAACTATCGTGCGTCAGCAAGCGAACGACACGCGGCTCGTTCGTCTGCGTCTCGCCGCCGGCTTCTTCCTGCACTGTCGGCTCCGCCGTCGGCGTGCTTTCTCCGCCGCATGCCGAAACCGCCATCACCAGCACCCACAACAGACTCCACAACCACCATTTGGTACGCATAGAAACTCCTCCTTGCCATACATGCTCGTTGGTCTGCACACGTGGGCTCGCATAGACAACAAAAACACCCGGAAGCATGATGCCGCCGGGTGAACCCATTGGCACCCTGCTTCCCTCCGCCGGCATGACCCGGATCAGGTTCAAGGGGTTCTCGCCCAAGCGAGTCTCAGCCACTGACGCGGCACCCCCAGCAGTGGTGCATGTTGTCTTCGATTGTTCGTGTGCGCCCAAAGTGTATGCGGAGTGATGCAAAGCACCAAACAGCAACGTAGAGCGAAAACAAAAAGGCCACCGCTTGCGCGGTGACCTTTTTGTGATGCACCGAGTGGGCTCGCGCTCTCAGTGCATCATCCCCCCCCAACCAACCGTGTTTCTCGGAGGCATGTCCTACTCTACCAGAAAAGTATTACAAAGAACATTACAATCGCCACTTTTCGCCGCACAATGACATTGATTTGTCGCATACTTCGCGTATCATACACCCCATCCCAAACGGTTTGGCAAGGAGCAAGAAGATGAAGCGCAAAATACTGGGGAGTGTCACCGGCGGCACCTTTCTGGACGGGCTGGACGTTCGCCTGGAACCTGACATCAACACCGAGGACGTGCCTGTTGGCAGTTTTTGCGTCCTTGAAGGCGACCGCTACCGCTATTTTGGCACCGTGCAAAACGTGCGCCTGCACGCCACCGACAACCGTCTCATGGTCGTGCCGCCGCGTCATCTCTCACCATTCGCCCAGCGCATTATCCGCGGCACAGCGGGATACGCCGTCGCCGAAATCAAGCCGGCGCTGATGATCGAACGCCTGCCCGAAAACGCCATCGTGGATGAGGTGCAGCCTCCCCGCCCGGTGAAGACCATTCCCATGCACTTCGCCCACATGGTGGAAGCCCGCCCCGAAGATTTTGTGCTCGTCTTCGGGGAGGAGCGCGACGACCCGCAATCTACGTTCTTTGCGCTGGGCAAGCCGCTCACCATGGAGATTGACGTCTGTGTGGACCTGCGCCGCCTTGTCGAACGTTCAACGGGGATTTTTGGGAGCACAGGCACGGGGAAAAGTTTCCTCACGCGCCTTTTGCTGAGCGGTATCATCTGGAAAGACGTGGCGGTCTCGCTCGTGTTCGACATGCACGGCGAATACGCTACCAGCCAGCAATCCGAAAGCGGCGACTGGGTGAAAGGCTTGCGCGACCTCTTCGGCAGTAGTCGCGTCGCCGTCTATTCCCTCGATGAAAACAAGACCTCGAACGTGGATGGAAACATCGTCATCGGTCTGAACCACATCGAAAGCGGCGATATTTTGCTGCTGCAAGATGAGTTGGGGTTGCCCAAAGGCACTACCGAAACCAACATCGCCCAACTTGAACGCGCATTTGGTGAAGGCTGGGTGAGCGCTTTCCTCGCCCTGGATCCCGAGGAGGTGAAAACATTTGCTGATGAAATCGGCGGGCATGCCGGCTCACTGCAAGCCCTGCACCGCAAACTGACCCGCCTGCGCAACAAGAGCTACGTCCTCGACAACGCTGACTACAACGCCATAGACCAGATCTTGCGGCTTATCGAAAATGGTCGCCATGTCATCGTGCAATTCGGGCAGTACAACAGCCTGCTCGATTACCTGCTGGTCGCCAATATCATCACCCGCCGCATCCGCAATCGCTACGAAGAGCAGGTCGAGAAGTTCCTGCTCACCAAGCAGGACGCCGACAAACCCAAACCATTGGTGATTGTCGTGGAAGAAGCGCACAAGTTTCTCGGTCCCGAAATGGCGCACCAAACCATTTTTGGCACCATCGCGCGCGAAATGCGCAAATACTTTGTGACCCTGCTCATCGTGGACCAGCGCCCCAGCGGAATTGACGATGAAATCCTTTCGCAGTTAGGCACACGCATCTCCGGTCGCCTCAACGACCAGCGCGACCTTGACGCGGTACTCACCGGCGTTGCCGACCGCGCGACTGTGCGCAGTATGCTCACCACACTGGACACGCGCCAGCAAGTGGTTGTGTTCGGGCATGCCATGCCCATGCCGGTGCAATTGCGCACACGCCGCTACGATGAAACCTTCTACCAGCAAGTGCGCGGGGGCAAAAAAGGACCCTCATTGGACGCCCAAGACCTCGACCAGTTGATTGATGACCTTTACGGCTAGGTGTATGCGTTTCCTGGTGTTGGGGCTGTTGGCGCTGGGGCTCGTTGCATGTGGCGCGTCGCCGGCGCCAACAGTTGACATCATCGCGCCGGTGAACGGGCAACGCATTCCCACAGGTCGTGAAGTTGGCGTACACGTGCGCGCAAACGCCCCCCACCCCCTTGACCGCGTTGAGTTTTACGCGAACCGTGAGCTCTTCGCTGTGCTCACCCCACCCCACGCCACGACCACGTTTGAAGGCGTTGCCTATTGGGTGCCGCCCACCCCCGGCGCGGTGCGGTTCGACGTGCGAACGTTTGATCGGTTTGGGCACGCCAGCATGCTTACCACAGTGGTGGTGGAAGCCGTGGGGGAACCTCTGCGATAGCAAAATGGGCACAAAAAAACGTTGCCGCCCTGGGGGGAGCAGGGCGGCAACCGTCGAGGAGGGGGAACAGCTGGTGTTTGGTTGTACCGGTCTCAACTCTCTAAACGCCACAAGCGAAATTTTTTGCGCATAAGCAGGCCAATTTTCGCCTTTTTTCGTGTGGAATGAGCGTTTCAAGCCGCTGCCGGTGCCGCCGCCGCCGTCCACCGTCCACCAGCGCAGGTCGTACCCCCGCCGGACTGGACCAGAGTGAGGGAGACAATCAGAAGCAAGCCGGCCCATTTGACGGACAAGAGGCGTTTGAACGCTTGCGGACGTGCCTGCTGATGCGCTATGAGTTTCCGCCCTGCTTTTCAGCGGCACAGTCAAATCAAAACACATCTGCTAGGGAGCATTTGGTGCTGGAGGGGGGGGGGAGGGAAGAACGGTGGCGATGGTTGCGAGCCCTTTTGTGCGGAAAATAGCCTTGCGGCGGTTTGTACAGGAGGTGTTTCCTGTTTTCGCCACCGTTCTTCCCTGTGGGGGTAGGTGTGCATGCACAGTATACCAACTTGAAATGCGCTTGTATAGGTACACGCGTACTCAATTTATGAGTACATTTGTACTCATTGCTTTTTGTGAATTCTAACTTTTTGAATTGAAAACAAAAAAAGACATCTCCCACTAATTCATGTGCAGTGGGAGATGTAAGAGGGGCAAACCGCAGAGTTATCAATCATGCCAAACAGTTGCAGCGCCGTCTTTGGGTTCAATACACTCTTTCGCTGACCTTCTCAACCACATAATCAAACAACGCGCGCCCAAACTGCTCCTGACCTTGGGGCACATTGATGTGCGCCTCAATCACATACGCCCCATTCTGTACCCAAAACACATAGGCTGGGACACCTTCATCATCTACACCCTGCCATGTACGCCATACTTTTCCTTGCCGCTTGAAACCTTCTGCAATTTCGGGTTTGATGATCTCCGCATCGCTCACGGCTGATTGCCACCCATATTGGCGCACGGGGTCAGCCATCTTGCTCAATGCAACGCGCGCACTTGCTTTGGAAGGAAAGGCATACACGGCACTATTCACTAACGCTACCTGTTCATCCTTCGCGATAACTACCATGTGCGTTGCATCTCCCGTATGCCAGCCACGTAATACCCCATAACTCTCAGGCTGTATCGCATTTTCAGAGCCCAATACTTGTACATATCCAAAACCTTTCAAGTCATCTACTTGAAGCAACCATGTAGATAAGATACTCTCCTTTTGTGGTACAAATGAGGCTTCTCGTGCCTGCATCAAATTTGCCCGCGTCAAATTTACGCCAAAAGTGACCAACAATATCATACTGAAAAACAAGGTAAACGTTTTCGTTCGAGTCACCATCGGGAATCCTCCTTGTATATGGCAGGTCTGTTCATTGAGGCAGACAGCACCACTCCACTGCACAGCCCAGCAAAAAACAGAATGGAAAGGCGCTGAGACAATCGGTGATCGCTACATAGGTAGCAAAGAGGGAAAACGGCGTGCCGCGCGGGGAAAATACGAGGCAACAAGAAAGAGCGCTGGTTTTCTACATAAACGCCTCCCCAAAATTTCTTTTTGCTATCCGAACGGCAGTATAAACCCCTTGTCGCAGTTGTCAATGGTCAAAAGGGGTAGATATGCGTCGAATAAGTCGCCCGCCCTGCGTCATTTTGACGAAAATCCCCTTGCTCAATACAGTCCATAGGCGTTCCTCATCAAAACAAAAAACCGTGCGAGAGGGAGGGAGCCATGCCAACCATCAACATTGTCGGATTTGGAACCTGCGAAGTTGCCGAAGGCACTCGCCTCGTCAAAGCCATCAAAGCCTGCGGCGTTGATATCGGGCATCGCTGCGGCGGCTTTGCACGTTGTACCACCTGCCGCGTCGAATTCATTGAAGGTGAACCCGACGTGATGACACGCGCCGAATACGAAAAGCTCAAAGAAAGTGGGCTGTTTGGAAAAGTGCGCCTGGCATGCCAGATTGTGGTTGATCGGGATATGACAGTGAAGCCGCTCATGCGCGTCTCTGAACAGGGGTGGAGCGACCCCGGCCCCGAGCCGGAAGATAGTGTGACACCCGAAGCCGTCTTCATCCCGATTAGCGAGTTGGAACGCGAATAACCTCAACGGGGCGCGTCTTTATCCCTCAGAAATGGCGCGCCCCATCACTAACCTTACCCAACACACTCATCGAGCCAATCAAGGAGGAATGGCACATGCACGAAGACGTGTTCATTGTTGACGCCGTGCGCACACCCGTGGGACGCCATGGCGGCGCACTGGCAAAAGTACGTCCCGACGACATGGCGGCGCTTGTCATCAAAGCGCTGGTAGAACGTACCGGAGTTGCCCCGGAGAGCATCGAAGACGTTGTGTTCGGTTGCGCCAATCAGGCGGGGGAAGACAACCGCAACGTTGCCCGTATGGCGCTCCTGCTGGCTGGATTGCCGGTCACGGTCGGCGGCACAACCATCAACCGCTTGTGCGGTTCCAGCATGGATGCGGTGCATTACGGCGCCCGCACCATCATGGTCGGCGACGCCGAAGTCATCATCGCGGGCGGTGTGGAAAGCATGAGCCGCGCCCCCTACGCACTCCCCAAAGCCGAATACGCCTACCCACGCGGCAACCTCACCGCCTACGATACCACCCTCGGCTGGCGCTTCCCCAACCCCAAAATGGAAGCCATGTTCCCGCTCGAAAGCATGGGCGAAACCGCCGAAAACATCTACGACCTGACACACATCTCCCGCGAAGAACAAGACCTGTTCGCCTACCAAAGCCAGATGAAAGCCAAAGCCGCCATCGAAAGCGGGCGCTTCAAAGATGAAATCGTGCCGGTGGAAGTGCCGCAACGCAAAGGGCCGCCCATCATCGTGGATACGGACGAACACCCCCGCCCCGATACCACGCTCGAAAAACTGGCACGCCTCAAACCCGCCTTCCGCCCCAACGGCACGGTGACCGCCGGCAACGCCAGCGGCATCAACGACGGCGCGGCAGCGCTCCTGCTTGCCAACCGCGCCCAAATCGAGCGGCAAGGCTTGAAACCTATGGCACGCATCGTCAGCATGGCCGTCGCCGGGGTTGACCCGCGTACCATGGGGCTTGGCCCTGTGCCGGCAACACGCAAGGCGCTGGCACGCGCCGGGCTACGCATCGAAGACATTGACCTGGTCGAATTGAATGAGGCGTTTGCCGTGCAAGCACTGGCGTGCATCCGCGAACTGGGATTGAACCCCGACATCGTCAACGTCAACGGCGGCGCGATTGCCCTCGGTCATCCTCTCGGCTGTTCAGGCGCACGCATTCTCACCACGCTGGTGCACGAAATGCGCCGTCGCGACAACGTGCGCTACGGGCTGGCGACCATGTGCATCGGTGTGGGGCAAGGCATCGCCACCATTGTCGAAAAAGTGGAGGGATAAACAACCATGAAACGTCGCTGGGGATTGCGGTTCCTTGTTCTGGTGCTCGTGCTGAGCGCAGGGTGGTACGCATGGAACACCTGGCGTATGCGCCCCATCGTCGGCGCGCTGGAAATCGCACCAGAATGGCAAACGGGTGCCGCTTTCACACTGGGTGAATTCGACGTGCTCTGGAACGGAAAACGGGGCTTGCTCTCCATCCATCACCACTCGCGCCCCGAAAAAACGCTCTGGGCAAATGTGCCTGGGCGCGCCTTTGTCGGCGGTGGGGTTGGCGTCGAAGAGGTGCGCGAATCGCGGGGATTGTTTCGCATCGAAGACCATCTCCGCACCACCTGCGCCGACCAAACACTCGATGATTTTGCCACAGAAGGCGAACGGCTCATCATCAGCGGACAACTGCGCTGTTCGGACGGGTCGCGCGTGCCCTACCGCTTCACCCTGACGCCGGACGTGACGAACCATCTGGCGTTTCGTCTCGAAGTCCAGGAACCGCTCAACCGCACGTTTCTCACCTATGCCAACGACAAAGATGAACACTTCTTCGGCTTTGGGGAACAATTTACCTTCTTCGATTTGAAAGGCCACCGCGTCCCCATCCTGGTGTCTGAACAAGGCATCGGGCGCGGCAAACAGCCGCTCACCTTCCTAGCCGACCTCACCGCCGGCGCCGGGGGCACACCGTACCACACCTACATCGCCGTGCCACATTATATCACCAGCAAAATGCGCTCGCTCATGCTGGACAACAGCGAATACGCCGAATTCAATCTGCGTGCCGCAAACATGGTGCAAATTCGGCTCTTTGCGCCGGTCATGGTCGGCACCATCATCAACGGCGACACCCCAACCGACCTCATTCAGGCGTACACCGCGCGGGTGGGACGCATGCGTCCCTTGCCCGATTGGATTCTCCAAGGCGCGGTCGTCGGTATGCAAGGGGGCACCGCCCGCGTGCGCGACGTGTGGCAACAGTTGCAAGCCCACGAGACGCCCATCGCCGCCTTTTGGCTGCAAGATTGGGTCGGGCAACGCACCACCAGTTTTGGCAAACAACTCTGGTGGAACTGGGAACTCGACACTGACCGCTATCCGGAGTGGGAAGCGCTTGTCAACGACTTGCACGCGCAGGGGGTGCGCGTCATGCTCTACGTCAGCCCGTTCCTGGCGGACGTGAGCGAGAAGCCCAACCACCGCCGCAACCTGTTCGCCGAAGCGCTTGAAAACGGCTATCTCGTCACCAAAGCCGATGGTTCGCCCTATCTCATCCAAAACACCAGTTTCGCCGCCGGGCTGGTTGATTTGACCAACCCCGACGCCTACGCCTGGCTACAAACCATCATCAGCGAAAACCTGCTGGGTATCGGCGCGGACGGCTGGATGGCGGACTTTGGCGAAGCCCTGCCCTGGGACGCGCATCTCGCCGCCGGCATTCCGGCATCCACCCTGCACAACCGCTATCCCGAACTCTGGGCGCGGCTCAACCGCGAGACGATTGAGGACGCCGGGCGCGGCGACGACGTGGTCTTTTTCATGCGGGCGGGTTTTACACGCAGCCCACTCTACGCCACGCTCTTCTGGGAAGGCGACCAGCTCGTCAGCTGGGACGAATACGATGGCATCAAAAGCGCCGTCACCGGCTTGCTCTCATCCGGTCTGTCGGGATTTGCGTTCAACCACAGCGACATTGGCGGCTACACCACAATTACCAATCCGCTTCTCTCATACCACCGCAGCAAAGAACTGCTCATGCGGTGGATGGAATTGAACGCTTTCACAACCGTGTACCGCACACACGAAGGCAACATCCCCGACGCCAACGCGCAGTTTTACAGCGACGACGAGACGCTGGCGCACTTCAGCCGCATGGCAAAAGTCTATGCCGCCTGGGCGTTCTACCGCCGCCAGCTGGTGGATGAAGCCGCCCAAACCGGCTTGCCGGTGGTGCGCCACCTTTTCCTGCACTACCCGGACGACCCCAACGTGTGGCGCATTCGCTACGAGGAATTTCTGGTAGGCACAGAATTGCTTGTTGCGCCCGTGCTCGATCCCCAAAAAGAGACGGTGGACGTCTATTTGCCCGCCGGTCGGTGGGTACACGTCTGGACTGGCGAGGTGTACGGTTCCCCAGAAACCGGCACGCATGTTCGCGTCTCCGCCCCGCTGGGGTATCCCGCCGTCTTCTACCGCGAAGGGTCGGACGTGGGCGCGCAGTTTGTCGCCAACTTGCGCGCCGCCCACCTACTGGATGAAAAAGGAGCGCAACCATGAGCCAAACACGCATCCAGTCGCACGATATGCTGGTGCGCCCTGCACGCCGCGAGGATACCGACGCGATCATGCGCTGGTTGCCGCGTGTCCTGGGCGAGCACGATTATGTGCTGGAAACATGGCACACCTGGTTGGACGACGACGAACCATTGCTTGTGGGAGAATTTGAAGGCACACCCATCGCGATTACGCACATGGTGCACATCGCCCCCGATGAGCTCTGGTTGCAGGGCTTGCGCCTCCATCCCGACTATCACGGGCGCGGGCTGGGCAAAGCCATGCACGAAGCCAATTTGCGCTACGCGCTCAGCCAACCCGGCGTGCGTGTGGTCTCCTTGGCGACGGCGAATGACGTCGTGCGCCACCTCTGCCCCAAAAGCGGCATGCGCTGGTGCGGTGATTGGCTCTTGTACGAAGCCGACGCGCTGCCGGAACAGCCTACCCCGCCACCGGCACACCTCACCGCCGAGGATAGCGACACGCTGGAAGCGCTCCTCGCGGCATCGCCGTATCGGCGCACGCATGCCAACCGTTTTCCCGCAGGGTGGAAATTCCCGCGCTTGCGCGATGAACTGTTGCGAGAATGGCTAGCCGAAGGGCGCTTCCTGGCTCTGCGCGACACCAACGGGCGCGTGCACGCCGGCGTGGTCGCCATTCCACCGCCCAACGTTGAAGACGGCGACGCCTGGACGCTCCTGGTGCTGGGTGATACCGAGGGGCTTGTCTGGGCGGGGCGCGTGGTGCGAGCGCTGGCAGCCAAAGCGGGCGTACAGCGGCTCGCCGCCTTCATCCCCGATGACGCCACCTGGCGCGGCGCTTGGGAACAAGCAGGGTGGCGCTTCAAAGAAGAGTCGGCGTTTGCGCGTATGAGCGTGTACGAAAAATGGCGAGATTTAGATGATTGACGCCCAAATTGAGGGCGATATAATGGTACCCGCAATGCCCCCGTAGCTCAGTGGAAGAGCAAGGTCCTCCTAAGACCTAGGTCGTGGGTTCGAATCCTACCGGGGGCATTTTTTCATGCCTCCGCCCGGTTCATCAGCCAAATACCCCCCAAAATGCCGCTCGCGCCCACCAAATGAAAGCCGTGAATCCCCTCGCCCAAAAACACAAACGAAAGCATCGCGCCAAACAGAGGCATCAGGTGCAGAAACACTCCTGCACGATTCGCCCCCAGCACGCTCACACCCCAATTCCAAAAGTAAAACGCGAGCACGGACGCACAGACGCCCACATACACGATTCCAGCCGCAACCGGCGGCGTCATCTGCACTGTGAGCCCACGCCACCACGCCCAGCCGGCAAGCGGCATCATCAAACCGACCCCCACCACAACCGACGCCGTCAGCAAAACGGCGTGCGGCAACGTCGCCGGGCGGTGGCGCAACGCATGTGAATAGGCCGCCCACAAGCAGACCGCCGCCAGCATCAACACATCACCGCGATTGAACCGCAAGGCCGCCAAAAAAGCCGATGAACCACGTCCAATGATGACCAGCGCCCCCAGCAACGAAACCCCAATGCCCACCCATTGCCGTCCATTCAAACGCTCACCAAACCAGAAGCGCGCTATCAGCGCAATCGCCACCGGCGTCAGCGAGAGGAAAATAATCGCATTGACAGCGGTTGTCCTCTGCAACGCACTGTAAACGCACAATTGAAACAAGACCACGCCGCTGACGCTCAGGAACACCACCAACCGCCGAGCACGCCATACATCTGCACGCGCCCGCCACGTCGCCCGTCCCGCCAGCGGCAGCAAAATCAACGCCGCCACCACCCACCGCCCCAAAGTGAGCAAAAGCGGGGGCATGGCTTCACGCAACGCCCGTCCTACAATAAAATTGCCCGCCCAAAACAGTGCCGACCCGCTCAGCGCCAGGAGCGCGAGCGTCGTGGAGGATGGTCGTTTCATGGTTGCTCCTTATACTGTGCACCTGTGAACCAGACCAGGGCAACCCATTTTGTACACGGAGGCGCCTATGACAAACCCCGCTTTTGACATTGACGAAGCCATGCGGCGCGTTGAAGCCGCCGTGCGCCCCTTTCCCAAGGCGGCGCTGTTTGAACTTGCCGAAGAAGGGCATGCCAGCGTCTTTGAAATTCTGGTGGCGTGCATTCTTTCCATCCGCACCCGCGACGAAGTGACGCTCCCCGTCGCCCGAAGTCTTTTCACCCATGCGCGCACGCCCAACGACATACTCGCATTAGGCGTTGAGGGTGTAGACCAACTCATCCGCGCCGTCTCGTTCCATGAGCGCAAAGCCGCCCAAATTGTTGCCATCGCACGCCACGCCGTTGAGCACCACAACGGCAAACTCCCCTGCCACCGTGAGACGCTGCTTGCCTTCAAGGGGGTTGGTCCCAAATGCGCCAACCTGACGTTGGCGATTGCCTGCGGCGAACCGTTCATCGCGGTTGACGTTCATGTGCACCGTATCACCAACCGCTGGGGCTACGTCCACACCCGCACACCGGAGGAAACGCTCCGCGAACTTGAACATAAACTGCCCCGCCGCTACTGGATTGACATCAACCGCTTGCTCGTCCCGTTTGGCAAATTCATCTGCACCGGCACACGCCCCAAGTGCGCTCAATGCCCCCTCAACGATATGTGCGCCCGTGTCGGAGTTGCCTAGAGCGCGAAGAAACGCCCTCCGCACGGCAATCGCGCAAACAAAAAGGGCACGGTTCGGTTGAACCGTGCCCGTGGCGCTTTACCTCGCTGTGTCAGGCGTGTGCGGCTTCCTTGCGGCGGAACGCCAATTCACCATTTTCGACATCCACCACAATCGTATCGCCTTCGCGGAACTCACCCGCCAGCAAGCGCCGACTGAGCGGCGTTTCCACATGGCGCTGAATCACGCGCTTCAACGGACGCGCCCCAAATTCAGGGTTGTAGCCCTTTTCCGCCAGCCAGTCGCGCGCGGCGTCCGTCAATTCAATCGAAAGCCCCGCTTCCAGCACACGGTCGGTAAGATACTTGACCTGCAAGTCCACAATCTTGTGCAAATCTTCCTTCGTCAACGCGCGGAAGACGATAACTTCATCCACACGGTTCAGGAATTCCGGACGGAACGAGCGCTTCAAGTCTTCCTCGACTTCGGCATTGCGCAACAGGTTTTCGTCGCCGCGCTCACCCACACGGAAGCCCAACGGGCCGCCACGCTGCATGTAGCGCGTGCCCAGGTTGGACGTCATAATGATGACCGTGTTGCGGAAGTCCACCGTTCGCCCTTGCCCGTCGGTCAAGCGCCCATCGTCCAACACTTGCAACAGCACGTTGAAGATTTCCGGGTGCGCCTTTTCGATTTCATCAAAGAGCACCACCTGGAATGGACGGCGGCGGACCTGTTCGGTCAACTGACCGCCTTCACCATACCCGACATAGCCGGGCGGCGAACCAATCAGGCGGCTGACCGTGTGCGGTTCGCGGTATTCGCTCATATCCACCCGCACCATCGCGTCCTCATCGTCAAACAGGAATTCAGCCAGCGCTTTTGCCAGCTCGGTCTTTCCAACCCCGGTCGGGCCCAGGAAGATGAACGAGCCAATCGGGCGCTTGGGGTCTTTCAACCCGCTACGCGCACGCCGAATGGCGTCACTGATGGCGGCAATCGCTTCATCCTGCCCAACCACGCGGCGGCGCAGGTATTCTTCCATGTGCAGAAGTTTCTCGGCTTCCTTCTGCATCATCCGCTTCACGGGGATACCCGTCCACGCCGAAACAATCTCGGCAACATCTTCGGCGTCCACCGTTTCATCCAGCCCTTGTTCCGCCCGCCACGCTTCCACAGCCGCCATGAATTCCTGTTCCAGCACAATCCGCTGGCTCTTGTAGGTCGCCGCGGTTTCGTAATCGCGATTTTGCCATGCCTCTTCTTCCAGCGTCGCCAGCCGGTCAATCTCCTGCTTGCGAGCGCGCAGGTCCAGCGGCATGTTGAACGCATCCACGCGCAGTTTTGCCGCGGCTTCGTCCACCAGGTCAATCGCCTTGTCAGGCAACTTGCGGTCGGTGACGTACCGGTGGCTGAGTTTCACAGCCGCCTCGATGGCTTCATCGGTAATCGTCACGTTGTGGTGCTGCTCATACCGACGCCGCAAGCCCTTCAGCATCTCAATCGTATCTTCGACGCTCGGCTCTTCCACAAAAACAGGCGCGAAGCGGCGTTCCAGCGCGCTATCTTTTTCAATGTAATTGCGATACTCATCAAGCGTTGTCGCGCCGATGACTTGCAATTCGCCGCGTGCCAGCATGGGCTTCATCAGATTGCTGGCGTCCATGGCGCCTTGCGCCGCCCCAGCGCCCACCAGGTTGTGCAACTCATCAATGAAGAGGATGATTTCCCCCTGGGCGTTGACAATTTCGTCCATGGCGGCTTTCAGGCGCTCTTCAAATTCCCCGCGGAAGCGCGAGCCGGCCACCATCGCCCCCAGGTCGAGTTCGATGATACGCTTCCCGCGCAAGTGGTCGGGCACATCGCCCGCCACAACCATCTGCGCCAACCCTTCGACAATGGCGGTCTTGCCAACCCCCGCTTCGCCAATGAGCACGGGGTTATTCTTCTTGCGGCGTGCGAGCACGCGCATCACCCGCAAAATTTCAGCTTCACGCCCAATCACAGGGTCGAGTTTGCCTTCGGCGGCCAGTTTCGTCAGGTCGCGCCCATACTTTTCCAGCGCCTGGTAGCGCGTTTCGGCATAGGGGTCGTCCACCTTCTGACCACCGCGCATCTCGTCAATCACATCATACAAATCTTCGAGATGAATGTTGAATTCGGCGAAGAGCCGCCCCAGCGGCGTCTGTTTCTGCTGCTCCGCCAGGCGGGCAATCCCCAGAAGCATGTGCTCCGTCGAGATGTACTCATCATCCATCTCGTCGGCTTCCTGGCTCACCAGCAGCGCCAGCCGCTGGACGGACGGCGTGACATAGACTTGTTGCGCCGGTGTCGCGCCAGAGAAGCGCACTTTGGGCTGGGCTTTCAAAATTTCATCCAGGCGCGCCCGCATCCGCTCCACATCAACATCGAGGCGCTCTAAAATTTGCGGCACCAGCCCATCCGGCTGTTCCAGCAACGCCAATAAGACGTGTTCGACATCGAGTTGGGTGTGCTGGTAGCGCAATAAAATTTCCTGTGAACGTGCAATTGCATCCTGAGCGCGTTCGGTAAAACGATTGAAATTCATAGTCTCCTCTGTGCTCTGCTCTCAATTGTTTTGTATTGCAAAATATTTTGTTGGCCAAATTGTAGTCAGGCAAGGGCGCACGTCAAGAAGCATGGCAAAAATCAAAAGCGCCGCACACGTGCGGCGCTGGATAGCGGAAAACATGGGCTGTTTGTTTTCAGGGCGACGCTGCCATACGCTGTGTGTAGCGCGCCAGGCGTTCTATGTGCGTTTTGAGGGGGTGTTCGGCAAGCACAAACGTTCCATCCGCCCCGTCCGTCTGGCTCACCACTCCCATCAACGCCAAATCCGCCAATTCACGCTCGACCAGTGCAGGAGAGACGTGCAAGCGTTCGGCAAGGTTGGCTGCTGTGCATCCTTCCGCACCAGATTCGGCAAGCGCCAGCAAGAGGTTGAACCGACGTGGTGTTGTGAGCACACGTTGCGCCAATAACAGCCAGCCTATGTCAAGCGGTGTCCAGGTGGTTGAGGTCTTTTGCATCGTCGTCATCGGGGCACTCTTCCCTTCTCAGTACAGTTCTTTGGTACGCATCCGTATCGTAAAGGGAAAAAAGGGGAGTTGAAATAGGAAAAAGCGACCGACGCAAGGGAAAAGAGTCACTTTCGAGTACAACAAATGTGCCCCTTACGTGGCGTAAGGGGCACAGACGGTTTCCCACACGTTGGACGCGGGCTTACTGCAACGGGCGCAAGTAGTTGAGTTCAGCGTAGCGGATACCCGGTTGAGCGCGCAACGCATCCCGCACAGCGACTTCCTGTCCTTTGGGCACCTGCACGCGCCATACGCCCGTTGCAAGCACCTGTTCAACCCGCTTTGCGCCGTATTCGCTCAGAAGGGCATCCACCGCGGCTTGTGTTGTGGTCTCTTCATACGCCACCAAGAGTTCGCCAGACACCCAATTGTTTTCTTGGCGCAAGAGGTCGGGCGTATCTTTGTACACAAAGACTTGCTTGCGCAGCGGCGCGAACCGGTCTTGCATTGTGGTCACAACCGCATTGGAAACGGCGTTCCCCGCATTGAGCAAGCCGTAGCCGAATTCACTATCCTTGCCCGGCGTGCCCAAATCGTCAGCCGTGCCGGTAATGAGGTTAGCCACAGCATCAGGGCTCAGACTACTGTTGCGGCTCAAGAGGAGTGCGGCAACGCCGGAAACATGTGCTGCGGCTTGCGATGTCCCCGATATGGCATTGTATCCTGTCTCCGGCACACCACCTAACGCCCTGGGGTATGTGCTCCACACCCAATGCTGGATAACGGGGTCGGTGGGGCTACTGGGGTCGCCGCCACCAGCGGCCACGTCCACATAGCTATGCACGCTACTGTACGAGGCACGCTGGCGCTCGTTGGTCACTGCTGCTACGGCGATCACTTCGGGGATAGCCGCCGGATAGACGACAGGGTTGCCAGCTTCGTACAGGTTACCAGCCGCCGCCACCACAACGGCGCCTTTGCTACGGGCATAGGCAATCGCATCACGAATCGCCTGGCTATCATCCTGCGAACCAAGGCTCAGGTTGATGACTTTTGCACCATGGTCCACGGCGTACTGGATAGCCGAGGCAATGGCTGCATCCGAAGCCAGGCTACTTCCGTCAGCAAAGACTTTGAGCGGCATGATTTTGGCATTCCAGGCAGCGCCAGCGATTCCCTGCCCATTGTTGCCAACAGCCGCCACAAGGCCGGCAACATGTGTACCGTGACCATTCACATCCTGTGGCACGGCATCGTTGTTTCCAAAGTCCCACCCACTGACCAGATTCGGTTGCAATTCAGGGTGGTTCAAGTCAACCCCTGTATCAATAACAGCAACAGTTACGCCATTCCCGCTACTTTGCGCCCACGCGGCTTCAAAATTGCTTATCTGCATATTCCACTGCAACGCATCGTAGTAGGGATCATCGGGCTGGGCAATAGGTTGATACGTGCCATTGACGACCATGGGGAGGTACACGTCGTGCCGAATCGGCTCATACGCCAGCTTGACCTGTGAAACACACGCCCCATTGAGCGGCGAGGTCAAGCCCGTGGTCGGGCGATTCTGGTTGATAAGCACACGGTATTGCGCGTACCGATAGCGCGGGAAGAGCGAACCATCTTCATCACGGATGTTTTGCCCAGGGGCATCATAGTAGCCACCAGCGCCCCCAACACCGCTCCACCGTGTCCAATTGCCATCGTTAATATCATCCAATGGCGGTGTTGGCGTGTTCCCCAGGCGTACCTGCAAAAGCAAACTGCTGTCGAATTGGGTCGCGCCCCACCATTGAATATCGAACCAGACGGCTTCTGAACCGGCATCGAATACCGGCGAAATATACGTCCCCCACGCCTGATACCCCTGATCCAGGGCTTCTTGCTCACTGTAATAGCCTAGTTTGCGCCCATTGATCAAACAGAGTGGTGTGCCTTCCGCACACGCCATCTCAGAGACGAACGGCGCAGCAAAAATATCACGGTTGGTAACAGTCCCGGAGAACGAATCATCGTTGCGGGTATCATCCCACGCAATGGCAAACGGTACCCACGAAGAAGGCGGGTTCAACGATGGTGTAATAACCGTCGAAACCTGCGTCACAAGTGACGGGCGACGCTGACGCACACCCGCCGGCGCATATTCCTCATAGAGCGTGTTGTAATGCTGATCGTCAGACGCCACGAGCAAGTCGAGCCGCTTGACGTTATCATTGACGTTTGCGACACCAACGCGTTGCGTAAAGTCGGTAGTTGGTGTGCCATCTTCCGTCAAATTGCTCATACCGGCGATATGAATGTCATAATTCAAATCGTCACTACTGCGTCCATCGCTCCACCCGATAAAAACCTGATAGGGGTTGCCGACGGCCACCGTTGGCTCACCTTGCCAACGCGATTGCATCGGCTCTTCCGTGTTGGAGTCCGGTCCCCAACATGCCGCCGACAAGGGTTCAACTTGGTAAGCGCTGACATTCACATTGCCATACGGCGTAAACGGGTCGAACTCGGTTTCAACAATGGCACCACCCGCAGCACAGAGCAGGGGGTCATCACCCGTTACCGAAAGCACCGCGTAGTCTGTAAACATCCAGGCGTAAAAGATATCGGGGTTGCCGTACCGATAATCTTGCCAGGCAACATGCGCCACATTGGTCTGAAGAACGGCTTTACAACTTACCGGTTCGTTGTTGTCATCCGACATCTGGTAATCCACTTCGACCAACAAGGGAATGGAATCCAAAGCCGGGTCCAGTTGTAAGGCAGTGGTTCCATCGGTATTCATCTGAATGTCAATATCAAATGTGAAATAGAGCGGCGCTGGGGAAGGTCGCCCCACTCCGAGGAAGATATCACCACCGTCATAGCGCATATCCTGCCAGACGATGAAAACATACACATCGTTAGGTGATGTTCCATACGTCGCAACACTCAGTTGTGGCAAGCGCTGGTCTTGGGCGGTGGCTTCGGGGTCGTCTGTCACGAAGACATTCGCACCCCACGTCCAATTGAGGCATCCACCGCTCCCATACGCGAAGTAGATATCATCATTGCCATTACGGCGATCTTGCCAGGCGACAAAAAGGTTTCCAAACGCATCTACACCAATCGCCGGAGCGGTTTGGTCGGCTGTTGGGTTGACATTGGTATCGTTGATAGGCGCCGGGTCTTCAATCCATGTCGCGCCATTGTCAGCGGAATAGGCGTGCCAGATATCAAATGACCCCAAGCGATTATCCGCCCAGACAACGTGATAGGTGCCACAGGCTTCATTGTAGATCAATGAAGGCGACCGCTGAACGTGGATACTATCCGCATCTGAGGTGATACGCACAGGCGTCCCCCACGTGCGTCCACGGTCGGTGGAGCGTGAAAAGTAAATATCTGCATCGGCAGTGCCATTACGCCAGTCTTCCCATACAACCGCGACTTCATCCGTATTGTTGGGCCCTTTGGTCATAATCGGCGCAATTTGCAACCCCGGTTCAGTCACCACGGCGTAATCGGGGAAGTAAATATCGCGGTCAAATTCGGGCTGATCGAAATATTGTAACGCATAATTGACCTGCGTCCCTTGCGAACCTATGTAGCGATCGTAAAAGCGCCCAATCTGCATCAACCCACGAGAATGCGACAAATCGAGGTTCGAGAATCCTTTCTGAAAATCGGCATGGCTGGATTGCTGCCAATACGCCGAGGTAATGACTTCAAATTGCGTGGGACCAGTTACGTTGTTTTCTTCATCGCTTTCGACGACTACCCCCGTCGGGTCAATCACCGCATAGACGCTATGGTGTCCCGTATCCGTAAAGGCGGTTGAAAAACTCAGCGTCCACACGTTCCCATTGTCCACATACCAGGATTGCACACCCCAAGAATAAGTTGGCGGACCAATATCAATGCCCGGCTGCGGGGGGAGCGGTGGGTCAATATACAAATCAACAAAGAAGTTATTGCCGGCAGGGAGATTCACTTCACCTTGGTTCTTGATAGCGACCTGAATCACAACTGTTTGGCTCACCACCGGCGTTGTCGGGAACACATTGACATGCGTCACCACCAGGTCTGGCAACGCATCGGGCGATGCCGGAGCATCGCCCTGAGAGTCGAGGCCTTCTGGTGGCGCGTACGGTGTCGGTGTGGCTCTATCTGGCTGGTCAGCCATGACAAGCGCACGTCCAAGCCCTAAAAAGAGCGCCAGTACCCCAACAAGAACCAGCGCTATTGTCTTTGTTGAACGCATAGGCACTCCTCAGACGGTGTCTTGGAAGAGTCGGCGCAAACCGGCAACGAAGACCAGCAGTGTGCCAAAGCCAATGGCAAGCAACAATGCCATATTTCCGCCCCCTGTATTCGGCAAGCGCGACACAACCGAAGGCGTAACCGAAACATAGACGCCCGGCGTGGTAGTAATCAAAATCGGTGTAATGGGGAACAACGTCCCAGTTGGGGAAGGCGTCGGCGTTTGGGTTGGCGTTGGCGTGACAGTGCCGGTTGGCGTTGGCGATGGGATGGGTGTTGACGTTGGCAACGGCGTTGAAGTTGGTGGTGGCGGCGGCGTTGCTGTGAACGTTGGTTGTGAAGTGGGTGTCAAGGCAGGTGTTGCGCCCGGCGGGGGTGTGGCTGTTGCCTGACGTTGCAACACCGGGAAGTTGGCTTCGCTCGCCAGCCCTGCAAAAACGGTCACAATGCGCTCGTTGCCACCACTCGGCGAATAGGCGGTCCCCGTCGTATCAATTTCGACGCGATATTGCCCCGCGGCAACATTCGTAAACAAATAGTTCGGCGACGCTGTGGTGGTGGTTTGCTGCGCCAACACGGTGTTATCACCCAGCGCATACAAACGCACCAGCACACCCTGTACAGGCGTTTCACCGGGGTCAAATGCCTGGTTCCCGTTGGCGTCCAAATAGACCGTCCCCTGAATGGAACCAGTCCCGCCTTGCGCCAGTGCAACATCGGCAAAGAAGGCCGCTTGCCCGCCAACACCAAGCATGAGGAGCAAGGCGCATCCAAGCAAAAAGAGAAGTCGCTTTATGACTGTGGTGTACATTTGTCGTTTCATGTCAAACAGGTCTCCGCTCTTTGCAAATCTGGAGCCAGCCGTATTACGTTTCATTGTACGAGAAGCACAATTCTCGGTCAACAAAAAGTTTATTTTTGGGATATTTTTCTATCAAAAAATTGAAAATCAACGCACTTATGGCAATGTTCGCTGCCAATCCACGCGCACCACGGTCACACCACTGCAATCGCGCGGCATGACGAACGCAATTTCATCACTGGCGCGCTGCCCATCTTCCAGCAGAACAAGGTGCCACGTGCCAGCACGTTCCGGCGCCGGGCCAGGACCCAGGTAGACTTCCCAGTAGCCATCGGCCTGCGTGACGGCGTCTTGTTGATAGCCGAACTCGTTGAAGACCCGCACTGTGACGCCGGGGCGCGGCGTGCCATTGTTGTTGTACACGTAGCCAAAGAACTTCATTTCATCACAGCGAACACCACCCAAGGAATTGATCACGAGATAAAGCGGCATTGGTGTCGGCGTGGGCACGGGCGGTGCGGAACTGCCACCACCTCCCCCAGTGGTGCGTGGCGGCGGGGGTGGCGGCGACGTGGGGAAGGGTATCGGTGTGTCAGTTGGCAACGCCGTCAACGTCGCCACAAGGTCGGGGGTCGGCGTACCTTCAATAGCAATGGCGGTCTCAGTCGCCACAGCCTCGGCCGTCCCCGTTGGCAAGGGGGTTTCAGTCGGTGTTGCTGTAGGCGTTGGCGTCTGGGTTGGTGTGGCAGTGGGGGTCCACGTCGGCGGCAATGTCGCCACTGGGCGCGGCGTGGGCGTCGGCGGGCGGCGTGCCAACCCAACCGGCGCCAGCATGCTCGGTTGCACCCAAATCAAGCCAATCGCCATGAGCGCCAGCACCGTCAAGACGGCCATGATCGCAATGCCAATGTTGAGTTGTTCTTCACTCCAATTTTGCATACGAGGGCTCCGTGTATGCCTTTTTTCTGTTGAAGTGGCTTATTTACAGGCGCATTTATAATGTATTGTGCCAGAGGTGCCGTGTTTCCGCAACAGACTTGCGTATCACCGCCTCATTCTTTCACTATCGAAAGACTTCGTAGGCGTCAATTTGCCCGGTAAAGTAGCCAATAGGCAAGCGCCAATAGCGCAAATTCATGGTATCATCTTCCTGCATAATCAGACGCAACCGCGCGTCCTCGGTGACCATGCCATTCACATCCGCCAGGCGCACATACAAGCCATCACGTGAGGCGCCGGGGTCGCTGAAGGTGAGCACCGCATGAAGCCGTGCTTCAAGCCACACACGCTCGGTGATGGCTTGCTCATCCGGTGAGCGGTCTTGCAACGCCAAATGAATTTCCAATTCACGCTGGTTCCACAACTGCGCGGCAATCAAATCGAACTCGGAACGGCGGGCTTCCCACAGCGGCAAATGCCCTTCACCCAACACACCCCGACTGAGCAAGCGCATTTGCTGCACCCACCGCCGATAGCGTTCCTGCCGCCCAAACGGGTTGGGTTCTTCGGGGTCGGCCAGCCACGTTTGAATAGCCGCCTCTTCCTCCATCAGCGCCGTTTGTAGTTGGTCCCAGGCAGGCGTACCACCTGTTTGCAACGCAAAGCGAATTTCGCGGGCAATTTGCTGGCGGGCTTGTACCCGTTCCAGTACGAAGGGCGGCCAGGGCGCCGGCGCCGGGCGCGTATCAATGGGCACAGGCTTCACCGTCCCCAGGTCGCGCATGCCAATGGCTTGAAGCGCCTCTTGCACGGCGGCGACACGCGCCGTTTCTCCGCTCGCCTGATAGCGCTCCATCAACTGTTGCAACAAGGCTTCACGCACCGGCGGCGACATCTCAGGCGCAAAGCGCGCCAGAATCGAAACTTGTTGCCAGTCGCGCAGGGCGGCGGTACGTTCCCCCAAGCGGTCTAATCCGTCGCCTGTTTGCAGCAACACCTGGGCGCGTGCGATATCATCAATGTAAGGCGATGCCAACGCGACCTGCCCCGCCAGCACAAACAAGCGCGCTGCGCGGTCTTCATCTTTCTCGGCAAGCGCCTCCGCCAGGCGCACCAAAAACATCGCCTGTTCGCGATCATCCAAATCGGGCGCAAACAAAGTCAGCGCGTAAGCGGTGGCATACGCTTCGGATGCGAGGGCGGTTTCTATGTTTTGCCCATCAGGCACACCACCAATCCAATCAAGGAGCAGCCCCGCATCCACACGCTTCAGTTCCAGCAACCCCGCCGCATCGGTCGCCAGCCAGCCGGTTGGTGGTTCGCTTCGCGCGGCGATGATACGCAGGGTGATGAGCAACGGCAATGCCAGCAAGGCAATGCCTATCACGCCAATCACCCCCCACAGCCAGGGCGAAACTCCACGGCGGCGTGGTGGTTTCGGTTCACCAACCGGTGGTCTCTGTTGCATTTTCTGGTCTTCCAGCGAGTTTGACGCTGCGGCGATTATACCGTTGGGCGGCAAGCAAGGCAAAATGTTGCAAAATTTGTGGTGTTTTTTATACAAAATTTTGAAACTTTAGAGGCAACCTGCAAAAAAACAGCGTGCCAGGCAGCCCACCTGACACGCTGTTTCGTCTTTGTGGGTATTACGACACGCGCCGCATCTCCACCAGCGCGAGCACTTCATCACGGCGAGGCATCGCCCTTTGTGCGCCTTGCCGCTGAACAGCGAGCGCCCCCGCAGCAGACGCCCACCGCACAGCCGTGGCCACATCGTACCCTTCGGCAAGGGCAACCGCCAAAGCGCCGTTGAACGCATCACCTGCGCCTACCGTATCCACAGCATTCACCCGAAACGGCGGCTGATGCCAGACGCCATCGGCTACGGCAACTGTTGCGCCTTTTTCGCCGCGCGTCAGTATGGCAACCTGGGCGCCGCGTGCGCGCAACGCCTCGGCGGCTTCGCTGGCTTCGACGGCTGTTTCAATCGCGCCCCCCACCAACACAGCGGCTTCATGCTCGTTGGGGGTAAGAATATCGCAGAACGCCAACAACTCGTCCGGCAGATTTTCATGCACAGGCGCGGGGTCGAGAATGGTGCGCACGCCCATTTCGCGCGCCAGACGAAGCGCCGCCAACACGGTTTCTTGCGGGATTTCCAGTTGCACTAGCAAGACGGCCGCCTGTTCGAGCAAAGGGCGCAACCGTTCGACATCGGCTTGCTCAACGCGCCCGTTCGCCCCCGGCACGACCACAATGGCGTTGTGGCCGTTTTCGGCAACGTTGATGAGCGCCACACCGGTATGCGCCTCGGTATCACGCAAGACGGCATCGGTTGCCACGCCGTTTTCAGCCAGCGACGCCAGCAATTGCTCGCCGAAGGCATCCGCCCCCACGCGCCCCACCATTGCCGTGCGCGCGCCCATGCGCGCCGCCGCGACTGCCTGATTGGCCCCCTTGCCCCCAGGCGTCGTTTCAAAACGCTGTCCGGTCAGGGTCTCACCTGGTCGCGGCAAACGCTGAACACGGGCGACAAGGTCTATGTTGATGCTTCCGAAAACAACCACTGTCGGTTTCATCATTGACGCTCCACTTCGTCAGGCAAGCGAGACCGCCTGTTGCGTGCTTTCCGGCTCCTCAGATGCGACCGCAAGCGGTTCAACACGCACCAGAACATCGTAGAAGCGCGCCCCGCCCCCCATATCGCTCTCCTCAGCGGGTGTGACCTGGTTGATATTGCGCCCATCGGGGCTCAGTTTGTTCCACCAGATGCTCGGCGCGAGCACAGTCCCGTGCACAATGTCTTCCGTCAGATGCGCACGCAAATGGACTTCGCCCCGTTCGTTCCAGACGCGCACCAGAGCGCCTTCGCGAATACCCCGCGCGGCGGCATCATCGGGGTGTATCCAGAGCGACGGCTCCCCTTCGCGACGGCGCAACCGCTCAACATTGACAAAGGTGGTGTTGAGGAACGAATGCGCCGGCGGTGAAATGCAGAAAAGCCACCCCTGTTGCCAGACGGTTGCGGCGTCGGCGTTGCGCCTGGTGGCGGGCGGCGTCCACGTCGGCAGAGGGTCATAGCCATCCTCAGCCATGCGCTCGCTGTAGAGTTCGCATTTTCCGCTGGGGGTGGGAAAACGGCCGTCCGCAAAGGGCACGAAAGGCTGCGGCAGATTGAGCCGCGCCCAGCCGTCGCGTACCAACCGCTCCCATGTGATGCCTTCAAAGACGGGGTCGGTTTGGGCTTCGACAAATTCGCGCAAAATCTCTTCGTCGCTCTGCGTGAAGCATGCCTCGGTGTACCCCATCGCCTGCGCCAGGCGGCGAAAGATTTCGCTGTTCGGCAGGCTTTCGCCCAGCGGGGCAATCGCCGGGCGATTGAGCATGAGGTAGTAATGCCCATACGGCTTCACAATGTCCCAATGCTCGGCTTGCGTCGTGGCGGGCAAAATGTAGTCGGCGTAATCGGCGGTGTCGGTCTGAAAATGTTCCAACACCACGGTGAAGAGGTCTTCACGGCGCAACCCTTCCAGCACGGCTTGCTGGTGCGGCGCAACAGCCGCCGGGTTGCTGTTGTACACAATCAGCGCTTTGACGGGCGGTCCGGCCTCTTCGGGGCGCACAGGCGGGTCAACGGGACGTGGGCGATAGTGCGCCTGCGCCAGCCGCGCGGGGTCAAGGCTGAGCGCGTCGCCCAGGCGAATCATGTTGATGGTACGCGGCTCACGCCCTTGCAGCAGGTCGGGGCGTTCGAGTACGTTGCGGTTGAAACGAAATGCGCCGCTGGTGCTGAGTTGCAGTCCGCCGCCTTCATCGCGCCAGGCGCCCACCAGCGCTGGCAAGCACGCAATGGTGCGCACCGTCATGCCGCCGCCGGCGTGGCGCTGCAAGCCGTAGTTGATGCGAATAGCCGCCGGGCGTGTCGTGGCGTACTCGTGCGCCAGGCGTTCGATACGCGCGGCGGGAACGCCGGTGATGGTTTCAGCCCGTTCCGGCGTCCAATCGCGCACACGGGCGACCAGGCGGTCGAAGCCCACGGTCGCACGGGCAACATAGTCGGCGTCATAGAGCGCATCGCGGATGATGACGTGCATCATCGCCAGCGCCAGCACACCGTCTGTGCCGGGGTTGATGGCAATCCATTCATCCGCCGCGCGGGCGGTGCGGGTACGCGCCGGGTCAATCACGATGACGCGCGCGCCGTTTGCACGCGCTTCCTGCACGAAAGGCCAGAGGTGCATGTTGCTGGTCAGCGTGTTGCTTCCCCAAATCAGGATGAAGCGCGCTTTGGCAAAGGCTTCGGTGTCCGTCGCCAGCGCCGCGCCGAGCGTGTAGGTCAACCCCTCGAAGCCCGCCGTGGCGCAAATGGTGCGCGCCAGGCGCGACGCCCCCATGCGGTTGAAAAAGCGCGACGCCATCCCTTCACCTTGCAGCAAGCCCATCGTGCCGGCGTAGGAATACGGCAAGACGGCTTCCGCGCCATACTCGGCGATAATCTGCTGTAAACGCGCCGCAATGTCGGCAATGGCTTCATCCCATGAAACCGGCACGAATTGCCCGCTTCCTTTCGGGCCAACCCGTTTGAGCGGGCGCGTCAGTCGCTCAGGGTGATAGACGCGGTCGAGATACCGTTCGACTTTCCCACACAAGCGCCCCCGTGTGATGGGGTGGTCAGGATGCCCCCAAATGTCTACCGCGCGACCAGTGCGTTCATCCACGGCAATTTGCCAGGCGCAGGTGTCGGGGCAATCATGGGGACAGGCTCCCGTGATGATGCGTATGTGTGGTTGCTGGGCGTATGTTTCATGCTTGCGCATACACAACTCCTTTCTCATGTGGGTCGGCGCGGGTGCTTGTATTCTACCGCGAACAAGAGGGACAACAAAGGCAAGCCGTCGGGGTGTCTGTTGATGCGCTTCACCAACGCCCTGGCCTCTTCTCTGTTCAAACAATGTACAGGAGTCAGCCATGCGTGTTTTGAGTTCGCTCTTGGTCTTTCTCTTGCTGGGTGCGCCGCTCTTCTTGAAACCGCGCGCGCCGGCACTCCCCCCCATGCTCGACGCCGCTTTTGCCGCAGGGCGCGCGGATTTCTGGGTGTTGCTCTCTCCACCCGACACCACACCGCCGCCGATGACAGGCTCCATGGCGCAGGTGCGGCGCACGTTGACGGCACGCTGGCAAGCGCAAGCCGCCGCCGAACAAGCGCCGCTGGTCAACCTGGTGCACCACTTTGGCGCCGACGCCGAATCGTTCTGGCTGGTGAACGCGCTTTTGGTGCGCAACGGTACACGCGATCTGGCGCTGGCACTCGCCCAACAGCCCAACGTGGTTGGCTTGACGCTCGAACGCCCGGTTGCGGCAACGTTGCCGGAACCGACGGCGGCGCCCAATCGCACCAGCGGCTCGGTGGAATGGCACGTCTCGCGCGTGGGAGCGCCCGACGTGTGGGCGAGCGGTATCACAGGCGAGGGCGTCGTGGTTGGTGTGCAAGATACCGGTATCGAAGCCACCCATCCCGCGCTCATCACCCATGAGCGCGTGGTGAGCAGTACACACCCGCACGATTACGCCTGGCATGATGCCATTCACAGCGATGTGAGCGGCAACGGGAGCAACCCCTGCGGCTTTGACAGCCCCACCCCGTGCGACGACCACGGGCACGGCACCCACGTGACGGGGATTGCGGTCGGCGGCACACCAACCGACAACATCGGCGTCGCCCCCGGCGCAACATGGATTGGATGCCGCAACATGGATGAAGGCGTTGGCTCGCCCGCCACATACCTGGAATGCTTCCAATGGTTTGTTTCGCCCACCAAAGTGGATGGAAGCGCGCCACGCCCAGACCTGGCGGCGGACATCATCAATAATTCGTGGGCGTGTCCGCCGTCTGAAGGGTGTGATAGCGGCAACACCATGTTGCTGCGTCGTGCGGTGGCGGCGCTCCAAGCGGCGGGGGTGCTCGTGGTGGCTTCAGCGGGCAATGAAGGACCGGGATGCGGCACGGTGAGCATGCCGCCGGGTATGTTCGTCGAAACGCTCTCGGTGGGCAGTAGCACCAGCAGCAACACGCTGAGCAGTTTCAGCAGTCGGGGTCCCGGTGAAGGGGGTGTCAAGCCGAACATCACGGCTCCGGGGAGTAGCGTGCGGAGCGCCTATGTTGGGGGCGGCTATGCCGTACTCAGCGGCACCAGCATGGCATCGCCCAACGTGGCAGGGGTGGCGGCGCTCGTCTGGAGCGGCGCGCCCCAGGTGAAGAACAAAGTGCACTTGACGCACCACATCTTGCAATCCACCGCGACGCCCTTCACCAACACGGCATGCGGCGGCGACGACGACGCCCATCCCAACCACGCGTGGGGCTGGGGACTTGTCAACGCGCCGAACGCGGTCGCGCGGGCGCAAACCTGCGCCCAGCACGATTGGGACGGCGACGGGGCGACCACCGGCGCTGAAATCGCGCTGGTGCGCGCTCACCTCGGCGAGACAATCACACCGGAGACAAGCGCCCTTGACCTTGACGGCGACGGGGAGATTGACGCCGACGACGAAACGCTTTTGCTGGGGCACCTGGGCGAAGCCTGCGAGGGGCTGGTGGTCATCACCACACCACTCACAACCACCGCCATCCTCACGAACACCACGCCCTACACGCTGACCGTGCAAGCCACCTTCCTGCAAGGTGCGCAACTCGCCCATCCGGGCTTCACCCTGACGCTTGCGCCATTTGAAAACGCCACCATCTTGCCCCCCTCCCCCATTGCCGACACCGTGCGGCTCACCGTACTCTGGATGGGGGACGAAGATGCGCCGCTCCACATCACCAGCACGAACAGACCGCCGCGCCGCTGGTTCTTCCCATTTGTATCTGCGCCCTGAAAGCGGCTCGCAATCAAAAAGCCCTGTCAGGCGATATGACCTGACAGGGCTTTCGTCGGTACGTGCTTTGGTTTACATGCCGGGCCACGCGGTGTAAGGCACCCCCAGGATGACAATCACCAACGCGCCCAGCAAGCCCAGCGCCACCGTGCGATGGCGTGCACCACCGCGCAACTTGCGGCTGCGGCTCATCATCATGTGCGCAAAAGCGAGCGCCGCCAGCATAATCACCGGGTGAATGTATGCAAAAAAGATGTTTTGCCCACTCCAACGCCCTTCAAGCACCCAAATGATAATGCCCAACAGCACCTGCACATCTAGCAAGATGGTAGCAATCAAAGGCAACTTCTGGTCTTCTTTCACCCAAGCGGCGTTTTCCCTCCACTTCTTCAAACTCTGCCCTCCAGCCACCAACAACGCCAGCAACACCAGCCAGCGCATGACATCATGCAATTCAACAAGCGCGTTCGTCATTCTCCATGCCTCCTCACCTGTTTGCGTTGACCTTCTCCTGAAACGGCGCAACTATACCCTGAACCCCATGCTCGACAAGCCAGGCGCGCATGAAAAAGCGGCACCCGCCGGCTACGGGTGCCGCCAAACTGCTCGCGAGATTAGCCGTTGAGCGCGGCTTGCGCCTCAGCGATGATGGCTTCCGGGTCGGGACCTTCACCCTTCTTGAAGGCGCTCTTGGCTTTGGCGAACGCCTTGAACTCTTCAGCACTCCACTGGTCTTTGGGCTTCAATGCCCATGAGGGGTACTTTTCCAGCAATTCGGGCGGAATTTCACCCGGTGCCGCTTTTGCCGCCGATGACGGCGCGGCAGTCGCCGCGGCCTTCAACGCTTCTTGCTTGGCTTTTTCCAAAGCGGCTTGTGCTTCGGCAATAATCTGCTTCGGATCGGGACCTTCACCCTTCTTGAAGGCGCTCTTGGCTTTGGCTTGCGCCTTGAAATCTTCGGCGCTCCACTGGTCTTTGGGTTTCAGCGCCCAAGCGGGGTACTGCTCGCTCAACTTGGCGATGATAGCCTGCACCTCTTCCTCGGTCAGTTCGCGCTTGGTGGCCACACCAACGCCCGGCCCTTCGCTAACTTCGCCCCGCTGCGCTTTTTCCAGCGCTTCCTGCGCTTTGGCGCGAATCTCAGCCACCGGCATGCCCTGGCCGCGCAATTCGGCGATTTTGGCTTCGGCGGCTTCGCGGAAATCGTCAGCCGTCCACTGGCGGCGTGGTTTGAGCGCCCACATGGGGAACTGCTGGCGCAACGCCATCAACGCCGCGCGGCGTGGGTCGGTTGTTTCGGCGGCCGCCGCTGCGCCCGCGCCGGCGCTCGCTTTGGCCACCGCTTCACGCAACGCCTGTTGCGCTTCGGCAATCACCTGCTTCGGGTCAGGCCCTTCGCCTTTCTTGAAGGCGCTCTTGGCTTTGGCTTGCGCCTTGAAGTCTTCGGCGCTCCACTGGTCTTTGGGTTTCAACGCCCATTCGGGGTACTTTTGCTTCAACTCAGCCAACACCTCGGCGGGCACTTTTGCCAAGTCAATAGGTCCTTCCGGAACGGCGGCTTGCACCGGCTGAGCGGCGGCGGGTTCAGCGCCAAAGCCAAACAAATCGTCTTCGTCGCCTTCGCCTTCATCAGCGGCGGCTGCGGCCGCCTGCGCCCCTTCACGCAAAATTTTGCCTGCTTCTTCCAACTCCTTCGGGTCGGGGCCTTCACCCTTCTTGAACGCCATCTTCGCCTTGGCACGCGCCTGGAAATCTTCCTTCGTCCATTCTTCTTTGGGCTTCAGCGCCCACGCCGGCAAATCGGCTTCCGTCACAGGGCGGCCACCCACCATCGCCTGCTTGGCTTCACCACCGGCGCTCTTCTTGCGCTTGCGGCGCTTCTTCGGCGCGAGGACGCGCTCAATCGAAACGGGGTCCACCACCATGTGATCGTGCACATCCAACACCCCCGGCACCGCCTGCACAATGCGCACGATTTCTTCACGAGCGGCTTCGGTGGGCACAGCGCCGTAGAGCATCACATGGCCGCGCACCACGCGGATTGGCAGCGGCAAGGGCGCAAGCCAACCGCCATCCACTTCCTGCAAACGGCGCGCCACAGCCACCGTCAACTCATCGTCCGAGTACATTTCATTGCGCACCTCGCGCACACCTTCAACCTCGCGCGCCAATTGCTCGGCGACAAATTTGAGGCTGTCGGTGCGGGCAAAACCGCGCAACACGACCGTACCGCTCTCTTCGACATCCACAAAAATTTCACATTCCCCCGTGCGCAACGGGTCATAGGACAGCAACGAGCGTTCAACGGCTTCGCGAAGCAGTTCTACTTTGACCATTCTCGTCTCCTGCATGCTGGAATGGAACCCCTCTGTTCGACACACAGATACACTTGTGCGATTTTACACAATCCGGAAAAGCGCGCCGATTATAACACGAGCCCTTTTCCTTGTCGAATACGAACAAGCAGACGGCCTTCCTTATCGTCACACTTTTCAAAGAAACGCGCTTTTTGCCCTCACATACCGTATGCTATAATCCCCACAGTCCATGTGGCGGAAGGGGCGCATGCCCCTTCTTTCTATGCATTGAGCAGGAGGCTGAGAACTGTTATGCTGAAAAAATTGATGCGCACGATTTTGGGCGACCCCAACGAGCGCGAGATTGCCAAATTACAACCCATTGTTGACCAAATCAACGCGCTTGAGCCTGAGTGGCAAAAACTGACCGACCAGCAACTCCGCGCCAAGACAGACGAGTTTCGCAACTATCTGGCGAAATTTGACGACCCCGAAGAGCGCGAAAAGCACCTGGACGATATTTTGCCCGAGGCTTTTGCCACCGTGCGCGAAGCGGCGCGGCGTACACTCGGCATGCGCCACTACGACGTGCAGTTGATTGGTGGGATTGTGCTCCACCAGGGCAAAATCGCCGAAATGAAAACGGGTGAAGGGAAAACCCTCGTCGCGACCTTGCCGCTCTACCTGAACGCGCTGCTGGGGCGCGGCGCGCACCTTGTGACGCCGAACGACTATCTCTCGAAAGTGGGCGTCCAATGGATGGGGCCCATCTACCACTTCCTGGGGCTTTCCGTGGCGGTCATCCAAAGCCAAACAGAAGACGGTGTGCACCAACCCGCCTTCATCTACGACCCCGATTACATGAGCACTGACGACCGCTACTTGCGCTTGCGCCCCATCCCGCGCAAAGAAGCCTACCTTGCCGACATCACCTACGGGACAAACAACGAATTCGGCTTCGATTATCTGCGCGACAACATGGTGCGGCGTGCCGATCAGCGCGTCCAGCGTGAACTTTTCTACGCCATCATTGACGAAGTGGACAACATTCTCATTGACGAAGCCCGTACACCGCTCATCATCTCCGGCCCCGCCGACGAACCAAGCGAAATGTACCACCGCATGGCGCAAATCGTGCGCAACTTCCGCGGCATCACCCAGCGCGAATACGATGAACTCATGGAGCGCATCAAAATGGGTGATGAAGAAGCCGCCCGTGAATTGGAGCGCTACGATTACGTGGTGGATGAAAAAATGCGCACCACCGCCGTGCTCGAAAGCGGGGTTGCCAAAGCCGAGCGGGCGTTGGGCGTCGAAAACCTCTATGCGCCCGAAAACTTTGAACTGGCGCACTATCTCGACAACGCCATCCGCGCCAAGGCGCTCTATGAACGCGACCGCCATTACATCGTCAGCGAGGAAGGCGAAGTCATCATCGTGGACGAATTTACCGGGCGGCTCATGTATGGTCGCCGCTTCTCCGAAGGGTTGCACCAGGCGATCGAAGCCAAGGAAGGCGTGGAAGTGCGCCGTGAAAACCTGACCCTGGCGACGATTACCTACCAGAACTTCTTCCGCATGTACAAGAAACTGGCGGGGATGACCGGTACGGCGCTGACCGAAGCCGAGGAGTTTTACGAAATCTACAACCTCGACGTGGTGGCGATTCCCACGAACAAGCCCGTCATCCGCATTGACTACCCCGACCAGATTTACAAGACCGAACGCGCCAAAGCCGACGCGGTGGTACGTGAAATCGTGCAAATGCATGTGATCGGGCGCCCGGTGCTGGTAGGGACGGCTTCGATTGAGCGTTCCGAAATGTACAGCCGCCTGCTTTCGGGCGCAGAAATTCGCCGCCTTGCCCTGCGCGACCTGGAACCGGAACGCTTGCGCCGCCACCTCGAATACCGTGAGGACGCCGATTTTGTTGCGCGCTACATTCCCGAAAATTGGGAGCAGGTGCGGCTGAGCAACAAAACGCTGACCAAGCCCGAAACGCTGAAACTGCTGGCGGCGCTCTGGGGGCTCGACCCCGAAAATGAAGCCCACCTGCACGACCTGCAAACCGTGCTGGAACGGGGCATCCCCCATGAGGTGCTCAACGCCAAATACCACGAACGCGAAGCCGAAATCATCGCGCAGGCGGGGCGCCCCAAAGCCGTCACCATTGCGACCAACATGGCGGGGCGTGGTGTGGACATTTTGCTGGGCGGCAACCCCGAAGGGCTTGCCCGTAGCCAACTGCGCCGCGAAGGAATTGACCTGAACGCTATCCCACAAACCGAGTGGAACCACGCGCTGGACATGCTGCAAAAAGGGGAAGACCCCACCACCGTGTACAATGAGCATTGGGCGCGTGTGCTCAAAGAAAAGTGGGAAGAAACCCAACGCGACCGTGAATTGGTCAAAAACTTGGGCGGCTTGCACATCATCGGCACGGAACGCCACGAAGCCCGCCGCATTGACAACCAGTTGCGCGGTCGCGCCGGTCGCCAAGGCGACCCCGGTTCCAGCCGCTTCTACCTGAGCCTTGAAGACGAACTCATGCGGCGGTTCGGCGGGCAAAACCTCATCAACATCATGGACCGCCTGGGGCTGGATGACGATATTCCCATCGAGAACAAAATGGTCAGCCGCGCGGTGGAAAACGCGCAAACCAAGGTCGAGGGGCACAACTTCGACATCCGCAAGCGCGTGCTGGAATACGACGACGTGGTCAACAAGCAACGCGAAGTGATTTACCAGCAGCGCAACGAGGTGCTGGAAACAGAAAACCTGCGCCCCCAGATTGAGCGCATGATTCGCGAGCAGATCCACGAACTGGTGGAAACCTATCTCGAAAGCGATGACGTGGACGAAGAACCCGACCCACGCGGGTTGTTTGAGGCGGTGCGGCTCATCGTCCCACTCCCACCCGACCTTGATTACGAGGCGTGGGCAAACATGACGCCTGAGGAAGTCGAAGAGCAGTTGTGGGAAATTGCCCGCACGCTCTACGACGAACGCGAGCGCCAAATCGAAGCCGAAGGCTATTCCATGCGCGAATTGGAGCGCCAGGTTATTCTGAGCGTGGTTGACCGCTTGTGGATTCACCACTTGACCGCCCTGGACGCCCTGCGCGACGGGATTGGGTTACGGGCGTTGGCGCAACAAGACCCTCTGGTGGCGTACAAGAACGAAGCGTTCCAAATGTTCAACCAGTTGGTTGAAGAAATCGAAAAGCAAGTGGCATCGCAGATTTTCAGCGCGCAGGAAAGCATCATCGAAGAAGCCCGCAAGCGGCGCGAAATGTACACCAATGCGACGACATCGGCGGCGACTTCAACACGCGGTGGAGGCAAAGCCCGCAAGAAGAAACGCCGCCTGAAGAAGAAAGCCAAAGCCTAAACACGCCTCACATCTCGTTATCCAAACGCCCCAATTCTGATTGGGGCGTTTTGCATTGCGCAAGCATTCCCAACAAACAGATTTGCGTTTTCAGCCACATCAGGCAACTATACAATCAACCATTTTCACAAAATGAGATAGACTTTACATGAAAAAAGACCATCCCGTGCACCCATGACAACCCAGGCACCGTTTCACGACATCCCAACTGAAGAGCGAGACCGCATCCAGCGGGCATTCAACACCTTTGCCCAATGGGACATCCTGACGGCGCTGAGCGAATCATCTTCTTCCGTTATGTCCGCTGTAATGTTAGCGCACTATACTGCGCGGCGATTCGCGCATATCGAGCAGGCGCTTGATACATTGGTGGGTTGCGGCGCTGTTGAAATGCTGGTTGATGAAAAAGAACAAGTCCTTTATCGGCTTACTCGCGATGAAGCCACCCGCCAATTGATTTTGCACATTCTGGCGGCATGCACTGATTGGGCGTTCCGCAAACGTTTAGTGCAATGGATCTTTTATCATCAAGCCACATCAGGTGTGCAGGAAACAGTATCGGGGGAATCGTCGTGACAACATCGTCGAATCGCACAACTATCCGCAAATGGTTGCAACAGTGGCCCAAAGTCGAATTGCACCGCCATCTGGAAGGGAGCGTGCGGTTTGAAACGGCTTGGGAACTCGCACAAGAAAACCCTGAATTGGCGGACTGGTCTCCCGAGCAATTGCGCCGAGCCATCGAATTTGATGGAGAGCGCAACTTCGCCCATTTTCTTTCAAAATTCGAGACGCTACGCAAACTCTATACGCGCCCTGAGCATATCCAGCGTGTCGCCGCTGAAGCGATTGAAGACGCCGCACGCGACAACATCCGCTACATGGAACTCCGTTTCAGCCCCGACCATTTTGCCACCACAAGTGGGTTTGACCGCGACCAAATCGCCGACTGGATTTTAGACAGCGCCAATGAATCCGCGCGTCTCCACGGTATCACCGTGCGATTCTTGCTCACCATCGGGCGGGGCTATGCGCCTGAGATTACCACCCGTATTCTCGCCATTGCGTTGCGCACACGTGAGAAAGGCGTTGTCGGGGTTGACCTGGCCGGTGATGAGATTCGATTCCCGGCGGAACCATTTGCACCGCTCTTCACCCGCGCGTATGACGAGGGCTTGGGCATCACCATCCACGCCGGTGAAGCCGGTCCAGCATCGAGTGTTGCCCAAGCCGTGACGGCTTTACACGCGCACCGTATTGGGCACGGTATTCGCAGCATCGAAAACCCCGACGTGGTGGCTTTGCTCAAACAACGTGAAGTCGCGCTCGAAGTCTGCCCGACCAGCAACATCCAGACCGGCGTCGTAGACTCATTCGCCACGCACCCGCTCCCCGCCCTCCTGGAAGCCGGGCTGGCGGTCGTCATCTGCTCCGACGATCCGAACATCAGCCGCATCACATTGACCGATGAATACACCACCGCCCTGATTGATATGGGCGTTGCGCCGGAAACACTTGCGCAATGCGTGATGAATGGACTTGAGCACGCCTTCTTGTCCCCCGCCGAAAAAACCCCTCTCCGCGAGCAACTCGCCGCCGAACTCGGCCATGTCTTGCTCAACAGCCCCCTTTCTCGCCCTGAATGAGCGGGAACGAGCATCACCACAGCCGCTTTTTCTTCAAATGTGGTCAACTTTTGACAAGAATTGTTTGACGTTGTTCACCTCTTGTTTTATACTCAGTAAGAGTATAAACAAGGAGGGCGCCTATGCATGTGAAAGATGAAAAAGTAAAAGAGAACTTGATTCGGCGGTTACGACGTATCGAAGGGCAAGTGCGTGGCATTCAACGCATGATTGATGAAGAGCGCAACTGCCAGGATATTTTGCAGCAAATGAGCGCCGTGCGCGCCGCCATGTACAACGCCAGTGTTGAACTGGTGCGCTCATATGCCAAAGAATGCTTGCTCGACCCCGAAAACAGCACGCCGCCGGAAGAACTCGTCGAAAATATGATTAGTGCACTCGGACGTGTCAGCCGCACAGTTGATTGATGCCCATTGCATATACGAAAAAGCCCCCGTTGCGGGGGCTTTTTTGCTGGTTATGCTTCTTCGCCCAGATTTTCGAGCATGTGCACATTGAAAGCTTGGTCGAGCGTCTCTTTGAGCGCCATGTACGTTTGCCCGTTGAGCGTGCGCATCTTGGGCAACACTTGTTTGTTCAACACAGCGCGCACCTGCTTGGGGAACACCACAGGCACATCGCCACATTCACCCGTCATCCGCAACTCAACCGCATCGGGGTTGATAAACACCACCACGGCGTCCACATCCACCGCATCGGCAATCTCCGGATTGCGGCGGCGCAACCATTCACGCACGGCTTCCACCGCCTGGCGTGCTTCGGCTGTGGGATTGCCCAGGTTCTCCGCCGTCAAGCCGCGGGTGTAGATGCGCCAAATGCCGCGCTTGCCGCGCCACTGCCCATCCACACATTCGGCTTTGCCCTCATAGCGGCGAGCGTGCAACACCACCAAGCCGCTTGGGGTGAGCAATAGGTGGCGCACAGGTTCAAAGTAGTTATAGAGCACATGGCGCTTGTCGAGCCGTTTCAGCACCTGCGCCAGCACTTCATCCGGCATAGGGCGGCGCAGCCAACGGTTGACGTAGTACGAGCCAATGGTGGCGATGCCCAGCCCCACAAACGCCAAAAGCCAGGCAATGTTGACGTATTGCGGACGGAACGAGAGGATGATGCTCAACGCGAGAACCGCCATGCCCCCAAACAGGGTGATGGTAGCAATGCGCTGGTATCGTTTGAGTCGTGGTGCGTTGGTATAGACTTTCATTGCGCTGTTTCACTCCGCATTGTTGTCAGGATAGCGTGCCAACACCAAACAGGCGTTCTGCCCCCCCAAACCAAACGAGTTGCTCAACGTGTAGCGCACGTTGGCTTTGCGCGGCGTCCATGGGACGTAGTCCAAATCACATTCCGGGTCGGGTTCGTCATGGTTGATGGTGGGGTGAATGGTCTGCGTTTCGATGGTTTTGACACAGGCGATGGCTTCAAACGCCCCCGCCGCACCCATGCTGTGGGCAATCATACTCTTGGTGCTGCTAATCGGAATCTGGTACGCCCGTTCGCCAAAAAGCCGCTTGATGGCTTTAGTTTCGACGACATCCCCAACCGGCGTCCCTGTGCCATGCGCGTTGATATAGTCCACATCTTCAATGGACAAGCCGGCGTTCTCCAACGCCCACCGCATGGCGCGCACAGCGCCATCGCCTTCGGGGTGCGGGGCGGCAATGTGATACGCATCACTACTTGCTGCGCCGCCAAGCACTTCCGCATAGATACGCGCACCACGCGCCAACGCGTGGTCCAGCCGTTCAAGAATGAGGATTGCCGCGCCTTCGCCCATCAAGAAACCGTCGCGGTCCTTGTCGAAGGGGCGCACAGCGCGCTCGGGTTCATCGTTGCGTGTGCTCATGCCGCGCATGGCGCTAAAGCCCGCATAGGCAATGTCCACCAGCAAGGCTTCCGCGCCGCCACTCACCACAATATCAGCCACGCCCCGGCGAATGAGTTCCGCGCCTTCGATGATGGCTTGTGTACCACTGGCGCATGCCGCCACGGTTGTGCCCAGATACCCCAACAGGCCAAAATACTGGCTGACATGGTGCGAAATCATGTTGGGCAGGGCTTCGGGCAATGCAAAGGGGGGAACACGTCGCCACCCCTTGGCGTGCAAGATATCCAACCCCTCAATCACCTTGTCGAAGCCCCCGTAAGCAGTGCCAATTTGCAACGCCACCCGCTCAGGGTCGGGAACGCCATCCGCCAGCCCGGCATCTTCCAACGCCTGGCGTGTCGCCACAATGGCGAATTGGCTACACCGCGCCAGACGTTTGGCTTCGCGGCGGTCCAAACCGTAGTCTTGTGGGTCAAAGTCGGTGATTTCAGCGCCAATTTTGGTGGGCAAGTCGGTTTCTTCAAAGCGCTCAATACGCTTCACCCCCGAACGACCGGCGAGCAACCCATCCCAGAACAGGTCAACCGAATGCCCCAGCGGGCTTACAACGCCAAGCCCGGTCACCACCACCCGCTGGTGGGCAGGACGTTCAACAGGCATCGCTTAGCCTCCTGTGGATACTGATTGTGCTTTGGGCATCCCGGCAATACCGTCGCGGATGGCTTGCACCACGCCTTGCTCGACGGCGGTCTTTGCCACCCGCACCCCGTTCATCACGGCGTAGGGGTTGGAACGGCCATGCCCAATAATCACAACCCCATCCACGCCCAAAAGTGGCGCACCGCCATACTCGGCGTAATCGGTGCGCTGCGAAATGCGGTCCAGCGCGCGCTTGAAGCCCCAACCAATCAGCCCCGTGTTGGCGAGCAAACCGCCGATGAACCCCAACGCCACGCCTGATTGCGTCGCCAGCCACGCCAGCCCACCAGCAGCCGCCAGGCTCAAAACTGCGCCCTGCGGCGTTTTCACCAGCGCCTTGGCATCGCGCGACAATTCTTCGCGCAAGAGTTGTTTGGTCATGGCGCCCAGCCCTTCGGCAAACTTGATGATGACGTTGCCGGTGAAGCCATCCGTCACCACCACATCCACCAGCCCAGCGGGAATGTCTTTGCCTTCCACATTGCCGTAGAAATTGATGGGCATTGTTTTGAGCAACTGATGGGCTTCTTGCACAATGGGCGTGCCTTTTTTCTCTTCTTCCCCATTGCTCACCAACCCCACCGTCGGATTGCGGCGTCCCAATACACGTTCCGCATAGACCGCCCCCATCAGCCCGAATTGCGCCAGATATTCAGGCTTGACTTCGGCGTTTGCGCCCACATCCAGCAAGAGGCAATGCCCCTTGACGGTGGGGAAAATGGTGGACAATGCCGGGCGTTTGACGCCCTTGATACGCCCCAGATGGAAAATAGCCGCCGCCAGCATACCGCCCGTATTGCCGGCACTAAAAAAGCCGTCAGCACGGCCTTCTTTGAGCATTTTCATCCCCACAACCATGGAACTGTCGGGCTTGGCCTTGACGGCGCGCGCCGGCTCATCCTCCATCTCAATCACCTGGCTCGCCGGCTCAATCTCAATCGAAAGCCCGCTGGTATCGTGTTTCTTCAACTCCGCCTCGATTACGTCGGGTTTTCCAACCAGCACAATCGTAATGCCATAGCGTCGCGCCGCCATCACCGCCCCTTCGACAGGCGCTTGCGGCGCATGGTCGCCACCCATTGCGTCCACGATGATTTTCATCAGTCTCGCAACCTCCTTCCTTGATGACCTGAGGGATGGCGCGCATTATACAGAAGGTGAACCACAGGCGCAACACATTCCCCGCCGCCTTCAACAATCGGGCAACCGCCCCACTCGCCAAAAGCGGGCTTTTGCGCCCTTCCCAAAAAGCGTACAATCTCCCCGCCTATCTCATCAATCAGGGACGAAAAGCGCACCATGTCAGTTGATTATTTCGCCATCATCCACACCTACATTCCGCCCGATACGCCGCTCTACCGGCTCTATGTGCCGCATGTCGCCATGGTGACCGCCAAGGCGTTGCGCATTGCCCGCCGATTGGGGCTTTCACGCGAACAGGAACGCTTCATCGAGGAAGCCGCCATGCTGCACGATATCGGCATCGTCAACACCCATGACGACGTGCTTGGCACGACGGGACCCCACCCCTACATCATGCACATTGTCGAGGGGCGGCGCATTCTTGAAGCCGAGGGCTTGCCGCGCCATGCGCTGGTCGCCGAGCGGCACATTGGCGTGGGCATTACCGCCGAAGAAGTGCGCGCCCAGGGATTGCCTTTGCCTGTGCGCGATTACGTGCCGCAAACGCTGGAAGAAGAGATTATCTCCTACGCCGACCTCTTTTTCAGCAAGCACCCCGACCACCTCTGGCACGAAAAGCCGCTCGACGTGGTGCGCCGCGCCGTGGCGCGTTATGGCGCACGCGCCCAGGCGCAGTTTGAAACGTGGGTGCGCCGCTTTGAACCGGAGGCGCTCGCATGAACCAACCGCTCCGCGCCAACGACCCCCGCCTGCCGGCGGTGCGCGCCCGTCTGTATGCGCTCCTGCGGCTGGCGTTGCACCGCCGCCTGCTGGACGCCGCCATTGGAGTGGGCGCACCACTGCAAACGTGGCCCTTCATCCACACCGCATGGCATCTTGCCCTGCTGGAAACGCACCTTGCCGCGCTGATTGAAACGGTGTTGCCCACACTGGCGCACGCCCTTTCAGCCGAGAGCGAACGCCATCGGCACGAAACCGATACGCCCCACGGGCATGTGGATTGGCACGCGACGCTCCGCCACCGCTTGCACGCCCCGCAAAGCCAAAACGTCATCCAGCGCCGTGTGTTGCGCTCCTTCGACACGCCCGAAAACCGCTTTGTGGCGTTCGTGCTCGATTGGGCGGAAACCCTCGTCCGTCAGACTGCCCCACACCTGGCGGCGTTGGGTGTGGTGGAAGGGGCGCATCTGCTGAACACGTTGCGCGACCTGCGGCGTCAGCCCCCCTGGTGTTGGCTACCGGCGTCAGGCGGGGCGCTGACGCCGCAAGAACAAGCGCGCCTCTCCGCCATCACCGGACGCCATCCCGCCTACGCCGCGCTCTGGCGCTGGTGGCAACAAGCCCAGCGGTGCGCGCAGATTGAAGATGAACCGCACAAAAGCCGCCTGCCGGAAGAAGACCCCGACCGCCTGTACGAAGTGCTGGTCTTGCTGGAATTGGTGCTGGCACTCAGCGAGAACGTCCCGCTGGTGCAACAACGCCCGCTCTTCACCACCACGCCCGACTACACAGCCCCCACTTTTACCGCAGAAACACCCCACGGGGCGCTGCACCTTTTCTACCAGCGCAGTGCGCCGCTCAACACGTACCGCCGCCTGCCCACGGTGCGCGGCTTGCCGGACATCGTGTTGCAGTGGGCGGCGTCGGGGCGCATGGTGCTGGTGGACGCCAAAAACTACGCGCCGGGGCATCACAGCGAGGCGCTGTACAAAATGCTGGGGTACTTTTACAACTTCGGCTATCCCGACCGATTTGCAGCCATCGCCGGCGGGGCGCTGGCCTTTTCAACCGAAGAACGCGAAGGGCGCGGCTTGCACGCCTGGCACACCGGCGAGGGGCAAGCGCTCTTCTCGTTTGTTGTGCCACCGCTCCCCGATGAGACCTACACCGGTTTGCGCGAGTTTGCGGCGTGGGTGCTTTGTGCTACGCCGGCGCCGTCAGGCGGCGAATGAGTTCCGCCAGCAACACTGTGCGCGGCACAATGCTGTCAACGTCCAGGTACTCGTTGGGGCTGTGGTCAAGTCCACCCACAGGTCCTAGCCCATCCAGCACAGCCAGCCCCCCCGCCACCAAAAAATTGCCATCGGACGAGCCGCCGCTGGTCGCCGCCCCAATGTCAAAGCCCAGTTCGTGGGCGATTTGGCGGGCGAGCGTGTAGAGCCGCTCGGTGCCTTCGTTTGGCGGCCAGGGTGGGCGGTCAATCTCGCCTTCCAGGCGCACCTGTGTACCTTCAATGTAGGTATGCGCCACCGTCTCGCGGATAAGCGCCTCGATGGCTGTCCGCCCCGCCTCATCAACCACGCGCACATCAGCACCCGCTTCCGCCGTGCCGGGCACCACGTTGCGGGCGGTGCCCCCCTGCACCTGCGTGACTTTGATGGTGGTGCCGGGAACACGCCCATTGAGGGCTTCCAGGGCGATGATGTGGTGCGCCAGTTCCAGAATGGCGCTTGCGCCTTTCTCCGGTTCCACACCGGTATGCGCTTCGCGCCCTTCAACGCAGACGCGCAGGAAACCGCCCCCCTTGCGCGCCACCACCACACTGCCATCGGGACGACCGGCTTCCAGCACCAGGCCGGCATCGTAGTGGGGCGCCAGTTCTTGCAGCCAAGTGCGCGAAACGGGCGAACCGACTTCTTCTTCGGATGAGAAGAAGTAGGCAATCTCTTCAAAATGCGCCATGCCCAGCGCAAAAAGCGCCTGCAAGGCATACAGCCCGCTCAGCAAGCCGGCCTTCATGTCGGCAACGCCGGGACCCAGCAAGCGGTTGCCTTCACGGCGCAAGGGGCGTTTGGCGGCGGTGCCGATAGGGTAAACGGTGTCCAAATGCGCCGAGAGCAAAATGCGCCCTCTACCGGTGCCGCGCCAGCGTGCCAGCAAAATGTCGCCGTAGTCGCGTTGGGGAATCCATTCCAGTGTCGCGCCCATGTGGACCGCGAAGCGCGCGCACCAACTGCCCACTTCATCCACGCCGGGCTTGTAGGATGTGCCACAATCCACGTTCACTAGTTCGGCAAGGTCGGCGAGATAGGCGTCCAGGTGGGTTTCCATCCAGTGGGTCAATTCGTCAAGCGGGCGGGTCATTCGCAACTCCTACAATCGCAAGGTGATTCGTTCCGGCAAGGGCCAGCGCCAGATGAGCGCCAGCACGCCCACTACCGCCACCATCAGCACCCCCGCTACCGCCAGCCAGAAACGCACATTCGGGAAGGTCGCCTCAAAGGTCAGGCGTTCCTCGGCGGGCGGTGTGCGCGTCCATGCACGGGTCAGGGTGCGCCCGTTATGGGTGAAGAAAATTTCGTAGCGCACACTCTCGTTCTGCGCCACGTTCAGCCAGGCGTCGGCAATGGCGTTCAACGCATCGCGCACCAGCGGCGTCTCGGCGGCTTCGGCTTGCGCGCGAATGGTCTCCGCCAGTGTGAGGGCTTGCGGCGGCAAGAGGTGAATCTCTTCGACGTAGTGCACCCGCAATGCACGCCAACCATCGCTGAGCCGCCATTCAATCGCCGACGCCTGCAACACACTGCGCAACAGGTCAAACGTGGCGTTGTCGGGAATGGTGGGCAACAGGGCGGCGGCGCGTTCGCGCCAGAGGGCGGGGTCGTTTCCGTCGAATGTGATGACGACTTCGGCGTTGGGGAGCGGGACGGCACAGCGCACATGCGTATCCAGTGAGACAACGCGGCTCATTTCACCACACGCCCGGTCAAGCGCGATCCGGGCAGCGGCTTCATCCTGCACGTTGTAGAAGGTGAGCGTGACGGTGCGTCCGCTTGGTGTGGTTGCCACCTGCACAGCGCGCCGCTCAAACCAGGGGCGCGGCACGTCCATCAGGGGCGCGATGAGGTCGGTCGCGTTCAGGGTTTCGGCTTCGGAAAAAAGCGCCGCCACGCCCTCTTTCTGCAAGGTGGCGTGCAAGCGTTGGGTGAGAAGACGGCTCCGCAGGGATTCCAGCGCGGCGCGCTCGGACGCCGTGGCGAGTTCCCACGCATGCGCGAAACGCTCGTAGGCGCGGTCGAGGGCGTTGCGTGCCAGCCATTCTTGCGCCAGGGTGCTTTCGGCTTCGACAATGAACGCGCGTGCGGCTTCGTCGCCTGTTAGGTCGTAGAGCGCCTGCGCTTCCTGGCGGGCGAGGTCGAGCATGGCGAGGTCGGGGGGTGAACCAAGGCGGGCGACAAAGCGCTGCCACAAGCGGCGGTGCGGTTCGGGGTTTGTGGGGTCGGCGTCGCGGGCGGCAAGGTAGGCGGCTTCGGCTTGGGCGTCGTACTCGCTAGCGCCGGCGTCGGCGAGTTGGGTGTAGATGTCGCCAAGGCGCAACCAGGCGTCGGCGTTCGGTTGGGTGGCGAGCGCTGTGCGCAAGGCTTCCATTTCCCGCCAAAGCGGCGGCGCAATCAGTGTGAGGGAGACGTTGGTATCGGGAAGGTAGGAGACGAAAATCCACTCAACGCGGTCGCCGTAAAACGTGTACTCGCCGCTGTACGCAAACTCGGTCGGTGAGACGCGCACCAGTTGTTCCTGGGTGGTGAGTTCAGGCAAGTTGACGGTAATGCGCGTACTGCCGACCGCGCCACGCCAGCGGGCGGCCGGCAACAAGCCAAATTCCCACGTGACCAAGGGTCCTTCGCCGAGCAGTTGCCGCCATGAGGCTGTGAAGGTTGTGCGCTCATCGCGTGCCAGCGTTGCGGCAGTGGTCCAGACGGTGGTGGTGCGGGTTTCGCCCGCCAGGGAGAGCGGCATTTCGATGGGCGTCAAGGTCAGCGCCTGCCCGTTGCGCCGCACCTGAAAATCCACAAGCGCGGCGGGGTCGCTGTTGAGTGCGCCCCCCGACCAGGCGGGCCAGCCAAATTGCACAAAGGCGGCGCTGGTTTTGCTGACGTTGTGCAGTTTGTACGCGGCTTCGACCGCCGCCCACGTCAACCCATTCTCGTCTGTGAAGATGTCCACGTCGGCGGTGATGGAGATGAGTTCGACGGTTGCGCCGCCCTGCACGGGGGTGGGTGTGTGCGCATGTGCCGCAGGTGCGTTCATCAACCAGACGCCCACCAGCACCATCAAAAGCACCAGACGTTTCGGCATATACGGCTCCATGTGTGTTGGTCGCCGAGAAAAAGGCGGCGGGCGAAGCATGTTCACCCACCGCATCGCGTTTCATCAACGAGCGTCGTGCACGCCAGGCTCAGGAGTGTGTGTCATCGCCAAAGGGCAATGGAAGCGGGTCGCCTTTGTGAATGGTTTTGAGCGCGGCGCCGATGAAGTCGCGGAACAGCGGGTGTGGCCGATTGAGCCGCGTTTTGAATTCAGGGTGGAATTGACTGCCGACCATCCAGGGATGATCGCGCAGTTCGACAATTTCAACCAGCCGCCCATCGGGGGAAAGCCCGCTAAACACCAAGCCGGCTTCGCCCAGCAAGTCGCGATAGGCATTGTTGAATTCCCAGCGGTGGCGGTGCCGCTCGTACACCACCTCTTCGCCATAAGCGGCGTAGGCTTTTGTGCCAGGCTGCAAGACGCAGGGGTACGCCCCCAGGCGCATCGTGCCGCCCAGGTCGGTAATGGCGTGCTGGTCGGGCATCAGCGAGATGACGGGGTGCTTGGTGTGCGGGTCGAATTCGGTGCTGTTGGGTTCATCACTGCCAAGCACGTGGCGCGCGAATTCAATGCACATGACTTGCATGCCGAGGCAAAGCCCCAGGTAGGGGATGTTGTTTTCGCGCGCAAAACGGGCGGCGAGGATTTTGCCCGGCACGCCCCGCTCGCCAAACCCGCCCGGCACCACAATGCCATCGGCGCGTTGCAGGCGGTCCCACCCTATGCCGCGCTCCAAGTCTTCGCTCTGAATCCAGTCAATTTCGACGCGGCGGTCGTGCGCCAGAGCGGCATGGATAAGCGCCTCGCGCACGCTGATGTAGGCGTCTTGCAGTTCCACATACTTGCCTACCAGCGCAATGCGCACGCTCTGGCTCGCCTGCTTCAACCGCTCCACGGCTTCGCGCCATTCGCGCAAGTCGGGCTCGTGGACCCGCTCTTGCAAGCCCAGATACTCGATGACGAGGTCGGCAAGCCCGGTTTCTTCGAGCATCAGCGGCACATCGTAAATCGTCTCGGCGGTGACGATGGGAATGACCGCACGCGGCTCAACGTCGCAGAAGAGCGACACTTTGGCGCGAATTTCATCGTTGACGGGGTGGTCGGAACGCAAGCCGACAATGTCGGGCTGAATGCCCATGCCGCGCAGTTCGCGCACGCTGTGTTGGGTGGGCTTGGTTTTCAACTCGCCGCTGGCGCTCACGTAGGGCAAAAGCGTCACGTGAATGTAGACCACGTTGTTGCGCCCCACGTCTTTGCGCATCTGGCGGATGGCTTCCAGGAAAGGTTGCCCTTCAATGTCCCCCACCGTGCCGCCGATTTCGACAATCGCGACGTCGGCTTCTTGCTGGCGTGCGGCTTGCATAATGCGCCGCTTGATTTCGTTGGTCACATGGGGCACCACCTGGATGGTGCCGCCCAGGTAATCGCCGCGCCGCTCTTTGGCAATCACTTCGCTGTACACCTGCCCCGTCGTCACGTTGTTGAGACGCGACAGGTTCTCGTCAATGAAGCGCTCGTAGTGCCCCAGGTCGAGGTCGGTTTCGGCGCCGTCTTCGGTCACAAAGACTTCACCGTGCTGATACGGCGCCATCGTGCCGGGGTCAACGTTCAGGTAGGGGTCGAGTTTTTGAATGGTCACGCGCAGGCCGCGGGCTTTGAGCAGGCGTCCCAAGGAGGCCGCTGTAATGCCTTTGCCAAGCGAACTGACAACACCACCGGTGACAAAAATATATTTTGTTTGCATGACTGTTTCACCTCCTCGGGAGCGCCATTCTAGCGCACTCCGCACAGAATCACAAAGCAGGGGGATACTTGGCGCGACAGCCAAGGGGCTGAACTTGTCTTCCCCCTGCGAGCGCGGTAGAGTGAAACCGCAACCAAAAGGAGTCTGCACCATGAGCCCTTACCTGCGCGATGATGAACGCTTCCGCCTGCGTCGCCGTGATGCGATTGAATGGCTGCTGGGCAACGAAGCCCTGCGCCGTCGGTTGACGGATGAAGAAGCCCGCCCGTTGCTGGCATGGGCGGAGCAAACCATTGATGCGGTGGTACGCCGCACGTTGCGCCTGCCCGACGAAGAGGCGACACCCCGCATCGAAGCGACGCTGGACGCTGTTGGCGCGCTGCTGCGTGCCGTCAACCGCCTGCTCGATCCCGAAGACGACGCCGCCGACGCCACCGCACGGCTGGCGGACGCCGCCGCACGGCTTGGTTTGCCGCCCCCACCGCCGTTGCCCGCCGAGCGTGAAGCCCTGCTGGAAACCATCACCGCCTGGCTGGAGACACACACCGACGGGACGGGAGCAGAGCACCCATGAAACGCAGAGACAAAGGGCTGGCAACGCTGGTTGTGCTCATCCTGCTGATTGTGCTGGGCGCGCTCAGTTCGCAAGCGGAAGAAGGGAGCGAGGTGCGCCTGCTCTACGAAATTGTGCGCGAGATTGCCGCCACGTTGGGGGTTGGCACGCCGCCCCCCGCCGGCGCGCCGTCGCCCGACTGGTACACCATCGCCTTCACCACCCCCACCTGCCCGCCGGAAGAAGAACGCCACGGCGGACTGGATGAACGCATCGCCGCCGACCTTGCCGCCGCCCAAACGCGCGTGGACGTCGCCGCCTACGACCTGGACGCGCCCGCCATTGTGGACGCGCTGATTGGGCTTGAAAAGCGAGGCGTGGCGGTGCATATCGTCACCGATACCGACAACGAAGATTTGCCCTCTATTCGCCGCCTGCGCCGCAACGGCATCAGCGTGGTGACGGACGACCGCACGGGGCTCATGCACAACAAATTCATCATCATTGACGACCACATCCTCTGGACGGGCTCCATGAACCTGACGACGAACGGGGTCTACTGCAACAACAACAATTTTGTGCGCTTTGAAAACGTCGCGCCGCTCATCGAAAATTACCGCACCGAAATGGAGGAAATGTACACAGAGCGGCTGTTTGGTCCCACTTCCCCCGTCAACACACCTCATCCCACCTTCACGTATGCGGGCGTAGCCATGCAAAACATCTTCGTGCCCGAAGAAAGCGCGGCGCTGGCAATTGCCCGCGCCGTCGCCGGCGCACAGGATGAGATTCTCATCATGGCGTTTTCGTTCACCAGCGAGCCGATTGGGGAAGCGGTTTTGGGGCGCGCCGCCAGTGGGGTGCGAGTGCGCGGCGTCTTCGAGACGACGGGGTCGGAGACGGAATTCAGTTACTACACCAAGTTGAAAGAAGCGGGCTACCCCTCGGTGCAGGTGCGCCAGGACGCCAATCCGCGCATCATGCACCACAAGGTCATCGTCATTGACCGCCGCACCGTCATCTTCGGGTCGTACAATTTCAGCGACAACGCCGACCGCCGCAACGATGAAAACGTGCTCATCGTGCACGATCCCACATTCGCCGCCCCCTTCGTGGCTGAATTTGAGCGTTTGTGGAACGAATAAGCCGCCAACGGCTCAATTGTTAGGTGCGCCGGCGGCAATCCATTCTTCGATCAACTGCACCTGCTCAGGCGAAAGTGGGGGCGCGTCGGGGGGCATGGTCCCCTGGCGCACGTATTCGAGCAGGCGGCTCGCCTCCGGGTCGCCCGGAATGACGACGGGACCCGCAAACCCTCCGTAGAGCGTGTGCTCGTAATCGTTCAGCCACAACCCCGCCACACCGCCATGACAGCGCACGCAGTTTTGTTCCAGAATGGGCAAAATGTCGCGCCGAAAGGAAACGCGCACTGTGCCGCCCGGCGTCGCTGTGGGGGCGGGCGTGAGCGGCACAGGCGTTGTGCGCGGCGGCAGCAAACTGTAATCGTAGGTCGCGGTGGGTTTGGGGGCTGGCGCGTCGGCAGCCCGACAGGCGCTCACCAACAGAACGCCCATTCCCAAAAGCAACAGTGTCAGCATGTGCCAATAGTGTTTCATAGTGCGTTCCGAAGCGTTTGTGCGTTGAGAGCCACAATCACCGTGCTCAACGACATGAACAACGCCCCCACCGCCGGCGAGAGCAAAATACCCCATGGCGCCAGAACGCCAGCCGCCAGCGGGAGCGCCACAATGTTGTAGGCGGTCGCCCAGATGAGGTTCTGCACCATTTTGCGATAGGTCGCACGGCTCAACTCAATGAGTTTGACGATATCGAGTGGGTTGCTGCGCACCAGAATAATGCCCGCCGATTCAATCGCCACATCCGTTCCGCTCCCAATGGCAACGCCCACGTCGGCTTGCGCCAAGGCGGGAGCATCGTTGACACCATCCCCCACCATCATCACACGCTTGCCCTTGTCTTGCAACTCGCGCACCTTGGCGGCTTTGTCCTGCGGCAACACCTCGGCAAACACATAGTCAATGCCCAGTTCTTGGGCGACGGCTTCCGCCACAGCGCGGCTGTCCCCCGTCACCATCGCGACTTCCATGCCCAACGCATGCAACTGTGCCACCGCTTCATAACTTTCGGGGCGAATCACATCCGCCAGCGCCAAAGCCCCCACCACGTTGCCGTCCACCACCACATAGATGACGGTCTGCCCCTTGCGCCCGGCTTCTTCGGCAAAGGTTTGCAGCGCAGGCGGAACCTGGACGTGCAACTCATCAAGCAAGCGGGGCGCCCCAACATACACCTCGTGCGATTCCACGCGAGCGCGGACACCGCGCCCTTTCAGTGCCTCAAAATCGCGGCTGGCGGGGACATCAATCCCCCGCTCCTCAGCCGCCTGACGAATAGCCGCCGCAATGGAATGTTCTGAATCCCCCTCAGCCGCCGCCGCCAGGCGCAACAGCGCGGTTTCATCCATCCCTTCGACCGCCTGCACCGCCACAACGCCTTGCTCCCCTTTGGTCAGCGTCCCTGTCTTGTCGAACAAGACCACATCAACCTCGCGCGCTGCTTCCAGTGCCAGCCGGTCGCGCACGAGAATGCCATTGCGCGCCGCCAAGGAGGTGCTCATCGCCACCACAAGCGGCACCGCCAGCCCCAAGGCGTGCGGGCAGGCAATCACCAGCACCGTGGCGACACGTTCAATCACCGCAACATCAAACCCAATAGCCACAATCCACGCCACCGCCGTCAGAAGCGCCACAACAACCGCCGCATAGAACAACCAACCCGCCGCGCGGTCAGCCAGCAACTGCGTGCGCGATTTGCTCGCTTGCGCTTCCTGCACCAGCCGCATGATGCCGGCAAGCATGGTATCGTCGCCTGTGGCGGTAATACGCACGCGCAAACTGCCACTGCCGCTGTTCACCGTGCCGCCTATGACGCGCTCACCGGGACCTTTTTTCACCGGCCTGGATTCGCCCGTCAACATGGATTCGTTGAGTTCGCTTTCCCCTTCCAGAATCTCACCATCAGCCGGCACTTTCGCCCCCGGTCGAATCAGCACAATATCCCCCGGACAGAGCGCCGAAAGTGGGACCTCTTCAACCGTTCCATCATCCCGAACCCGCTCCGCCGTCGCCGGCAACAACTTCACCAATTCGTCCAACGCGCGCGACGCCTGCCGCACGCTGCGCATCTCAATCCAGTGCCCCAACAGCATGACGTCAATCAAGGTCACCAGTTCCCAAAAGAAACTGCCGGCGTCGGGCAGAAAGAGCGCTGCCAGGCTGTACACAAACGCCACGCTAATCGCCAGCGAGATGAGCGTCATCATGCCTGGGCGGCGCTGGCGCACTTCCGGCAGAGCCATTTGCAAGAAGGGCACGCCGCCATACAAAAAGATAATCGTGGCAAAAATCGGCGATACCCATTGACTGCCCGGAAAAGTGGGCGGCGAGAACCCGAACCACTCTTGCAACATGGGGCTGTACACCAGAACCGGCACTGTCAAGATCAAGCAGACCCAGAATCGCCGGCGAAATAACGCCTCATGACCAGTGTGGTCAACATGCGCGCCATGGTCATGTTCAGCGTGTTGTTGGTGCTGATGCGGTGTCTGTGCGTGGTGCTCGTGCTGCTTGTGGTCTTCATGCGCCTGATGGTGTTGGTGCATAATGCCTCCTTGTTTCATTCTTTCCCCTATACCCCAGGGGGGGATAAGAATGTTCAAAACAATTGTAACGGGACATGTGCAATGCGCAAAATGCAAACAAGTGGGTGAAGGTGTTTCCAACCTGCTCAGCAACGATAGATATTCGGCAAATCATGGCCTCTTCTTACAATACGCCACCCGACACACACCAACCAACACACGAGGAAGAACCCATGCCCGAACCAACCGCCGATTTCATTTTCGGGACACTCGCCACCGACGAGAAACGCCTGGCACGCCTCAAAGCCGAGCGGCGCGGGCTGTTCCACTTTCCCGAACCCCACCCGCGCGACCCCACGCCCGGCGCCCCCATCACCCTCACCGTCACCACCGGTCCCGACGTGCCCGCCGACCGCGTTTGCCTCTACGTGACCACCGACGGCACACCACCCCGCGGCGCGCGCGGCGTCGCCCAGCACGGCATGGCGCTCCCCATGCGCCCCGTCGCCAGCGAATGGGAGACGCTCATTTGGGGCTACGTGACCCGCTGGGAAGCCACGTTGCCCCCCCAACCGGACGGCGCGCGCGTGCGCTACACCTTCGACGCCTGGCAATCCGCCGGCAGCGGCTACTGGCGCGAAGAGCACAAAGGCGCACCGCGGCTCTACGGGTTCGACGTGGACACACTCCGTGTGCCCGACTGGTTGCGCGCCGCCATCATCTACCAGATTTTCGTGGACCGCTTCGCGCCCGACCCCGGCAAATCCTTTGCACCGCCCAGCACCCCGCTGTCGGGCTTCTATGGCGGCACCCTGCGCGGCATCATCGCCAAACTCGACTACATCGCCTCACTCGGCGTCAACGCCATTTGGCTCACGCCCTTCTTCCCCAGCCCCAGCCACCACGGCTACGACGCCACCGACTACGGCAGCGTTGAACCCCGCCTGGGCACCAATGAGGACATTGACACCCTGCTCGCCGAAGCACACGCCCGCGGGTTGCGCGTCATTCTCGATTTCGTCGCCAACCACTGCTCGCACCGGCATCCCGCCTTCCTCGCCGCCCAGCAAGACCGCCACGCCCCCACGTTCGACTGGTTCACCTTTGAAGAATGGCCGCACCGCTACCGCACCTTCTTCAACGTCCAGAGCATGCCCCAATTCGACCACCAGAACCCCGGCGCGCGCGACTATCTCATCCGCCACGCCGTGCAGTGGCTGGAACGCGGCTTCGACGGCTTCCGCCTCGATTACGCCTACGGACCGCCCCACCTCTTTTGGAGCGAAATGCGCACCGCCACCCGCGCCGCCAAAGCCGACAGCGTCATGTTCGGCGAAGTGGTTGAAACCCCGCGCCTCATGCGCTCCTACGAAGGGCGCATGGATGGGTGTCTCGATTTCCTGCTCCTGCAACACCTGCGCGCCCTCTTCGCCTTTGGGAACGAAACCGTCAGCACATTCGACGCCTTCCTGCACCGCCACGCCGCCTACTTTGCGCAGGGCGAAAACTTTGTCCTGCCCGCCTTCCTGGACAACCACGACATGAACCGCTTTCTGTGGATTGCGTGCAACGACAAACGCCGCCTGCGGCTGGCGCTCCTCTGCCTCTTCACGCTGGCGGGACCCCCCGTTGTGTACTACGGTACCGAAGTTGGGCTGAGCCAGGTGCGCGACCTGCGCCACCCGGACGGGCGCAACGTGCTCGAAGAATCACGCCTGCCCATGCTCTGGGGCGACGACCAGGACCGCGACCTGCTCGCCTTCTTTCGCCAACTCACGCTTTTGCGCCGCATGGGGGGCGACGTCTGGTGGCGCACCCCCCATGAGACGCGCCTGGTGGACGACACGCGCGGGCTCTACGCCTACGCCCACGGTCCCTACACCATCGTGCTGAACACTAGCGACGCCCCGCAAACCGCCGACATTGCCGGCGCCGGCGACGTTGTTCTGCGCACCGACGACGCCATCCACCTGCGCGGCACCAGCATCGCCCTGCCCCCACTCAGCGGCGTTGCCTTGCTCGCCTGAAACAGCGCGGCGCACGCACATGTGCGCCGCGCGCCATCCCCCTATTTGCCGCCCACCCGCTTTGTGCTATCCTTCACAACAAACCGACTAGTCGGTCTGTTTTGCGAGCAACAAGGAGGCGCAACATGCCCGAACCCGTCCAATCGCGTGCCCAAGCGACACGCCAACGCATTCTCGACGCCGCCATGCGCATTTTTTCCAACAAAGGCTATCACGATACGCGCGTGGACGAGATTGCCGCGGCGTCGGAAACGTCAAAAGGCGCTATTTATTTCCACTTTCCCAGCAAGGAGCGCATTTTTCTGGCACTCATTGACCAATTCGCCGACTTGCTGGAAGCGCAACTGGAAAAAGCCCTGGCGGAAACTCCCGGCGGCATCGAACGGGTGGACGCCGCCCTGCGCGTCTGCCTGGAAACGTTCGGGCAATATCGCCATCTGGCCAAAATTGTGCTGGTGCAAGCCGTGGGGTTGGGGCAAATTTTCGAGCAGAAGCGCATCGAAGTGCATCAGCGGTTTGTGCACGTCATCAAACGCGAACTGGACAAAGCCGTCGCCGAAGGCGACATTCCCCCCATTGACACCGAAGTTGCCGCGCTGGCGTGGATGGGGGCGCTGAACGAGGTAGTCATTCAGTGGGTACACACGGGCGAACCAGACCCCACACGCAGTTTGCCCACCTTGCGCCTCATGCTGTTGCGGAGTGTCGGCGTCAATGTTGAAACGGAGTAAGCGGCAATGTTGCGAGAGGAAACGATGACTTCTCATCTTTCAACCCGTCAAGGAGGACGGTTCCCCAACCTGAATACGCCTGTGGTGCTCACCCGACGGTGTGCGCCCATTGCGCCCCATGCCCTGCTGCACGTGGGGAAAGGCCACGCCCGCTTTTTCTGGCAAACGCCTCAGGGGCAAACAGTGGCGGCTTTTGGCGTCATGCACCGTTTGCAAACACGCGGCGCCGACCGTTTCGTCCACATGGCCGCCGCCGCCCAAAACGTGCTGGCAAACCTGCGCACCACAGGCGCGCCCGACGCCCCCGCCCCTCTGCTGGTTGGCGGTTTCGCCTTTGACAACCGCCAGGCGTATGGGTGGGAAGGGTTCGCCCCCGCCGATTTTATCCTGCCCCGCGTGGTACTCCGTACCGATGAGCGCGGCACATGGCTCAGTGTGTGCGCCGAAGACGAGACCAAGGCGGAGAAACTCTGGCAAGCGGTGGTAGAAGCGGTACACCGCGCGCCTGCGGTGGGCGCAACCACGCTGCCCCGCATTCAGCACGAAACGCGCGCGCCTGATGAACACACCTGGCGGGAGATGGTGCAACAAGCCATCGAGAGCATTCGCGCCGACGTGGTGCAAAAGGTGGTGCTGGCGCGCACTTGCCGCGTGCAGACCAACGCCCCGGTTGACCCGCTGGCGGCGCTGGCGCGCCTGCAAGCGCGCTACCAGGGGTGCTTCATCTTCCTGGTCGAACCGACGCCGGGGCATGCGTTTTTTGGCGCAACCCCCGAAATCCTGGCGGACGTGCAGGGGACGACGCTCCGCACCATGGCGCTCGCCGGCTCCATCGGGCGCGGCGCCACCCCCGAAGAAGACGCCGCCCGCGCCGCCGAACTGCTCAACAGCGCCAAAGACCGCCGCGAACATGCGTTCGTCGTGCAGGCGATTTTGCGCCACCTGCGCCATCTCGCCCACGACATCACCAGCGCTCCCGCCCCCTCGCTCTTGCGCTTGCCCAACATTCAGCACTTGCACACCCCCATCACCGCCACGCTCAACGCCGACGTGCGCATTTGGGACGTTGTGGCTCACTTGCACCCCACGCCGGCGGTGGGTGGTGTGCCGCGTGAACGGGCGCTGGCGCTCATCCACGAACTGGAACCGTTTGCGCGCGGCTGGTACGCCGCCCCGGTCGGCTGGGTGGACGCCGAGGGCGACGGCACATTCGTAGTCGCCATTCGCTCCGCGCTGGCGGTTGCCCGCACGCTCACGCTCTACGCGGGCGCGGGCATCGTCGCCGATTCCGACCCACAACGCGAATGGCACGAAACCGGCTTGAAATTCCGCCCATTGCTCGAAGCGATTGGAATACACTCGTGAAGGATATGCCATGAACGCACACGCGCACGCCAACCGCAACACCTTCTGGGCATCCATCTTTGTGGACGAACTGGCGCGCGCCGGCGTCCAGCATGCGGTCGTCGCGCCTGGTTCGCGCTCCACACCGTTGGCGCTGGCGTTGGCGAACACACCACACATCCAGGTCGTCTCGTTGCTGGATGAACGCGGCGCGGCGTTCTTTGCGCTGGGCATGGCGCGCGCGACCCAACGCCCGGTTGTGGTGCTTTCGTCGTCCGGCACAGCCACCGCCAACTTTTACCCCGCGGTCATCGAAGCCGCTCAAACGCGCGTGCCGCTCATCGTCATCACAGCCGACCGCCCGCACGAACTGCGGCAAAGCGGCGCGAACCAGACGATTGACCAACTCAAACTCTACGGCGACCATGTGCGCTGGTTCTTTGACATGCCCCTGCCCGAAGCCACACCGCCCGACCATGTGTTGCGTGCGGTGCGCCAACTTGCCGTGCGCGCCGTCGCCGAAGCCACCGGGCGCCCGCGCGGTCCCGTGCACCTGAATTTTCCATTCCGCAAACCGCTGGAACCAACCCCCGTCCCGCACGACCTGCCCACGCCCTTGCCGAACACGCTCGGCTACCGTGGGCGCTCCGACGGGACACCCTTCACACACGTGCGCCGTGGACGCCTGCATCCGGACGATGAAACAGTCGCCTGGCTCAGCACGCTCATGCAGAACACCCCGCGCGGCGTGTTCGTGCTGGGCAAACACCCCTTGTCCGAGGAAGCCGTGGACGCCCTCGCCCGCCTGGCGCGCGTGACGGGCTACCCGGTTCTGGCGGACGCCCTTTCGGGGGCGCGGTTTGGGCATCATCTCGGCTACGCCGGCGTGGTCATTTGCACCGGCTACGAACTGTTTTTGCCCTTCTTGCCCAAAACACTCACCCCCGACCTGATTGTGCATCTGGGCGGCATGCCCGTTTCAGCCCAACTCGAAAACTTCCTGGCGCGCACGCCCGCCATGCGCATCGTGATCAGCGAAGACGGCGCCTGGGAAGACGCCGTGCATACCGCCCATCATTGGATTGAGAGCGACGCCGCACGGCTTTTGAGCGCCATCTACGCTACACTCAGCGACCGCGGCACCGCCCTGCTGGGCTGGACATCCGCCTGGGGGGCGATTGACGGCATGGTGCGGCTGGCGATTGAAAGCGCACGCGAAATGTACCCCGACGCTGAGGAATTTGTCATCGCCGACGTTCTCAACAGCCTGCCGGAAGAAAGCGCGCTCGTCGTGGGGAATAGCCTGCCCGTGCGCCATCTCGACCTGTTCGGGCGGGTGCTCCGCCGCCGCCTGCACATCTTCGCCAATCGGGGCGCCAGCGGCATAGACGGCGTGGTCTCGACGGCGCTGGGCGTTGCCGCCGCTCGCCCCCACCACCCCACTGTGCTGGTGATTGGCGACGTCTCGTTCTACCACGACATGAACGCGCTGCTGGCGGTGCAACGCGCCGCTCTGCGGAACATCCACATCGTTGTCCTCAACAACGGTGGCGGCGCGATTTTCAAGCGCCTGCCCATCGCCCAGTACGACCCACCGTTTCGCGACCTGTTCTACACCGCGCACGCCATGCACTTCAAGCCGGTTGCCGACATGTTCGGCATGGCATACGTCCACACGGCAAGCCGCGCCCGTGTGCGCACGGCGCTGGATGCGGCAATCGCCACCGAGACGCCAACGCTCATCGAATTCCAATCCGACCCGGAACTGTCCGAGCATGTGCGCCATTTCCTGCGCGACATGATGGCTGACCTGATTGACAACCAGACAAAATGAAGAGAAGGAGCGAGCCCGATGACCGAACCGCAAACCTGGAACTACATCCGCAAAGCCGCCGATTGGCAACAGGTGAAAGCGTACAACGATATCACCTACTACAAAGCCGACGGTGTGGCGCGTATCGCCTTCAACCGTCCCGAAGTGCGCAATGCGTTTCGCCCCGAAACCATTGATGAGATGATCGAAGCCTTCCGCGACGCCTGGCTGGACACCAGCATCGGCACGATTTTGCTCACCGGCGAAGGTCCTTCCCCCAAAGATGGCGGCTGGGCGTTTTGCGCCGGGGGCGACCAACGCGTGCGTGGGCATGGCGGCTACGAGGGGGGCTACGAACTGCCGCGCCTGCACGTGCTGGAACTCCAACGCATGATTCGCTTCATGCCCAAGGTGGTGATTTGCGTGGTGCCGGGCTGGGCGGTCGGCGGGGGGCACAGCCTGCACGTCGTCTGCGATTTGACGATTGCCAGCCGCGAGCATGCCCGCTTCCAGCAAGCCGACGCCCGCGTAGCCAGTTTCGACGGGGGCTACGGCTCGGCGTATCTCGCCAAGCAAGTCGGGCAAAAACGGGCGCGCGAAATTTTCTTCCTGGAACAGGTGTACAGCGCCGAAGAGGCGTACCAGATGGGCATGGTCAACAAGGTGGTGCCGCATGAGGAATTGGAAGAAGCGGCTTTTGAATGGGCGCAAATTATCAACAGCAAAAGCCCCACCGCTATCCGCATGCTCAAATACGCCTTCAACCTGCTGGATGATGGGCTGGTGGGGCAACAAATCTTCGCCGGCGAAGCCACACGCCTGGCGTACATGACCGATGAAGCCAAAGAAGGGCGCGACGCCTTCCTTGAAAAACGCAAACCGCGCTTTGACAAATTCCCACGCTGGCCATGAGGGGGGCACATCGGCTGTGAACACCAACACCAACCGACCAGACAACCCACCCATGCTGTTGCCCACAACACCGCCAACGGATTGGCTTGCCGAACGCGCCGCCCGCTCCCCATTGCGGGCGGCGTTGTACTGGCAACAGCGCGTCTGGACGTATGGCGACCTGCACCGCGACGCCAACCACCTCGCGGCGCGTTTGCGTGCCGCCGGTGTGGACAACGGCGCGCGCGTCGCCATGCTGCTGCCCAACACCCCCGAAGCCGTGTTGCTCATTCATGCGGTGGTCCGCGTGGGGGCAACGCTGGTGCCGCTCAACACCCGCCTGACCCCCGCCGAACTCGCCTGGCAAGTGGCGCAGACAACCCCGGCGGTACTCGTGCACAACAACAGAACCGCCGCACAGGCGGAACCGCTGGGCGTTCACGTTCCCTTGCTCAATGTGGATGAACCGGCTGCCCCGCCGCGCAACGTGCGCCCCTTTTCCCCGCTGCCCTTCGACGGTGTGCATGCCATCGTCTTCACATCGGGCACCACGGGGCGACCCAAAGGGGCGATGCTGACCCTCGCCAACCACTTTTGGAGCGCCACCGCGTCGGGGTGGCGGTTGGGCGTGCAGCGCAACGACTGCTGGCTGCTCTGCATGCCGCTCTACCACGTGGGCGGCATGGCGATTGTCCTGCGCTCGGCGCTCTACGGCACCGCCATTCTTCTGCATGAACGCTTTGACACCGACGCCGTCACCCACGCGCTCGACAGCGGGCGCGTGACGCTTGTTTCGGTGGTGCCCACCATGCTCAAACGCCTGCTCGACGCCCGCCGCGACCGCCCGCTGCCCCCTTCTGTGCGCACCGTGCTTGTCGGGGGCGCCGCCACGCCGCCCCCCCTGCTGGAACGCGCTCTCGCGGCGGGTCTTCCCGTGGCGCTCACCTACGGGCTGACCGAAGCCGCTTCGCAAGTCGCCACCGCCGCACCGGATGAAGTGCGCGCCGCACCGGGGACGGTGGGCGCTCCCCTCTGGGGCACAGAGGTGCGCATTCTGCGCGACGACGGCACGCCCGCGGCGGTCGGCGAAGTGGGCGAAATCACCGTGCGCGGGCGCACGGTGATGCGCGGCTACTGGCAAAACCCCGTCGCCACACAGCGCACCCTGCGCCAGGGCTGGCTCCACACAGGCGACATGGGCTATCTCGATGAAGTCGGGCGGCTCTGGATGATGCAACGCCGCACAGACCTGATTGTGAGCGGGGGCGAAAACGTCTATCCCTCGGAAGTCGAGGGCGTATTGTTGCGCCATCCGGCTGTGGCGGCGGTTTGTGTGGTCGGCGTTCCCGATGCCGAATGGGGGGAAGCCGTGACAGCCGTCATCCAACTGCACCCGGAGGCGTCAGCCACACCGGAAGAGATACGGGCGTTTTGTCGCGACCATCTTGCGGGCTACAAGTGCCCCAAGCATGTTCTGTTTGTTGACGCCTTGCCGCTGACTGCCTCGGGCAAGATTGCGCGGCAAGCCGTGAAAGAACGCCTTGCCGGTGGCGCATGGCGTGAGAACCGTATGGGCTGAAAAGCCAACACCTCGTTGGAGAGGAGGTCGAACCATGACAGAGACGACGACAACAACCCGTCCGGTGACCATCCGCGATGACGTGGTCATTGGCGGAAACGACATTACGCTCATCCTCGGTCCCTGTTCGGTGGAATCCTACGAACAGGTGCGCGCCGTTGCCGAAGTGCTGGTGGCGCACGGTGTGCGGCTGTTGCGGGGCGGGGCGTTCAAACCGCGCACATCGCCCCACGCCTTCCAGGGGCTGGGGCGTGAAGGGCTGGAAATTTTGCGCGCCGTCGCCGATGAATTCGGCTTGCTGGTGGTGACCGAAGCGCTGGGCGTGGAACATGTGCCCCTCGTCGCCGAATACGCCGACATCATCCAGATTGGCAGCCGCAACATGCAGCACTTCCCGCTTCTGTGGGCTGTCGGTGAAACCGACAAGCCGGTTCTGCTAAAACGCGGCTTTATGGCAACCGTGCATGAATGGTTGATGGCGGCGGAACACATCGCCTCGCGCGGCAACGAGCGCATTCTCCTCTGCGAGCGGGGCATTCGCACCTTTGAGACCGCCACACGCAACACGCTCGACACCAACGCCATTGCGCTGGTCAAAGCCACCACGCCTTTCCCCGTCATCGGCGACCCCAGCCACGCCACCGGGCGCACCGACCTGGTGATTCCGGCGGCGCGTGCGGCGCTTGCCGCCGGCGCCGATGGGCTGATTGTGGAAGTTCACCCACGCCCCGAAGAAGCGCTATCGGATGGGCAGCAATCGCTCCCGCTGGAACAGGTGCCCGCGCTGGTGGACGCCGCGCGCCGTATCGCCGAAGCGCTTGGGCGTGGGGTGCCCATGCCGGCGACACGCTAATGCACATCAAAACAAAACGAGGCGACACGATGTCGCCTCGTTTTACGTGGTCGGGGCGAGAGGATTCGAACCTCCGGCCTCGGCGTCCCAAACGCCGCGCTCTAACCGGGCTGAGCTACGCCCCGAAGCAGGGCAGATTATAGCACGGTGAGCGGGAAAAGCAACCTTGAAAAGTCAGACACAACACCGCCACGGCGTTTTTTACCCCGCGCAACAACTCAACGTCGCCACATCTTTCTCGAACGATTGCGCCGCCAGTTTGAGCCCTTCCGCCAGTGTCAAATAGGGGAAGATGGTTTCCGCCACGTCGCGCGTTGTCATCCCCGCCCGAATAGCCAGCACCGCAATCTGGATGATTTCGCCCCCTTCCGGTGCCAGCAGATGCGCCCCCAGCAAACGGTCGCTCTCGGCGTCCGCCACGAGTTTGATCAGCCCGCGCGTATCGTGCGCCGCGAGTGCACGCGGCACATGCGTCAACGGCAAAACGGACGTTTTGACGGCAAATCCTGCTTCGCGCGCCTGGCTTTCGGTCAACCCGGCCGAAGCCACCTGGGGGTCGGTGAAGGTGACTTTGGGCAAGGCGTCCAGGTCAAGCGTGCGGCGGTTGCCATGCAACGCATTTTCCGCGGCGACCGAGCCGCTGTGCGCGGCGACATAGACGAACATCGGCAAGGTGGCGCAATCGCCCGCGGCGTACACGCGGGGGTTGCTGGTCTGGGCGTACTCGTCAATGCGAATATGGCCGCGCTCGTCCAGTTCCACATGCGCCGCTTCCAACCCCAGCCCCGCCGTGTTGGCGCGCCGCCCGGTCGCCACCAACACGTGCTCGGCTTCGATGGTCTCCGCCTCGCCCTCGCGCTCAAAAGTGACGGCGACCCGTTGGGGCGCACGCCGCTCAACCCCACGCACGCGGACGCCGGCTTCAATGCGCATGCCTTCGGCTTCCAGGTAGGTTTCGAGCGCCTCGCCAATTTCGGGCTCTTCCTGCGGCACAATGCGCGGCAGCGCTTCCAGCACGGTCACGAATGTCCCCGCCCGCGCATACACCTGCGCCAATTCCAACCCCACCGCACTACCGCCAATGACGATGAGCGAACGGGGTTGCTCTTTGGTCGCCAGGGCGTCGGTGCTCGTCCAGTAGCCCGCTTCTGCCAATCCGGGGATGGGGGGCGCCCAAGGATGCGCGCCCGTGGCAATGATGACGTGTTCGGCGCGGTAGAGCCGTTCATCCACGGCGAGCGTGGTCTCGTCAACGAAGCGCGCACGCCCACGGATAAGCGTGATGGTCGGGTAGGCCGCCAAAACGTCCACATACTTGGCTTGCCGCAATTCAGCCACCAGGGCGTCCTTCTGCTGGATGAGACGATGCCAAGCGAGGTGTCCCTGCGCCAGTTGGACACCGTCAAAACGCCGCGCGGCGTCCGCGGCATGCCACGCTTCGACCATGCGAATGAGCGTTTTGCTGGGAACACACCCCACGTTGACGCACGTGCCCCCAATCAGCCCGCGCTCAATCAGGGCGACACGTGCGCCTGCTTCCGCCGCTTTGATGGCGGCGGCAAACCCAGCCGACCCACCACCAATCACAAGCAAGTCGTAGGTGGTGTCAGGCTCGTCGGACGCAACAGCGGGCGAGGCAACGGCGGCGACTTCGGCGCGGTATCCCGCCTGCTCCACGGCGGTTGCCAGGCGCTCCGGCGAGACGCCTTCATCCGCCTGCACGATGGCTTGTTGGCTTTCCCAGCCAGGCACTTCGACATGCGCCACACCCGGCACAGCAGACAAGGCGTCTCGGACATGGCGGGCGCATGCGTCGCAGGTCATTCCCTGGATGGCGAGTTGAATTGTTTTCATCAGCACGTCTCCTTTTTGCCAGCCAATCACCCTATCCCCCCGTAGGGGATACAAGCATACCACACACGTTCTTTCCACGCAAACGCCACACACTTCACAGAGCGTTTGACTTTGTGGTATAGTGCATGACACCCACACGAGACTTTTGCGAAGGAGCGTTGCCATGTCACAACTCGATCTCGATCCTCGGTCTGGTGCAGGTTCTCTCGCGGAGAGTGTCCAGCGTATTCCTCTCTGGCTCGTTTTGTTGTTGGTCCTGGGGCTTAGCGCCGTCATTCTGGTCGCCTCTTCGGAAAATTACAGCGATATTGCAAGTTTTATTTCGCAGGGAATCAAATTCACGATTATCCTTTCGGTGCTCGGCTACGCGCTTGCACTCGTTCTGGGGCTCATCATCGGGTTGGGACGCCTCTCCACCAACCCCATCATCTACGCGCTTTCAACGCTCTATGTCGAGGTGTTTCGCGGCGTGCCGATTCTGGTGGTCATCTTCTACGTGGCGTTCGTCGTCGGTCCCACTGTGGGCTTGCGTTCGGACATGACTCGCGCCATTGTGGCGCTCGGATTGGTGTACGGTGCGTATCTTGCCGAAGTGTATCGCGCGGGGATTCAGGCAATTCCCAAAGGGCAACGTGAAGCCGCCGCGGCGCTGGGGCTTTCGGGGGTGCAGACCATGCGCTACATCATCTTGCCCCAGGCGATGCGTATCATTTTGCCCCCCTTGGGCAACGATTTCATCGCCATTCTCAAAGATTCGTCGCTGGCGAGTGTCCTGGGGGTTGTGGAACTCACGCACATGACGCGCCGCTATGTTTCGCGCACATTCGACACGTTTGGCGGCTGGACAATCGCCGCCCTACTCTACCTGAGCATGACGCTCATCCTTTCAATGGCGGTGCGAGCGTTGGAGCATTACAGCGAACCCACGGGACAACACCAAAAATAAAGGACGTGTCTTCTGAGGAAAACGGTGTCTCGCTCATCAACAAGCCCCAAGTGGGCGTGGAAAATCGGGAGCATTCGCGGTATCCCGCTCCGCATTCACGCAACATTTCCGCTGGTGTTGCTCTGGGCGGCGTGGGAATGGGGGCGTAACGGCTCTCTTCACACAGCACTGTACGGAATGGCGCTGGTGGTGGCGCTTTTTGGCTGTGTGGTGCTGCACGAGTTGGGGCATGCGTTCGTGGCGCGCTGGCGCGGCATTGTTGTGGAAGAGATTTTGCTCTTGCCGCTGGGTGGGCTGGCACAGTTTCGCAGTCCGCTCGACAATCCGCGCGATGAGTTTCTGGTCGCCGTCGCGGGACCCCTGGTCAACCTGGCACTCATCGGGGTGCTGTTGCCCCCCACACTCGTCCCGCTCGTTTCACTGACCCAATTCGGGCTGATCAACGCGCTGACCACGCCCGGCTGGCAAAGTCTGGCGTTCTACCTGCTTCTGACGAACGCCCTGCTCGCGGGCTTCAACCTGTTGCCCATCTTCCCCATGGATGGGGGGCGCATGTTGCGCGCCACGTTGACCGCGGGGCTTTCCTACGAACGGGCGACATGGGTGGCGGTTCGTTTGGGGCAAAGCGTTGCCGTCCTGATGGGGCTTTACGGCTTCTTCCAAAACCTCTGGTTCTTGCTGATGGGGGTGTTTCTCTTTTTCGCCGCCGAACAAGAAATGCGCCGCCTCGCGCAACGTCAACTGCTTGATACGGCGCACGTGGGCAACCACATGACGCGGCGCGGCTTGACCTTCGCGCCCTCTACGCATGTCCACAGCGCCTATCTCGTCGCACGCATGAGCCTGCAACCCATTTGGCCTGTTGTGGAACGGGGTCGCCTGTTGGGGCTGGTCAGCCGCGCGGCGATTGAGAAAGCCGCCGCATCGGCGTCCCGCATTGCGGACATCATGCAAACGTCGTACCCTGTGCTGACGCCCCGCGACACGCTCTATCGCGCCCAAACCCTGCTGGCTGAATCCAACAGCGAAGCCGCCGCCGTCATCGAAAACGGCGTTTTTGTGGGGATCTTCTCGGTGTACGACCTCATGCACGCCCTGCGGCAGTTGGAAGAAACGCCCGCTTGACTTATTCGAGGACAACCCGCCCCAACACAACGCGCTCGCCGTCCGCATCCAGCACCAGCGTGTACGCGCCCGGCGGCACGCCCGGCACAAACACCACCTGCGGGTCGCGCACCACATCCCCCTGACGCCACGCATCCAGCGGGAAACGCCCTTCCGTGGGCGTCCAGCCCCACGCCCCCACCTCACGCCCATCGGCGTCCAGCAAGCGCAAGGTGAACGCGGGGACGTGCGGCGCATCGCGTTCCGCCCGCCAGAAGAGCACCACCTGCATCGGCTCGCCCGCGTGCAGCGGCGTCTCCGGCGCATGGTCGAACCCCAGTTTGTTGAAGCGCCACCCCAGGAGCGTCAGGTCGCCCAGCCGCTCATGCGCTTCCACCCGGCGGTCGAGCGCATCGGGGTCGGGGGGGACGGCGGGACGCTCCACCTGCACCGCCGCCAATGTGAGCGCGTCTGCGCCGTCGGGCAACGGCAGGCGCGCGCCCGTCGCGGCGTCGTACACCCCCACGATGAGCCGATACGTCCCCGGCGGCGTCCCCGGAAAGATGGGCACGCCGACACGCCCGCGATACCGCTCGCCCAGACGCCACGCCGACGTTGATTGGGCGGCGGGCGGGGCGTCACGTTGCCCCACAATGTGATTGCCGCCGTCCAGCACTTGCGCAAAGAAGGTGTACGCACGTTCGGGGGGCGTCAGCGCCGACCATTCGAGTTCCAGGCGCACAATGTCGCCCGACGGCACGCTGAGCGGCGCCACCGCCGCCCGTTCCAGCCGCAACACGTCGCCAAACACGGCGTCCACCGGGCGTAGTTGGTCGCTCAGGTCACCAAATTCGTACACCACCAGCCGCACATCGCCATACCAGCGATCGCTGGCTTTGAAGGCGTGCTCATTCAGCCACTGTTCCACAATGCCCTGGGGGTCTTGCTGTTGCTGCCCCCAGAGAATGGCGTAAAGCCGTTTGTGCGTGCGCGCCAGCGTTTCGAGCGTTGCCAGCAGGCGCGCTTCATCGCGCACATTGGCGCTGGTGATGGGGTAGCGCGGCAAATCGCCCTGGTAGTAGTAGTCGAACACTTCGATTTGCCCGCCGCCCAGCAACAAAATCGCGTCGTCGGGGCTGGCGGTGGCTTCAATCGTGCGGGCAATGCCGCGGTATTCGTCGCGCCAGTAGCGCGGGTTGCGCCATTCGTTGCGCAAAGGCGCCACAGCCGCCGCCACGAGGAACACGCTCGCAAGCGCGGTCAAGCCCCAGCGGGCGGAACGGGGCAGGCGTTGGGTCAGCGTCTGCACGCCCAGCCCCAGCACCAGATGAAAGCCCGGCGTGGCTTGAAGCAAAAACTTGGGGTTGTAGAACGGTCGGTCAAGCGCTGATAGGAGCACCATCAGAGCGGGCGGCGTCAGCCACCAGGCAAGGGCACACCACCCCCAGCGCCCAACGCGCCACGCGCCCCACAGCCCCAGCCCCGCCAGCGCCAGAAAGCCCCACAACCAGGGCGACCACGTGGGCGGCACGCTTTCGCCCAAACTGAACACGCGCACCAATTCGCGCACCAGGAAGCCGACGCCAAACGCTTCGCTGATGGCGGGCCAGTTGAGCAACGTGGTGCGGCTGTACCAGAGCCAGGGCAGGTAGCAAAGCGCCAGCCCGGCTTGCGCCGTCAGCCAGGCAAGCGCCTGCCGGGTGCGCCGTTCGCGCCACCAGAGCAACGCCCACACCAGGTTTTGGGTGGCAATGAGCGCCACGCCGAAGTAGTGCGTGTAGGCAACGGCAAGCGCCGCCAGCCACCAGAGCGCCAAACGGCGCGGGGTGGGACGGTTCAGCCATGCGCCAAACGCCCACCACGAAAGCGCGCCCAGCAACGTCACAAGCGCGTACATGCGCACTTCTTGCGCGTAGTGGATGGCGAACGGGGAAACCGCCGCCGCCACGCCCGCCACCAGCGCCGCCCGGTCGCCAAACCAGTCGCGCGCCAGCCGCATGACGACAGCGACGGTGAGCGTGCCGTAGAAGGCGCTCAGCAGGCGCAACGCCGCCACCGAAAAGCCCGCGCCCTGCACCCAGGCGTGCAGGGTCCAGTAGTAGAGCGGCGGATGAATGTCGCGGGCGGTGTGCTGGGCAATCGCCAGAAAACCGCGTCGCGCCATGCCGATGCTGTTGCCTTCATCGTTCCACAGGCTCTGAATCTCCAGCCCGTAGGCGCGCAAGGCAAACGCCGCCAGCACCACCAGCGCGAAAAGCCAGAAGGTGGGCGATGGGCGGCGGCGGAAGCGCGTTGCCGGCATGATGCTTCACTCCATCTCAGACGGTGATGCGTTCGATGTCGGCGCCCAAAGCGCGCAAGCGTTCATCCAGACGGCTGTACCCACGCTGAATTTGGTGAATGTTGTAGATGGTGCTTTCGCCCTCGGCGCAGAGCGCGGCAATCACCAGCGCCATGCCGGCGCGAATGTCGGGACTGGTGAGTTCCTGTCCGTAGAGTTTCGAGGGACCCACCACCACAGCGCGGTGTGGGTCGCACAACACAATGCGCGCCCCCATGCTGATGAGTTTGTCTACCCAGAAGAGCCGCCCCTCGAACATCCACTCGTGAATGAGCACGGTGCCGCGCGCCTGGGTTGCCAGCACCAGCGCAATACTCGTCAGGTCGGCGGGGAAACCGGGCCAGAGTTGGTCTTTGATTTCGGGAATAGCGCCATGCAAGGCGTCTTGCACTTCCAGCGTCTGGCCGGCGGGCACGATGATGTCGTTGCCATCCACTTCCCAGCGGATGCCCAGCCGCTCGTACACAATGCGCGTCATACGGTGGTGTTCGTTCGGGTAGGCGTCCTTGATGCGCAGTTCGCCCCCCGTCACCGCCGCCAACCCGATGAAACTGCCCACTTCGATGTAGTCGGATTCGATACGCTCACGCGCGCCACCCAGCGGCAAGCCGCCTTCAATCACCAGCGTGCTCGAACCAATGCCCTCAATGTGTCCGCCCATGGCGTTGATCATGCGGCAGAGTTGCTGAACGTGCGGCTCGGCGGCGGCGTTGCGGACGATGGTGGTGCCCTGCGCAGCGGTCGCCGCCATGACGACATTCTCCGTGCCGGTCACGCTGGCTTCGGGCAGGAAAATGTCTGCGCCGTAAAGCCCATGCGGCGCGGTGAGGATGTAGCGGTCGGGCAAGATTTCGACTTCCACGCCCAGTTGCTCAAAGGCGTAGATGTGCGTATCCAGCGGTCGCCGCCCAATCCGGTCGCCGCCGGGGCGCGGCAGCGTGGCGCGCCCTTCACGCGCCAACAAGGGTCCCGCCAGCAAGAACGAGGCGCGAATCTGGCGGCAGAGCGCGGGGTCGGGGCGGGTGCTGGTGAGCGTTTCGGCGCGAATACGCCAGACGCCGGGCGCTTCTTCAACCACCGTCGCCCCCAGATGTTCCACCAGCGCCAGCATCACCTGCACGTCGCGAATGTCGGGCACGTTTTCGAGCACAATCTCCTGGTCGGTGAGCAAGGTGGCGGCAATCATCGGCAGGGCGGCGTTCTTGTTGCCCTGCGGCACAAACGTCCCCTGGATGGGATTCCCGCCCCGAATGCGATAGGCTTCCATGGTCTGTACTCCTGCATGGATGACTTTGGTCGGAATATCAAACATTTATCCCAGCACCTCAACAAAATGAATCGTCATGCCGCCTTTCTGCATGCGTTTGATCTCCCCCAGCCGCAAAGTTTGCGCATCGGGGCTGGTGGTGATGTTGCGCTGCACCCAGAACCCAACAGGGCGCGCCAGGAACAGCGCCGCCAACGCCGCCATAATGGCGCGCGGCACACGGTCGGCAATGCTTTCTTTCTCATGCCAGGGTGCGGACGCCGCAAATGAAGAAAGCCCCGCCAGCACACCCGTCACGGCGATGTTGGTGCCGCAGTTGGGGTGAATCGCCAGCGTGGCTTCGCCCCGTTGCAAGCGGCGCAAGGCTTCTTCGGCGGCGCGGCGCACGTCTTCGGTTTCGACGTTGCCGTAGAGCCAGAACCCGCGCGCGGTGGAACGCCCCACCATGCGCAGGTTGGGAATGCGCATGCTCAACAAGGTGATGGTGGCGTGTTCAAGCGCATGCACACGCCGCACTTTGCCCACTACGGGCGCGTCCAGCAGTTTGGCAAGCAGATTGCTCATGTTCCTGCTCCTTTACGTCCGATATCGAACAAGCGCATGGCGTCCCACCGTGGGGACGCCATGCAACCAGCAAGCCTGTATGATAGTCAATTTCAGAATGGGCGCATCTCTTCGGGGATGGACGCCCAGTCTTCAAGGAACCGCTGTAAGCCGATGTCGGTGAGGGGGTGCTTCATGATTTGCTGCAACACCTTGAAGGGCATAGTGGCAATGTCCGCGCCGAGCATCGCCGCCTGCACCACGTGCATGGGATGGCGGATACTCGCGGCAAGCACCTGTGTTTCAAAGCCGTAAGTGTGTTTGATGTGCACCAACTGCTCGATGAGTTCCATACCGTTCTGGCCGGCGTCGTCCAGCCGCCCGATGAAGGGGCTGACGTAGTAGGCGCCTGCTTTCATCGCCAGCAAGCCCTGTGTAGCGTTGAAGACCAGCGTCATGTTGACGCGAATGCCCTCTTCGGCGAGTTTGCGCGTCGCCGCCAACCCGTTGGGCGTGCAGGGAATTTTGGCAACGATGTTGGGCGCCCAAGATGTCACCAGGCGGGCTTCCTCAATCATGCCCTCCACGTCGGTGCTCACCGTTTCCGCGCTGACCGTCCCGCGGTCGCCAATGATTTCGCTGATGGCGAGGATGTTTTCTTTGAAGGCGCGCCCGGCACGCGCCGCCAACGTTGGGTTGGTGGTGACGCCGTCCAAGACGCCCCACTCAGCGGCCTGGCGGATTTCATCCAATACGGCGGTATCCAGAAAAATTTGCATGGCTCTTTCCTCCAAACTCGTTTACCATTTTCCTTCGCGATACTCGCGAGCATGCCGAATGTACGCCTCGGCGGCATGTTTCAGGTAGGCTTTTTTGGCGTCGTCCAGCGGTCCCACAATACGGGCGGGCACGCCGAGCGCCAGCGTGCCGGGGGGAACGTGCATCCCCGGCGGCACAAGCGCCCCTGCGCCCACCATAGCCCCCGCGCCAATGTGTGCGCCGTCCAGCACAGTGGCGCGGATGGCAATCAACGCGCCGTCTTCAACCGTTGCGCCGTGTACCACCGCCCCATGCCCAATGGTCACATTGTTGCCAATGTGCACTGGAAAGCCTTTGGAGACGTGGATAATGACGCCGTCTTGCACGTTGGTGCGTTCGCCTATGCGCACCACGTCCACGTCGCCCCGAATGACCACCCCAAACCAGATACTGCTCTCCGCGCCAATCTCGACGTCGCCGCGGATGACGGCGCCCTCGGCGACAAAGACCGATGGATGAATGCGCGGTTCAATCTGCGGCATGGCGCTTACTCCTTCCGGGCGGCTTCGCGCTGCAACAGGTAGATGAGCGTGCGCACGGGGACGCCCGTCGCGCCGTAGGGGGTCAACGGGGGCTTGGGTTGGCGGTCGCCCTGCACGGTGGCGCTACCGGCAATGTCCAGGTGCGCCCAGGGGTACGCGCCATCCACAAAGCGGCGCAAGAAGAGCGCGGCGGTAATCGCACCACCGGCGCGAATGCCCACGTTCTTCACGTCGGCGATTTTGCTTTCCAGATAGGCGTCGTAGGCGTCCCACAGGGGCATGCGCCAGGTCGGTTCGCCGGCGTCGCGGGCGGCGGCTTCGATAGCGGCAGCGAGGTCGTCATCGGTGGCAAAGAGCGCGTTCAGGTCATAGCCCAGCGCAATCATCTTCGCGCCGGTGAGTGTGGCAATGTCAATCGTGTAGCGCGGGTTGTAGCGCTTGGCGTATTCGAGCGCATCCGCCATGATGAGCCGCCCTTCGGCGTCGGTGTTGCCAATTTCGATGGTTTTGCCGCCCAGCGAGGTGAGGACGTCGCTCGGTCGGTAGGAATGCCCCGAAACCATGTTTTCGGTGGCGGGAATCAGCCCCACCACGGGCAGGGGCACTTCCAGTTCCGCCAATGCGGTAAAGACGCCCAGCACCGCGGCGCCGCCCGCCATGTCGCTCTTCATGTCCGCCATGCCTGCGCCGGGTTTCAGGTTGTAGCCGCCGGTGTCGAATGTGACGGCTTTCCCCACCAGCACAACGGGCGGCACATTGGGGAATTCATCCAGGCGATGTTCCAGGATGATGAAGTAGGGGGGTGTGTCGGAGCCCATCGCGACGCCCAAAAACGCCCCCATGCCCAATTCGGCGGCGGCGTCGCGGTCCAGAATGCGCGTGACGATGTGGGCGCACGCCGTATCAAGGTCTTGCGCCACTTGCGCCAGACGCCCAGGCGTGGCGATGTTGGGGGGTTCGTCCACCAGGGTGCGCGCCAGGTTGACGCCCCGCGCAATCGCCAGTCCCACACTCAACCCACGGTCGGCGGCGTCGCTTTCTTCTTCACGCGCCAGCACCAGCGTCGCGCTGATCTCGCCTTCGTCTTCGGCGGGTTTGCGCAGTTCGCGGAACGACCAGTTGCCGATAACCAGCCCTTCGGCAACGGCTTGCGCGCGCGCCTCGGCGCCGACGTCATCGAGGGGGGCGCGCGCCAAGGTGGTCGCCAGCACACCGCCCCCCAACGCGCGCGCTTTGCGCACGCCCAGCGCCGCCGCGTTGCGGAGCGCGTCGCGGGTGCGCTGTTTCCCCAAGGGCGCCACCAGAATGCGGCGGTAGGGGAGTTTGCCGTGGGGGTGCAACACCGCCACTTCGTTCCCCGTGGGGTTGATTTCGCGCGTTTGGAGCGCATCCGTGAGCAAGCCGTCCAGGGCTTCGTCGAGGTCGGTGGGTGGGGTTTCATCTTTAGCCAGCCCGATGAGCAGAAAATCGGCGTCGGTTTGGCGTGGGTCGCTTGTGGCGATACGCAGTTCCATTTCAGCCTCCTTGACGTTCAAACAAGGTTTTTTTCAAACAACGGCGGTGCGGTCTGGTCCCTTCGCCAGATACCACGTTTGCGTATGGGGGTCGTACACCAGTTCCCACAGACGGTTGGGCGGCGTCATCACCATGATGTGCAAACGCCCCAGGTCGTCGGTTGTTTGCCGCCCCACGTCGCCGACCACATACCGCTGACCATGCACCTCAAACGCCAGCGGGCGCAACACACCGCCGGGCGACATGTGGGCTTCCACGTGGATAGGCGTCCAATCGTTGGGCATGAGTTCCCTCGCTTCTTGCGCAATCAAATCGAGCGCGGCAAGCGCCGAATCGAGTTTATTTGCCGAGCGGTCGCCCGTTTGCCAGACGAAACGGCGCACAACGGTGTGAACGGGGGTGCTCACGCCGATGTAAACCAGCCCGACAGGCTTTTCGGGTGTGCCGCCGCCCGGTCCGGCAATGCCTGTAATGCCGACGCCAATGGTGCTCTGGAAGCGGGCGCGCACACCTTCGGCCATTTCGCGCGCCGTCGGCTCGCTGACGGCGCCATGTTCCGCCAGGGTGCTTTCACGCACACCCAGCAAAGCCATTTTAGCGGCGTTGCTGTAAGAGACGACGCCACCCAAAAAGTAATCGGACGAACCGGGGACTTCGGTGATGAGGTGCGCCAGCAAGCCCCCCGTGCAAGATTCAGCCGTTGCCAGCGTGGCATTCGCCAGGCGCAGCAAATGCCCCACGTGGGCGGCGCGTTCGTACATGGCAGGCTCCTCTCGTTGCGGGTTTGTCGTCGGCTCGATTATACTGTGAGGCAAAGGCGCGGCAAAGCCCATGATGAGACGCCCCACACAGGGGCGTGTGCGAAAGGACGCCCGCTCATGAATCTGAAACAAGTGGCGCTTCAATGGCTCTTTGTGTACGTCTGGATGGCGCTGGCGGCGGTGGCGGTGAAAGTGCTGACACCGTTCTGGAATGACGCTTCCTGGTCAGAGGTGCTGGTGGTACTTCCCCTTGGTGGAAGTATCGCCTGGTCGCTGTCGCAGTTTCTGGTGCGCACCATCCAGGCGCGGCTCAACCAACGCCGTTGAGGAAGTGAGAGAGGCATGCGACCGGAACGCGCACGCACGTATCAAACCGAAGGCATCATCCTGAACCGCCGTGATTGGGGCGAAGCCGACCGGCTCATCACGCTGTTCACGCCGGAATACGGCAAACTGCGCGTGGTGGCGGTGAGCGCCCGCAAACCGACGACCCGCAAAAGCGGCCACCTGGAACTTTTCACGCGCGGCCGGTTTGTGCTGGCGCGTGGGCGCACGTTCGACAAACTCACCCAGGCGCAGACGCTGGATTATTTCGAGGGCGTGCGGCGCGACCTGGCGCGCATTGGGCAAGCGGGCATGCTGTGCGAACTGGTTGACCGCTTTTTTGAAGAAGCGGACGCGGCTCCCGCGGTGTATGACTTGCTCCACAACGCATTGCTCGCCCTCAACAGCGGCGACCCCGGCGACCTGGTGTTGTTGCACTTTCAAATGCACCTGTTCGACCTGGTGGGCTACCGCCCCGCTCTGCATGAGTGCGTGGTGTGCGGCGAACCGGTTGCGCCCGTGGCGCAATTCATCAGCGTTGAGTTGGGCGGCGTGGTGTGCCCCACCTGTCGGCAACGTTTGCGCGAGGAAGAAGGCGCAGCCGCGGAACAGTTGGTGCGCCCGCTGTCGCTGAACGCGCTCAAAGTGCTGCGGTTTCTGCAAACCGCCCCGTGGCCGCGCGTGCGCAAATTGCGCTTGCCCGACGATGTGCGCGAAGAAGTGCGCACACTGCTCGAATTGTGGGCAACGCACCATTTGGAACGGGGGTTACGGTCGGGGCGCTTTTTGCGGGAAGTGGAAGCGTGGTACGACGCCAAGAAAAAGCCCTGACAGGCGGCGCGGCCTGTCAGGGCTGCGTGGGCGTCAGGCGCTGCGCAGGGTTGCGCCGAGTTGGTCGGCAAGCGCCTGCACAATGCGCTGGCGAATGGCGGCGGCGGCTTCGTCGGTGAGTGTTTCTTCCGCCTGATAGGTCAGTCGGTACGCCAGGCTCTTCGTGCCTTCGGGCAACGGTTCGCCCTGATAGACGTCGAAGAGGTGCACGTCCGCCAGCACGCTGCCCCCCGCTTCGCGAATCACACGCTCCACTTCCGCCGCGGGCGTGGCTTCGTCCACGATGATGGCGATGTCTTCGATGACGGCGGGCACACGCGGCACGGCGCGAATACGGTAGCCGTCGGGAACAGCCGCCAGCACGGGGCGCAGGTCGAATTCCGCCAGAGCGATGCGCTGCGCCGGCAAGTCGTTCGCTTCGCGCACCAACGGGTGCATTTCGCCCACAACACCAATGCGTTCCCCGTCCAGCAAGATGGCGGCGGTGCGCCCTGGTTGCAGTGTGGGGTGCTCGGCGGGCGCGAACGTGATACGCTCGGCAACGTGCAGGTGCGCAAAGAGTTCGTCCAGCACGCCCTTGACGGCGAAGTAATCGGCGGCGGGTGGGGTGGGGTTCAACCAGGTGGGCGGCTCGACGGGACCGGTCATGGCAATCCCCACACGCAAGATTTCGTCGGGCAGGCGCTCGCCTTCGCGGCGATGATAGACAAAACCCACCTCGAAAAGCGCCACACGGTCGTGGTGGTGGATGTTGCGTTGCAGGGCTTCCACCAGGCTCACGAGCAGGGTGCGGCGCATGACACGGCGCTCGCGCGAAGAGGGGTTAAGCAGCGCCACGTAGGCCTCATCGGGCAACACGTCGCCGTCCAGCCGCAAGCGCCCCTCGGCTTCGGGCGTGGTCAGCGCATAACTGATGATTTCTTGCAAGCCCGCGCCCACCAGCAGGTCGCGCGTGCGTTCAGTCAACAGGTGGTCGCGATAGGGGCGCAACGGTGGCAATTCGTCCGCCAGCAGCGTGCTGGGCAAGCGGTCAAGCCCGTAGATGCGCACCAGTTCCTCGGCAAGGTCGGCTTGCCCTTCAATGTCCATGCGGTGGTCGGGCACGGTGACGCGCAAGCGGCGCTCGTCCAGCGGTTCAACGGTGAATTCCAGCCGCTGCAAGATGTCGGTCGCCTCTTCGGCGCTGAATTCGACGCCCAGCAACCGCGCGATGAAGTCCAAATCCATCTCCACAACAACGGTGGGCGGCGGTGCGGGGTAGTTGTCCACCATGCCGTCGGCAATCGTGCCGCCCGCCAACTGGTGCATGAGCAACGCGGCGCGGCGGTTGCCAATCTCCGCCAGCGCAGGATGCACGCCGCGGCTAAAACGCTTGGCGGCTTCGGAAAAGATGTTGTGATAAACCATCGAGCGCCGAATGCTGAGGAAGTTCCACGAAGCGGCTTCCAGCAGAACGTTGCGCGTGGCGTCGCTCACTTCGGTTTCAGCGCCCCCCATAATCCCCGCGATGCTGAGAATGCCCGCCGTGTCGGTCACGAGGATGTCGTTGGGCGTCAAGCGGCGCTCCACATCGTCCAGCGTCACCAAGGTTTCGCCTTCGCGCGCCTGGCGCATGATGATGCGCGGCGTTTCGCGCCCTGTGCGGCGCGCCCGTTCGACGAGTTTGTCGTAGTCGAAGGCGTGCAGGGGTTCGCCCGTTTCGAGCATGACGTAGTTGGTGATGTCCACGATGTTGTTGATGGGACGCATGCCGCAAAGGATGAGGCGGCGCTGCATCCAGAAGGGCGAGGGTTTGACTTCAACGTTGGTGATGAGCGAGGCGGTGAAGCGCGGGCACTTGTCGGGGTCTTCGATGACGATTTCGACTTTGCCTTCGATCGGCTCGCCCAGGGCTTCACGGGGCCAGTCGGTGCTGGGGGTTTTCAGCGGGCGCTTGTAGAGCGCGGCGACTTCGCGGGCGACGCCCCAGATGCTCATGCAGCGGGCAATGTTCGGCAAGATGGCGATTTCGAGCACCGTGTCGCCCAGGTAGTCGCACAGGGGGGTGCCCACGGGGGCGTCGTCGGGCAGTTCCAGAATGCCCTCGTGTTCATCGCTCAGCCCCAGTTCGCGCTCACTCAGCACCATGCCTTCGGAGCGCACGCCGCGCAATTTGGCGGGTTTGAGTTTGATTTTTTCGCGCGCCTCGCTGTACCCGTTGATGACGGTCGCCCCCACGGTCGCAAACGCCACTTTCATGCCGGGGCGGACATTGGGCGCGCCGGTGACAACGGTCAGCGGTTCGCCCGTGCCGTATTCAACGGTGGCAAGCACCAGACGGTCGGCGTTGGGGTGTTTTTCAACCTTCAACACCTCGCCGACACGGATACGTTCGGGATCCCACCAATCACCGATGCGCTCAATCTCTTCAACTTCAAGCCCCGCCAGCGTGAGGCGCTCGGCGAGTTCTTCAACGGGAATATCGTCCACCTGTACGAATTCGTTGAGCCAGGACAGTGGTACGCGCATGGCTATCTCCTTCGCTTGATCTCGTCAGAATTGTTCCAGGAACCGCAAATCGTTTTGCCAGAAGTAGCGGATATCTTCGATGCCATACTTCAACATGGTGATGCGTGCGGGTCCCATGCCGAAGGCGTAGCCCGTGTAGCGTTCGGGGTCGTAGCCGCCGTTGCGCAGCACGGTTGGGTGTACCATGCCGCACCCCATGATTTCGAGCCAGCCGGTGCCTTTGCAGAGGCGGCACCCTTCGCCGCCGCAGAGCAAGCAGTCCATGTCCACTTCGGCGCTTGGTTCGGTGAAGGGGAAATAACTGGCGCGGAAGCGCAAGCGCCGTTCAGGCCCGAAAAGCCGCCGCACAAAGTATTCGATGGTGCCTTTGAGGTCGGCCATGGTGATGTGATGCCCAATCGCCAACCCTTCCACCTGCTGGAACTGGATATCGGAGCGCGGTGTAATTTGCTCGTGCCGATAGACCATGCCGGGCAACATGATGCGCACAGGCGGCGGGTTGTCCGGGTTCATGGCGGCAAATTCGCGCATGGCGTGGATTTGCCCCGGCGAGGTGTGCGTGCGCAACAAGACGTCGTTTTCGTCCGGGCTCCGCTCGATGTAGAAGGTGTCTTGCATTTCGCGCGCCGGGTGGTGCGGGGGAATGTTGAGCAACTGGAAGTTGTATTCGTCCAATTCGACTTCGCGCGAGGCGTACACCTGGAAACCGAGGTCGGCGAAGATGCGTTCAATTTCGCGCATGACCTGTGTGCTGGGGTGCAAGCGCCCCAACGGGGGACGGCGGCCGGGGAGCGTCACGTCCACCGCGTCGGCCGCCAGGTGCGCCGCCAACTCCGCCTGACGCACGGCTTCGGCGCGCTCGGTGTAGGCCTGTTCCAGCGTTTCTTTGATGTCGTTCGCCAGTCGCCCGACAATGGGGCGTTCTTCGGGGGAAAGGTTCCCCATGCCGCGCAGCACCTGCGAAAGTTTCCCTTTCTTGCCCAGGTAGGTACTGCGCCATGCCGCCAGGTCGGCTGATGTTTGGGCGCGTTCCAGCGCCTGCAAGGCTTCTTCGCGCAAGGCATGCAATTCTTGCTGCATGGTCTCCTCCTCGTCTCGTCAACTGTTCGCGCCACCACGGACGAGCGCATACAAAAACGCCCGCCCCCTGAAGGGACGAGCGTTTGCCCGCGGTACCACCCTTCTTGCTTGCCGAAGCAAGCCACTTCCCCCCAACAGCGCCCACCGCGCGATTGGGTGCTCCGATAACGGGGAGCCACCGGAGCCTGCTACTAGGCGCTGTGCGCCGTTCACAGGTCGGCTCGGGAGGGAACGTTGCACCGGCACGACACGAAGGCTTCCAGTCACGACCTTCGCTCCCTGGGACGTGCGCTGATGGCGCAACTCGTCTCCGTCAATGCCTTTGGCGTCTGTGTTGTTGTAGGTAAAGAGTATATGGAAAGTGGTCAAAACGTCAATGCTTTTGTGTACTTTGGCGCCAATTATGCACCAAAATGTATGAAATCCACGGCAGAATGTGCTACAATACGACATAAACAAACATGTGTGCGAACCTGTGGAGGCGGAACGATGGCACGCAAAACGAAAGTAGCCAACGAGACGCTGGCTGAATATCTCGACCGCATGACGCGCGTCGGGGAATTGTGGCACCCCGAAGGGGAACGCATTCGCTGTGTGGCGTGCGGGCACCGCTGCCTGATTGGGGAAGGGTTACGCGGGGTCTGCAAAGTGCGCTTCAACAAGGATGGCAAACTCTATGTGCCCTGGGGGTATGTAGCGGCGCTGCAATGCGACCCGACGGAGAAAAAGCCCTTCTTCCACATGCTGCCGGGGAGCAAGGCGCTGACGTTTGGCATGTTGGGATGCGACTACAAATGTCCATACTGCCAAAACTGGCTCACCAGTCAGACCCTGCGTGATGAAGCCGCCGGCGTGCTCCCGCACCCCATCACGCCCGAACAGATGCTTCAACTGGCGCATGAATGCGGTGCGCGCGTCATGGCGTCCAGCTACAACGAGCCGCTCATCACAGCCGAATGGGCGGTTGCGAACTTCAAGCTTGCCAAAGCGGACGGGCTGCGTACGGCGTTTGTTTCCAACGGGAACGCCACCCGCGAGGCGCTGGAATACATTCGCCCCTGGACGGACGCCTACAAGGTGGACTTGAAGAGCATGAATGACCGCAATTACCGCATTTTGGGCGGCAAATTGCAGCACGTGCTCGACACCATCAAGATGGTGCATGAAATGGGCTTCTGGATTGAGGTAGTCACGCTGGTGGTGCCAGGCTTCAACGATAGCGAAGAAGAACTGCGCGAGGCGGCACGCTATATCGCCTCTGTCTCGCCGGAGATTCCCTGGCACGTGACCGCCTTCCACCAGGATTACAAGATGACCGACAACCGCAACACCACCGTGCGCGACCTGATTCGCGCGGCGGAAATTGGGCGTGAAGAAGGGTTGCACTTTGTGTACGCCGGCAACCTGCCCGGCATGGTCGGCGATTGGGAACACACCAAGTGCCCCGATTGCCAGGCCATGCTCATTCGCCGCTACGGATTCCTCGTGCTCGAAAATCGTCTCACACCAGAGGGGAAATGCCCCGATTGCGGGCGGCAAATTCCGGGAATCTGGTCATAAAGCACTTGCAACGGGCGCCTGTGCTGGCGCCCGTTTTCCAATTGCCACGCTTTTCAAGATAGCGTACACTATTCGCGCCCATCCACAGCAAAAAAACGACTTGCACAACCCATCAACACAATCCGCCGTAGAGAGTGTGTGCCCTTTTGCCCTCAACTGACAGTCCTAAAGGAGGCCTGCCATGAACAGTATCAACATTGAGCGATCATTGCGCTTCACCTTCGATGATGAGTCCTGGATCGTCAAAATTCTGATTGGCGGCGTGGTTTCGTTTCTTGGGCAACTATTGCTCATCCCCTTGCCGCTCCTCTACGGCTATATGCTCGACACGCTCAAAAACGTCAAAGAAGGCCAAGATACGCCCTTGCCGGAATGGGATGATTTTGCCGGCTTGTTTATGCGCGGCCTGATCTTGACGCTGGGGCTTCTCGTGTATAGCTTGCCCTTGTTTCTCTTCGCCTGTTGCTTCCTTTTCCTATTGATTGCCAGCCAGAATGAAGGCGCCGAATCGCTAGGGCTGCTGGGTCTTTGCTTTGCCTGCATAATGCCGCTGTACGGCGTGGCGTTGGGCTTCTGGGGTCCCGCCGTCATCATGCGCTTTGCCGAAGCAGGCACATTCAGCAGCATGTTCGAGTTTGGGCGCATTTGGAAGACGATTTCCGCCGATTTCGGCAAGTATTTGCTGGTCGTCATTCTCATTATTGTCGTGAATCTGCTGGCCACATTTGTGGGATTGCTGAGCGTGGGTGTGCTTGTGCCCTTCACCAGCTTCTGGGCAATGTTGGTAGCCGCCCACCTCATGGGGCAATACATGCGCCTCATCTCGACGCCGCCTTCTGATGGAATCGTTGCCGATGGTGATGTGTTGTAAAGCATATCGGGGGCGATGCGCGTGGACCTGTTCAACACTTTGCTTACAGGCTTTGGGCTTTCATCAGCAGCTGGGTTGAACGCCTACATCCCGTTGCTCATAACGGGATTGGTGGCGCGCTACACGTCGTTGGTGCAATTACGCGCACCGTTTGACGTGCTGGAACACCCGGCTGTGCTCCTCACGCTTACGCTGCTCCTCATCGTCGAAATGGGCGCTGATAAAATCGCCCTGCTCGATTCGCTCAACGACGCCATCAACACCCTTGTCCGTCCAGCCGCTGGTGCGATTCTCTTTGCCGGCACCAGCGGCGTTGCTGACATTGACCCAAGTATTGCATTGGTGCTGGGGCTGCTTTCCGCCGGTACTGTGCATACCACCAAAAGCGCCACGCGCCCAGCCGTCACAGCCGCCAGCGGTGGGTGCGCCAACCCCATCGTGAGCCTGCTGGAAGACGTCGTGGCTGTTGCCCTGGTGTTGCTTGCATTGCTCGCCCCCGTCTTGCTGGCGGCCTGCTTCCTCCTGGCGGCTGTTTGGTTGGCGCGGCGCTGGCAACGCCGACGGAAATCACTTTCTGCTCCCACCTGACACATCAAAAGCCGCCCTTCACCGGGCGGCTTTTTGCATGCTCCCGACGTTCAACGCCCCACAGGCAACCGCATGCCAAACGCCGAGAGCCACGTATGCAAGCCCACCACCACACCCACCGCCGCAAACGCCACCACGCCAACAACACTGCCCGCCAACAACAGCCCCCAGGCAGGCCAGGTGGGCACCGCCGTGTGAAACACCACCAACACCGCCACCATGCCCGCCGTCGCCAGCGCGACCCGCACCGCCGCCTGCACCACACCGCCGACAACATCTCCCCCAACGCGCCCCCGCAGCCACCAGACGCCCAGCGCCACCTCCAGCGTGACCGCCGCCGAATTTGCCAGCGCCAGCCCGCCATGCCCCAATGAGCGCAAGAGCAGCAGAGCCAGCGCAACGTTGCCAACCATCGCAATCAGCGCCATCCACAACGGCGTCAGCGTGTCCTTGCGTGCGTAAAACGTCCGCGCCACCACTTCCAGCGCACTATGCCCAACCAGCCCCAAGGCGTAGAACCGCAAGGCTATCGTCACAGCGTCTGTTGCCGCGGCGGTAAACGCGCCCCCCTCATACACCGTCTGCACCAGAGCGCGCCCCAATATCCAGAGCCCCGCCGCTGTGGGAATGGTCAACAGCAAAATCAGGCGCATGGCGGTCTCGAACGTGCGCCGTAATCCCGCCAAATCCCCTTGTCCCGCCAGATGCGCCAACGTTGGGAAAAGCGCCGTGGCAAGCGCACTGGCAAAAATCGTCTCCGGCACCTGCACAAGATGCCATGCAAACGTCAACGCCGCCAGGCTCCCTTCTTCCAAACGCGACTCCAGGTTTGAAACCACAAGCCAATTGAGTTTGATGACGCCCAACGCCAGCACACGCGGCCCCATCAGCCGCAACACATCACGCAAGCCGCGGTCGTGCAACGCCAAATGGGGGCGAATACGCACGCCGTAGCGCCACAAGCCCGGCACTTGAATCGCAGCATGGAGCGCCGCCCCAATCACCACGCCCCACGCCAACCCAAAAATCGCTTTTTCGGGCGCCATCCGTGGGCTCAAGACCAACGCACCGAAGATGATGCCCAGGTTGTACATGACGGGGGCAAACGCGGGGAGCAAAAAATGCTGAAATGTGTTCAAAACGCCCATGAAGAGACCACTCACGCTAAAAATGAGCGTGCTCAGCAAAATCAACCGCATGAGCGCCACCGTCAAGTGTTGCTGTGCCGCGTCGAACCCAGGCGCCACCACCACACGCACCAGCCAGGGCGCTACCAGCGCTACCACTCCCGCCAGCAACGCCGTCAGCAAGAAGACAACCGTCAGCACGTTGCCAATCAGCCGCCAGACCGCTTCACGTTCGCGCGTGCTCACATACTCCGCCAACACGGGAATGAACGCCGTCGCCAGCGCCCCGCCGGCAATGAGGGTGAAAATCAGGTCGGGGATGTTGAAGGCGGCATAGTAGGCGTCCAGTTCAGCCACGGCGCCAAACGTGCGCGCCACAATGATTTCGCGCCCAATGCCGCTGACCTTCGCCGCCAGATACCCCGCCATGACGATGAAGGTGGCGCGGGCAAGGCGACGGTTGGCGTGCGAATGCTGTTCAGACATGCAAAACCTCACGCGCATATGGAGAGACGTGAGGTTTGTACTCGAAAGGCGGAGGCAAGGCAAAAGGAACGGCTGCGGGACATCGTCTCAATCCGAAGAGCGAGGTCGCTGTGGCGGCAAAAGCGCGCGCGATGAGAGCCATTCCACCCACGCCACATCAAGCGCGGGGGGCGTTGTATCGCTCAGCACCAGCATTCCCCGACAGCCGCGGCACGCCAGCACATCGCCCACTGCGAATGTGTCCGCCACAACCAGGCGCGCCCCACACAACGGGCAACGCGCGGTTTCGCGTTCGCTCATGCCAAAAAGTCCCGCAAGCGCCGACTGCGGCTGGGGTGGCGCAATTTGCGCAAGGCTTCCACCTCAATCTGGCGGATACGCTCGCGTGTGAGCCCATACTTTTGCCCGACTTGCTCCAACGTCATGCCCTTGCCCCCCTTGAGCCCGTAGCGCAAACGCAAAATTTGGGCTTCGCGCGGGTGGAGCGAGGCAAAGACGCGCTCCAACTCTTCACGCAAGAGGTGCTGCGAGGTGTGGTCGAGCGGTGACGGCGACGAGTCGTCTTCGATGAAGTCGCTCAGGTTGGTTTCGCCATCGTCACCGACGGGGGTTTCCAGGCTCATGGGGTGTTGCGCTACACGGATCATCTGTTGCACTTTTTCGGGGGTGGTGTTGAGCGCCGACGCCAACTCTTCCACCGTCGGCTCACGCCCCAATTCCTGCGAGAGTTGCCGCTCCACGCGCTTCATTTCGCTGATGCGTTCCGTCATGTGGACGGGCACGCGAATGGTGCGGCTCTGGTCGGCGATAGCGCGCGTAATCGCCTGGCGAATCCACCAGGTGGCGTAGGTGCTGAATTTGTACCCCAGGTGGTAGTCGAACTTTTCGACGGCGCGCATCAAGCCAATGTTGCCTTCCTGAATGAGATCGAGCAGCGGCACGCCGCGCCCTTCGTATCGCTTGGCAATCGAAATGACGAGGCGGTAGTTTGATTCGATGAGACGCCGACGCGCTTCGCGCCCATCTTGCACCAGGGCTTCCAACTCGCGCCGTGTCGCGTCATCCAACACCTCCCCCTCGGCGCGCAAACGGGCTTCGGCGGCTTTGCCGCGCTCCATACGCTGCGCCAACTCCACTTCTTGCTCGGCGGTCAACAAGGGGTGCTGGCAACTTTCCAGCAAGTAGAGCCCCACGGTGTCATCGGGGTTGACCAGAGACAAATCGCGCCATGCAGACGTTGAGGCGGGACGTGGTGAGCGGGTGCGTTCAGGAACATCTGCGGTCACTTCAACACCGGCTTCTTCAAGGCGTTCGCACAAGATAAGCAACGTTTCTTCGTCAGGGGGTGGTGAAAATCGGGCGAGGATGTCTTGCATACGAAGTGAGCCGTTCTTGTCGGCCAGCGCGAGCAGTACGTCAAACATCGCGTCGATACGCCCCATGTATCTCCTCCGCTATGGTTGCCAAGCGGCTTTTGTTGGTGAAGAGGTACGCTGTGCGGGGATCACATACACCGCGCAGGTATGCCGCATTATAAGACGCTGGTGCGTCAAAGTCAATAGGTTTTTTCAGGTTTTTGCCCTTTTTTCGGTAAATTCGCAAGCCTGTTTTCGATTTCAAAAGAAAAGTGCGGCACACTTGCGATGTGCCGCACTGTTGAACGCGCGCCGGCGCGTCTGTCAGTTGCCTTGCATGGGCGCCAGGTAAAAACTGTTCACCCAGCCTTGCACGTCGTTCCACTCAATCTGCACCCAAAACGAATCGTTGACCTGCACCGGATCGCCGACGATGCGCACTCCCTCAGCGTCGGGGGGGAGTGTGCCGACGATGTCGTATTCGACGCCGGGACCGTTGCGCACGTTCAACACATCGTCATCTGCGACGCGCACAACGCGGTAGCGCTCTTCGGGCAGTTGTGGCGGGCGAAGCGCCTCGATGGGAACAGGCGTGCCCGGTGGTTCAAGTCCACGTGTGCCCGTGCTGATGCTGTATTCAACACGCTGAGCGCCGTCGGCAGTGGCACAGACGAGCACAAGTTCGGCGTCGTGCGTCTCCCATGTCAGCGTGCGGCACTCTTCAACGGCGAGGTTGTCATCCACCAGCCAGGCGGTATCGGCGTCAACGTCCAGAATGTAGAGACGCACGCCTTGCGTGCCGCCAAACGAGGCGTCGCGGAAGTCGAGGAAGGCCAGCCAGCGGCCATCAGGCGACCAGGCGAGCGGGGTAAGATGAATGTCCGCGGCAAGGACGCGCTTTTCGCCCGTAGCGACGTCGTAGAGCACCAAACCGGCTTGCGGGGCAGTCGGTGGTGGTTGAATGCAGCAAGCGTTGATGCGTTCGTAGACAAACGCGCGCCCATCCGGCGCCCAGAGAAGCGCCTCACCGTTGACGGCGTCCCACTGGTCGGTGATGCGCCGCACGTCCTGCCCATCGGTGGAAATCAGATAGGCTTCGTTTTCATTTTCGATGCAGGTGAGCAAAAAGACCACGTAGTCGCCGCGCGGCGAGGGGAGAATAGTGCCACGGGAACAAGCCGGCGCGACTTCTTCGGTGTTGACCACCAGACGGTCCCCCTGCCAGAGATTGGCGCGCTCATCCACCACAAAAGGCGGCGCGGGCGTCGGTGTGGGCAGGTCGCGCGGGGGGGCAGGAGGGGTTGGGGTTGGCGTCGGCGTGTCCGGCACCGGCGAAGCCACGACTGACGGCGTGGCGGTTGGCGGTTCGATGACGGCTTCTTGCACGAGCGGCTCAGCGCCACCGCACGCGGTCAGCCAGGCGGCCAGAAAGAACCATCCCAGCATGAAAGCGATTGGCGACAGGTATTTGACGTGCATACATGACTCCTTTGGGCGTGCGCCCGTTCGGTTCGACTTTTGGCGCATGTGTACTCTACACCATGCAAGGAACAGCAACGTTATCATTTCAACGTTGAAAAGATGTTTTTTTGTTCACACACGGGGAAGGTGGGGGATTATTTGCCGATGCAAAAGCGGCTGAAAATGGTGTCCAGCAGGTCTTCGGTGGCGGTTTCACCTGTAATTTCACCCAACGCGTTGACGGCGCTGTGCAGGTCAATGGTGATAAAATCGGCGGGCAAGCCGGCGGCATACGTGGATTGAGCGGCGCGCACATGGTCGAGCGCCCGTTGCAACGCGGCTTTGTGCCGCGGATTGGTCACGAGCGCGCCATGCAGTGGCATGACATGCCCCCCCGTCACCTGTTCAAAAATGGTTTCTTCCAGCCGGTCCAGCCCTTCGCCCTGTTGCGCCGACAATTCAACGCGCGGGGCGGCGGGTAAAAAGGGCACGTTGTCGGGAAAGAGACGGCGCGGCAAGTCGGTTTTGTTGAGCACAACAATCGCCGGACGCCCTTCGACTTCGGCGGCAATCGCGTGGTCTTCGTCGGTGAGGGGCTGGCTGGCGTCGAGCACGAGCAACACCAGGTCGGCTTGGGCGATGGCGGCGCGGCTCCGTTCGACACCAATGGCTTCGACCACATCTTGCGTCTGGCGGATGCCCGCCGTATCCACCACCACCACGGGAATGCCGCGCACGTTGAGCGTTTCTTCCAACACATCGCGCGTGGTGCCGGGAATATCGGTCACGATCGCGCGGTCGTGGCGCAACAAGCGGTTGAGCAGGCTGCTTTTGCCCACATTGGGACGCCCCACAATGGCGACGCGCACCCCTTCGCGCAGGAGCATGCCGCGGTCGGCGGTGGCAATCAAGCGTTCCAGGTGCGCCGCGACACGCTCAAGGTCGGGGGCGATGTCTTGCGGCGGCACATCGTCTTCGGGGAAGTCAATCAGCGCGGTCAGGTGTGCCAGCACATCCAGCAACATTTGCCGGGCGTGGCGAATATCGTCGGAAAGATGGCCGCCGAGTTGGCGCAAGGCGGCTTGCAAGCCGGCTTCTGTGCGAGCGCGCACCACGTCGAGCACGGCTTCGGCTTGCGCGAGGTCAATACGCCCATTGAGAAAGGCGCGCAAGGTCATTTCACCGGGTTCCGCCAGGCGCGCCCCCGCCGACAACACGAGCGAAAGCACGGCGCGCAGTGGCGCCATGCCGCCATGACCATGAATTTCGACCACATCTTGCCGCGTGTAGGTGTGGGGCGCGCGCATATAGACCGCCATCACTTCGTCCACCACATCGCCAGTATGCGGGTCAACAATGTGCCCGTACATCAGGCGGTGAGATTCAAATGGGCGTGGGCGAGCAGGGCGAAATAAGCGCCGTAAAATCGCCAGCGCCTCTGGTCCGCTGATGCGCACAATGCCAATCCCCCCTTCGCCCACGGGAGTGGCAATCGCGGCAATGGTATCGTCTAATGCGTATGCCACCGGTCCGGTCTCCTTTCCTGCGATGTGATGCTGTGTCAATTGTACCTGCAACGTGTTGGAAACAAAGTCGGTGAGCAGAAACCCGCCGTTCAGAATGACAAATGACACTTTACACACATACAGGGTAGTAGTATAATGCCGGTGTCGTGTGTTGATATCAAACAGCAATTCGCGTTGGAGGTGGCACGATGCCGAAGAACATGGCTGGGTGGGACCGAGCAATTCGCATTATTCTGGCGCTCTTGTTTGCGTATCTCTATTTCAACGGGACGGTGACAGGCGCGCTTGGGCTGCTGTTGCTTGTGGTGGGTATCATCTTCCTGGTCACAAGCCTGGTGGGGTTCTGCCCTTTGTACAAAGTTTTCAAATTCAGCACACGCAAAGCGTAAGGCAAGTCTCCTTGTAGAACCGACCTGGCGTCCGTGCTGGGTCGGTTTTTCATTTTTCAAATAAGGTAGGAAGCCAACAATGAACATGCGAGAATTTGAACAGACCATCAAAACCAGTGCGACGCCGGTTATCGTGGATGTGTGGGCGCCCTGGTGTCTGCCGTGCCGCGCCACCAAGCCCTTGCTGGAAGAACTGGCGCGCGAATACGAAGGCGAAGTTGCCTTCCTCGCGGTCAACGCCGATGAATCGCCGGAGGTGGCGCGTGCGTTCAAGGTCATGGCGATTCCCACACTGCTGATTTTCGAGCAAGGCGAACTCACACAGCGGCTTGTGGGGGCGCAATCGCCGGGAACGTACAAGACGCTGTTTGCACGGCTAGCGGGCGAAACGAGCGCCGAGACGGCGGCAACACCCGCCATTGCCCCTGGGGAACGCCTGTTGCGCCTGGGCGCGGCGGCGCTCTTGTTCACGATTGCGCTGGCGCAAGGCGTCTGGTGGCTGGGGGCGATTGCCGCCGGGATGGCGTTTTGGGGCGTGTATGACCGCTGTCCACTCTGGCGCACAATCCAATCGCGCTTGTGGCGCGCATAGCAAACCTGTTGGCATTTGGCGCGCGGTGGCGTCGTGATACCATACAGCCCCAACCAACCGACGTCACACATCAGGAGGAAGAGGCCATGCAGGTTTGCCACACCATCGAAGAATTGCGCGCCGCGCGCGCACAACTGCCTGCACCGGTCGGGTTTGTGCCGACCATGGGCTATTTGCACGCCGGCCACCTGGAGCTGGTGCGCCGTTCTCTGCTCGAAAACGCTGCGACGGTGGTGAGCATTTTCGTCAACCCAATACAGTTTGACCGCAAAGACGACCTGGACGCCTATCCGCGCGATGTACCGCGTGATCTGCGCCTGCTTGAAGAGGCTGGCGTGGATCTGGTCTTTGTGCCTGATGTGGAAGTGATGTACCCCGAAGGGTTCGCCACGACCGTCCACATCAGCGGCATTACCGAAGTGTTGGAAGGGGCGCACCGCCCCGGACACTTCGACGGCGTCGCCACCGTGGTGAGCAAACTGTTCAACATCGTGCAACCCGACCGCGCCTATTTCGGGCAAAAAGACGCCCAGCAAGTGGTGGTCGTCAAGCGGTTGGTCGCCGACCTCAATTTTCCCATCGAGATTCGCACGGTGCCAACGGTGCGCGAACATGACGGGTTGGCGCTCAGTTCACGCAATGTGCGCCTGAGCCCCGAAGGGCGCGCCATTGCGCCGAAGCTGTACCAGGCGCTACACGCCGCCGAAGAAGCCTGGTTGCGGGGTGAGCGCCGCGCCGAGGTTCTGCGCGGGATTGTGGAAGAGCGCCTGGCGGAAGAGCCCGCCATCCGTGTGGAGTATGTGAGCCTGGCGCACCCCGAGCAGCTGCATGAGTTGAGCGGCGAGATTGAAGCCGGTTTGCTTTCACTCGCCGCCTGGATTGACAACGTGCGTCTGATTGACAATGTGCCATTGCCGCCTGTGAAGGAGTGAGACCATGCGTCGCTTTCTGTTGCTTCTGTTGTTCGTCCTCATGGTGGGCGTCGCGGCGTGCCGCACCGAGAGCCTGCCCAGCGCCGACCAACTCACCGGGCAACGCGGCTGCACCGAAATCGGCTGTTCCAGCGGCTTGACGGTGCGTCTCGTCGGCAATGTGCCGGATGCATTCACCATCGCCGCCCAACGCCCAGGGCAACCGCCGATTGTCGCCATCTGCCCCGAGGGGCGTATCACCGTCCCCGACCGCGAAGCCGGCGCGAGCGCCATCTGCCAGCCGGATGGGGTCTTTTTCGACAATTTCACGCCGGAAGAAGTGGAAATTGTGGTGCGTGTGGGGCAAAGCAACAACGTCAGCCGGCTGGTGAAGCCCACCTACGAGAAGGTTCAGCCGAACGGGCCGGGATGCCCGCCCGTCTGCGAGCAAGCCGTGGTGGAAATCGAATTGCCCTGAACGGGGCAGACGTGCGCATGAAAAAGCGGGGCGTTTGCAAGCGCCCCGCTTTCGCTTTTGCTGGCGGCTAGGCTACGGCGCCCAGGAGATGACGCGGTCGTCGTAGCCGGTGTAGGTCAAGCCGAGGTTGTCCAGGGCGTCGCCAAACATGGGGCGCTGGTTGCCGCCGTCGGCGTCCATCACGTAGATGCGCCAGACGCCGTCACGGTCGGAGAGGAAGGCGATCCGCCGACAATCGGGCGACCAGGCGGGCGCGGCGTTGTTGGGCGGCGGGTCGAGCGCCAGCGGGCTGTGGGTGGTCAGGCGGCGCAGGTTGCTCCCGTCCAGCGCCACGGTGTAAATCTCCCAGTGGTCGTGTTGCCAGTAGGTGAACGCCACCATGCCGTTGGCGCAGACCTGCGGGTCGTGGGCGTAGTGGTCGCCCAGCACGGTTGTTTGCGCCCCGTCGGCAAGCGTCAGGCGGCGGAGCGCGCCCCCCGGTCTGTCAGGGTCGGGGTTGTCGCCGCGGTAGATGAGCGCTGCGCCGTCCGGCGTCCAGGATGGGGAGAACGAATGGGCGTCGCTGGGAAGCCCCTGGAACGTGCCATCCGCCAGGTTGACCATGCCCAACTGCCAGTAGGGGTCGGCGGGCAAGATGGTGCAGAAGGAGAAGCCGAAGAGCGAGAAGCATTGCTCTTCTTCATGCAAGCGCCCCCCATTCTGCCATGTGAAGGCGAGCCGCCCACCGTCCGGGCTCCATGCCGGCTGGCGCACCAGGTCGTCCTCGAAGACGCGCACCGCATTGCTCCCATCAGCGTTGGCGATATAGACCCCCGGCGCGGGTTTGCGCCAATCCACATACGCAAAGCGCCGCCCATCGGGCGACCAGGCGGGGTCCATGCCGACGCCGACCATGCGCAGGTCGCTCCCATCGGCGCGGATGGTGTAGAGCGGACCACCCGGCGCGACCTGGAAGATGATCTTCCCCGTCAGGGCGTCGGGTGTGGGTGTGGGGGTGGGCGATGCCGCCGGTGCGTCGCTGCCCCCCGCGCCAGCCGATACGGACGCCGCGGGGGCGGTTGTCGGTGTCGGGGTAGTCGTGGGGGTTGCGCGCGCCGCTGTCGGCGACGGCGTCGGCGATGGGGGCTCCTGCGCCGCGCCAGAGGTGGGCGTAGGCGTGGGCGCAACAGGCTGGGTTTGCGCCTGCGCCACGAACGGCGTGCGCGTGGGCGGTTTGGTCTGCAAGGGGCGCGGCGTCGGCACGGGCGGCGGACCACCGCCACACGCCGCCAGGGCAAGCGCCACGCCAGCCAAAAGTCCCCACAGCGTGATGAGATGCGTGTTTGATTTGCGACCGTGCAGGAACATGATGGTCTCTCCTGGTTGTTTGCCGGGTCGGGTTATTCGTACCGCAAGGCTTCGATCGGGTTTAGGCGGCTGGCGCGATACGCCGGATAGATGCCGAAGAACAAGCCCACCGCCGCCGAGAAACCGGTTGCGAGCAAGACGGCGTCCAGCGTGACGATGGGCGTCAAATCTTCGCTCAGGGTGCTGATGATGATGGAGCCAATCCAGCCCAGCACAATCCCCAAAAAGCCGCCCAACATGCTCAACACAATCGCTTCGATGAGGAACTGGAAGAGAATATCGCGCCGCTTGGCGCCCACCGCCTTGCGGATACCGATTTCGCGCGTGCGTTCGGTGACGCTGACGAGCATGATGTTCATGATGCCGATGCCGCCCACCAGCAGGGAGATGCCCGCAATCGCGCCCAGGAAGAGCGTGAGCACGCCCGTAATTTCGCCGAAAATGGCGACCAAGTCCGCCTGGTTGATGACGGTGAAGTCGTCGTCTTCACGAAACTGGATGTTGTGCCGCTGGCGCAGCAATTCGGTGATTTCGTCGGCGACCTGGTCCATGACATCGGCGCTCGCCACCTGCACGTAAATGACCGAAACCAGCAGTTCGCCCCGCTGATTGCGCGGACTGGAGAGGTAGCGGTGCATGGTCGAAAGCGGAATCCAGATGTTGTCATCCTCACTGCCGAACGCACCGCCCCCCTTGCGCTCCATGACGCCAATCACGCGGAAGGGGATGCCGTTGATTTTGATGACTTGCCCGATGGGATACTCCCCCTCAGGAAAGAGCACGTCGTACACATTCGCGCCAATCACCGCCACACGCGACCCCGTGGCGGCTTCGCTGTCATCAAAGAAACGCCCAATTTCGACTGTGAAATTGCGCACCTGGGGGAATTCAATCGTCACGCCGGAGATGGGGAAGCGGCGCGTGATGCGCCCACGCTCCACGTTCGCGCCGCGCGAGAGTTCAGCCGCCACGGCGACCACATTGGAGACGTTGCGCGGGTCGGCGATGGCTTCGGCGTCTTTCACCGAGAGCGTCAAGCCGGTTGAACCGCCCCCCGGCGAGCCGGGAATGACAAAGAGCAGGTTGGTGCCCGTGCTCTGGATGGATTCGGTGACGAATTGCTGGACGCCCTGCCCCACGCTGAGCAAGGCAATCACCGCGCCCACGCCGATGATGATGCCCAGCATGGTCAGCACGGAGCGAAGTTTGTTGGCTGAAAGCGCCCGCAGTGCGATGCGAATGCCTTCCTTGATGTTCATTCGGCTTGCTCCTTCCCGTCGTCAGGTTCGACGGCGCGCCCGTCGGGCGTGAAGGTGATGCCGTGTTCCTCACGTTCCACCAAGCCGTCGCGAATCCAGATGCGGCGCGGAATTTGCCCCCCGATTTCGGGGTCGTGCGTGACGAAAACGATGGTGATGCCGCGCTCGGCGTGCAGGCGGCGAAAGAGCGCCATGATTTCCGCGCCGGTTTTGGTGTCCAGGTTGCCGGTCGGTTCGTCCGCCAGGATGATGGACGGGTTGGTGACGAGGGCGCGGGCAATCGCCACGCGCTGTTGCTGACCGCCGCTCAGTTCGTTCGGCTTGTGGTAGAGGCGATCCCCCAAGCCGACGGCTTCGAGCGCCTGGATGGCGCGTTCGCGCCGGTTTTTCACGCCCCGCGCGTAGAGCAGGGGGAGTTCGACGTTTTCCACGGCGGTGGTGCGGGGCAACAGGTTGAATTGCTGAAAGACGAAGCCGATGCGCCGGTTGCGGATTTCCGCCAGTTGGTCATCGTTCATTTCGCCCACGTCTTCCCCCGCCAGCAGGTAGCGCCCGCTGGTCGGCTGGTCCAAGCAGCCGATGATGTTCATCAGGGTGCTTTTGCCCGAACCGCTGGGTCCCATGATGGCGCCCCATTCGCCTTCGTAGATGTCCAGCGAGACGCCGCGCAAGGCGTGCACTTCCACGTCGCCCATGCGGTAAACCTTGGTGACGTTTTCCAGGTGGATGAGCGGCTGTGTGGTTGTGCCGGTCTGTTGGATGGCGGTTTCTGATTGCGCGTGCATGGCTTAGTTGCCCTCCAATTGGCGGCGAAGTTGTTCGCGGCGGTCTATGCTGGGAATGATGATGATGTCGCCTTCTTCCAGCCCGGCGATGACTTCGCTATGGGTGTCGCCGCGCAAGCCGATGGCGATTTCCACAGGCACGGCTTGCCCGTTTTCCAGTTTCCAGACGGTGAGCCGCCCGGTGGTGCGGTCAATGGCAATGGCACGGTTGGGCACGATGAGCACGTCTTCCAGCACCTGGGTGACGATTTGGGCGTTGCCGCTCATGCCGGCACGCAAGGGACCGGGGGCGGTGCTCACATCGAGTTCGATGCGGACGGGGTAGGTGGCGACGCCCTGGGCGTCGGTTCGCGCCACGGGGGCTACGTGGATGACGGTCCCGCGAATGGTGGCGTCCTGGTAGGCGTCCAACGTGACGGTGACGGGGTTGCCAACCTGGACTTGCCCCACGTCGAGTTCGTCCACGCCCACTTCCAGTTCAAAACGGGACAAGTCCGCCAGGACGATGGCGGGGGTCGCCGAGGAGACGAGTTCAAAGGGTTTGATGTTCACCGTGGCGACTGTGCCGTCAAAGGGGGCGACGAGTTGCGCGCCTTCCAGGTTGCGGCGGGCTTGTTCGAGCGCCAATTGCGCCTGTTCTACCTGCGCTTCCTGAATGCGCACGTCCACGCTGTCCACTTCGCCGCGCAGGCGTCGCAGGTTGGCGCGCGCCTGTTCCACCTGGGCTTCGGCGGCGGCAATTTCGGCTTCGCTGGGTGTTTCGAGCAGGCGTTGCAGGTTGGCGCGGGCGGTTTCGACCTGTGCGCGCGCCTGGGCAATCTGCTCGGGGGTGGGGCTGTTAGCGACTTCTTCGTAGGCGATGCGGGCGGCTTCGTATTCGATGGTGGCTTGTTCAAGTTGCAGGGATTGGGGCAACATGGCGATGTCGGGGCGCCATTTCACCTGGTCGTAGGCGGCTTGGGCTTGCCGCAGGGCGGCTTCGGCGTTTTTCAGCCGCTGTTGGGCGGACGCCAGTTGCACGGGGTCGGGTCCTGCAAGCAGGCGGTCGAGCGCGGCTTGGGCGGCTTCGAGGTTGGCGCGGGCGGCGGCGAGTTCCGCGGCTGAGGGACCGGCTTTGAGTTTGGCGAGGTTGGCTTCGGCGCTGCGCAGTTGGGCTTCGGCAGCCCTGATTTCTTCTTCGGATGAAGCGGGATTGCGCACGCGGTCGAGTTGCGCCTGGGCAATTTCAAGGTTGATTTCGGCTTGCCGCACCGCCAATTCCAGGTCGGTGGTGTCCAGGCGGGCGAGCAGGTCGCCCTCGCGCACGTCCTGCCCTTCTTCAACAAGGACTTCGGCGACGCGCCCGGGCGTGTCAAACACGAGGGTGATTTGCCGATTGGGGTTGACGGTGCCCGAGGCGTTGATGCTGGCGACCAGACGCCCACGGGTGACGGTGATTTGCTCTTCGCTGGCGACTGACGCGGTTTCGTCTTGCCCACCGAAGCGGGTGTAGCCAATCCACGGGACGGCGGCTAGCAGAACGACGACCACAAGGGCAATGATTCCCCGACGCATGGTCTGCTCCTTCGGTTGTTTTTTGGTGGTGTCCATTCTTTGCTGTACGAAGTATTGTTGAAATCGGTTTTATTGAAAATCAAGCAGGGTATTTCCCCAAGGATAGTGCAAAAGCGTGACGGGCAAAGGGAATCAGCGTAAACGGTACGCCCACCAGCGTGCGAGCCGCCGAATGAGTGGTCCCCAGCGCGGGTGCGCCAGCCAGCGCGCACGCCACGCCGCGCCCGCGAGTTGCGCCACGCCTGAGGAGTAGGTGGGGTAGGCGCGCATGGGTGCAGAGAGCGCCGTGAGGCGCGCGCCCCGTTCGAGGGCGGCGGTGAATTCGGTGAGCACTTCGCCGGCGCGTTCGGCGACGATGGTTGCGCCCAGCAGGGTGCCGTTGGCGCGATGAACGGCTTTGATGAAGCCGTCGGTGTCATGCTCCGTCACGGCGCGGTCCACGCGGTCGAGCGCCCAGGTGGTGGTGCGCACATCGTCAAATTGGGCGCGCGCCTGGGCTTCGGTCAGCCCCACACGGGCGACTTCGGGCTCGGTGTAGATGACGGCGGGCACGGCGGCGCGGCGGGCTTTGCTCTTCAGCGGCAAAAGCGCGTTGCGAAAGGCGGTGAAGCCCTGCGCGCCGGCAAGGTGTGAAAATTGGGGGTTGTCGGCGATGCAGTCGCCGGCGGCGAAGATGTGCGGCTGGCTGGTGCGCAGGGTCTCATCCACAAGCAGCCCTTTGGGCGAGACCGCCACGCCGGCGGCGTCCAGCCCCAAGCCGTCCAGCGCGGCAGTGCGCCCTGTTGCCACCAGAAGCATGTCGCCGCGCAGGGGGGTGGGGTCGTCTTCCACCCAGACGGCAATCTCAGCGCCGTCCCGCGCGACGCGCGCCACCAGGCCGGTGCGCATGGTAACGCCTTCGGCGGCGAGGCGGGGAAGAAGGACGGTGCGCACTTCGGGTTCTTCGGTGGGCAAGAAGGCGACGTCAATGAGCGTCACACGCGCCCCGAGGCGGGCGTAGGCTTGCCCCAGTTCGGCGCCAATCGGTCCCGCGCCGATGACGATGAGCCGCTGAGGCAAGCGGTCAACGTTGAAGATGGTCTCGTAGGTCTCAAACGGCACGCTCTCCAACCCTTCGATGGGGGGAATGAAAGGGCGCGCGCCGGTGCAGAGGATGAAACGCTTGCCACGCAGGCGGAGCGTCTCCCCGACACGGATGGTATGGGGGTCTTCAAACGTTGCGCCCCCAAGGTAGACGTCAATGCCTTCGGCTTGCAGGGTTTCGGGGGTTTCGTGGGCGTAAATGTGTTGAATGACGCTCTGCACGTAGGCGCGCACCGCCGGCATGTCAACGTGCACATGCGCTGTTTGCACGCCAAACGGGGCGGCGTTGCGCGCCGTCTGGGCGACTTTGGCGGCTTTGAGCAGGGCTTTGCTGGGGACACACCCCGCCCAGGTGCAATCGCCGCCGATGCGCTCTTTTTCGACCAGGGCAACAGGGACGCCCAGGTAGGCGGCACTGCGGGCGGCGGTCAAACCGGCAGAGCCCCCACCAATGACAATGAGCGGGTAGGTTTTGCTGGTGGACATGATGTGTTCTCCTTTGACGCTTGGTTCTGAGGGAATTGTGGCTGAAATACGGGCAAAGTCCATTTTTTCATGCCGTCGCAGGCTGGCGCTGATGTCGTCGAAGTGGAATCGCGCATGCAGCCCAGGGGTTCGACGACAGTATGAGCGCCCAAACAGGCGTCATGGCACGAAGCAATTTGACAAATTCACTTTTCAGGCATAGTTTAGGTGCAACATTGGTGCTTGAAAGTTGCGCAAATCTTGGTTTTTAGCCTACCTATGAGGGGTTGAAACTTGCCACTGAAACGGCGCTTCGCGATTTGTTCCACGTTTTTAGCCTACCTATGAGGGGTTGAAACCTTCGATCAGCTGTTGGTGGATGGGTGTGGCCTCTGGTTTTTAGCCTACCTATGAGGGGTTGAAACTGCACATGACGACGGGACGCTTGCAATTGCGGTCTCTGTTTTTAGCCTACCTATGAGGGGTTGAAACCTCGTATTCCTTCCCTGGGTTTGGTTTCTTCTTTTGTGTTTTTAGCCTACCTATGAGGGGTTGAAACTCATTCGTCAAACAAGCCCCATCGCTGCAATTTGCGACGTTTTTAGCCTACCTATGAGGGGTTGAAACTTCTTTAGTTAGCCCACGTCGCTATCGCCGAAGATGTGTTTTTAGCCTACCTATGAGGGGTTGAAACCTTTCCCCTGAGCAATTTGAAGCCGCAAAACATTCTAGTTTTTAGCCTACCTATGAGGGGTTGAAACTCAATACAGCGCTGAATTGAAGGTTGACGGTTATGGTACGTTTTTAGCCTACCTATGAGGGGTTGAAACAAAGAGACGGCTACCTTCTCTTATTTGCTTCTCTACTCGTTTTTAGCCTACCTATGAGGGGTTGAAACAACGCACCAGCGCCGCGCGGCGGTCGCTCATGCCCTTGGTTTTTAGCCTACCTATGAGGGGTTGAAACTACCACGCCGCAAACGGCGGCACATACTCAACCAGAACGTTTTTAGCCTACCTATGAGGGGTTGAAACTTCAAAGCGACAAGGTTTGAAGATGTCGGCAAGTAGTTTTTAGCCTACCTATGAGGGGTTGAAACAAAAAGAAAGGAGAAAAAGGACAATGAAAAAGAGCGATAGTTTTTAGCCTACCTATGAGGGGTTGAAACTCAAATTAGCAATCGCTAGCCCAAGAAAACTGCCAATGTTTTTAGCCTACCTATGAGGGGTTGAAACTGCTGACGCCGCGGCGCGTGAGCACGTTCAAGCCAGCGTTTTTAGCCTACCTATGAGGGGTTGAAACCTGACGGGTTCGCCGACCATATATATTCAAACTATCCGTTTTTAGCCTACCTATGAGGGGTTGAAACTTCAGGCGTACATTGAGTATTGGCTAGAAATTATTGGTTTTTAGCCTACCTATGAGGGGTTGAAACCAATGTTTGCGGATGAAGCGGCAGAGTTTGAGATGGTCAGGTTTTTAGCCTACCTATGAGGGGTTGAAACTTTTTCGGGAAGGTGTCAACATCTCGCAAGCGAGTCACAGTTTTTAGCCTACCTATGAGGGGTTGAAACCCAAGAAGTCGTGGTGCCTGGCACCACGACCTACGAAGTTTTTAGCCTACCTATGAGGGGTTGAAACTCGCCATCACTCACCACCGCATCGCCGTCAATCACCGCGTTTTTAGCCTACCTATGAGGGGTTGAAACGGGTGCTCGGGGGTCGTGCCCGAGGCGCGTATATTCGTTTTTAGCCTACCTATGAGGGGTTGAAACTAGAAGACATTGATACGGACGTTTCCCAACGCACGCGTTTTTAGCCTACCTATGAGGGGTTGAAACACCCGCGCAAAGCCGACCCCGTGGGCGTGGACTTGCAGTTTTTAGCCTACCTATGAGGGGTTGAAACTCGAGGTGGAGACGCAAGACATGATACATACGCGTTTGTTTTTAGCCTACCTATGAGGGGTTGAAACAATGAACAGAATGGCGCGCGGGTCAATGTAGCCGTCGTTTTTAGCCTACCTATGAGGGGTTGAAACGTCGGAATCAAATTCGTCGAGACCGTCTTCGAGCATGTTTTTAGCCTACCTATGAGGGGTTGAAACTCGCCCCCTGTAATGTCGTTCCACGCGCGCACCCAGGTTTTTAGCCTACCTATGAGGGGTTGAAACCCCAAGAAGGAAAACGAAACCTAAGCATCACCATCGTTTTTAGCCTACCTATGAGGGGTTGAAACCAGGAAATCGAGGCTGAAAAGGCGGACGCCGGTTTTGTGGTTTTTAGCCTACCTATGAGGGGTTGAAACCGGTTTGGTTGGCGGGCGGGGCGAGCCCCATGCAAGTTTTTAGCCTACCTATGAGGGGTTGAAACGTTCACGTGGGCGGCGTGCGCGCCCACGATGATAACCGTTTTTAGCCTACCTATGAGGGGTTGAAACTGCGCGTGGGGTTCACGTGGGCGGCGTGCGCGCCCGTTTTTAGCCTACCTATGAGGGGTTGAAACCCAGAACCCAAGCCGCAAATCAACCCGGACACGTGTGGTTTTTAGCCTACCTATGAGGGGTTGAAACTAAAGCGGGCGATGTTTCATCTGTGCAGGCAATCGTAGGTTTTTAGCCTACCTATGAGGGGTTGAAACTAATGGACGGCGCACCTATGCGGCGTGTCCAGGTGGCGTTTTTAGCCTACCTATGAGGGGTTGAAACCGATACGCATCAGTTCAGGCAATTCCTTCAACAACGGTTTTTAGCCTACCTATGAGGGGTTGAAACAATACGGCGACATGCGGCTACTTGGCCGCATTGTCGTTTTTAGCCTACCTATGAGGGGTTGAAACCATATTCTATTTTCTCATAAATCTGGCCGCGGTACTCTTGTTTTTAGCCTACCTATGAGGGGTTGAAACCACGTGTGCCAGGTTTTGTTCTACTCTTCAACAAAAGTTTTTAGCCTACCTATGAGGGGTTGAAACCGCGCACGCTACACGCAAACTACGCGCAATTACGCGTAGTTTTTAGCCTACCTATGAGGGGTTGAAACAAGGCGTGCGGTGTTCCACCTGCACGGTTGCGGTGTTGTTTTTAGCCTACCTATGAGGGGTTGAAACTCATATATCCGCAACCGACACCGAGACGAAGGAGCACCGTTTTTAGCCTACCTATGAGGGGTTGAAACCTACTCCAAAACATGGCTTGTTGCAGCAAGATAGCGGCGTTTTTAGCCTACCTATGAGGGGTTGAAACTTTTTCGTGGACGCCTGTGAGAGCGGGAATAGTGTTCTGTTTTTAGCCTACCTATGAGGGGTTGAAACGAGGTGAGTGTGTGGCTCGCGCGCATAGTGCTACTGGTTTTTAGCCTACCTATGAGGGGTTGAAACTGCTACTCATCACCCAGCGCGGGTTTTCAATCGGCGTTTTTAGCCTACCTATGAGGGATTGAAACCGTATTCGAGCATGTCAACTTCTGATTGGTAAAAGGCGCGTTTTTAGCCTACCTATGAGGGATTGAAACTTCGCTACGCGCGTGAGTATGCGCGCATGTTGCGTAGTTTTTAGCCTACCTATGAGGGATTGAAACGGGATCAACGTGGCGGTGGCGGACATAGCGCCGGGTGAAGTTTTTAGCCTACCTATGAGGGATTGAAACAACGCTCTCATCGTCGCCGTCGGACGCCGCACGCACCGTTTTTAGCCTACCTATGAGGGATTGAAACAAATCGAAATGCTACCCGCGCCTGGTCCAGGCGCGGGGTTTTTAGCCTACCTATGAGGGATTGAAACCCGGTCGGTGCAATTCGCGTTGCGGCCGTCTTTGAAGCCGTTTTTAGCCTACCTATGAGGGATTGAAACGCGTTGGGCTTTTTGCCCCCATGATGCCTTCTGAACCCCTGCGACGATTGCATGTTGCCCCGACACACAAACACCCTCCCCCGCTCACTCTTCACGACGTCAATCGCGGGAAGTGTGCTATAATGCGCCCATGCCAACATCCACACATGGGCATGCGCCATGAGCCAGCAGCCACCACTGCAAGAACTGGAAGGGACCGTCGAGCGGATAACCTACCAGAACGAGGAAAACGGCTACACCGTCGCCAAGATACAACCCAAGGGCAAGCGCTACGAAATCACCGCCGTGGGGACGCTCAGCGGCGTGCAAGTGGGGGAATCCGTGCGCCTGCGCGGCTTCTGGACGACCCACCCCGAATATGGGCGGCAGTTTGAAGTGCGTTCCTACACCGTGCGCCTGCCCGCCACGATTGAAGGCATCCGCAAATACCTGGGAAGCGGACTCATCAAGGGGATTGGTCCCGTGATGGCGGAACGCATTGTGGCGCACTTCGGCAAGGAGACGTTGAACGTTATCGAACAGGCACCCGAACGCCTGCTGGAAGTGCCCGGTATCGGGCGCAAACGGGTGGCGCGCATCAAGCAAGCCTGGCAAGAACAACAGCGCATCAAAGAAATCATGCTCTTTTTGCAAGCGCACGGCGTCAGTACGGGGCTTGCAGTGAAAATCTACAAACAGTATGAAGACGAGGCGATCGCCATCCTGCGCAGCGACCCCTACCGCCTGGCGCGCGACATCTACGGCATCGGCTTCAAAACCGCCGACGCCATCGCCCAGAAACTGGGCTTGCCTCCCGACGCCCCCCAGCGCATCGAGGCGGGGCTGGTCTACACCCTTTCGCACTTCGCCGACGACGGCCACTGTTTCGCCACACGTGAAGACCTCGTGGCGACCGCTTCAACCCTGCTGGAAGTGCCCCCCGACGTGTGCGAATGGCATCTGGACACCCTGCTGGGCAACGAAACCCTCATCGCCGACGGCGACGCCATCTACCTGCCCCCCTTCTACTACGCCGAAGTGGGCGTGGCGCGCAAACTGCACCTGCTCATGCAGAGCCGCCACGACCGCCTGGGGGATTTCGCCGCCGCCGACTGGACGCGCATTTTTGCATGGCTCGACCGTCAAAGCCCCTTCCCCCTCGCGCCCGAACAACAGCAAGCCGTGCGCATGGCGTTCACCCAGCGCGTCAGCATCCTCACCGGCGGCCCCGGCACCGGCAAAAGCACCGTCACGGGCGCCATCATCCGCCTGCTGCAAGCCAAGGGGCGCTCGGTTTTGCTAGCCGCCCCCACAGGGCGCGCCGCCAAACGGCTCAGCGAAGCCACCGGCTTGCCCGCGCAAACCATCCACCGCCTGCTTGAATTCAAGCCCTCGGCGGGCAACCTCTTCCTGCGCGACCGCGAAAACCCGCTCGACGCCGACATGATCATCGTGGACGAAGCCTCGATGATTGACATCCTGCTCATGAACCACCTGCTGAAAGCCATCCCCGCGGGGGCGCACCTGCTCATCATCGGCGACATTGACCAACTGCCCTCTGTCGGGCCCGGCAACGTCCTGCGCGACCTCATCGAAAGCGAGCAAATTCCCGTCACGCGGCTCAAAACCATCTTTCGCCAGGAAGCCGACTCCTACATCATCGTCAACGCCCACCGCATCAACAACGGCGAAATGCCCATCTTCGCCCGCAACAGCCGCGATTTCTTCTTCTTCAACCAGCCTGAACCAGAACCCGCCGCCGACCTGGTGCTGGACATCGTCGCGCGGCGTATCCCGCAAAAATTCGGCTACAACCCGCTCACCGACGTGCAAGTGCTCAGCCCCATGCACCGCGGCGCAGTCGGTGTGGGCGAACTCAATCGCCGCCTGCAAGAACGCCTCAACCCCGCCCGCGCCGGCGTTCCCGAATACCGGCATGGGCACCGCACCTTCCGCATCGGCGACCGCATCATGCAAATTCGCAACAACTACGAGAAACGGGTCTTCAACGGCGACATGGGGCGCATCACCCAGATTGACCTGGAAGAACAGCGCCTCATCGCCGACTTCGACGGCGACCCCATCGAATACGAATTCCACGAACTCGACCAGATTGTGCACGCCTACGCCATCAGCGTGCACAAATCGCAAGGCTCCGAATTTCCCGTCATCGTCATGCCGGTGCTCACCCAGCATTACATGATGCTCCAACGCAACCTGCTCTACACAGGTATCACCCGCGCGCGCGAAATGGTTGTGCTGGTGGGCAGCAAGCGCGCCATCGCCATCGCCGTGCGCAACAACCGCGTCGCCCAGCGCAACACGCGCCTGGCGCACCGCCTGCGCGACACGCCCACCCTGGACACCCTGCTGGACGTGTACGCATGAAAAAAGCCGCCCCCGAACGAGGAGCGGCTCAACTTCTGCCCTGCTACGCCTTAGTGCGGTGGGAGCAACACCGTGAACGTAGTTCCTTGCCCGACCACACTGTCCACATCAATCTTGCCACCGTGCAGGCGCACAAACTCGCGCGTCAAGGTCAACCCCAGACCGGTGCCTTCCCACTCGCGGCTTGCCGAACTGTCCAGCTGGCGGAAGCGCTCGAAAATCGTATCGAAGTGCTCTTTGGGAATACCGATGCCGGTATCTTCCACCTCAAACTGATACCAGCCGTTGGGCAACCGACGCCCGCGCACTTCCACGTAGCCCCCTTCGGGGGTGAACTTGATGCCATTGCTCACCAGGTTGTAGATGATTTGCTTGAAGCGCAAGCGGTCGGCGACAATGCGATCCAAGTCGGGGTGCAGGTTGACGCGTAGCTCAACACCCTTGTTCTTCGCCATATCTTCCAGCAGGACGCAGACCTCGTTGATGGCTTCACGCACATCAAACGGTTCCAGCCGCAAATCCATGCGCCCCGATTCGATTTTGCTCAGGTCGAGGATATCTTCCACCAGGTCGAGCAGGTGGCGCGCACTGCGCAGAATGTTGCCGACGTAGCGTTTCTGGTGCTCGTTCAACTCGCCGAACAACTCATCATGCAGCAACTCAGCGTGCCCGATGATGATATTGAGCGGCGTGCGCAGCTCATGGCTCACCGTGCTCACAAACTCGCTCTTCAAGCGGTCCAGCTCGCGCAACTCGGCGTTGGCTTTTTCGAGTTCGAGCACCTTGGCTTCGAGTTTGTCCACCAGGCGGCGCGTATGTTCTTCCAGATAAATCGCGCGCTCGTCAGCGGAGACCTCCTCGCGCTTCCCAGCCAGGAACGCCTCGACCTGCTCAATCAGCTGGTCAATGTCAATCGGCTTGGGCAGGTACCCGTCGCAACCGGCGGCAAGCGACCGTTCGCGGTCCCCCTGCATGACGTTCGCCGTCAACGCCACAATGGGCACATGCTTGAGCGTTTCAATGCTCTTGATTTTGGTGGCGGCTTCGTAACCGTCCATGCCGGGCAGGTTGATATCCATCAGAATCAAGTCGGGGCGCACTTCCTGCGCCTTGCGAATGCCGCTCAACCCATCATCGGCTTCAATCACCTCATAGCCCTGCGCTTCGAGCACGCGCCGCACCAGCATTTTGTTTGCCGGGTTGTCTTCTACATACAAGATTTTGCGTGCCATCTCTCCTCACCCTTTAGCTGTTTCGCTGCTCCCTCTCACGACGATGTTTTGGCTTCTTCCAGGAATTTGCGCACCGTTTTGGGCAATTCGCGCGTGTTGATTGGCTTCGTCAAGAACCCATCACACCCTGCGTCCATCGCCCGCTCGGCGTCCGAGACCATGGCGCAGGCTGTCAGCGCCACAATGGGGATATGTTTGGTTTTGGGGTTGGCTTTGATGCGGCGGGTCAGCTCAAAACCATCCATACGCGGCAATTGCAAGTCCATCAAAATCAAATCGGGGGGTTCTTTTTCGACCATCTCCAACCCTTTGACGCCGTCGGGCGCCCATTCAACCCGAAAGCCGTGGAACGAGAGCAAATCGCACACCAGCGTGGCGTTGGGTCGGTGGTCTTCAATCACAAGGATGTAGGGTTGTTTGTCTTCGCTCATACGCCCTGCCCCTTTCTCTTTACGTTCGCGCATTCATCCCTTTGGGGTCAAAAAGACCTTTGCCGAAAAGTATAAAACAATCTCCATTTTTTGCGAATAGGAGAAAAGCCCCATACCCGCACCGGTCTTTTTTTCACGCAGGCACAATCACCGGATAAACCAATGGTTTGCGCGCCGTCAGCTGGCGAATGTGCTGGCGCACGACCTGCCGAATGACGGTTTCGATATCGTCATCGGCTTCATCAAATGTGAGGTCGCGCAGGGCGTTTTGCAAGAGTTCGCGCAGGCGTTCATGTTCTTCACGGCGCAACAACCCATGCGAGACGATGGACGGTTCGCCAACAACGGCGTTGCGCGTTTCATCAACCGACACCACCACCACGACAAACCCACCCCGTGCCAGGCGCAAGCGGTCGCGCAAGAGGGTGACATGCACTTCGTCCACGCGGCGACCGTCGGCAAAGAGCAAATCGCCACCGACGGCGGGAGCGGTTGCCCACCCTTCCGCCCACACATGCACAGGTGTGCCGCTTTCCACCAGGATGATGCGGTCGTCGTGGATGCCCATCTCACGGGCGAGGTCGGCGTGCAGGGCAAGGTGGCGGTATTCGCCCTGAATGGGCATGAAGAAGCGCGGGCGCACGGTATCGAGCATGATGCGCATTTCATCGCGGGCGGCGTGTCCGCTGACATGCACCGACCAGAGCGGGGGATGCAGAACACGCGCGCCCAAGCGGAACAGGTGGTTGATGGTGCGGTTGACGAGTTCTTCGTTGCCGGGGATGGTGTGGGCGCTGAGCACAACGGTATCGCCGGGACGGATGGTCAGGTGGGGGTATTCGCCCCGCGCCATGCGCACCAGGGCGGACATGGGTTCGCCCTGGGTGCCCGTGCAGAGGATGCAGACTTCATGGTCGGGGGCACTTTCAAATTCATCGGCGGGGAGCAGTTCGTCGGCTTCGATGGGCAAATAGCCCATTTCGATCGCCAGGCGAATGTTGTTTTCCATGCTACGCCCCGCCACGCCCACACGACGCCCATAGCGCCGCGCGGTTTCAATCACCTGGGCGGCGCGCATGAGGTTGCTGGCAAATGTGCTCACCAGAATGCGCCCCGATGCTTGCGCAAAAATGCGATCCAATGTTTCGCTCACCAGCCGCTCGCTGGGGGTGCGCCCCGGTTTGTCGGCGTTGGTGCTGTCAGCCATGAGCAACAAGACGCCCTCGTGCCCCAATTGGGCGAAGCGTTGCAGGTCGGTTGGTGCGCCGCTGTAGGGCGTCATGTCAAGTTTGTATTCGCCGGTATGGAGCAGTAAGCCGGCGGGGGTGCGAATAGCCAGCGCCACCGTGTCGGGGATGGAGTGCGCCACGTGAATAAATTCGATGTCAAAGGGGCCCACCTGGCGACGCATGCCGCTTTCGATGACGTCGAGCTGGACGCGACTGCTGACGCGGTGCTCACGGGCGCGCATGGCAATCAGGCCGGCGGTAAGCGGCGTGGCAAAGATAGGGACGGGGATATCAAGCCCGCGCAGCAGGTAGGGCAACGCGCCCATGTGGTCTTCGTGTCCGTGGGTGATGACAATCCCGCGCAGGCGTTCCTGGTTCGCCCAGACGTAGCGCATGTCCGGCAAGACGACATCAATGCCGAACATATCGTTTTGCGGAAACATGAGGCCGCAATCCACCAGGAGCATTTGCTCCTCGTATTCGATTGCCATCATGTTGCGGCCAACTTCGCCTACGCCACCTAAGGGAACAATGCGAACTGCGTTGCTCAATCACTTCCTCCTGATGATGCACCGCCACCGAAGAGGTCCAGCTGGGTGGGTTCTTCGGATGGGGCGGCTGGTGTGAGAATGGTGATGCCTGCTGCTTCGGCGCTCATCTGCCCACTGCGTACCATGCGCGCCCGGTCAATCAAGGTGGGCAAGCGGTCAAAGTCTTCTTCGAGCATGGGACGCCAGTGGGGTTTATGCAGGGCGGCGGCGGGGTGAAACATGGGCACGATGAGCCGATGCTTGTACATGAACCCCTGCCCATGCACCTGTGTGATGCGGGCGTTCGGTATCCAGCGTTCCATGGCGAAACGCCCCAGCGTGATGATGACTTCGGGGTCGATGAGGCGCAACTGCTGGACGAGATAGGGCTTGCAGGCGTTGATTTCGTCGGGATGTGGGTCGCGGTTGTTGGGGGGACGACATTTGACGACGTTGGTTATGTAAACATCCTCACGCAACAGCCCAATACGCAAGAGGAGTTCATTCAGCAGTTGCCCCGCGGCGCCGACAAACGGCCGCCCCTGACGGTCTTCATTCGCGCCAGGTCCTTCCCCGATGAGCATAATCGTCGCCGTTACAGGTCCTTCGCCCGGCACGGCATGCGTGCGCGTCTCGCAGAGACGGCAACGCGTGCAGGTGCGCACTTCGGCTTCGAGTGCCTGTAAAGCGGCGGCGCGTTCTTCGGGCGTCATGATACTCCGTGCTCGTGTTCCACTCTCAGGTCGGGACGATTGTACTTGCGGTGAGGGGGAGCGTCAATCGTTCACAGGTTGGCAAGCCCACACATCGCCAGGCTGGATGTGAGTTGCGGCATATCGCCGCCTATTCATCCGTGTTGGCCTGCTCCATTTTGCGCTGCAAGCGCGCCAGCCGGTGCAACAATGCTTCGCGTTCCGCTCTGTTGAGCCGCAAACAGCCTTCGCGGGCGTCGTGGAAAGCGCGTTGCACAACCGCCAAGGCCGCGGGAAGATTGCGGGCGTGGTGTTCGAGATATTTAGCCAGTTCCTCATAGGGGAACAGGTCGCCCTGCGCCAGCATGGCACGCCAGAGCGCGGCGGCTTCTTCCCAGCGTTGTCGCCGCTTGAAGAGCAACGAAAGCCGTTTGAGCGCCTCTCGACGCAGCGCGTGCGGCAACTGGCTTTGCAACGCCCGCCGATAGACGGCTTCGGCTTCGTCCCAATGTCCGCCTTCTTCCAGCAGGCGCGCCACGCCAAACAGGTCGGCGCCCGCCAAGCCCAATGCGGGGCTGGCGTCGGCAACGATGGTCGCCATGTGGACGCTCAACGCCGCCAACGCCACAATGTCATGGCGGTTGTGGTAGAAGACGCCACGCAGCGGGGCGGCGTTGCCGGTGCGCAGGTAGTCGTTGTAGTAGCGGGGCACCAGCCAGCCGGGCACATCCTCGGCGGCGCGGCGCACACCCAGCACCTGGCGTTCGAGCGTGCCCAAATCGCAGTGGGTGAGCCGCCAGCGCCAAATGCGGCGGGCGGGATGCAAGAGGTCGAGATGGGGGCGCGTCCGCAGGTCGAGCGGGCGGCGCGCCAGGACAAAGCGGGTTTCGAGCAGGGGGATGTCGAACGATTTGCCGTTGAAGGTGACGAAGGTGTCAAACCGTTCCAACAGCGGTTGAAGCGCCGCCAGCATGGCGGGTTCTTCACCCGGATGACGCAGGAAGAATTGCCGCACGACGAACGCGTCATCGTCGAGAAAGCCCACGCCCACCAGGAAGGCAAAGGTGCCCGTACCGCCGGCCAGCCCGTTGGTTTCGGTGTCCAGGAAGAGCGCCTGTCGAAAATCGAACGTGCGCCAGGCGGGGGCGCGCAACAGGCGGGCGATGCGCTCACCGTGGGGGCGCTGCAACTCGGCGAGCGGCGCTACGCCGTAGCGTGTGCTCAGAGGCAAGCGCGTTTCGCGCACCAGGCAAACGCCCGCTTCGGTGGTGTGCGGCTGAAGACCGAGCACCTCTTCCACGGGAGCGGGCGGCGTCTCCGATGGAGAGGGCGCGGCAGGGGCGGGCGGCGCATGCCGTCCGCGCAAGGTGTTGAGGCGAGCGCGCAAGGCGTTCACGTCCATTTTGGGAAGGGGGCGGCGGTCTTCATCCATCGGGCACGCCTGTTTCCTGGTGTTTGGTCGGGCAGGCAAAGTGTAGGCGAGGGCGCGGGCAAGGCAAACGCCCCACCGTGTGGTGGGGCGTTTGTTCAGCGAATTTCCAGCGTGGTGAGCGAGAGGTAATGCTCTTGCGGGTTGGCTTGCGGGTGGTTGATGGGCACACGAGCAAACGTTTCGGGATTGTAGAGCCCCACACGCAAGTCATACGCACCCGCGGGGGCGTCGGCGGCGATGGGGACGTCATAGGTCATCACCACGTATTCGCCGGGCGCCCAGCCGATGGTGGGCAATGTGCCGTCGCCCGGTTCCAGGTCGCGCTGACCGCGAATATTGCCTTGCGGTCCTACCAGGTGGGTGAAGACCTTGTAGCGCTGTGAGGGGCGGCGTTCGGCTTTCCAGACGAGTGTGAGCGTGAGCGAACCGCCCGGCTGCAAGTCGGCGTTTTCAATCGTGTAGCCCACAAGCGTGATTTCGCCGTCAAAGTCGGCATCCATGCGCACGTCAACGGGCGGTTCTTCAAACAGGCGTGGGCGGTCCACGATGGTGATAGTGCCCAAATTGACGGCGTTACGCCCACGGAGCAAGCCGCCCAACTCGATGGGCACGCTCCCCTGCATGACACGCAACGCCAACGGGGCGTCGCCAGGGGGCGCGTCGGGGCGCACCATGACGTGGTGAATGTCGCGAATGAGCGCATCGGCGGGCCACCGGTCGAGCGGCAAACGGCGCGCCAAGCCGCCGTCATCGTCAAAAAAGCGCCCGTCGGCAAGCGAAGGCGTCAGCGACGCGGGCAAGGGGGCGTGCACACGCCACAGCAATTCCACCTCGAAAATTTCGCCCGGTTGGAACGAGCGGCTGGGCATGGTCACGCCGAGCAGTTCCAACGGCCCCACTTCGACGTTGAGCATGCGGGTCATCGTCGGCAAGGGGGCGTTGGCGGGCGTCGGCAAAACCACAATCCCCGCCATGCGGATTTGTTCGTTGTTGACGGCGATGAAACTTTGCACGCCGAGCGAGCGCCCATCTTCGGCACGATAGAATTTGAGGCGCACTTCGTATCCATCAGGCGGAAGCCCCACGGGGACAGACATCCGCACAGGCACCGGAACCAGTTTGCCGACCGGCAAGTCATTGAGCAGCAATTGGGGGCCCAAGGGCGCAAAATCGCGCACACTGTCAGGCCATTGCCGCCCTGTGGCGTCGAAAATGCCCATGGAGAGGCGCAACGTGCCTGCAAAATCATCAAGGCGGCGCACGTAGAGCGTCATGGCGAGATGGTCACCACCGCGGGCGATATCCGGCGGGGGGTCGTAGCCCGCCAGTTCGATGATGGGGCGGTTCGTATCGGGTTCGGTGAAGACGGCGTTTTGTTGCACGCGCGGCGTGCGGTTCCAGGCGGCATCGAGAAGCCAGCCTTGCAGGCGGGCGTTGGTTTCGCCAGTAAGCACTTCGTCATAAAAAAGCGTGGCGTGTTCTTCCAGCCAGGCGCGAATCACACCCTGTGGATCGGTTACCGTATCGTAGGCGCGGAGCATCCACAAGCGTGCATGGTGCTGCGCAAGATGTTCCAGGTGAGTAATAGTCTCTTCTGGCGAGGTGAGATAAAAATCACTTTCAGAGTTGCCCCATCCCAACGAGGGCGCCCCTTCCAGACTGCCCGTTTGCAACACAATCAAACCGTTCGCATCGGTCAGCGGCTCGCGATACGCCGTCAAACGTCCTTGCCAGGCAATTGGCCCTTTGAAGTAGTAGTTCACAACGGGGTACACATAACCGGCATTGACCAGGAGCACATCGCCAGGCGTCCAGAGTTCCTGAAGATGACGCATCGCACTGCGGTAGTCATCCGCGGCATACGCTGGATTGTACCAGAAGTTGTTGAGCGAAACGCCTGCCAGCGCCCCCCACACCACAAAAGCACCGCCGAGAAAGAGAACAGCAACGCCTTGCGCGACGCGCCGACGATGGCTCAGACGACGCGCGATGTGCCACACCGGCGTCACCATACCGGCGGCAAGCACGAGATAGAAAGGCGGCGAATAGATGAACATGTAGCGCACGTGATACAAGGGGAGCACGGTCAGCGAGATAAGCGCAATAAGCAGAAAAGGCCCCCACGTCCACGCGGCAAGGAACAGTGCACGCATCCAGGAACGGCGTGCAATGGCGGCAAGCCCAATCAGATAGAGCAGGACCACAATGGCAAGCCACGCCATCACCTCTTCCAACTGCACAGATTGCCCAAACGCAAGCGCGGTTACTGTTTCCAGAAGCATGGTAGTAAAAGGTACGGCACCCCGCCAGGGCGGCACCGGCGGTTCAATGGCTTGCCGCACAGCAATAGGAAGCCAGGGCAACCAAAGCAGAAGCGTTGCGGCGGCGGCTTCCAGCCAGGGGCGCAACGCCAAACGCTGTTTCCAGAGTATCACCAGCAAAGCGATGCCAATCGCCGCCAACCAAAAGGCAAAGTAGTAGAGTGTGTAAAGCCCCAGCGCCGAAAAGAGCACGAAGAAACGCCATTGCCGCCCGCGCGCAACCGGTTCGCCGGCTTGCTGGCGCATGAGCATGCCCCAGGCGGCATAGCCGGCGAGGAGCGCCCACAGCGCCCCCAGCGTGTACATGCGCACCTCTTGCGAATACCAGATGTGGTACGGGGCGATACTCAGCAAGGCAACCGCTATCAGCGGCATATCCCGCCGACGCAAGACACGCACACCCAGCATGTACGTGGCGGGCAACAAGAGGACACCCGCCGCCCAAGAGGGCCAGGCGACGGCAAACTCGCTCGTGCCGGCAAAGCGCACCCACACGTTGAGCAAGAGGTAGTAGAGCGGCGGATGGATATCCCGCGCGGTGTGCACCAACATGGCGCCAATGGGTTTTGTCGCCAGCAGAACGCTGACGGTTTCATCGTACCAAAGGCTTTCGGCACCCAGGCGGTGCAAGCGTAAAGCCGCCCCCAGCAAAATGAAAAGCAGGAGCAAAATCCATTCGTTGGTTCGTCTCTTCACGGCGATGTTTGCCTCCTTGCATGGCGTTGCGCCGCGTATGATAGCACACCTTGGACAGTTGTCATGAGCCCGCTGCCGCCCCAAACGAAAAGGCAACGCACCAGCAAGTGCGTTGCCTTTGTGCAACCTTGCTTGTATCGAAGACGGCTACCATGTCATCTCATGGACGATGGCAAACGTGCGGTCGAGTTTTTCGAGCGCTTCATCCACATGCTCTTTGGTAGCGGTAAGCGGCGGCGCAATGCGCAGGACGTTCCCGTACATGCCGCCTTTGCCGATGAGCAAACCGCTGGAACGCGCCACTTCCAACACGTAGTTGGTAGCGTCGGCGGCGGGTTCTTTGGTTTCGCGGTCGTTGACCAGTTCAACGCCCTGCATGAGCCCCTTGCCGCGCACATCGCCAATCATGGGGTATTTTTCCTGCAAGCGTTTCAAACCTGCGTGCAAGTAGTCGCCCACTTCCGCGACATGCGCGGGGTTGGCTTCCTCTTCCAAGACTTCAATCGTTGCGAGTGAGGCCGCACAGGAGACGGGGTTGCCGCCAAAGGTGCTGATGGTAAGCCCTTTGCCTTTCATCTCATCCGCGATTTCAGCGGTGGTGATGGTATTTGCCAGCGGGAAACCGTTGGCAATCCCTTTCGCCATCGTCATCACATCCGGCACTACGCCCCAATGCTCAATGCCGAACCAGTATGTCCCCGTGCGCCCAAAGCCGGTTTGCACCTCGTCGGCGATGAACAATCCGCCATAGGTGTAGGCAATTTCCGCCACAATGCCGAAGTATTCGGGCGGCGGTGTGATGAAGCCCCCCACACCGAGAATGGGCTCGGCAATGACGGCGGCAATTTTGCCCGAGGTTTGCGTCTTGATGACATCTTCCACATCCTCAGCGCACGCCACGCCGCATTCGGGGTACGTCATTTTGAGCGGGCAACGGTAGCAGTAGGGCGCCATGGCATGTTTCACCCCGTGGGCGTGTGTGCCGCCAATGCGCCATGCCGCTTGCCCCGTCAGGCTCATGGCAAGCGCCGAACGCCCATGGTAGGCGTGGCGCAAGGCAATCACTTCTTGATGACCGGTGACCACGCGCGCCAGCAAGATGGCGTTTTCGTTGGCTTCGGTGCCGCTATTCGTGAAGTAGGATTTTTGCAAGTTTCCGGGTGTGATGTCGGCGATTTTTTCCGCCAGGCGCACATGTTTTTCGTTGGGGTAGAGCGTGGACGAGTGGATGAGTTTTTCCATCTGCTCGCGCGCAGCGTCGAGCACTTTGGGGTGTTTGTGCCCCACGCTGGTTGTCAAAATACCAGCGAAAAAGTCCAGATATTGGTTGCCTTCAACATCCCAGACGTACATTCCCTCGCCATGGTCAAGCGGGAGCGGGTCGGTGTAGTAAAGCAGATGGTTCGGCCAGAGGTATTTCCCCTGCAATTCGAGGATTTCGTAGGCGTCCATACAAGCCTCCTTGATTCGTTCAGACAGGCTGACGGTGCCGAGTATAGGCGGGGTGAGGGGGAGAAGCAAAAGCGCCATTCTCGGAACGTATTTGCCAAACCCTCCTCCGGTTTTCTATAATGCCCCTACCCACGCCAAGCCCTTCGTGTTTTCACATGCACACATTGGCTACGGCGGAGGAAACTTTTGTTCAAGCAAGGAGGAGAAGGTATGAAACGTCTGTTTGCGCTCTTGGTCGTGCTGGTGTTGGCGCTGGCCGCATGCGGCGGCGGCAATGAAGAAGCCGCCCAAACCGGAGGCGGTACCGATTTGGGTGGTCGCGAGATTCTCATCGGTTCGGATACCGCCTACCCGCCGTTCGAGTTCGTGGATGAAAACAACCAAATTGTGGGCTTCGACGTGGACATGATGAACGCCGTCTGTGAGATTGCCAACTGCAAGCCGAAGTTTGTCTCGGCGCAATGGGACGGTATTTTTGCCGCGCTTGCCGCCGGTGAGTTTGATGCCGTGGTCTCGGCGGTGACGATTACGGAAGAACGCGACAAGCTGATTGACTTCAGCCGCCCATATCTCAACGCCGGTCAGATTATCACCGTGCGTGTGGACAACAACGACATCACCAAGCCCGAAGACCTGAAAGGGCATGTGGTGGGCGTGCAGTTGGGGACCACGGGCGACATCGAAGCCTCGAAGTACGTGGAAGAAGAAAATATCCGCCGCTACGAAACGATTGACCTGGCGATGCTGGCGCTCGCCAACGGCGACATTGAGGCTGTGGTAGCCGATGCGCCGACCTCGGCGGATATCGTCAACAAGCAGTTTGCCGGGCAGTTGAAGCTGGTGGGTGAACCGTTCACTGAAGAATACTACGGCATCGCCATCAACCCGGAAGAGACAGCCGAACTCAAACCGGCGTTCGACGCCGCGCTGAAGCAGCTCATCGAAAGCGGCAAACTGGCCGAAATTGCTGAAAAGTGGGGCATTCCCGCCTCGGCGGTGCAGAACCTGCCCGAAAGCGGCTTGAAGTAAGTTGACGCACCCTCAAAAAACCGCCCGACCATGTGGTCGGGCGGTTTTGCTATGGCACGCCACCGCGCTAGTTGAGCACAATATCGTCCACTGCAACGGAGTGCGGCGTTGCGCTCATGGCGTCTTCTTCAAGGTCGTATTCGTAGAAGAACTTCTCACCAAAAGCGGGCTTCAACTGGTCAAGCCAGGTCGCGTGCGGATCAAACTTGGCAAAGAAGGGGCGTCCCACCCATTCAGGCTTGCGCCCTTGCAAGAATTCCAGCACGAACACGCGCTCGCCCGCCACACGCGCTGTCCCGACAACGCGCACTTTCCCCGGCCACGCCGACATCGAAGGGCCACGCACGGTACGCGCCACGCCGGAAACCTGGCGGTAGGCGTCGGCAAAAATGCGCTGTGCGCGCGCCAGCGGCACTTCAAAGTATCCCTTCGGGCCAGTATCACGTTCCACAAACATGTAGTATGGGATCATGCCCAGGCGCACGGATTCGCGCCACATGGTCGCCCAGACATCGGGGTCGTCGTTGACGTGGCGAATGAGCGGCGCTTGCGTGCGAATTTCCGCCCCGGTGTTGCGAATACGGGCAATGGCTTCCTGCACAATGGGGGTCGAAAGTTCGCGCGGATGCGAGAAGTGCGCCATGAACGCCACATGGCGACCGCTGGCGATAATCTCTTCAAAAAGCCGCAAAATGTCGTCAGCGTCGGCATCGCTCACATAGCGATACGGCCAGTACGCCAGCGATTTAGTGCCAATGCGAATGGTGCGCACATGTTCCAGTTCAGGGCTGAGCAAGGGTTCAATGTAGCGGCGCAAGAGGCTCGCTTTCATTACCATGGGGTCGCCCCCCGTGAAGAGTACGTCCGTCACGTCGGGGTGGCGTTTGAGGTATTCAACAAGCAGTTCCACCTGCCGCGATTGGAATTTGAGTTCTTCGATCCCCACAAATTGCGCCCAGCGGAAGCAATAGGTGCAAAACGCATGGCAGGTTTGCCCCTGCGCCGGGAAGAAGAGGACGGTTTCGCGATATTTATGTTGAATGCCCCACAGCCGCTGCCCATCCATTTCCGGCACGTTGTGCGTCATTTGCCCTGCGGGGTGCGGGTTCATGCGGAACCGAATTTCGTTGACCAACGTTTGCAGCGCTTGGCGAGAAACCCCATCGCGCAAGGCGTCACGCACACGTGCGTAGTCCTGTGGGTCAAGCATGCCGCGCTGGGGGAAGGTCAACTGGAAAATGGGGTCGTTGGGAATGTCGCTCCAATCAATCAACTGCTCAACAACATACGGGTTCGTGCGGAAGGGGAGCACATGCGCCACAACTTCAATCGCTTCGCGCATTTCGGGGGTAAGCGTATGCCACACGGGATGCTTCTTGATAGTGGCGAGCGTCAACGGTTTGTACTGCGTCATTTCATTCGACAAAACCTGCTTCATTGCAACCTCCTTTCACACAAATAACACCATTTCTCTCTCCCAAACCTTCAGGCACAAACAGGCTAAGGCGGCTCACGCAACGCGTTGCCGCCGCCAGGTGATGCGCCGTTGCTCTTTCATTCAACCATCAAATAGGGTGCGGTGGTCTCTTCCAAAAAGAGGCACAGCAGTAGAGAAAACGGCTCGCAGAGTAGGCGGAACAGAGAAAACTGCATGAGAGACCACACGAAACGGGCACAACAGGAGTGGCAGTTCTGCAACAGCGCTTCACCTGTTTGTGCACAGTTTCACTATATAGATGAAGCGACGTGTGTCAAATAGCCCAAAATGGCTATACAGGCGTGGCAGACGTCAAAGCGGTCTCTTTGTCAGCCCGCTTCTTCTTCACTCTCGAACCACTCCGGCCGCCGCCAGCGCGCCAACGCCCGTAATACCAGGTGCTCGTAGGTTTCCTGCCGCCCCACCAGCCCATTTGTCAGCAAGCCAATCGCGCCCATTTTCTGCTTGGTGTTGTGTTCATCGCTCAGGCGGTCCATCAGCGTGCCAAGTTCGTGCCCGGCGCGCAATCCTTCAACAACAGCCGGCGGCAACAAAATCAAGCCGCCGCCCGCCCAGCCAACACGCCCATCCCGATCGACAATCGCGCACCACGCGCCGGTATACCACTCACCATCGTACTCAAACACACCACCTTCCAGCCCGACACCAAACTCGGCGTTGGGATACGCCGCCAGTGCCGCTTGCGCCCGATTGCGCGCCCCCCGGCGCGTTTCCGCATGCCCGATTGGCTGAGGAGAGACACCGCTCGGCGCATCCACGGCGCGCACCTCCCACGCATCGCCCAGTTTGGCAAACGCCGCCTGAACAGCCGCCACCTTCACCGGATTCCGACTTCCCACCACAACAATCGGCATGGCTTCCTCCTGATTGGTTGTTCGCTTGTGCATGTTGCGCCTACAATAGGAGAGCCGTTGGCAAGCGCAAATCAACAGACAGGAGGTGCCAGATGAGCGATGTTCTGCTTGACCATGACCAGGTGCGTGCGTTGCTGGATGAAGCCGGTTTGACAGCGTGGAAAGTGGTGGAGAATGCGCTGGAACGTACATTCGCCACAGAGGGGTGGCCCACCTCGCTCTTGCTCACGAATGCGATTGGCTACATTTGCGAGGCGGCATGGCATCACGCCGATATTCACGTCTCGTACAACCGTGTAGTCGTCCACCTGACAACGCACTCCGCCGGCGGTATCACGATGAAAGATGTGGAATTAGCGCGCAAAATCGAAGAAATCACCATGTGGCGACCAGCCGAAGGTGCTGCGCTGAGCGGTATTCAGCGCCCCTTTGTCTCGTAAAGCGGCAAAGGGCACTTGTCAGGGCAAGTCGCTGTGCTACAATCCGCCCGCTCAGAGAAAGGAGCGGGCCTTTTTATGGCATTGACGAATCCAGTTGTACTCAGCGCGCTGCTTTTGTTCGGCGCGGTTGCCATACCACGCATACCTCGCCTTGACTGGCCACTGCGCCAGATGTTGGTGCTGTGGCTGGCTGTGTTGGGGTTGCTGGCTACCCTGGCGTTTGCCGCCGTGCCTTCCTTCATGCAGATTATTTCAGCGTGGCAAAATTTTGCTGGTCCCGCGCATGTGCTGAGCCTGGAAAAAACCGCGGACGGGGTACGGCTGGGTGTGCTGGCGTTTCTCGCCGTGGTTGGCATTCTGACCGCCGGGCTGGATGAGACGCACGAAACGCCTTTTTCCGAGCATATCACGGTTGTCCCAGCCATCGCCGTCACCCTGTTGCTTTTCGGGCTTTCGGGCAATCTCCTCACACTCCTGTTTGCCTGGACCTTGCTCGACCTTTTGGCGCTCATGGCGCTTGGTTTTCCCGGACGCTCCAATTGGACGCTTATGGCGGGCATTCTGCAAGGCGTTGGCTTGTTCCTGTTGCTGATTGCCACATTGCGCACATGGACATCTTCAACCACCCTGGCGTTTTTCGCCGTCACGACGGATGCGCTCACGCTTCACATTCTGTTGGCGGCGATGGCGGTACGCATGAGCCTCTACCCGCTTCACCTGTTCGCATGGCCCCAAATGCACGTTCCGCCCCACACCCGCGCGCTCCTTCCCCTGCTGACGCTGGGCGCGGGGGGATTCTGGTGGTTGGTTTTTGGGGCATCACTCGAAACGCTCTCCTACGCATGGCTCGTTTACTTTCTGCTGGGGATTGGGCTGGTTGCTTCGGGGCTGCTCTTTTGGCGGGCGCGGCGTCCCGCTCTGCGCACCGCTACGCTCACGGTCTGGTTGGGGCATCTGCTGGCGCTGGCAGTATTCTTCAACATTCCCACGCTCGCCCACGCTATTCTCTGGAATGGCACGCTGGCGGCGGCTGTGATTGCCTTTCATGGTGGTTCACGCCCCTGGCGGCAGCCGTCAACCTTGGCGCTGGGCATGGCGATTCTGGCGCTGAGTGGGCTTCCCGGCGGCGCACTGGGGGAAGTTGGGCGTTTGCTGGCAACGCTCACCACGCAGGGGCATGATTGGCTGGCAGGGGCGGTTGTGGTTGGCATGAGCATGCTTTTTGCCGGCATGCTCGCTCTGCTGCGCCGCATGTATGCTCATGCCGAAGAAGCCGCAGACGCCGCTTCGGCAAACGAAACCGAGGAAGAAGAGGCTCCTTCAGCCCACACCCCCGACCGCACCTGGCTGGGGTTGATGGTGTTGGGGCTGGCGGCATGGCCGGTTGTGGGTGGCGTGCTTGGCCTCGCGCCACCCGCAAGCGCGACGAGTGCCTTCCCTTGGGGCATGCACATCGCAACCTTGGGGCTTGCATGGCTCGCGGCGTTCTTCTTCATACGCCTGGAAACGAGCGTGCTCGGTTTGAGCGCTTGGCTCAACGCGCTTGCCGCCACGCTCAGCGCCCGCTGGCTCTGGCAAGGGGTTGGCGCGCTGGGGCTTTTGCTCATGCGTGCAACACGCGGCTTGCTCCGCGTTCTGGAAGGCGAAAACTATGGCTGGTTATTGCTTTTCCTGGTGATTATCCTGATTCTGCTCTCATAGGTTCGCGCTCATGCTCGATTGGGTTGGCTGGCTTTCATCAACGCAACTTGTGCTCATCGCCGCCATCGCCGCATCGGTGGTGGCTGTGGCGGTGGATTGGCGTCTTCTCCTTTTCATGCTTGGCACGGCGTATGCAGCCGCAAGCCTGCTGCTGAGTTCCGTCCTGCCCGCTCCACTGACGATTGTCCTGTTGGTGGGGGGGTTCTTCGTGGTGCTCCTGCTCTACTGGACGGGGCGGCATATTCAAGAAGCCATTGAAATCGCCACGGCGCCCGGTGGATGGAGCGACATTGAGCATGAAGTGTTGCCCATGAGCATGTCGTTTCGCCTGCTGGCGCTGGTTGTGTGGGTGATTGGCTTGCTGGCAATGGAACAGCGCCTGCGACTGCCGCCCGTGGACGAAGCGCTTATGACGGCGGCGCTCTGGATGATTGCCATGAGTTTGCTCGCCATCATCCTCACACGCGACCCCTTCAAAACCACGGTGGCGGTACTGATATTCGAGCAAGGCTTTGAGTTGGTCTTTCTGGCTATCGAACCGGGGTTAGTCCTCATCGGTCTACTAGGTGTGACCAACCTGCTCACGGCGCTCGTCGGGGCATATCTCACAATCGCCCGCAATCTGCGTTTTGTGGAAGCCTTCCCCGACCCCCGTAGTCCTGAGGCGCTTGCACGGGCGTTAGCGGCTTTTCGGCGGCAGCGCATGTTCGCAGAGGAGGAAGCCGAATGATTGCGACGTTGTTGGTGCTGGGGTTGCCGCTTTTTGCCGCACCGCTCGCGTACCTCCTCCGCCGTCAAGAAGTGCTGGCGGCTGGCATTGTGATTGTCACACTCGCCGTCCACACCTTCTTGTTGTGGAACTATCCGCCGGCTACGTTTGACGTGCTGGGGCGCACGTTGGCGCTGGGGCGCACAGGGCGCGTGTTTCTCATCAGCGCCAACGTTTGGGTGATTGGCGCGACACTCTACACACTGCGCATCTCCCAAGGCTGGAGCATCTACCCCTTCTGGCTGGTTGTGCAGGCGCTGTTCACGGGCGTCTTCCTGTTTCAGGATTTCGTGTTGCGCATGCTGGTTTTCAAAAGCGCCTGGTTGCTGGCGATTTTGCTCATTCAAAGCGGCACCATGGAACGCACTCGTGCGGCGACCCGCATGCTCATCGTGATTATGCTGGCGACGCCGGTTCTTCTTGCGGGGGGGCTTCTGGTCGGGCGCATCAGCACCGACGCGGCGGACTTGTCGCTTGCACCGGCTGCGGGCACACTTTTGGCGCTGGGCACCGCGCTGATTCTGGCAATTTTCCCCTTTCACGCCTGGGTGCCGCAAGCCACGGAAGACGGTCCCCCGCTCGTCACAGCATGGGTGGTCGGGTTGTTTGGCACGGTCTTCCTCATGACATTGGTAGAACTGCTCGCCCAAAACCCATGGGTGCTGACCTTCGGAGGCATGAGCACGTTATTGCGGGGGGCGGGATTTATCCTTGCCATCAGCGGCGGGCTGTTTGCGTTCAGTGAAACGCATCTGGGGCGTCTGTGGGCGTACAGCATTCTCGCCGACCAGGGCTACATTTTGTTGGCGCTGAGCCTGGGGGGCGCAAGCGGCTTGCGCATCGTGCTCTTCCTGCTTGGGGCACGCCTGCTGGCGCTCTTGCTGAGCGGAATGGCAATTGCCACCATTCGCTACCGCCTTACCTCCCTCGAATTTGACGCCCTGCCAGGTACGGCGCAACGCCTGCCGCTGACGTACCTGGCGCTCCTGGGTGGGGGGCTTTCGTTCTTTGGATTACCGCTCTCCGCCGGCTTTGCGGGGCACTGGATGACGTTGCGCGCCATTTTCCCGGACGCTTCCATCTGGTTTTGGGGCACCCTTGCCGCCACCTTGTTGGGCGTGCTGGGGTATGTGCGCGCGCTCCATGTGGCGGTGCGCCTTGACCATGATGGCGCTGCCATCACAGACCCCGAACCGCTTCCTGTTGCCATTCTCATGTTGGGCGTTGTGGCGCTCTCATCGCTGATTGCCCTCGCGCCACAAACTCTCTTGCCCCTCATCCAATTTGTGCTGGAAGCCTTGCGGAGCGCCTAGTCGGCCGCGCTCATGCCGCAATGCTGTGAGCCGTTTCAGCCTTGTTTTATACAAAAAATTGCACATTTTTAGTACATCTTTGTTACAATTTGCTTGACGCCGCCTTTTGCCTTGTGCTATCATTGCACTTGTCTGACAGAATGAGGAATGGCTGTTGACGCCAGGAGGAGATTGCATGAAGTCATTTCGGATATTTCTGCTTATCGCACTGCTGAGCCTGTTCACCCTCACGGCATGTGAACGCCAGCGCGAAGAGGTTGTCGGTGATCTCGTTCCTGCTGAAACAACGCAGGAAGAAGGCGCAACCGAAGAGACAACAGAGGGCGCAACCGCAGAAACGCCACCAACGCAAGAAGGCGAAGTGGCCGCCTCCGTTGAAGAACCCACCCAATCCACCGAAGAAACCGTGATTGAAGTGGGCGAAGCAAGCCCGACCCCAGAAGCCGAAGAAGCGGCAGAGCCCACACCTGAACCGGAAGCGACCGAAGTCGCCGTCACTGAACCGACGCCGACACCTGAAGCCGCCGCTGCGGAAGAACAGCCCGCGGAAACGACCCAGCCGGAAGAAGAAGCGGCCACCGGGCCACGTGTGCATATTGTGCAAGAAGGCGAATGGCTCTACGCCATCGCTCGTACCTACGGCGTCTCGCCGGACGCTATCATCGCCGCCAACAACCTGCAACCACCCTACACCGTCTATCCGGGGCAAGAACTGATCATCCCTGAAGCGACCAGCGATGAAACACAAACCGGCGATACCACCAGCGAGCAGCGCATCCACGTTGTGCAAGAAGGCGAATGGCTCTACGCCATCGCTCGCACCTACGGCGTCTCACCGGACGCTATCATCGCCGCCAACAACCTGCAACCACCCTACACCGTCTATCCGGGGCAGAAACTGATCATCCCAACCCCCTGATGAAGCCAGCAAAACGCCAAGCACTCTCCCATGTGGAGAGTGCTTTTTTTGTTTCGTGCGGTTTTTCATTGCCGCAGGCTTGTGCTAGCATGCGCCCATCTCAAAGAGGAAGGAGGGGCGCATATGGAAACGTGTTTCATTTGTGAAGAGAAACAAGTTGAACAGCCCAATCCAGCCAATGCTGAATGCAGTGAATGCGGGCGCTATGCCTGCTACGACCATATGATTCGCGTTCAACGTGGTGAATTCCTGTGCCTGGTATGCTACGAAAACAACGAGGAATTTTACCGCGAACATCGGCGGCTCATTCAGCGCCCACGCTACAATGTGCCGCGTAATCCCGAAGAAGACCCCAACAAAAACCGCAGTTATGCCCGCCCACTTGAAGAAAACAATCAATCTCATCAGCAAGAGAAAGGGGCACGTGGGCTTCTGGCACGCTTGCGGGCGCGCTTGGGTATGTAGGACTTCATCGGCGGTCTGGTTTCAACAACAGGCGTGTCACTCTGTGCACGCCTGTTTCGCTTGCTTGCATGGCTCACATTGTCAACTAACCCGGCGAGGCTGACACATGCAAACGCTCTCTCCGCAGCGCCATCCTCCCTTTCCGCCCATTCTGGCATTGCTGGTAGGCGTTGTCGCCGTCTCAACCGGCGCCATTTTCATTCGCCTGGCAGATGAAGCCCCCGCCCTGGTGATTGCCGCCTACCGTGTCGGGCTTGCGGTTCTCATCTTGTTGCCCATCGCCTGGTGGCGCGCACGCGACGAACTCCGCCGCCTGGCATGGCAAGACATTCGCCTGGCATTGCTGGCGGGCGTGTTTCTGGCCATCCACTTCATCACGTGGGTCTCTTCGCTCGACTACACGACGGTTGCCAGCAGCGTCGTGCTTGTCAACACCAACCCACTCTGGGTGGCGCTACTCACGCCTTTTATCAGCCACGACCGCCTTTCGCGGCGCGCCATTTTCGGCATCGTTGTGAGCGTCATTGGGGGCGTCATCGTCGGCATGGGCGACTTTGCGGTTGGCGGCAAAGCGCTGTGGGGCGATATCCTCGCCATCTTGGGGAGCATCAGCGCCGCGCTCTACATCCTGATGGGGCGACGTTTGCGCCAACATCTCTCGCTTCTCGTCTACGTAACGCTCTGCTATGGTATGGCCGCTGTGCTTTTGTGGGCGCTGGTGCTCATACTGGGCTATCCCATCACCGGTTATCAGCCGGCTACGTATGGGTGGTTTCTGGCTATGGCGCTTGTGCCACAATTGATTGGGCACAGCGCCTACAACTGGGCGCTTGAATGGTTCAGCGCCGGTGTGATAGCCGTCAGCCTCTTGGGCGAACCCATCGGGAGCACCCTGCTGGCTTACTTCATTCTGGGCGAAGCGGTTACCATCCCGAAAATTATCGGCGGCGCTTTTATCCTGGGCGGCATTTACATCGTCACCCGTGCCGAGCCGGAGGAATTGGTTGAAGACATCGCCCACGCACAAGGAGTTGACTAAACCATGCACAGCCCGCACACACCAACCGACATATGGCTGATTCGCCACGGGGAAACAGAAGCAAACGCCAGTGGTCGCTTGCAAGGGCAAACCGATACGCCCCTTTCCGCACGCGGGCGCGACCAGGCGGCACAACTGGCGGCACGGTTGGCGCGTCTTGCGCGCCATGCGCCATTTGCCGCGCTGTACACCAGCGACTTGCAACGTGCCGCACAGACCGCTGCGATAATCGGGCAGGCGTTAGGGCTTGAACCCCACCCGGACAGCCGCCTGCGCGAAGGGGATTTAGGCGCATGGACGGGGAAAACCTTTGAGGAAGTCCGCCGAGCGTTTCCCGAAGAATGCGCCTACATACAACGCACCAATGACCCTCACCATCCGCGGGGTGGTGGAGAATCCTACGTGCAAATGCAAACGCGCATTGTGGCGGCAATAAACGAGTACGCCGCCCGCCACCCGGGCGAGCGTATCCTTGTGGTCTCGCATGGCGGCGTGCTGCGCACGTACCTGGCGCACGTTCTCCACCTTCCACTTGAACACGCCTGGCGTTTGCATCTAGGCAACACGGGCATCTCGCGCGTGGTCTTCAAAACACGCCCCAGTACCGCCGGCATGACGCCCGGCATGCTCATGTGTCTCAACGACATGGCGCATCTGGAACCCGAAGAAAAAGAGCACGTTTGAGGCAAAAATCTCTTATGGAAATTATCAACGTTTTTGATACACGTATCCCTTGGGGAACATCAGCGCACCATATCGCAACGCGCTTCAAAGATTTAGGTGTCGAAGGCGCCACCAACGGCGTCAAAATGCTCTTCGTTGAAATTGCACCGGGGGGGCGCATCATGCTGCACGCCCACGGAGCAGAAGTCTTTTTTGTGCTGGAAGGGCAAGGACGCTTCACCATCGAGCACGAAGAAGCCGACATCCTCCCCGGCGACCGCATTATCGTACCGCGTGGTCACATTCAAGGCGTCACCAATACCGGCGACGCGCCCCTGCGCCTGCTGGCTGTCCAGCCTCCGAGCGGCTGGCGCTTTCTCTTCTGGCATGTGCGCGCGCTTCTGCGCCGCCTATGGCGTTGACGCCGCCTCATCTCACCCGAGCATACACCTTCCAATGCCACAGTTCCGTTGAACACCTCACCCATCAAACGCCCTCTTCTTTCCGCCACATGTGGAAAACATGGGTTTGTTGGAAAATCACTCCATCCTGTGTTATCATTGCACATCCAACGTACTTCTCAGATATGCTCTTCCGGCACATAAGCGGCAAATGGGAAAAAGAGTATTGGTTCAAGGATCAAGACCATGCGCGCGGGACGTCAGCAGGCTTCGGGCCTTCCGACATTGCAACAGCTGTTGTTCATTGCCATAGGTATCACTCTTTTGGTTTTTTTGGTGCTCGTTGGGGCAACACTCTTCTTTCCCACGCTGCCGCGAGGCTTTCTTCTCGTCCTCGACACCCTTCTCTTCTGCATAGCCTTGGTACTCTTGTTCACGTTGTACCGTTTGGTCATTGTCCCAATGCATGCGCTCGTCAAATACGTGCAAACACTCGAAAGCCGTCAACCGGCGGCATTCGATACGCCCGCCGTGCGTGAAATGACCCTGCTCGCCGACGCCATTCAGCGCACATATCAACGCATGGCAGACCATCTTCACAAAGTTGAAGCCTACCAAGACATGATTTGGAACATGCCGCTGGGGGTCCTGCGGCTCGATACCGAAGGGCGTATTCTCTCGGCGAACGCCGCCGCCGCCACAATTGCCGGCGTCTCCTCAGCCATTGCCCTTGTTGGGCGCTCCATACACGAATTTTGGCGCGACGATGACGCCGCCGAACAATGGCGAACATCCATCGCCAATGCCACACATCCCATCACGCTGACACCAATTGCCTGGCGTCGTGCCGATGGCACACCACGCTGGGCGCGCCTGGACATCTCGCCTGTTTTCGACGCCGAAGGAACGCTTGTGGAACTGCTCTGTGCGCTCACCGACATCACCGAGCCGATTGAAGCCCGCGAACACCTGCGCATCGCCGAGCAACGCTACCGCTTTCTGGTGGAGTCGGCATCAGAGGGGATTTGCACCATTGACCAAGAGGGACGTATTCGGTATGCCAACGCCGCTTTTGCCGCGCTGGTTGGCATGCCTCGCGAGCAGCTTGAAGGGCTTTCCTGGAAACAACTCTGCTTTGAGGAAGATATTCCCCGCGCGTATCAACTCTGGCAACATCAATCTTCCACCGCCGAATTCCGCATACGCCGCGCCGATGGGACGGAACGCTGGGCGTACATCTCCGTCGGCGAATTGCCGGCGCCCCAACCCCATGCCGAACGCTGGATTGTGTTAGCCACCGATATTCAAGCCCAGAAAGAAGCCCGCGACGCGCTAGCACAGAGCGAAGCCTATTTCCGGGCGCTCGTCCAACATTCGCGTGATTCAATTCTGGTGCTTGACGAGCACTTACGCGTACGGTTCATGAGCGACGCCGGTTTACGCTTTTCGGGATACGCTCCGGACGAGGTCTTGGGGCAACCGCTCGAATACTTGCTGGTACCCGAAGACCGCCCATACGCACGTGAACGCCTGCAAGAGGCCTTGCAAAACCCCGACCGCGCTGTTTCGGCAATTGCGCGATACCGACGCAAAAACGGCACCGTGCGCACCCTTGCATGCATCGCTACCAATCTGCTGCACAACCCCATCGTGCGCGGTATCGTCATCAATGCGCATGACATTCACGACTACGTGCTCTTGCAGCAAGAACTCGAACGCGCTCTGCAAAACGCTTCCAGCGATCAATGGTTTGAAAGCCATCTCCTCGCAATGGCGAGCGAATTTACCAAACCACTGCATCGTATTGCCAACAACCTCAATCACGTGCTGACGGATAGCGAACTGGGAACATCGCACACCCAGGCGATAGAAGACGCCTTGGAGACCACACGCACACTCCACACGCTCGTAGATGAGATGGTGCGCTCGGCAATCATCGTTGCCCAAGATACCGCTTTCACCGAAGTGGACCTGAACGAACTCGTCCAGGCGATCTTGAAGGCACTTGCGCCGCTCATTCAAACCTATCAAACCACCGTCATTCTGGACGAATTGCCGCGCGTTCAGGGGCACCCCGCCCAGCTTTCTCTGCTTTTCCAGGCGCTCCTTGAATACAGCATCCAACATACCAACACGTCAACGCCGTTGCTGCGCCTTTCAGCCGAACGCGACGACGAAATGTGGAAAATTGCCATCTACAGCAGCGGAACAAGCATTGCCCCCGAAAATATGGCGCGTTTATTCACGTCGTTACTCACCCAGGAAACAGACCTGACGCCAGGCACGCGTTTGCGTTTTGTGAGTTGCCGCCATATTGTTGAGCGCCACGCGGGACGTATCTGGGCGCACACAGAACCCGATAGAGGCACAACTTTTTACTTTACGTTGCCAACCGCCTCCCCATCAAACACCAATGACGCATAAGGAGCGGCACGTCATGCGAGATACCTCGCGCCACGTCAACCCCACACATTTGCGCGCCTTGCTGGTTGAAGACAACCCAAACGACGCGCGCACCATCATGGCGGCGTTGCATACCGTTTCCGCCTTTACGTGGGATATCGTTTCTGTCGAAACCCTCTCTGAAGCATGTGAGATCGTCTTGCAACAAGCATTCGACATTGTTTTTTTGGACCTCAACTTACCTGACTCCACCGGTGTACACACGGTCAAGAAATTTATTGCCGCCGCGCCAACTGTTCCCATCATTGTGCTGACAGCAGTCCACTCGCGCCATATCACCTCGATGGTTTTACAACTCGGCGCAGAAGAATATCTGCTGAAAGATGAACTCAACCATACCAATCTTGAACGTGTCATACGCTATGCCATAGACCGCAAACGCGCTGAACAAACACTGCGCGAAAGCGAAGAACGGTATCGTACCCTGGTTGAACAATCACCAGACGCCATCATCATTCACGCCGACGGGCAAATTGTGTTCGCCAATCAGCGCGCGGCCGAATTTGTCGGTGCCGCCTCCCCCCGCGACTTAGTGGGGCGCAATCCACTTGATTTTATTCACCCTGATGAACACCCCATCTCCATTGCGCGTATCCGCCACATGCTCACCACCGGCGAACCGGTGCCCCCCCAACAACACCGCATTGTGCGGGTTGATGGCAGCGTGCTCCACACCGAAATCGTCTCGTCGCCGCTCATGTGGCAAGGACGCCCAGCCATTCAAGTATTGGTGCGCAATATCAGCGACCGCATACGCCAGGAAAAACGCTGGCAAGCCATAGCCACCCTTGCCGACGCCTTGCGAGACATCACCCGACTCGAAGAGGTGTACACCCTTGCGGCTGAGGTGATCAAAGACCAACTCAACGCAGCTGCGGTCGCCCTTCTGGAACAACGCTCACCAGACACATTTTTGATTGCCTGCACAACCGGCGCATGGGAAGCCCTGCAAGGGCACTCTGTTCAAATTGACCCTGACTTTGCCCAAACCGCCTTGCAACAAAAAAGCGCCGCTGCGCTCTCTCTCAATGAGATTCAAGATGTACTGACACACCAAAAGTTTCCATTTTATGAAGATTTGCAGACCATGGATGCACTGGCCTATGTTCCCTTGCGCAGCCATCATGACACCTTTGGGCTTGTTATTATCGGCACAAACAAAATGCCCGATGAGCAAGACCTTGCGTTGCTCACGCTCCTCGCCGATTTTACAGCCAGTGCGTGCCGGCGTGTCCAACTCTACGAAGAAACCCGACGCCAACTTCACCGCATGACCGCCCTGCGTGATATCGCCGTGGCGATGACTGGCAGCCTTGAATTGCATCTCACCGCCGATATTCTGCTCTCGCACACCACCACTTTGCTCGAAGCAGACGCCGCTGCGTTGCTGGTACTGGATGAAGAAAGCATGACGCTTTCGCATCTCGCCAACTACGGCTTCTTGTTCCGTGACATCGAACAAGCATATGTGCGCGTAGGCCAAGGCTTAGCGGGAACGGTCGCCCGTACACGCAAGGTTGTCTGGTCAAATGCGCCCCTCTATGACGAACGGGCAACATCCGTCCATCGAGACCTGATGGAAAAAGAGGGGTTCGTTCTCTATCACGGTGCGCCGCTTCTGGCGCGTGGGGTGCTGAAAGGCGTTCTAGAAGTGTACCATCGCCATCCTGTTTCTATTGACAAAGAATGGCTCGAAATGCTGCACCTCATCACCAACCAGGCCGCCGTCGCGATTGACGTTCTCTCATTGGTAGATGCCAGCCGCCGCGCACATTTGCAATTGCGCATTGCCTACGACGAAACCATCGAAGGATGGGCGCGCGCGCTTGAACTGCGCGACCATGAAACCGAAGGGCACAGTCGCCGTGTAACCGCCGCAACACTCGCGCTTGCTCGCCGCGTTGGCGTCCCCGATAAGGATTTACTTCACATTCGGCGTGGGGCTTTGCTGCACGATATTGGTAAAATCGGCATTCCAGACGCCATCCTCAACAAGCCGGGACCACTCACCCCCGAAGAGTGGGAAGTGATGCGCTTGCATCCGGTCTATGCCTATGAACTCCTTTCGCCCATCGAATACCTGCGCCCCGCCATTGATATCCCCTACTGCCACCACGAAAAATGGGACGGCAGCGGGTATCCCCGCGGGCTGGCAGAGCACCAAATTCCCCTCGCAGCGCGCTTGTTTGCCATCGTAGACGTGTGGGACGCCCTCTCCCACGACCGCCCATACCGCCGCGCGTGGCCACAGGAAAAAGTCATCGCCTATCTTCGCGAGCAGGCTGGGAAACATTTCGACCCAGACATTCTGCCTCTCTTTTTGCTTATGCTGGAAAGCGGCGAACTGGCACATCTCGGGTAAATCCATCGCCACGACACGCGCGCCAGGTGCTGCTCATACCACCGGGCGCGGTCGCCGTAGCACCAGCGCCGGCCACGTAATGCCAAACGCAATCGCCGCTAACACCAGCGCTGTTTTGATGGCGTCATATGCCGCTTGCCAAAGCAAAACCTGCCCCGCACCCGCATCCGGCGTATTCGAGAAGTCAATCAAATTGAGCATGGTGCCAAAAGCAAACGCCCCCGGCACCATCGGAATCGCCGCCGAAACGGTAAACACCAGCGCCGGCGTGTGCGTGCGCCGCGCCAGCCATTCCCCCAACAAACCAATCGCCATTGCCCCCAACAGCGTCCCGGCTTCAATACTAAGCCCCATTTGCATGCAGAATGTGCGCACCATGTGCCCGACCGCACCGCCGAGCATACACCCCCACAACAAGCGCGGCGGCACGCTAAACAAAACGGCAAACCCCAACGCCGCAATTGCCGACCACCAAGCATCACGCAACAAAAGCCAACCCCATTCCATCCATGTGTTTGCGTTCATCGCGGCACCCCCAAAAGACTCATTGCCAACCACAAGCCCAGTGCAATCGCCATCGAAATTAACCCGCCTTGCACACCACGCGCCCAACCAATCACCAAATGCCCCGTAATCAAATCCTCGGCGGCATTGATGAGCGGCACCCCCGGCACAAGCAACAAGACCGACGCCGTGAGCGCCGTTTGCGGCTTCGCCGTCAACGGCAGGCGCACCAGCAGCAGCACCACCACGCCGGCGGTAAAAGCCGTCGCCAACGTCACCAACAACGGGTTGAATGCCCGTTGCGCCATGGTGAGACGCACCCACATGGCAGCCGCAGCCGCCACAAACGTGACCCCAAACGCGCCCCAATCACCACCCATCAAACGGTTGAACGCAGCACACGCCAACGCCACCAACCCGATGACAAGCCAGCGCGGGGCATGCGGAGGGTGCGCCGCCAACGCTTCCAGCGCCGCCCGCACTTCATACAAATCGTACTCGCCGCTTTCAGCACGGCGGCTTATTTCATTGACCTGCGTCAAAACATGCATGTTGACGCCATGCCGCACCACGCGCCGCATTTTCGTGCGAAATTCCCCATGGCTGATGGTGCTCACCAACAGCCCATTGGGTGAAACCAGAATATCCATCCATTCCGCGCCCAAAGCCGTCCCCAAGCGGTGGACCGTCTCTTCGACGCGCTGCGCATCAGCGCCATATTGCAACAACAATTGCCCCGCCAGCAGACACACATCCGCAATTTTGCGCAACGTCTCGCGGGAAAGAGGGGGTTTTGTGGATACGGCGTCGTTCATAGCCATCTGCTCGCCTCCTGTGTGGCCGTTGATAGACACCATCGTCAGGGGCAAACGCCGTTGGTTGCAATCGCAGTGTACGCCTATTTGTGAAAAATGCAACAATCATTGCAAAAAAGTCTCAAAAAGAGAACATTACACGTCAAACACGATCGTGGCTTCCCACGTGCCATCTTCGCGTTGGGCGATACGCAAATCGTGATACGTGACGGCTTTGATATCTTCAAACGGCTCAAAATCAACGGTTCCCCAACATAGCCGCGCCGTCAGCGTCGTATCGCTCAGCGATTCAATCTCAACACGCGCCAGATATTCGCCGCTCGTTTCATGTTGCACAAGTAATTCGGTCAACCAATCCACCAGCAAACTCTCTGGGTCAATTGAAGAGAGCGTGCGCCGTTCTTCACGCAGGCAAGGCACACGGTGGCGCTCGCCGCCCGCAATCAAATCAAACATTCCCAATGCCGCGCATTCATACACGCCTTCGCGCGTCTCCGCCTGCACACGGATGGCAAGGTCGGCTGTGTGGCTCAATTCTTCATACGTGCACATAGCGCTGACTCCTTCACTTTTTGCGCAATCGTAGCCAATTTGGGCAACTCGTCGAATAGTTTGCCGCTCAGGGGGGCGAGTGTTAGAATACACACCGCTTGAAAGACGAGGAAGATTTATGATTGATGTGGGCATTATCATCGTCAACTACAATACCAAAAAATTGCTGCTTGATTGCCTTCGTTCCGTTTTGGCAAACGAAGGCGTTTCGTACCATATTTGCGTTGTTGACAATTGCTCGACCGATGGGAGCGCGGAAGCCGTACGGGAAGCCTTTCCCGAAGTGGAAGTGATTGTCACGCCGCGTAACGGCGGCTACTCTTATGCCAACAACATTGGGTTGCGGCGCTTTGGCTTCCATGATGAACCCGGCACCCCTCCCGCGCCCGATGCGCCGCGCTATGTCTTGCTTCTCAATCCGGATACGGTGCTCCCACCAAACGCGCTGGCGGATATGGTCGCCTTCATGGATGCGCACCCCGAAGCCGGCGCGGCTGGTCCCAAAATTTTGCGCCCCGACGGCTCGCTGGACCGTGCATGTCGCCGTTCGTTCCCAACGCCCGAAGTGAGTTTCTGGCGCATGACGGGGCTCAGTTTTCTCTTTCCGAAGAGCAAGCGGTTCGGTCGGTATAACCTGACGTATATCTCGCCCGATGAAACGATTGAGGTGGATTCGGTTGTCGGGGCGTTCATGATGGTGCGCCGCGAAGCGGTGCGCGACGTCGGCTTGCTCGACGAACAATTTTTCATGTATGGTGAAGATTTGGATTGGGCGTATCGCATCAAACAAGCGGGCTGGCGTATCTGGTACAATGCCAATGTGACGATTCTGCATTATAAAGGTGCAGCGAGCCGACAGCGCAGCGTGCGCTCTATCCTGGCATTTTACGATGCCATGCACCGCTTCCATCGAAAACATTACTGGCATCAAACCATCACACCGCTCAATTGGCTCATCGAAGCCGGCATTTGGGTCTTTTGTGGCATTGAACTGGTACGCAACGCATTTCGTCCGCGAGAGCGAAAAGGAGTGGCTTCGGCAGTATGAAGGCAAGTTATCCGCAAATCAAAAACCAACCCGAACCATCTACCGTTTCGCCCGCGGTCACCGAAGATGTCCAGGGGCTTCGCCCTGCTTTGCAGGTTGTGACCGCCGAAGAACCTTCAATCGCGCAACAGGCCGCCGAACGCCAACGACGGCGTCGCCGCGCGTTTCTCTTCCCTCTCCTGCAAATTGCGACTGATGCGATCATGGCGGCTGTCGCCTTCTACCTGGCGTACCGCCTGCGCCTGACCATTGAGTTTCCGCCACCGGTCTCAATTCCGCCCTTCCAGGCGTACACCGGTATGCTTGCCATTCACGTGGTGGCGCTCGTTCTGGCGTATTCGATGGCACGCCTGTATCGCCGCAAACGTGTGCTCTCGTTTGTGGATGAACTGGGGCGCGTCATTTCAGCCACCTCGATTGGCATGGTGCTGGCTATCGCCGCTACATCATTCGCCTACAAAAACGCTATTGACTACCCTCGCTTGATGGTGGTCTATGCGTGGGGGCTGAGCATTCTGCTGGTGATGGTTGGGCGTGTGCTCAATGGGCGCTTGCAAAAAGCCTTGCAAGCCCGCGATTTTACCTACGAAAACGTCCTTGTCGTGGGCGCCGGCGATACCGCGAACATGGTGTTGAAAGCCATCAACCGCGCGCCGGGGCAAGGGTATCGCGCTGTGGGGTTTGTCACCCTCAACGGCTATCCCGTCCTGGATTCACTCCCCGCGCCGCTACTCGGCACGGACAAGGACATTCCCCGCCTCATTGACCGCTATGGTGTGGATGAAGTCATCATCGCCTTGCCCGAAGCCAGTCATCGGGAAATTCTGCGCATCATTGGATTGTGTGAGCGCGAAAAAGTCACCATCAAGGTCTTCCCCGACCTCTTCCAACTGATTGCCGGCGATATGGAAATCAGCGACCTGAACGGTCTGCCATTGTTGACGGTGCGCGATATCGCCCTGCGCGGCTGGAAACTGGCGGCCAAGCGCCTGATTGACATTGTGGTGAGTGCAACAGCGTTGGTGTTGCTTTCGCCCTTTATGCTCCTCATCGCCATTCTCATCAAACTGGATTCCCCTGGTCCGGTCTTTTACACGCAAGAGCGCATGGGGCTGGACGCCAAACCCTTCCAGATGCTCAAATTCCGCTCCATGCGACAAGACGCGGAAAAGTTTGGCCCTGGCTGGACCACTGAAAACGACCCGCGCCGCACGCGCCTGGGGAGCATCTTGCGCCGCCTGAGCATTGACGAACTGCCGCAACTGATCAACGTCCTGCTGGGGGAAATGAGCCTGGTGGGACCACGCCCTGAACGCCCAATCTACGTGGAGCAATTCCGCCGCTACATCCCGCGGTACATGGACCGCCACCGCGAAAAAGCCGGCTTGACAGGGTGGGCGCAAGTCAACGGGTTGCGGGGTGATACGAGTATCGCCGAACGCACGAAGTATGATTTGTGGTACATCGAGAACTGGTCACTCACGCTCGACTTCAAGATTATGCTGATGACACTGGTACGCATTTTTACCGACCGCAACGCGTATTAGTGTGAAGATTCGCCAAAGAAAAAGCCCCCGCGCATGGGGGCTTTTTGCATGCATACCAAAACGGCCTCTGCATTGGCAGAGGCCGTTGCTTTCCGAAACGTCGGTTTCAGATGATTTTCGCCAGGCTTTCAGCAGCACGCCGCATATCGAGGAAGACCAAGCCCAACTTCGCCTCTTGCCGTGCAAGAACCGTCAACACCGCTTCTTCACCGACCGAGGTCAGAATGACATACCCCTTGTCCCCGCGAATATACACCTGATCCAGAGCACCACGCCCCAATTCAGAGGCAATACGCTCACCCAACGAAAGCATTGCCGCGGACATCGCGGAAACACGGTCTTCTTCCACACCCGTTGGCAAGTCCGATGCAATCGTCAAGCCGTCGGCGCTCACAATAGCGGATGCTTCAATATCGGGGGAATTGCGACGCAAGGAGCGCAACTCTTCCAACATCTGTTCATTTCGCGATCGAACCATGACGTAGTTTCCTCCTCAAGTCAACATTGTTGACAAATCATTGATGTGTGCCCAGTGAATACTGTATTGCTATCACCAAACGTACCATAAGTCAAGGTTTTGGTCAATGGTGCTTTTGTCACATTGGCAATGTTTTTGAGGAAATTTTGTGTTTTGAGTCAGAATGCGCCTTTTGCGTTGTCACAAATGTTCGGATTGTTTCCCACACACGCCGCAACTCTTCCAACGTGTCATCATCTACAGGTTCATGCCCGTACCGTGTTTGAATGTATGTCTGCGTCAGTTTCAAGATAGGTTCACTCAACGACGGCCAAATCATACGGAGTTGCTCCCAATATTCAAGCGGCGTTTGATCGGGGTGGCGTGGATGTCCCACACGTTCGCCAAGAATGAGCAAATTGCGGTACAAATCACGAACGGACTCGGTACGATACTCCGCCCTGCGTGGCCATCGGAAAAAACGCCGCCCGCGAGCCATCAACTTATCAAGAAGTGAGTCCTCTTCCTGTTCCTCCTGCACCACAGTGGTAAAATCGGCATACACATCAGCGTCGGTCTGTTCCTCACGTTGCGTCATCTCAAAGCCCAGCCAGAACAGAAACGCCATTATCGCCATCGGTGCGACAACCCGCAAAACGTTCCACACAGTTCTCAGCCAAGCCCAATTTCCGAATACAGGTTGCGCTTCTTCCGCCATAGGCGTTGGGGGTAGCGGTAGTGGCTGCATCAAAGGGCGCGCATCCGATAGCGCCTCCTGAAATATCCGCAATAAAGGTGAGAGAAGCCAAAGGGTGAAGGCTGCTATGTAATACACCAGATACAAAAAGAGGTCAACAACTTTATTCCCCACAACAAAAAACAATGGGACATTCTCACGAAGCCATGCTATCCCATTGTCAGAGAACAACCATGTGATAAAAGAAGCCGCTATAAACATCACAACAACACCGACGAACAACGTGAGAAACCACTGCGGGGTAAACGGTAAGGCCTCTCCTTTGGTCATCGCACTCACATCTTCAGCACGCGCCAAAGCAATGGCAACAAGCCCGCTCACAAAATACATCACGGGAACCCACCACCCAACGGACGGGCTGTACGTATCAACGAGGAGCGCAGCAAACAAAAACAGAACGCCCAAACGAAAACGATACGAAGTAAATTGAAATTCATAATTGTGAATCAGACGAAACCACACCAGCAAAAAGGCGATTCCCCCACTGGTCAAGGGACTTACGCTCCCCAAAAAAAGAGCCACCGGCGACGCCAATAACTCATACATCTCATGGAGCCCTAACCAGCCATACGTGGGGAACAAAGTCAATTGCAGAAGGAGAAGCGCCAACCCAACAGCTGTACCTCCCAATACAAGCCACTGCCGGCGGTTGGTCCACGTTTCTTGTGCGATGACAAAACGCGAAAAGGTAAAAAGCACGAGCGCGTAGAACCACAGCGCTCCGAAACCTATGTGCGCATCGCCGGGAGCGTGAAGAGCTTCCACCCAGGCGTACACCCACGTCGCTTCAAAAGTGGCAATGCAAAGATGCAAAAGCTCCCAGCGAATGCGTAAAGCCAGTGCGCTACGCATGGGGCCTGTTTACCATCCAAATTCAAGCCGCATAATCAAGCGTTCGGGCAACCCCGCAGCCTGCATGCGCGATTGGGTTTCACCAATGTTGTAGGGCAAACGATAGTAGGTCAGCGCGCCGGTTTCATCATCATAAATCACAAAACTCGACCGCGCGTCACCATCGCGGGGCTGCCCCACTGAACCGGGGTTGATAATGAGGCGCACACCTTGCTTGGCGGCGCTGGCAATCGGCAATGGTTGTTGCAAAGCAGGCAACAATGCTTGGACGTAATCGTCGTCCGGGTCTTTGCGGAAGATAACCGGCTGGTGCGTATGTCCAACGAGGCAAAATGGAGTGTCGAAATGCTCAAAGTTTTCAGCCGCCGTGGCGGGATAAATAATGTACTCCCACACCGGGTGGCGTGGGCTTCCATGCGCCAGGGTAAAAACATCCGCCACATCGTCAATGCGCGGCGGCAACGATTGGAGATATTCAACCGACTCGGGTGTCAACTGCGCGCGCGTCCATTCAACCGCATAACGGGCGTCAGGGTTGAAATCGCTGATATCTATGCGACCGAGCGCCGCCCAATCATGATTCCCTGCCAGACTATACACGGCATGTTCGCGGACGAGTTCCACGCACTCGTTCGGGTTTGGTCCATACCCGACAATATCGCCCAGGCACCACACATCGTCATAGCCATATTGTTTTGCCTGTTCAAGCACTGTTTCCAGTGCCACAAGGTTGGCATGGATATCAGAGATGATAAGGTGTCGCATAGAATGCTCTGCCGTCAGCCTTAAACTTGGTTTCTTCAGACGCGTCGATAATAGCATAAATGAACAACCTTGCGAAAACAACGCCGACATCAACAGAAAACGCTCTTTTGCTCTTTGAAGTCCAACCGTTATAATCCGCTTCGCTGCTTGAACGAGTGGGGGGATAGAAACATCAATGGTGAATGAATGGCTAGGCATCCTTGTCGGTTTGTTAGTGCTTGGGCTACTGGGTATCGCCTGGCAGCGCTACCGGCAAGGCAATCGGTGGAAACACAAAGCCAGTCTCTACGTTGATCTCATTGCAGTCGCTATAACGGCTTTCCTTGTGACTTCTGTCGTTTTGAGCCAGCAAGGGGCAACCGTCGAGGCCACCCCAACGCCGGTCGTGGAGCCCCGCAAAGCCGTCGTCATTCTCACACCAACGCCAACCCTGACACCGACGGCTGCACCGTCGCCTACCCAAACACCGCCCCAGCCAACGGAAACACCTGCGCCACCGCCAACCCCAACCCCTGTTGTGTACGTGGTTCAACAGGGCGATACGCTCGCAGCAATTGCAGAACGGTTTGGCGTTACAGTGGAAGCGTTGCGCGCCGCCAACAATTTGAACAGCGACGCCCTTCAGGTTGACCAGCAACTCATCATTCCACTCACCCCAACACCTGAAACCCAACCCGACGAAACAGCGGTTGCGGCGACAGCAACGCCCGAAGCCACACCCACACCTGTTCCGCCTACGGCAACACCAACGCCGGCTGTGCGAACGTACATCGTTCAGCAAGGCGATACACTCTACCTCATCGCCCAACGCTTCGGCGTCACGATTGACGAGATTGTGCGGCTCAACCCCAACATCAACCCTGACAGCCTGCAAGTCGGACAAGAACTCATCATTCCCTAAAGGTGGGCTATGGCGCCTCTCATCGTCTTCGCATTTGTCATCTGGTTGGGGTTTGTCTGGTTGGTGGTCAACAGCCGCCGCATGGTCCACCGCCCCACCTGGCTCATCATGCTGGATACAGCCGCCATGGTCGCGTCGTTTGCGGTCTTGTTCGCCTTGTTGGCACTTGCCCCGGTGCCGTCTCCCACACGCTCTGAACCCATTGCACAAGCCCCAACAGCCACGCCCGTTCCATCAGCAACGCCAACACCGACACCCCGCCCAACACGCACCGCCACGCGCGCGCCCGTCCCAACCGCCACAGCCACACCCCACGCAACCAGCGCGCCGACTACCACACCGACGCCCACCATGACGCCAACCGAAACACCCAGCGCAACCCCCACCGCTCTGCCACCGACGGCGACGCCCACACCCACACCGACGCCAACCGTCGCGGCCACACCAACGCCCTTTGTGTATGTCGTCCAGCAAGGCGACACCCTTTTGGGCATTGCACAACGCTTTGGCGTCACCGTGGAAGACTTGCGTCTGGCGAACCGCCTCACCAGCGACATCTTGCGCATCGGGCAAGAACTCATCATCCCGCGCGAAGGTGATGTCATCGTCCGCACCTATGTTGTGCAACCCGGCGACACCCTCTATCTCATCGCGCAGCGCTTCGGCGTGAGCACCGAAGAGATCATCCAACTCAACCCCAACATCAACCCGGACAGTTTGCAAGTCGGGCAGGAACTCATCATCCCGTGAAGCGCATGGACTGGCGGGAACTGGCAACCAACGTTCTACGTCGCATCCATCACCTGCGCCAAGAACCGTTTGCGCGCTGGCTCGACGGTCTGCTGCTCGTCCTGGGGGTCTGGCTTGTGCTGTGGGTTGCAACACCCCGTCTGACCCACCCAACACCGCTTGCGCCGCAAAATGCGCCAACGCGCCTGCTTCCCACCCCCGCCCTCGCGCCGCTCGCTCGCATCCCATCGCCAACACCCCGCCCCACATTGCCGCCGCCCCCCACAGCCACGCCCACGCCGACGCCAACCGCCACCCCTACACCGCCCCCCACCACACTGCACACCGTGCAACAGGGCGAAACCTTGTTGCTGATTGCCCGCCGGTATGAGACAACCGTAGACGCCATCCGGCAAGCGAATGCGCTGGAAACCGATTTCCTGCAAATTGGGCAAGAACTCATCATCCCACTTGACCCCAACGCCATACCCAACCCGCCTACGCCCACCCCCACACCAACCGCCACGCCCACACTTGCACCCGGCGAGCAACAGTACACCGTCCAAGCCGGCGATACGCTGTTTGCCATCGCGCAACGCTTTGGCGTCTCCGCCGAACGCATCCAAACACGCAATCGGTTGGACGACGCGACCGCCCTGCGTGTTGGGCAACGGCTCATCATTCCCGCGCCTGAGCGCACAGCGCCCCCAACACCCACCCACGCCCCACTCCAAGCCACACTCCCCGCCCCCACGCCAACGCCCACGCCGCTCCCCGCGCCGCGCCTGCTCGCGCCCGCCAACACCGCCATCCTGACAACCGAAACGCCGCCCCGTCTCATATGGCGCGCACCACCGCTTCCTGAGGACGCCTGGTTTGAAGTCATGCTCTGGCGCGACGGCGAACCACCAGCCGCGCGCGGCTGGACGCGCGCCACCGAATGGGTGCTGACCGAGGACGACCACGGCGCAACCTGGAATTGGCGTGTGCGCATTGTGCAGGGCGTATGGGGCGTCATGCGCCAGCCGCTCAGCCACCCCAGCGAAACGTGGCGCTTCACCTGGCGCTGAGACGCGCCACAACGTGGACATACTCGCTTCTCTCGCCAATCTGGCTATACTAAAAGAGTTGTGAAAAGACGCACAGAAGACCCTCGCTGGAAGGACGCATCCTATGACTGAGACAAGTTTTGCAGGACGCATTGAGCAAATTGATATCGAACACGAAATGCGCGGCGCTTACCTCGACTATGCCATGAGCGTGATTGTCAGCCGCGCCCTGCCCGACGTGCGCGACGGGCTGAAACCCGTCCATCGGCGCATCCTCTACGCCATGTACGATATGGGCTTGCGCCCCAACCAACCCTACAAAAAGAGCGCCCGTATCGTCGGGGAAGTGTTGGGGAAATACCACCCCCACGGCGACAGCGCCGTGTACGACGCCATGGCGCGCCTCGCGCAAGATTTTTCCATGCGCTACCCACTGGTGGATGGGCAAGGCAACTTCGGTTCGATTGACGGGGATTCTCCCGCCGCTATGCGTTATACCGAAGCGCGGCTCGCGCCCATCGCCATGGAAATGCTCGCCGACATTGACAAAAACACGGTTGACTTTGTGGACAACTTCGACGGCTCTTTGCAAGAACCCGTCGTGTTGCCCGCCCGCATTCCCAACCTGTTGCTGAACGGCGCCAGTGGTATCGCCGTTGGCATGGCGACCAACATTCCTCCGCACAACCTGAACGAAGTCGCCGACGCGCTCATCTACATGCTCGACAATTGGGAACGCTTTGACGACATCAGCGTTGATGAACTGACGGACTTCATCAAAGGGCCTGATTTTCCCACCGCCGCCCGCATTTTAGGCACAGAAGGCATCAAAGCCGCCTATGCCACTGGTCGCGGCACAATCACGGTGCGCGCTCGCGCCGAAATCGAAGACCTGCGTGGCGGCCGTCAGCAGATTGTCGTGACCGAAATTCCCTACCAGGTGAACAAATCCTCGCTCATTGAGCGCATGGCGGAACTTGTGCGCCAGGGGCGGCTTGACCAGATTAGCGACATCCGCGACGAAACCGACCGCGACGGTATTCGCATCGTTATCGAACTGAAACGGGGCGCGTTTGCCAACAAAGTGCGCAACCAGTTGTTCAAGTACACCCAACTGCAAGTCTCCTACGGCATCAACATGCTGGCACTCGTCGGCGGCGTGCCGCGCGTTCTCCCCTTGAAGCACATGCTCAAACATTACCTCGACCACCGTATCGAGGTCATTCGCCGCCGCACCATCTTTGAACTGGACAAAGCCAAAGCGCGCGCCCACATTGTCGAAGGGCTGCTCAAAGCGCTGGACGTGCTTGACGCCGTGATTGAGACCATTCGGGCGTCGGCTTCCGCTGATGAGGCGTTGACCGCGCTGGTTGAAACGTTCGGGTTCAGCGAGGAACAAGCCCGCGCTATTCTGGATATGCAGTTGCGCCGTCTGGCGGCGTTGGAACGCCAGAAATTGGAAGACGAGTACCGCGAATTGCAAGCCCGCATCGCGTACCTGACCGATTTGCTGGAACACGAAGAAAAAATTCGCGGCTTGATTCGTGAAGACCTGGAAGATATCAAAGCCAAATATGGCGATGAACGCCGCACCGAGATTATCCCAGGCGCGGACGGCTCGTTTGATGAGGAAGACCTCATCCCCAACGTGCCTATCCTCGTCACGATTACCGACCGCGGTTATATCAAGCGGATTGACGCCAAAACATTCCGCACTCAGCGGCGCGGCGGGCGTGGTGTGAAAGGCATGGGCACGCGCGGCGAGGATGAAGTCAAGGAAATGTTCGCCGCCCGCACGCATGACGACGTGCTCTTCTTCACAAACAAAGGGAAGGTGTACCAGGTGCGCGCCTACCAAATTCCCGATAGCGGGCGCACAGGCAAAGGCACGCCCCTGGTCAACCTCATCAACCTCGCGCCAGATGAAACGGTGACAGCCGCTATTCCTGTGCGCGATTGGGACGCCGCCGACTATTTGGTCATGCTCACACGCTTTGGGCGTATCAAGCGGGTGGATTTGTCGGCGTTCCAATCCGTGCGTTCAAGCGGCTTGATTGCCATAGGACTGGACGACAACGATGAATTGCGTTGGGTGAAGATGACCCACGGCAACGAAGAACTCATCATCGTCACCAAGCAAGGGCAAGCCATCCGCTTCTCCGAAGAAGATGTGCGCCCCATGGGACGCTCAGCGGCTGGCGTCATGGCAATTCGCCTGGAAGAAGGCGACGAAGTTGCCGCAATGGACGTTGTGCAACCCAACGCTGATTTGCTGATTGTGACGGCGCGCGGCTACGGAAAGCGCGTCCCGCTGAGCGAATTCCCCACGCAAAGCCGCTACGGCAAAGGCGTGCGTGCGATTGCCCGCGCCATGAAGACGACCGGCCCGATCGTGGACGCCCGTGTGGTGACGGAAGAAAGCGACATTACCATCATCTCGGCGGAAGGCATCCTCATTCGCACCAAAGCCAAGCAGATTTCGCAAATGGGGCGGCAAGCGCGGGGGGTGCGCGTCATGAAACTCGACGACGGCGACCTGGTCGCTAGCCTGGCGTTGCTGGACACAGCACGGCTTGAAGAAGAAAAATAATTTCGCTGACAGAACAAAGCGGCGCACGTTCAATGTGCGCCGCTTTCTTGTTGAATGTGTTGCCGACTATTCAACCGCCGGCGGGCTCAGCGGCGGAGACGCAGGCTTGCGCATCCGCACCAATCGCCAGAGCGCACGCAAACCACGCCAGCCCACAAATCCCACAGCGCCCACCAACAACACTATCGGACCACCCACCACGAGCAGCCAAATGGCGGCATCTACAACGCCACGCCCCAGGTGCGTCAGCGTGCGCCAGGCTTCCCGCACAGTTTGCATGGGCGACCAGCCGTTTTCTTCAACAATAGGCGTCGGCAAAGCGGGCTGCAAGGTCACTTGCAAGGTCGAAAAGGCGGTGCGCTTTTCCAGCGCCTGGCGTTGCCCCTTCAAGCGCTCCAACTCCGCTTCGACACGGCTCAACTCGGCATTGACACGCAACGCCTCTTCTACCGTCTGCGCCTCATCCAGAAACGCACGAATGCGAGCAGCAGTGGCTTCGAGATTTTGAATGCGGGCTTCCAGGTCAACGTATTGGTCGGTCACATCTTCGCTGCTAATGGCTTCATCGAGCACTTTGCCCAAACGGCGCGCTTGCGCCACAGCCTGCTCAAACTGGTCAACGGGCACAGCAAGCGTCAACTGAGCGTAGGCATACTCGCCTTCATACCAGGTGCGTGAAGCCACCATATACCCGCCATAGTGTGTGGCCAGCAGGGTGATTTGGTCGAGGGTATCGAAAACGTCATCGACTTCCAGCGTCATCGAGCCGGTCTTGATGATTTTTCGATCAAAGAGAAGCGGGTTCGCGCTTTCGGCACCCCCTTCTTGCCCATCCACAAAGGCTTTTTCGCTGGCAACCGCCATCTCAGCGGGGGCTCCTGCTCCCACGGGAGCACTCATTGCCATGTCAGCGGTTTCCGGCGCCATGCGCGCTTCTTCAAAAGAAGCCGTACGGGCGCCGCATGCCGTCAACAGGACGAAGACAAAGCCGAGCACAACAGTTGATAGACGTTTCATGGCACTCCTCCTTGCATATCCTTGGGCTGGTGTGCCTATGAAACGTCACAATGCTGCTCCTTGTTCCACACTTTCCATCTTGAAAGCAACACGCGGCGCATGTTCGCCATGCACCGCGTGTTTTGTGCGCACGCCCGAAAGGTCAGAAGCCCTGCAACCGCGATGAAATGACCGTTGGGGCGACCTGCAAGGCGGCAAACAAAAACCAGACAGGAAGCACCATCCCCGCGGCTTTGCGGCGTGAAAATCCGCTGACAGCCGCCGTGCCATTGATGAGCAACCACCACGACCAGAGTTGCCACACGGTCAGTTTGGTGAGGAAGGTATGCAACGGGTTGAACAGGTCGGCAATCGGTTCGCCACTGGCAACCAGGAACGAAAGCCCTTCATAAATGGGCATCGTTCCCGACCAGGCGACATAGGCGGCTTGCACAAGCAAGCCCACCCCCAACGGAAGCCACGACCACGCCGCCACGTTGAAGAAAGGCGCAAACGTGAGGTCTTCGCCGCCGAGCAATAACGCCAGCCCATACAGCACACCGCCCCAGATGAGCCAACCCACCAGCGTCCCCAGCGTGCTGAGACTCAATTGAAGCGCAAACCCCATGGGCGAAGCAGGGTCGAACAGACCGCCGCGCGCCTGGCGTTGTTGTTCCAAAAGTTGCTCGCGCTCAGCGGGGCTCAATTGGCTGGCGAAGCGCGAATGTGTGAGCACATACTCGGTCACACGTTGTTGCAAGTCCGCTTGCGCCTCGCGCGTGAGCACCGAATGCACCCCCAAAATGAGCACCATCAACAGAGCAGGCACCACCCACGCACGGCGCGCATGAGGCGCAATGTTCCGAAACGTTTCCAACGGACGATCAACCAATCCGACCAAATAGCCCAAGACGGCTTGAGCGTTCATAGAAGCCTCCCGGTGTTCAGTTGCGGACGCTTTTTTTTCTACGCAAAGAAGCGCCTTGTGGTTGGCACGCCACACGCATGCTCATTCGATGAAGATGTCGCCCAGCCAAACGCCGGCGTCCACGGCGTTGCCGGCTTCGTCCACCACCGCCACATTGACAACATCGGGGTATGTGTACATGCCCGCCCACAAAACATAGCGCCCCGGCGTCAAGTCAGGGGGCAGGGTCAACACAAATCGGCTGAGCACGAGGTCGCCCACACGCCAGGCGTAGGCGGGAAAACCGGTGCCGTCGTGCTGGGCATGGCGTGCGCCGCCTTCATCCAGCAGGTGCACAAAAAAGTGATACTCGACGCCCGTCGGTTGCGCCTGGTGTACCCGCCACGCCAGCCAAACTTCCAGTGTGTTGCCAGGTCGGGCTTCTCCGCGCAGCGTGTAGCCTTCAAACGTCACACCGTTTGCCAGCCTCAATGGGCGCGGAAAGCGCGTAAGGTGCCGCCACACCGTCGTGCGCACGTCCGATGAAAACGCCCACACCTCATACGCCCACCCACCGGGCATCACCAGCGCCGTGTGCGCACGCGGGGAATGCCACGCAGCCAGACCATCCAGCAAAGGCGCAACTGATTCAGCATCGGGGGGAATCTCCCCCACGAGATACACAGTGGTAGGCATTTCAGGCAGAGGAAGCGCCCAGGCGCCGTTGGCAAAGCGATGAGGGGTGTTGAACAATAATGCTTCAAAAAGCGTGGGCGCTTCATCAATGAAGGGCGTCAATCCGTCAGTCAGCACCACTACCTCGCCGTCGGCGGCTAACGCGCGGGCGGTATGCGCCGCCTGGCGCGTGTATTTGAGCGGGGCGCCATAGCCGCCGCCTTTGGGGTACGCCTCCATCACGAACCACAAGCGCCCCAGCGCTGCGATATTCCAAGCCCCCCAAACCAGCAACCCCGCGACCAACACCAGCCGCTTGGCGGAAACCGTTTTTGTCGCCAATGAGAGACGCCAATCCGGCAATCGCCGCCCCCCATCAACCAGCAGGAACGCTATCAGCAGGAATTGGACGGGGAAAAGCAGAATGAAATAATGCGGATAGATTGGGCGTGTGGGGCGGCTTTGCAAAAGAACAGGCGTCCAGAACCAGAGCAGCAACACCAGCAAAGTGCGGCGGCGCGTTTCATCACCACGCACCGCCTCTACAAGCGCATACACCAGCGCCAGCGCCAAACAGACCGCAGCAACCCGATCAAGCCACCAGAGGTTGGGCAATCCCGCCAGGTACGCCTCGCGGTTTCCCCCCACAACGGTCAACCCCGCCTTGCTCCCGGTCAGCAAGAACGCATAGCGCAGTGCGGCAGTGGAGAAATGCGCTTCTCCGCCCGTATATTCAAGAAACCCGCGCACCTTCTCCCACCCGTGGCGTGCGTCATGGATGAAATAGGGCGCCAGCAGAAGCCCAAAGAGCACCACCCCAAGCGCCAAAGGTCGCCATGCAAGGCGTCGGCGTCCCATGAACAACGCCAGCACGAGCACAGGGACAAACGCCAACCCACCCAAATGCAGGCTGATGAGCGCCGCCGCTCCCAAAAACGCCCCGCTGAGCGCCCACGCCCGCCCCTGCACAACAAACGCCAGCAACGCCATGAAAAAGAGCACGGTGACGAGCGGGTTGTTCTGCGTCCAGATTTTGCGTGTGTAGTAAACCGACCACGAGTTGACAGCAAACAGATAAGCGGCAATCAGCCCGACGTCGCGCCCCAGGTAGGTGCGCCCCAGCAAGTAGCACATCCAAACCGCCACGCCGCCCAAAAAGCCCAGAAAGAGCACCAGCGCAACGGGGTCAGGCCAGAGACGGAGCGGCAGCGCCGCCAGGTACAAGTGCAAAGGGGGGTGAAACGTGCCCACGGAAGAAATAGCCCCCACTGCGGGGCGGTCGCCTTCGTAGGCAATGGCAAGCGCCCGCCGCACCACATTCGCCTCGTCATACTTGAATTCCACCAGAGTGGGGAACGCCATGCGCAGGAGAAGCGCCAGCGCCACAATCGCCAGCGGAAGCCCCCACGCCGCCAAACGGGACGCCCGCAACAGCCGATGAACCTGCACGCTCATGCGCATTACCGCCCGCGCACTTTTTTCCAGACGAGGCGCGCCGCCGCACGGGCTTCATCCAGCCGCAACAGCCAAACCATCAGGGCATAGAGACCGACGCCCACCAGCGCCGGCACAACCACCGCCAACACCCGCCCCACCAGCGTGGCGGGGAGCATGGGCGTCAGCCCAGCCAGCGCCCCAGCAACGCCAACCGCCATGATGAGCGCGGCAAGCCCCGCCTTGAGTGTCGTCGTCAGCAAACCGCTTTCGTGGAACGTGCCCACATGGCGGCGCGTGAGCCACAACATGATGAAGGCGTGCCCCATCCACTGAATCGAATTGGCGGCGACCAGCGCCATCATGCCGAAGGTGTTGACGAACGAGAGCGCCACGAGCGTGTAAATCCCCACCGCAATCGCCCCGACAATGGCGGGCAACGTGGTGTTTTGGCGGGCGTAAAAGCCAAACACCAGCGGCTGGTCTATGGCGGCGAAGGGCAACCCCAGCAAGTAGAGGCGCAACGCCCGCGCCGTCCATGCGGTATCGTAGGCGGTAAATTCGCCCCGCTGGAACAATAACGCCACAATCGGGTGCGCCAGCACGAACAAGCCCAATGTGGCGGGCAAAATCAACACCAGCACCAGCCGCAAGCCGGTGAAGAGCGTCTGCCGATACGCTTCAAACTGCCGCCGCGATGCCAGTTCAGAGAGATTGGGCAAGACGGCGAGCGAGACGGCGGCGGCAATCAGCCCCAGCGGGAACTGGATGAGCGTGGTGGCGTACCGCATCCACGAAATGCTTTGTTCACCCGTCCCCGATGCGAGGTTGCGATCAATGAAAATGCCAATCTGGCTGATGACCAGCCCCAAGGCAATGGGCAGATAGAGTTTGCCAATGCGCCGCAAAACGGGATGCCGCCAATCAAACGCCAGGCGAATGCGCTGGTCGCGCAAGTCGGGCAGCAGGAGAAGCACTTGCCCCGCCGACCCCAGCAACATGCCGAGCGCCAGGGCATAGATGCGGTGCGGTTCGTCGAAAAAGCGCGTTAGCCAGACCGCCCCGACAATCATGCCGATGTTGTACACCGCCGCCCCAAACGCGGCGAAGGTGAAGCGTTTGAGCGCGTAGAGCAACCCTGTGAGCACGCCCGCGACACTCAGCAGAAGCACCGCAGGCGTCACCAGGCGGATGAGTTGCGTGGTGAGCGCTTGCAATTCGGGCGAAAAGCCGCCGACAAGCAAGACGGTGAGCGCCGGCGCCGTCAATTCAACCAGCAAAACCGCCAGCGAAACCAGCACCACGATGGTGCCCAACACGATGCTCACAATGCGCCAAATCGCTTCGCGGTCCTCGGCGTGTTCGCTGAACACAGGCACAAGCGCGGAACTGAGCAAGCCGCCGATGAGCATGTCATGAATCATCATGGGGATTTGGGCGGCGGCGGTAAAGGCGCTGAACGCCCCACTGGCGCCAAAAGCATTGGCAAAGGCGGTTTCGCGCACCAAGCCCAGCACGCGGCTGGCGATATTCCCCAAACTGATGATGCTTGCGGCGCGCGCAATACCCCGCCGTGAGGGGACAATCACCGGTTGCGGTTCGGTAGCAGGTGTGGCATGCGGTGTTTCAGCACTCATGGCGCGTATCGTTCAACAACGGTGGCAATGAGTTGACTGGTTGAACGTGCCGGCACAGGCGGCACCAACACCACGTCGGCGCCAAGCAAGCGTGCCAGGCGATATTCGGGAAGGGTTGCAGGGGTGTAATCGCCCCCTTTGACGTACACATCAGGGCGAAGTGCCACAAGAAGGTGTGCCGCGGTGATGTCGTTGAATCCGATCACGGCATCCACAACGTCAAGCGCGCTGAGGAGTTCGGCGCGCTCTTCCCAAGGCACGAGCGGGCGCTGTGGTCCTTTGAGCAGACGCACAGCCGCATCGCTATTGAGCCCCACCCAGAGCAGATCGCCTTGGGCAGCGGCGGTTCGCAAAGAGCGCAAATGCCCGACGTGCAACAGGTCGAAGCACCCGTTTGTGAGCACCAGGCGTTTGCCTTCAGCGCGCAAGCGTTCACGTTCGCGCTGTGCATCATCCAATGTGAGAATACGTCCCATAGGTCCGCCTCGTTCATACCGGCGGCGTGGGATGCGCCTGCCAGAGAGATTCGAGTTCGTCGCGCGTGGGCGCGTAGTTGCCCAACACTTGCACCACCAGCCCAGCCGCCAGGTTGGCAAGGTGGCACGCGTCGGCGGGGGCAAGCCCCGCCAGCCGCGCCAGCGTGAGCAGAGCCAGCACGGTATCGCCCGCTCCCGTCACATCGTACACGGTGGCGCGCCGCGCAGGGGGCACATGCCCCGCGGCGTCGGGTGTCGCCCACACCATGCCTTCATCCCCCAGCGTCACCACAAGCCAATGGGCATCACACTGCCGGCGCAAGGCGCGCACGGCGTCCAGCCGCTCGGCGGGCGCATCGGGCAAGTGCGCCCCCAGTTCGCTTTCGGCTTCGGCGCGGTTGCATTTCACCACATCGAACCCTCGAAAGCGCTGCAAGCCGCCTTGCGAATCCACACAGAGCAAAACGCCGTGTTGGGCACGCGCGGCATGGCAAGCGGCGATAACGCCGTCGGTGATGACGCCGTTGCGATAGTTGCTCACCGCAATGGCGTTCACGCGCCCGGCAACATGATGAAGCCGCTCGACCAACAGCGTTTCGACAGGATGATCCAGCGGGCGACGATCCAGATGGTCAATACGCGCCAAATGCTGCCCATGCACAAAACTTCCCTCGGCCACAATGCGCGTTTTCGTCGTGGTGGGACGCGAGGGGTCGCGCACTACCGCCTCGGTGTGCACGCCCGCCCGGTGCAGCAAATCCAGCAGGTCGCGCCCCTGCTGGTCATCGCCGACCACGCCCGCCACCCAAGCCTCCGCCCCCAAACGCGCCAGGTTGACGGCGGGGTTGGCGGCGCCACCCGCCACAAGCGTGCGGCGAGTGCGTTCCAGCACAGGCACCGGCGCCTCGCGCGAGAGGCGCACCGCCCGCCCGGAAAGGTATTCATCAAGAATCAGGTCGCCCAACACAAGCACAGTGTGCTGGACCAAGTTCTCCAGATGCTTCATGGTTGCTTCAACATGGTATTGCGTTCATCACGCGCAGCAGTATACTGCAAATGTGTGGAAACAAAAGCAGATTGTGGAAAAACCGCCATGATTCGACGCACTGATATCGAAGCACGCCTGGCTACACGCCGCTTTGGGCGACCGCTCTACTGGTACGACCGCATTGACTCGACCAATCGCGAGTTGCTGGAATGGGCGGTGCGCGGTGCGGAAGAAGGCACACTGCTCGTCGCCGACGAACAAACCGCAGGACGGGGGCGGCGCGGGCGTCAATGGATCGCACCGCCGGGCACGGGGTTGTTGATGAGCCTGCTGGTACGTCCACGTCAGGCGGTGGGGCTTCTCCCATTGATGACAGGCGCTGTACTGGCTGAAACGATAGAAGCCGTGAGCGGTGCGCGCGCCACGGTCAAATGGCCGAACGATGTCCTCATAGGCGAGCGCAAAGTCGCGGGTGTGCTGGTGGAAACGGTGATACAACGCGGGCAACAAGCGGCTGTGATTGGCATGGGCATCAACGTCAACATGCAAGCGCACGATTTTGAGCGTGTGGGAATGCCCGCCACCAGTCTGCGCCTGGAAACGGGGCAAATTTGGGAGCGGGAAGACCTTCTGGCGGCGCTGTTGCCGCGCCTGGAAACAGCCTACGACGCCTTGCAAGCGGGCGCATGGTCGTTAGACGCCTGGCGAGCGCGCGCCCCGATGCTTGGCAAGCCCATCACCGTCTTTGAAGAGGAAGACGCCTGGTATGGTGTGGCGCTGGATGTGGCCGAAGATGGGGCGCTGCTGGTACAAACCGAAGAAGGTGTGCGCGCCATCTATGCGGCGGATGTGCGTGTGCGTTTTCCTTCGTCAGAAACTTGACGCCACCGCAAAGCCGTCGTAAGGTTGACACAGGAGCGAACTGCAAAGCGTGAGGGACAGCCATGGATTTCAGCCTGTTTACACCCAAACATTGGCTCTTCATCATCAGCGTGTTGATTTTCCTGAACGTGGTTGTGTATGGGTGCTTCCTGCTCTTTTGGGCAGGAAAACTCTGTTTTGGGTGCTAACCCTTCCCCGGTTTGAGACGGCAACGCCCACCCCGTGCATGGGGTGGGCGTTTTGCAATGTACCGACCGGTATCGCCGCAAGTGTACGCCGCCTACCGCAACAGACCATACCGTTGCAGAAGCCCAAACAACAACGCATCGAGCGCGGTTTCGGACGGCACCAACACATGCGTGATGGCGCGCGCCTGACACCACTGCCGCACCTCATCAAGCCAGGCGTTGAGGTGGCGGTGGTACGCATCCAGCAAGGCGTTGTCCAATGTGATTTCCACGGTCTGCCCCGTTTCGGCATCACGCAAGCGCCAATCGCCAAAAAAATCAGGGGTGCGCTCATCAGGCGCCAGAATGTGCAGGATGTTGATTTCAAATTGGCGTGCCAGCAGGGCGCGCATGCCGTCTTGCCAGGTGGGGTCGAGCAGGTCGGTGATGAGGTACAACGGGCCAGGGTGGCGTGCTGCGGCGGCGTATGCCCGCAAGTGTTCGCCCATGTGTGTAGCGCCCTCGGCGCGCGTCTGCTGCAAGAAGTCGAACAACGCCAGTGCGGCTTGCCGCCCACGGCGGGGCGGCAAGGTGTCGCGCGTTGCCCCAAAGCGCGTGAGCGTCACCCGGTCGAGATGGTTGAGGGCGATGTAGCCGATGGCGGCGGCTGTCTGCACAGCCAGGCGCAGTTTGGAAGGCGCACCCCACGCCATGGAACGGCTCGCATCCAAAAGAAGATGGACGGTGATGTCTTCTTCTTCAACAAAGAGTTTGATGAAAAAGCGTTCCAGCCGCGCATAGACGTTCCAATCCAGTTGACGCAAATCATCGCCGGGCACATATGGGCGATAGTCGGCAAATTCCACCGAAAGCCCCCGTTTGGGGCTGCGGCGCTCCCCCTGCAACATGCCACGCCGCACCTGTCGGCTGACAAGCGTCAGTTGTTCCAATCGGCGCAAAAAAGCGCTTTCGAGCAAGGGGGCGTCTTCACGTTGAAGCGTCATGATTTCCCACACCTATGGGCGAGTTTTCCACACTTTTCCCACGTTATCCACATCAAAAACGGCAGTTTTCCACACTTGTCCACAGACTTTTCCACAAGGCTTGTGTTGTACTGGAAACACCACCACAAGATGTTGTGCACCATTTCACAAGGCGGCTTGCGGCTGGACGTGGTCGAGCAAGGTTTCCACAATCGTATCCGTGCTGACGCCCTCGGCGAGCGCCTCGAAGTTCAAGCCAATGCGGTGCCGCAAGGCTGGCGTCGCCACGGCGCGCACATCGTCGAACGCGACATTGAAGCGCCCGTCGAGCAGGGCGGTGATTTTCGCCGCCAGGATGATGGCTTGCATCCCACGCGGAGACGCTCCATAGCGCACATACCGCCGCACGGTGTCGGGGGCGTTGGCGTCGGTGGGGTGGGTCGCACGCACCAGGCGCGCGACGTAGGTCAACACGGCGTCAGCGATGGGGACTTCGCGGGCGAGCGCCTGCATGGCAAGCACGGTTGCGCCATCGGCAACAGTTTGCGCGCGAGGCGTTTCCGCGCCTGTGGTACGCCGCGCGATTTCCACCAACTCTTCCACACTGGGGAAGGGCACATCAATTTTGAAGAAAAAGCGGTCCAATTGGGCTTCGGGGAGCGGATATGTCCCTTCCATTTCCAGCGGGTTTTGGGTTGCCAGCACAAAGAAAGGTTGCGGCAATGTGTGAATCTGGCGGGCAACGGTGACGGTACGCTCCTGCATGGCTTCCAACAGCGCCGATTGGGTTTTGGGCGTGGCGCGGTTGATTTCGTCCGCCAGCACGAGATTGGCGAAAATGGGCCCCGGCTCGAAGCGGAAGAAGCGCCGCCCCTGCTCGTCTTCAGCGATAATGTTCGTGCCCGTGATGTCCGCAGGCATCAGGTCGGGCGTGAATTGAATGCGGCTAAACTGCACATCCAGCACATCAGCCAGCGTGCGAATGAGCATGGTTTTGCCCAAGCCGGGCACCCCTTCCAGGAGGGCGTTCCCTCCCGCCAGCAAGGTGATGAGCACCCCCCGGATGAGCGCCTGCTGGCCGACAATCACGCGCCCAACCTCCTGTTCGATGGCGGCGGCGGTGGCGCGGAACGTTTCGGGCGTCATGGACATGGGTTCCTCCTGCATGGCTTGGTTTGGTGGCTATGGTTGACCGCCCAAAGCAGTAAAGTATTCCTGAATGAAGGTGCGCAAATGAGGCGGATACTGCTCCTGTTCGAGTGCGCGCGCAGCACTTTCGGCATACACCGGCAACGCCGCATCCAGCGGGACAATGGCGGGGTTTTGCACGCCCGCACCGGGGGCGCTGAGGCGTTCCGTGCTTGTGCCATTGTCGCCGAGCGTGCCTTCCACGCGGTCAATGTCGGGGTTGGTGGGCGCAACCGGCGCAAAAACGCCCGGTTGATACGCCCCCTCCAACGCTCCGGGACCGGCGCGGTTGGGGTCGCTCCCTGAAAATTGCCCCTGGCGCGTGCCGCCCGGCAATTGCCCGGCGGTTGTGCCGCCCCCACCGCCAGGTTGCCCGTTTTGTCCGCCTTGCGGGTTGGGAGCCCCATTTTGCCCTTGCGCCCCATTCTGGCCACCGGTTCCCTGTCCCCCTTGCCCGGTTCCGGCGTTCTGGCCATTTTGACCGCTTTGCCCATTCTGGCCGCCAGCCTGCGCCTGGGCTTGCGCCTGTTGTGCGGCACGGGCAACAGCACGCCGCGTGGCGTCAAGTTCCTGGGCGGCACGTTGGGCGGTTTCGGCGGCTTGCAAGGCGTCGTCCGCGGCTTCCAGCCGCTGGGCGGCTTGCTCCGCCGCTTCCTGCGCGGCGGCAAGGTCGTTTTGGGTGAGGGCGTTGGCAAGCGCGTTCAGGTCGGCGGCAAGGTCGGCGTCGAAAGGCGCGACAGCCGCGGCTTGTTCGCGCAATTGGGCGGCGAGGTCGGCGCGTTCCAACGGTGAAAGCGACCCCAAACGCGACGCCAGGTCGCGCAAGGCTTGGGCGGCGGCGCGAGCGTCGCCAGTGGGTGGTTCGTTGGGGCGACTGGCGCTTTCCAGTTGGCGGCTGAGGGCTTGCAAGGCGTCCTCTTGGGCGGCAAGGTTGGGGGGCACCTGCGCTTCGAGCGCCGCGCGGGCGGCTTCGATGTCGGCAAGCGCTTTTTCAAGGTCGCCTGGGTTGGTGCGCAATGCAAGCGCGAGGCGGTCAAGTTCTTGCAAGACGGCTTCAAGGTCGGGTGGGGGCAAGCGGTCGCGCGGGGTGAGCGCTTCGCGCACTTGCTCCAATCGTTCGGCTTCGGCCTGGGCGGCGGCGCGTATCGCTCGCCGTTCGGCGAGTACCGCATCCTGGGGGTTGGGCAACCACCAGAGCGCCACAACGCCCACAACCAACACCGCCGCCAGCGCGGGCGGGCGCGTGGCAAGGCGGGGCGGCAAAAGGCGGCGGGCGTCGCGGGCGAGGCGTTCGGCATGGTCGGCGGCGTCGGCAATCTGGCGCGACGCCAGGGGCGGGCGTTCGTGCGGCGCGTGCGCCAGCAGGTCGAGCGCTGTGGTGAGGCGTTCTTTGAGATGGGCTTCGGTATCCGCCCACAACGCCACGTGAGCCAGCGGCATGGGGCGTAGCCATTCCCACGCCAGCCAGACCAGCACCAGCGCCAGCGGCATGCTCACCGTCAGCAGGTCGGCGTGTTCAAGCGGCACGGCACGCGCCAGCACCTGCACACACAACGCCAAAAGGGGAGGCGCCCATGCCCAATGTGCGCCGTGTTCCACCAGCGCGCGGCGGCGAGCATACCGCCGTATCCGCTGCAATGCGCGAAACAGGCGCTCTTCACTTTCCATTGTCGGTTGCTGGTCCATGCCCCCACCTTCGCCATACGCTTTTCATCATGCTAGCCGCTTTTGTCTAAACGTCCAACAGGCTGCAACCGTTCCCCCGCTAGAATGCGGGGCGCTCGAAAATCGTTTTCCATACAGATGGGGGATGCACCAACAAAGCGGCAATCGTCACAGCCACAACGACCAGCGCAATCATGACAAAGGTGCGTGAGCGCGGCGCTCGGCGTGCTTCGGGGAGCACCAGACGCGTCGTCAAGATGAAGAAAACGGCGACGACTGCCACAAAGAGGAAAACGCTCAATTGCCAAGTGGGCGTTTGCGTGCTGGTTTGCCCGCTCGAGCCATGCAAAATGCTGTTTTCAGAAGCGGCGAGCAATGAGGCATAGAACGAAAGGGGGGAGAAGAGAAACCAAAGGCGCAGTGGGGAGGCCTCATTCAGGATACCATCAAAAATGGCAAAAACATAGGGGAACGCCGTCCAGCCACCAATCAGGAAGTAGGAAAGCCCAGAAGCGCGCACGGTGCGTCGCAGCCAGGCGGAGTTGCACATGGTGATGATGCTAAACAAGGTGGCGAGGAAGAGCATGCCCACGTTGGCTTTGAAGACGTCCGTCCACCGGAAGCCCCCCAACACATACACAAGACTGTACAGGGGCAACGCAGAGAGAAGCGTGATGACCACATACGCCAGCATGGCGAAGAGTTTTCCCAGAACGATGCTGCGCGCCGAGAGCGGCGTTGTCAACAACATTTCGTAGGTTTGGTTTTCATACTCGCTACTGATGGTGTTGGCGGCAAGCGAGGGAACGCCAAACAGAATAATGAGAAACTGCATGAAGGCGATCGCGACAAAAAGGTTCCAGCCCACTTCCGCCGGCGTAGGCCCAAAAGGCGTGCCCATGCTTGAGCGTTGCGCCAGGTAAAAAAGCCCGGTGAAGAAGGCGAGTAGCGCCAGGTTCGCCGTGAGCAGGATGAAGGCGCGCACGCCGCGCATACGCCCACGAATTTCTTTCAGCAACACCGGGTTGATTTCAATTGTGGTGGGGCGGGGGAGGCGTGCGAGTTTCATCATTGCACCTCGCCTTTCGTCAGTTGCAAGAAGAGGTCTTCCAGGTCGGTGGTGGCTTCGCCAAATGTAAGCACGGAAATCCCCGCGTGGATGAGGCGTTCCAGCAACGCGGCTTGTTGCGCGGCGTCGCCGGCAAATGCGATTTCCAGATGGTCGTCGGTGGTGAAAACGTCTTGGACGCCGGGCGTTTGACGAAGCAGTTCCAGGGCTTTGGGGGTATCGCGGTCAGGGGCGAGCAGTTCCACCTGCAAGAGCCGATACCCCTGGGTCATGGCGCTGATTTCGCGCACATTGCCCGCCGTGACCAGTTTCCCCTTTTCGATGATGACCACCATGTCGCAGAGTTCGGCCAATTCGGTCAGGATGTGGCTGGAAATGAAGACGGTTTTGTTCATGCGCCCCAGTTCGCGCAATAATTCGCGCATTTCCACACGGGCGCGGGGGTCCAGCCCACTGGCGGGCTCGTCCAGCAAGAGCACATGGGGGTCGTGCACGAGAGTATGCGCCAAACAGAGCCGCTGGCGCATGCCGCGGCTGAGCGACTGCACGAATGCGTCGCGTTTGTGCGACAGGTCCACCAGTTCGAGCAAGTCAGCAATCAATCCGGGACGCCGAGCGGCGGGGATACGGTAGGCGCGCGCAAAGAAATCGAGGTATTCCCAAACTTTCATGTCATGATAGACACCGAAAAAGTCGGGCATGTAGCCAATCAGCCAGGGGATGCGCTCCGGTTCGGCGAGAATGTCCACCCCCTCGATGCGAATTTCACCCGACGTCGGTTTGAGCAAGCCGGCGAGCATGCGCAGGGTGGTGGTTTTGCCGGCGCCATTGGGTCCAATGAAGCCGCAGACAACACCCCGTGGAATCGCGAGCGAAAGCGAATCCACCGCCACGAGCGAACCATAGCGCTTGGTGAGATGGCGTGTTTCGATAGCGAGGGGCTGGGTACTCATGAGCCTGCTCCGGTTGTTCGTTCAAGTCCGATAGCGGGATAGGCGCACATGTTGTTCGGTTGCACGCGAATGCGCACGCGTCCGTTGGCATCGGCATAGTCAGCAACGGGTAAACGCACAAGGCCGCTTTCATAGGCGACTTGCTCCCATTCACCTGTGCGCACATTCAGTACTTCAAGCGTGCGCGTTTGAGAGGATCCCAGGTAGGCTTTTCCCAGCAAGATGGTATCGCCGGGTTGGGGGGTGGGAAGCCATGCGGAGAAGGTCATCTCTTCATTGGCGACGCCCATTCCCCACCAGGACGTGCAACGGTCGAGCGCCAAAAATGGGCGTTCAGGCCAAAGCGGAATATCGCCCGGCACGATGTAGGCGGCATTGGGGGCTGCGGGCGTGATACGCGCCAGCAACAGGTGCATGCCGACGGTTTTGGCGGGATTTCCGGCTACGCTGAGATTGTAAAGCGGTTCATCCAGCCATGCGCCAAACCAAATGGCGCTTCCCAGTGGGGCCTGGAACAGCGAAAGAAACGGATCGAGTTCGCCTTCAAAGGTGGGCGGCGGCATATTGCTGGCAAAGGGGAGATTGAGCAAGGCGGACACAAATTGGTCGCGGGCGATACGGCGATTTTCATCATCTCCACTGTCGGGAACGAAGTAGCCGCCTGGCCATATAAACGTGCTCTCTGCCGAAGGCGCAAAGATGTTGACATTCCACTGCACCGTCCAGGTCTCCTGAGGCGCAAGTTCGGAGCGGCGCGTAATGGTTTTTCCGCGCCCAAGCACCAGGTGTTTCAGCGGCACAGTGCCTGTATTGGTGACCTGAATTTCCACAATGTCCGGCGTGAGGCGCGTTTCAATGTGCACGGGGGCGGATTGGACGGGGGGCGAAACGTAGAAGACGGTTTGCGCCCCAGGGCGTGTTTGAATCGGGCCTGCCTGCGCACGGTCGCCAAAGCGGAACGTGTACACACTCGCCGTGGACGCGGGTTGAACGTCAAATGTCCCGTCGGGCAAGGGGGCGAACACGACGTCACCGGGGGCTTCAATCGTGAAGGTGTCATCGTAGGGCGAGAAGAAGAGCGCGCCTCCCTCGCTTTCGAGGGTATCATTGGGCAACAGGAAGCCCACCCCCATTTCAGCCAACCACAAATCAGTCCCACGCAGACGCGTACCCCACATGTACGTAACGACGGAAAAGACCAGCGTAAAGAGGGGAATGGTGAGCCACGCCCATTCCAGACGCTGTTTCCAGCGCAAGAAGAGGTAGTTGATAGGGCCAACAAAGATGATGTAAAGCAACAAGACCACGCCCAAGACGCCCAAGGAGGGGACGGTCAGCGCCAGCAGATTGGAAGTGGAGCGCATTGCCCAAGCGTTGAGTTGGAACACGGGCTGGATGTAGGTCATCATTGACGAAGGGAGCAGGTAGGTCCAAAACGTTTCACGTCCCGCCCAAGCGTCAAAAGGCGCCTGGTTGGGGTCGAGCGCCAGCCAGTAGATGACGCCATAGCCCAAACGACGTTGCACCACCAGGGGGCGACCGTCCGCCAGCGCCAGTTGCACAAAGCCGGTGGTCGGTGTGGCGTTCGCAAACACAAAATCCCCCGCAAGGCGAAGCTGTTCGCCCGTCGTCTCGGCAAGTATGGACAGGTCGTCGGCGTTCACAGTCTCGGTGGCATTGAGCCGCACCGGTTGAAGCGTCTCCGGCAATCCGCTCAACACAGCCGCGGCGTCCGCCCCACCACCGAGCACGAGGACGCCCCCGCGGTTGACCCACGCCACCAAACTGCGCTGGGTCGCCGGCGAAAGCCGCGACGTATCCACGCCGCTGATGATCAGCACGTCAAGCATATGCAAGACGGCGGGGTGTTCCGGCAAGGACGCAAGGGGAACGTCGGCGATTTGCATTTCACGCGATGTGAGAAAATCCAGCCCTCTGCCCGCGCCGCGCACACGCCCGACAAACAGCACGTCGCTGGTGTGGAGCGTCACCGTGACGTCTTGGCGTACCAGCACCTCATCGGACGCCATATCGCGGACAATGACGCGCAAGGTGGCTTTATTCAACAACCCCGAGGACGTCGGCATAAAGAGCGTGACGGCTTTTTGCGCCCCCGTGGGGAGATTGACCTCACGTTCGACAAGCCCGGCACGCCCAACAAAGCGTGCCGAGACCACCACGTCGCGCGTGCCCCCTTGGTTGTGGAGCACGATACGCACCGGATGAAGGGCGCCGAGTTTCATGTGACCATCAAAGAAGGGTTGGATGTCCACTTCGATGGGGTCTTGGGCATTCACCGGTGTGGCAAAGAGCAACCAGACAACGCCCAGAAGAAGCCAAAGAAGACGGCGTCTGTTCATAACGCCCTCGTCATCAGTTGGTTGGCAAGGTGGCGCAAGTATAGTGAGAAGGTTCAAAGAAGACAAAGGCGGCAATCCCCGCCGGGGTCTGTGCAGTGCAGGGAGTGTTGCGCACGGAAGCGGAGCGGTTCAGACGGTATGGAAAAATCAGGCTTTGCTCTCCCCGCCCATTAACGTATAATCTGCCGCTTTGAAACAGATTCAGAACCTGGAAACGAGGTTGTGACGCATGACCAACCGACAGCGTACCCAATGGGGCATACTGGGGCTTACACTGCTGGCGTTTGCCCTTCGTATTCACCGGATTGATGTTCAAAGTTGGTGGTGGGATGAAGGGTATAGCACCTATCTGGCACGGCATGGTATCATCACCGCCATCAAAATGACTTCGGTGGATATCCATCCGCCGCTCTACTACGTCTTGCTTTCGATTTGGGGCACATTTACCGGCTATACTGAATTTTCCACGCGCCTCTTCTCCACCTTTTTGAACGTGTTGCTCATCCCGTTCATCTACCAGGTGGGCAAAAAAGGGTTCAATGAACGTGTGGGGTTTTGGGCGGCGTTGGTGAGCGTCTTTTCGCCGCTTTACGTTTACTACTCGCAAGAAGTGCGCATGTACACGCTCTTTGCGCTCGAATACCTGGCCGCCATCTGGCTGCTGATGCGTCTGGCGGAAAGCGAGCGCTGGTCGTGGCGCACGTTGGGGGCGCTCATTCTCGTCGAATCGGCGATGATGTACACCCACTATTTCTCATCGGTGGGAATTGTCTGTATCAATCTGGTATTGCTGGTGTTGCTGGCGCGCCAACACGGCGCGCTGCGCTGGCAAAATGCACGCGCCTGGTTTATCTCTCAGGTGCTGGCTGCCGTCTCGTATTTCCCATGGCTGCCTTTCGCCATCCGCCAATCGTTGCGCCACAGCGATGAACGCGCCACCCCACTGCCCTTCATGGACTTCATCACCCTGGTGTGGCATTTCTTCAACATTGGCGTGCGCGGCGCACTGGGCAACCCGGGCCAAGAACCACCGCGCCCCTTCGTCGTCGCCGCCTCAGGCTGGTTTGGCGTCTTCTTCGTGGCGGCGTTTGTGTTCGTAGTGGTGCGCTGGTGGCGCGAACGCCGCACCGGCGATTTGGGCATGCTCAGCCTCTGGACTGCCGCGTTTGCCATCCCGTTGCTCGCCGTGTTCGGGCTGATGCAGTGGAAGCCGCTCATTCACCCCCGCTATGTGATGATGCTCACACCCGCGCTCTTCCTGACGGTGGGCGCACTCCTCGCCGACCTCTCACAGCCAAAGCGGTGGCGCTGGCTCAGTTGGGGGCTCTTGCTGGCGCTGCTGCTCAGTATCAGCGCCACATTTGCGCGCGGCTTGTGGATTGTCTATTACGATGAAGCCTACTACCGCGCCGACACACGCAGCCTCGCCCGCTATCTTGACAGTGTGACCACCGCCGACGATGCCATTGTGTTCGACTCGGAAGATTACACGCTTGAGCAGTATTACACTGGTCCCGCGCCCATTCGCGGCATTAAAATGCGTGGGCGTGAAGCCGCGGGGCTGGCTGATTTGCAAGCCGTCAGCGCCGGCAAAAAGCGCGTCTTCCTCATTCACTGGGACCTCTCGGTGACGGACGACAAACGCTTCCTGCCCTTCTTGCTGGAAACCGCTGGGCGGCTCGCCGACCATCAAACGTTCCACGGCTACGATGTCTGGATGTACGAACTGGAACGCCCGGTGGAAATGCCGCCGCTCACACCGACGGCTGTCAACTTCAACAACACCTTCTATCTGCAAGGTCTGTTTAGCGAAACGCGCGCCTACGCGGGTGAAGGTGTGCCGGTCGCGCTTCAATGGCACATGCCCGCCCCCGTGGACGTGGATTACAAGGTGTCGGTCTTCCTGCTGGACGAAGCGGGGCAACTCATCAACAACATGGATATCATGATGATGAATGAACTGCACCGCTACACCACGCGGTGGGATGTGGGCGAAACCACCACGACCTACCACGTGGTGCCGGTCCCGCTGGGCACGCCGCCAGGCACCTACCGCATCGCCACCACCGTGTACGAAGAAGAAGCCCTGCGTGGGCTGGATGTTCTTGACGAAGCCGGCAACCCCGCGGGGCGCATAGCGGTGCTGGGTACGGTCGAAATCATGCCGCCGCGCTTGCTCGCCGACCCTTACGACACCATGGAAGGCATTCCCATCGAAAAACCGCGCACGCTGGGCGAAGGCGTCGCGCTGGATGGCGCGCTCCTGCCCAAGACCAGCGCCGCGCCGGGCGAACGCCTGCCAGTTGTGCTCCTGCTTCACGCCGACGAAGCCGGCTTGCCCGATAATCCCTTCACCGTGGAGATTGTGCGCGGCGATACCGTGCTGGGTGCTGCCACCGACCACGTGGGCTACGGGCGCTATCCCGTTTCGCAATGGCAACCGGGCTATCCCGTGCTGGAACGCCGCTTTGTCATCATCTCCCCCGACGCCGGCGAAGGTCCCGCGACGGTGCGTGTGCGCTGGGGCGAAGGGGAACCGCTTACCATCGGCGAAATCACCATCGAAGGGCGCGCGCGCCTGTTTGAACCACCCGCGTTCGAGCATGCTATTGGCGAGTCATTCCCCGGCGTCGCCGAACTAGTTGGCGCAACACTCGCCGAACCCTACAACGCCGCAACCGGTACCGCCACCGTGCGCCTGGTCTGGCAAGCCATCAACGACGCGCCCATCGCCACGCCCTACGTCGTCTCTGTGCAGGTATTGAACGCCGAGGGGCGACTCATCGGGCAAAGCGACCACGAACCGGGCAACGGCGCAACGCCCACCACCTCGTGGGTGGCGGGTGAATACATCGAAGACACGCACACCATCACCTTCCGCGAAACACCGCAAGCGGGGGCGCGCATCATCGTGGTCATGTACGATCCGGTCACCTTCCAGCGCCTCACCACCACCAACGGCACAGACACCATCGAATTGCCGTTTAGCATCACACCTTGAAAGAACGAACCCACCGCCACGGCGCAACCGTGGCGGTGGTGCTTTTGGCACGCTTGCATGGTATGCAGAGAGAGACCTTTGTGGCGTTGCAAAACCTTGTATCTTGCCACACTCTCGGCTACAATGCGCATACCAAACAATACGCACAATGCAACTTTATGAATTTGGTGAGACCCTATGCAACTGCCACAAACGATTGACAATCGCTACCGCATTGTTGAACTGATTGGTGAAGGTGGCATGGCGCAAGTCTATCGTGGCGACGACTTGCGCCTGGGGCGTGAAGTGGCCATCAAGATTCTGCGCCCGCAATACGCCAACGAACGCACTTTCGTGGAGCGTTTTGTGCAAGAAGCACGCGCCATGGCGGGCTTTTCGCATCCCAACATCGTCAACGTCTTCGACGTAGGGCGCACGGGCGCCAGCCCCTACATCGTCATGGAATATGTGGACGGCATTGACCTGCGCCGCAAATTGCAACAAGAAGGGCGCCTCTCCATCGGCGAAGCGCTTGAAATCGCCCGCCAGGTTGCCGAAGGCGTCGGCGCAGCGCACCGCAAAGGCATCGTGCACCGCGATATCAAACCCGGCAACATTCTCATTGCCAGCGATGGGCGCGTCAAAGTCGCTGACTTCGGGATTGCCCGCGCCATGGCCGACGCCCAACATCTCACCGAGCCGGGTGTTGTGTGGGGAACCACCGCCTATCTCTCACCAGAGCAAATTCGGGGCGAAACCGCCACACCGGCGTCGGACGTGTACGCCATCGGGGTTCTGCTCTACGAAATGCTGACGGGGCAAACGCCCTTCCAGGGAGAAGACCGCGTGGCGGTGGCACTCAAACATCTGAACGAACCCCCGCCACCGCTGCACGAACTCAACCCGCGCGTGCCGCCGGGATTGGAACGCCTGGTGCTGCGCATGCTCAGCAAAGACCCTGCGCAACGCCCCGCCGACGCCAACGAAGTTGCGCGACTGTTGCGCGCCTACCAGAACATGGGGAATGAAGCCACCGCCGTCACCCCTCGCATTCAGACACCAACCACACCGCCACGCCAAGCCGCGGCTGCGCGTTCAGCGCCTCCCCCCAAAGCCGCGCCAACAAGCACGCCGGACTATCGCACGGCGCCCGTACGGGCGGAGCCGCAACGCCGCGCCGAACCGCAACCAGGCACGCCAGGTGTGGACTGGGTGGGGGTTCTGCTCGGCATTCTGGCCATGCTGGCGGTGCTAGGCCTCATTCCACTCTACGCGCTCGTCTATCGCGAACTCACGTCATCGAATTTGCTCGGGTGGCTGAACGATACAGCAACGGTGCTTTCAATTTTCCATACAGGTTGGCTATAATTTCAAAATGCGCTTGTGGTTATACAAACTCTCCTGGTTAAAAAATGGCTAAAGAGCGACCACTCATTGAAATCAACCAACATGCGTTGCGTGTGTTGTATCGAGAATTGGGTATCGTAGATACCGTGCGATTTTTAAAACAATTTACAACAGGTTTTGGGAATTACACGCAAGAACGTGATGAAATCTTTGCAGGAAAAACATTGACAGAAATAATTCAAGAAAATAAACAGCAAAGCGAAACGTAAAATCTGTACGCCCTAACACAGATACAGCAAACTCGTTCAAGAGTCGTTACGTGATTCAATGAGAATAAAACGATTCCATACATTGAAGGTGGTAAATAGCCTATGAACTTTTCACGCAATCCACGGTCGTACATTCTGTATATTTTGCTGTTCGGCGCATTCGGTCTGTTTGTGTACAGCATGTTGACATCTTCCGAACCAACCCAGGTTGTCGCGCTGAACACGGTTGCGCAAGCCGTCATGGACGGCGAAGTACGCGAAATCCGCGTCAGCAACAACACCGCCACCATCATCACACGCCGCGGTGACCGCTATCGCGCCACGCTCGAACCCGACGCCGACATCACAAAACTTCTGCGCGATTTTGGCGTGACGCCTGAACAGTTGAACCGCGTGGATATCATCTATGAGCCCCCCTCACAATGGGGCGCCTTGCTCAGTGTGCTGGGGTCTTTCCTGCCGCTTCTCCTGTTTGCCGGCTTCCTCTTCTTCATGCTGCGGCAAGCCCAAGGCTCGAACAATCAGGCGATGTCGTTTGGAAAAAGCCGCGCACGCATGTTCAGCGGCGACAAGCCCACAGTCACCTTTGACGACGTCGCCGGTGCGGACGAAGCCAAGGAAGAACTGAAAGAGGTCGTTGAGTTTCTGCGCGAACCCGAAAAATTCGTTTCGCTGGGCGCGCGTATTCCCAAAGGCGTGCTCATGGTCGGGCCGCCGGGAACCGGCAAAACGCTCATGGCGCGTGCCGTCGCCGGCGAAGCGGGTGTGCCTTTCTTCAGCATTTCGGGGAGTGAGTTTGTAGAAATGTTCGTAGGCGTCGGCGCGAGCCGCGTGCGCGACCTCTTCGAGCAGGCGAAGCGCAACAGTCCCTGCATCATTTTCATTGACGAGATTGACGCCGTCGGGCGGCATCGCGGCGCCGGCCTGGGCGGGAGCCATGATGAACGCGAGCAGACGCTCAACCAGATTCTGGTGGAAATGGACGGCTTCGATACCGATACCAACGTCATCGTGATTGCCGCCACCAACCGCCCCGACATTCTCGACCCGGCGTTGCTGCGCCCTGGGCGGTTCGACCGCCGCGTCGTGCTCGACCGCCCCGACCTGCGTGGTCGCCGCGCCATTCTGGACGTGCACGTGCGCGGCAAACCGCTTGCCAAAGACGTAGACCTGGACGCTATCGCCCAACAAACGCCAGGCTTCACCGGCGCCGACCTGGAAAACCTGGTGAACGAAGCCGCTATTCTGGCGGCACGCCGCAACCGCCGCACCATTAGCATGGCGGAATTCCAGGAAGCCATCGAACGGGTGTTGGCGGGGCCGGAACGCAAGAGCCGCATCATCAGCGAACACGAAAAGCGCGTCATCGCCTATCACGAAGCGGGGCATGCGGTTGTCATCTACCACCTGCCCAATTGCGACCCCGTGCACAAAATCAGCATTGTTGCACGCGGCATGGCCGGCGGCTATGTGCTCAACCCGCCGGCGGAAGACCGCATGTTTATGCGCAAATCCAAATTCCTGGATGAAATGGCGGCGGCGCTGGGTGGACGCATCGCCGAAGAACTCGTTTTTGGCGATGTCACCACCGGCGCCAGCAACGACCTGGAAAAAGTCACTCACATGGCGCGCTCAATGGTGACACGCTACGGCATGAGCGATGTACTGGGTCCGCTGACTTTTGGTGATACAGAGGAAATGGTGTTCCTGGGGCGTGAGATTGCCGAACAGCGCAATTACAGCGAAGAAGTGGCGCAGATGATCGACGAAGAAGTGCGTAAACTGGTCACGCACGCGTATGAGCGCGCTCGCCAAATTTTGATTGAACACCGCGACCAACTCGACCGCCTGGCGCAACGCCTTATGGAAGTTGAGACGATGAGCCGCGCGGAATTTGAAGCGCTGATGCGTGGCGAAGAACCACCCGCGCCATCAGCCCCCGCATCGAAACCGACAGCATCAACGCAAACCGACAGCGACAAAAAAGCGGGGGGGGATTTATCCCTGTCTCCTCTGCCGGCGTAATCAGACGGCAACCTTCAAGCGGGAGTCACACAGGACTCCCGCTTTTTTTATCTCCATTTCAAGGTTCGTTTATCAACGGATGTTGATATTTTTCCACATTTTTGTGGATAACTTTGGGATAGATGTGGAAAAGTGTGGGTAAATGGGGATAACTTTATGGTCAACTTCCCACAGGAGACCCGCATATTCCACGCTTCCAAACCGATACCACAAGATATAGGGGGTGGTGCTTGCAGGAATTGAATCAAGGTTTTGGCATCTCCCCACACTCTTCCACAAGAGAACGCCCTGTTATCCACATTGTCAAAAGGAATGTTTACACAACATCTTGTGGTATCCCGAAGGTACAACCACAACTACTACGGTGATGTGAAACACAGAAACGTGAGTTATACACTTATCCACGCCCCCTACTACGTCTAAAAAACAAATAGACATGTTCTTTATGGGGATGAACGTGTGCACAAACCTGTTTGCAAAAAAACCTTGCCCTTTTACGTGAGTCTGGATATGCTACCACCACAACAAGAACAGGCATCTTGTTGGCATGTGTGATACATTTCCCAAAAGTGAGGGCTGCTATGTTGGTGCTTGGAATTGAAACGTCATGTGATGAAACATCCGTGGCTATCGTGCGCGATGGTCGCGATATCTTGTCAAACGTTGTTGCCTCGCAGATTGATTTGCATCGCCAGTATGGGGGCGTTTTTCCCGAAATGGCGGCGCGGCAACACATTCTCTCTATCACGCCAGTGTTGCGCGAAGCGATGCAAAAAGCCGGCGTCACCTGGGATGCGATTGACGCCATCGCCGCAACCTATGGTCCGGGTTTAGCCGGTTCGCTTGTAGTGGGCTTGAATTTTGCCAAGGCGCTGGCAATTGCGCGGGGGTTGCCCTTTATCGGCATCAACCATCTGGAAGGGCACATTTACAGCGCCTGGTTGCGTCTGCGCCCCGACCAGGACGCCCCTTTGCCGGAATTTCCCGCGCTGATTTTGATTGTCAGTGGCGGTCACACGGAATTGGTGCTCATGGAAGACCACGGCGTCTATCGTCTGCTGGGGCAAACCCAAGACGACGCCGCCGGCGAGGCGTTCGACAAGGTAGCGCGGTTGCTGGGGCTTCCGTATCCGGGTGGTCCGCACATTCAGCGTGCCGCAGAGCAAGGCAACCCCCGCCATTTTGAATTCCCCCGTGCGTGGTTGCCTGGCACCTATGATTTCAGTTTCAGCGGCTTGAAAACGGCCGTCTTGCGCGAGGTGGAAAAGTACCGCAAGCCTGCGGCTTCATCAAAAAAGCAAGCGTCCTTTATGCCGGTGGTCACGCGTGAGTTGCCTGTTGCACACATTGCGGCGGGCTTTCAGCAAGCGGTGATTGATGTCTTGGTGGGGAAAGTCCTGCAAGCCGTGGAGCAATACGGCGTGCAGGTTGTGGTGATGGCCGGCGGGGTGGCTGCCAATCGTCCCTTGCGCGAGCAGATGCAAAAGGCGCTGGAGCGCCACAACGTCGCGTTGCATGTGGCGCCCATAGCCCTTTGCACCGACAACGCCGCCATGATTGCCGGAGCGGCTTACTATCGGCTCGTCAGGGGTGAACGTTCGCCGCTTGACCTTGACGTAGACCCAAACGCCCCCCTTGCCCTTTGATGGGTGTTGGCGGGATGCGTACCGCTTTCATGCGCTGGAAGGCTTGGCGGCGCGGTGTTGCATGGCCAGGGCAATCGCTTCGCGTTCTTCGTCGCTCAGCGCGTATTCAGATTGGCCTTTTTCAACCGGTTTGGCATACACGCGCGTTCCATCGCGGCTGTGCAGGCTTGTAATGGTGACGCCGTTGCCTGCGCTGTCCAGTATGGCTATGGCGAAACTCTGATTGCCGCCTGTTTCCTGGAACGGGTTGAAGCGCACAATGCCGACATGACCGGCGAGCCTATCCACGCGCTGAGTCAGGGCGTTCAGGCTTTCTTCCAGATGGTGCATGTGGGCGGATTGTTTGTCGAGCGTATCGAGGATGTGTTGCACCATCGTTTCAATGTCAAGCGTGCCGTCGGCGTGCAAGCGTAGCCGTGAGCGCCGCAAACTGTACAGGCGTTGAAGCCGCCAGGCGAGAAAGAATGTCCAGAGCAGCACCACAATCAACCCGACGAGTGCAAAGAGCATGAGTTCGGGAGCAAATTGCTCGAAAAAGTCGTACCACGCTTGCATGAAGGCGCCTCCCTTGTAAGCGATTGTTGGTTTGCATCCTACCACAGAGTGGGAATTCAGGGCAAAGCCTTGTCAAAAGCACAAATGTGCCAATCAGATACGAACAAATGTTGCAATGTCAAAACGGGTTGGCAGGTCGAAAGTCATATGAAATTGGGGAAGAAGCCCCTTTTTTTGTGGATAACTCTTGTGAAGTGTGGATAAATCGAACATATATTTGACGAAAGGAGGCGGTATGGGCGATTGGCAAAGTGCCGCCAAGCGTGCGGCGGCGTACTACGCTGTAGACCATTTTGTGCAAAGCGGTATGCGTTTGGGCTTGGGCACCGGCTCAACGGTGGCGTTTGTGTTGGAACGCTTGGCGCAACGGTTGCAGACAGGCGATTTGCGCGATATCGCCGGCATCCCCACGTCAGAAGCGACGGCGCAGCGGGCGCAAGCGTTGGGTATTCCTTTGCTCTCGTTCGATGATGTGCAGTCGTTGGATCTCTGTATTGACGGCGCTGACGAGGTTGACCCGTCGCTCAACCTGGTGAAGGGCTTGGGTGGGGCGCTCGTGCGGGAAAAAATCGTGGCGAGCGCTTCGCGGAGCATGGTTGTGGTGGTGGATGAGAGCAAGATTGTGCCCAAATTGGGAACGCGCGCGCCCTTGCCGGTGGAAGTTTTGACGTTTGGCTGGCAGTTGCATGAGGCGTGGTTGCGTTCGCTGGGGGTGGAGCCGGTGTTGCGGCGCACAGCGCAAGGCGAGCCGTTTGTGAGCGACAACGGCAATTACATTTATGATTGCCACTTCCCCCAAGGGATTGACGACCCCATGCGTGTCGAAGCCGCCATCAATAACCGTCCCGGAGTGGTGGAGAATGGTTTGTTTTTGGGGTATGCGACGCAAGTGGTCATTGGCATGGAAAGCGGCGATGTGGTGGTGAAGCGCGTCGCCGAAGAAGCATGAGGCGCATGAATCAAGAACCAGCGGGAGGGCATATGAGCGAACGTGTGGGTTTCATTGGTCTCGGCATTATGGGGCGCGGTATGGCGCGCAACTTGCTCAAAGCGGGGTTTGACCTGTGCGTCTGGAATCGAACGCCGGAGAAGATGCAACCGTTTGCCGAAGCAGGGGCGCGCACGGCAACGTCGCCGGCGGATTTGGCGGCGCAGAGCGATATTATCATCACTTGTGTGAGTGATACGCCTGACGTAGAGGCTGTCATTCTGGGGGAGAATGGTGTCATTCATGGAGCGCGTCCGGGGGCGCTGGTGATTGACATGAGCACGATTAGCCCCAAGGCGACCCAACGCATTGCCGCGGCGCTTGCCGAACGCGGCATTCATTTGTTGGATGCCCCCATTAGCGGCGGGAGTGAAGGCGCAGAGCGCGGTACATTGAGCATCATGGTGGGGGGAGAGGCGGAACAGGTCGCGCGTGCCATGCCTGTTTTTCAAGCCATGGGCAAGAAGATTACCCATGTTGGCGGGCATGGTGCGGGGCAAATGGTCAAGTTGGTCAATCAGATTTTAGTTGTCATCAACATGTTGGCTGTGAGTGAGGCGTTGGTTTTTGCGCAAGCAGGCGGGCTTGACCTGGAAAAAACGCTGGAAGCAGTGACCGAAGGGGCAGCCGGCAGTTGGATGTTGAGCAATCGGGGTCCACAGGTCATTGCGCGTGATTGGCGACCGGGGTTCACGATTGATTTGCAGCAGAAGGATTTGCGGTTGGTGTTGCAAACAGCGGATGAATTGGGCGTCCCGGTGCCCACAACGGCGGTGATTTTCAACCTGTATCGCACGTTGCAGCGCGCCGGCTTGGGGCATGAGGGCAATCATGCGTTGGTCAAAGCGATTGAGCGCTTGAGTGGCATTGTCGTGGGGGCGGAAGCCGCGCAAAACAACGAGGCGTAGTCCCGGCTGTTGTGAATGCGTGTTGTGGGGAAGAGAGCGGGAGACCCCGCTCTCTTTTTATGTGCGATTATGCCGCCGTTGGGGTTGGTGTCATGCGTTTGACCGCCCACACGGTTAGGGTGGCAAGCACCGTTGCGCCAAGCGCGATTGAAAAAGGGACGGTGTAGGTGTGTGTCATATCAAACAGGACGCCGCCCACCCAACTGCCTAAGGCAGCCCCCAGCGCAAATGTGGCGCCGAGTGAGCCGACAATCGCGCCAATAGCGGGGCCGGGAAAGGTGTCGCTGGCGATGGCGGTCAAGAGGCCGCTGCGGCTTCCTTCGCCAAGCCCCCAGCAGACCGCATAGAGGTAAAGCATGCCCACCGGGTAGCGCGGGCTGACAATGAGCAAAAGCCCAAATGCCAGCACTTGAAACAGTGTGCCCAGCATAAAGGCGCGCTCGCGACCAATACTATCACTCAGACGCCCAAAAAAGATAAAAGAGAAGCCCGTAATAAGCCCACTGCCGCCAAAAATGGTAGCGGCTGTTTGACGAGAAAACCCCCGGTCTACAAAGTGCGCGATTTGGTGGACGGTCACCATGCGCAACGAGAAAAGGCTCAATCCGCCCGCTAGCAGGAGCAACCAGAATGCCGGCGTTTGGATTGCGTCATGCCAGTGCCACGTTGTGTGAGGCGTGGCGCGTGTGGTGGAATCTGGTGTGAGTGGCGACGGCGCACCGTCGGGGGATAAACCGAGTTCGGATGGGTGGTTGCGCAAGAAAAGCAATGTGATGGGGAGGGCGATGCCACCCAGCAACGCGGCAAGGAGTAGATACCCCTCACGCCAGCCCCAACGTGTAATGACCCGTTCCAGGAAGGGGATGATGGTGAGGACGCCAATGCCTGTGCCTGAAAATGCCAGTCCAATGGCGAGACCGCGCCGCCCGGTACGGCTAAACCAGCGGCTAATCGTGGTCGCGTGGACGGGGAGCGAAAGAATGGTAATCCCTAAACCGGCGAGCACGCCGTACGCGAGGTAAAACTCACGCAGTGAGCGGATGCGGCTGGTGAGAACTAAGCCGGCAATCAGCAGGCATAAGCCGCTTGTAAAGACTTTTCGCGCGCCATACCGGTCAAGCAGCCAGCCTGTGGGCATGCCGCCGAGGGTGGCGATGATCATCGAAAGACTAAAGACGCCGGCTGTGCTCCCGCGCGACCAGTTGAATTCGCCGCTACGAATGAGCGCATCGAAAAAAAGTCCAAAACTGAGCCGCACTGCAAAAAGCAGGGTAATGACCACAAAGCAGACACCAACAACGACCCAGCCGTAGAAGAAGGGAAGGCGGCGGGCTAGGTTGGCCTGAAACGAGCGGTCTGGCGTCATCGTGGTGAAGCGGGGCGAGGTTTACGAGAGCCGCGATTTGGCAAGCGGATGGTTGGGATGCACTTCCAGGATACGACGGTAGATTTCGCGTGCGGCTTCGCGTTCGCCTTGCTGTTCATATTCAAAGGCGAGAATGGCGGCTTCATCCGGTTTCATGGCTTCGGGCGTCATTTTGCCAGTGAGCAGGTAGCAAAAGGCTTTATAGCCGATGTCAGCCCCATATTTGCGCGTGAGGTTGCGAATATCATCAGCCGTTTGGGCGTTTTGCAACGCTTTTTCGACTTCCTTGAGCTTGGCGTATGAGGCAATGGGGGAATAGGGCTTGCGTGCCATGTTGTCCCTCCCGGTTTATCGTCCACCCAGGAATGCTCGCCGCACGTCTGGATTGTTGAGCAAGTCTTGGGCGTTTCCTTCGTATGTGTTCCGTCCCAATTCGAGCACATACCCGCGGTGGCTGATTTCCAGCCCCTGGCGCGCATTTTGCTCAATCATCAGCACCGTCAGGCCGATTTTTTCATTCAGCTCGCGAATTGTCTGGAAGATAGCGCGCGTAATCAATGGCGCTAGCCCTGCGCTGGGTTCGTCCATCATCACCATTTTGGGTTCCAGCAGGAGCGCCCGCCCGATTTCGAGCATGCGCTGTTCCCCCCCTGACATGGTGCCGGCAAGTTGGTTGCGGCGTTCCGCCAGGCGGGGAAAGAGCTCGAACACATATTCGATGCGCTCTTTGATGCGGCGCTTGTCTTTTTCAAGGTACATGCCGAGTTCCAGGTTTTCGTACACGGTCATTTGGGGAAACACGCTGCGCAATTGCGGCACGATAGAGATGCCGGCTTGCAAGATTTGTTGGGGTTTCCAGTTGGTGATGTCTTTCCCATCAAACAGAACACGCCCCTGACGGATACGCACAAAGCCATAGATGGCTTTGAAAACGGTGGATTTTCCCGCGCCATTGGGGCCAATTACACAGACGATTTCGCCCTCATGCACGTGGAGAGAGACGCCTTTCAGGATGTCGAAATCTTGATAGCCGGCGTATACGTCTTCGACGCGCAACAATGCCCTTTCTGGTGAGAGGGGGGAGCGGATAACGGGTTGCGTTTGCGTCATGGGTGTTCAACTCCTGTCTGTCTGGCAGGTTATGCGCCAAAATAGGCTTCGATGACGGCTTCATTTTCCATGATGTCGTGCGGTGTGCCGTGGGCGAGCAATTGCCCGTAGTTCAGCACATAGACGCGCTCGCACAGGTCGGCAATGAAGTTGATGTTGTGTTCAATGAGCAAGAACGCCTTGCCCTGGGTGCGGTTGAGTTCGCGAATATGGTCTTTGATTTCTTCGATAAGCGTGGGATTGACGCCGGATGTGGCTTCATCGAGCAAGACTAGGTCGGGGTCGGGCATGAGCGCCATACCAATTTCGAGCAGGCGGCGTTGCCCACCGGAAAGGTTGCCTGCTTGTTCGTTGATGAGGTGCGAGAGTTTGAGAAAATCCAACAGTTCACGAGCGCGGCGTTCGGTTTCGGGATGGCTGGGTTTCAACATGCTGAGGAGCGTTTCACCACGCCATTGGCGGCTGATGAGCATGTTTTCCAAGACGGTCATTTTGCGGTAGACACGAATGACCTGAAATGTGCGCGAAAGCCCCATACGGGCAACCTGGTAGGGGCGCGCACGGGTGATGTCGCGCCCTTTGAAGAAGATACGCCCGCTGTCTATGGGCAAAAGCCGGCTCAGACAGTTGAACAAGGTGGTTTTGCCGCTTCCATTCGGACCAATCAAGCCCACAATTTCACCAGACCGCACGACAATATCCACGCCATTGACCGCCGCCAGACCACCAAAATATTTGACAATCTTTTCTCCCCGCAGGAGTTCTGCTGATTGGCTCATGATGGTCCCCCTGGTTTTTTGTTGGGTGTGATTGATTGGGGGTCGCGCCGCCAGATGCGCAAGAGGGAAGTGCTATGGCGGTTACCCAATGTGCCCAAAATCCCTTCCGGCATGAAAAGCACGGTCAGAATGAGGAGGACGCCCAGCGAGATGAGGTGATAATCGAGTAGGTTCGCCCACAGGATATCCCGCATGAAGTAGAGTACCACAGCGCCCAAAGGTGGTCCCCACACCGTTCCCAGACCGCCCAACATGCTCATCATCACCATTTCGACGGTGCGGCTTTCGATGAACACCACGTCGGGGTCAATGTAGGTGTTTTGCCACGCCCAGAAGGCGCCCACGATGCCGGTGAAGAAAGCCGCGATGACGAAGGCGGCGATTTTGTGCAAGGTGGTGTTGATTCCGCGCATTTCAGCACCGATTTCGTCTTCGCGAATGGCGATGAGCGTTGCGCCGAATTCACTGCGACGAATCCACCAGATGAGCGCCACTACTAGCGCCATGAGGCTGAGCGTGAAGTAGTAATCGTTGACGCGATTGAGCACAGGCGGGAGGCTCAGCCCTTTGCCGCCGCCGGTGATGGGGGCGGCGATGCGGATGATTTCGCGCATGGCGACAAAAGTGCCTAGCATGGCGATGGAGAAGTAGGGCCCTTTGAGGCGCAGTGTGGGAAGCCCGATGAGAACCGCAAACAGGGCTGACGCCAAACCGGCCAGAGGCAGGGCTTGCCAGAAGGTGAGATGCGGCGAAAACGCCATGTCCACAGGTGTCACCAAAATTCCCATGACGTAGGCGCCGATTCCGAAGAAGACCGCGTGGCCGAAGTCCACGTAGCCGGTCATCCCACCAATCAGGTTCCAGTTGGATGCCAGCGTGACCAGAATGAACACCTGGCTGAATGTGAACAGCGTCGAGCCGCTGAGTCCTGTGTAGGGGTAGAGTGCCAGAATGACGATGAGCGTGAGCCACGCGAGCAGTCCGCGCCAGGGTGCGAGATGCTGTCGAAGTCTGTTCATTCGGCTTCCTCCATGGGACGCAAGCCGCTCAGCAAGCCTTGGGGGCGCACAATCAGCATGATCACAAGCAGAACGAAACTGACCGCAACGCCTAGATTGGTGCCAATGCCTGGCACGAAGGTGGCCACAAAGACCTCGGTCATGCCGAGGACGATGCCGCCCAAGAGCGCACCGGGGATACGTCCCAAGCCTCCTAACGCGGTGATGGTGAAGGCTTTGAGCGTGAAGGGGGCGCCCATGAAGGGGAAAATCGCCTGGGTGGGGCTCAGCATGGCACCGGCTGCGCCCGTCAAGGCAATGCAGATGCCGGCGGTGATGGCATAAACGCGGTTGACTTCGATGCCGACGATGCGAGCGGCGTTTTTATTTTGCGCCGCTGCGCGGATGGATTTTCCCAGGCGGGTATGCTGCAAGAAAAGGTGCAGGGCGAGCATAAGCGCCAGCGCAACAAAAAAGACGATGGTCTTTACAATCGGGAAGGTAATGCCGAAGAGGTCAAAAGACCCATTGTAGGCAACCGGAACATTGCGCGGGCTGGCGGTGTAAACCACCTTGTAAATGTTAGCAATGCTAATTGAAATACCGAAAGTGACGAGCAGTGCCATCAAGTGGGGGCGTTCAATAATGCGGTTCAGCAAAACGCTTTGCAAGAGATAGCCGACAACGAACATGACCGGCATGACGATGAGCAGCGAGGCGAAGGGGTCTAAACCGAATGCGCGAAAGAGCGCCCATGCCATGTACGCCCCCATCATCAGGAATTCGCCATGCGCCAGATTGATGACGCCCATGACGCCCCAAATGATGGAAAAACCGAGCACCATGATGCCATAGAACCCACCGAGTAAGAGCCCGCTTACAAGCGCCTGAAGCACGCGATCCATGATGCTTCCTCACAATTCGATTAACACGCCACAGAAGGGGCAAGAAGGGCAACGTCCCCCCTTCTCGCCCCCCATACCGGTTGGCTTAGCGTTCTTTCCAGGGCTTCATTGGGTAGCGTAGTTCGGCAACCGCGGCTTCTTCGGGTGCGACGACAACAATATTGCCGTCTTGAATCTGGATGGTGCCCATGGGTTTGGCGACGTTCTTACCGGTTTCATCAAAGTTGATGGGACCGTAGAAGGTCATAATGTCGAGGTCGAGCAGGGCCTGGCGGACGGCATCGGTATCGAGCGAGCCGGCGTTTTCGATGGCAACATGCAGGGCTAACGCGGTAGCAGTGGATTCAGCCGCTTGGTAAGTGGGTGGTTCACCCCACAACTTCTCATAACGCTGGGCGTATTCTTCCGCTGTGCCAAACCAGGGACCTTTCCATGACATCGTGCGTTCCCACTGCGTCGGCCCCAGGATGTACTCGGCATCAGCGCCCATTTCGGACACAAATTCGGGGTTGCTGGGTCCCACGGTGATGAGCATGGCTTTGGGCACAAAGTCGAGTTCTTTGGCGGAGCGGACGAAGAGCAAGGCATCGTTGAAGTGCCCACCGCCTACGAAGATGTCGGGGTTAAGGTCTTTGAACTTGCTCATGATGCCGCTCACGTCGGCGACGTCTTTCGGATACGTTTCAACCGCCAAGACTTCAATGCCGTATTCTTGCGCCCAGCGTTGCGCCCCTTCAGCAACACTGGTTGGGAAAGCAGTGTCCTCATACGCGAGCACCATTGTTTTCGCGCCCTTGTCGGCGAGGAGTTTCAACCCGGATTGGGTATAGTTTCCGGCGGGCGTGAGCACAGCAAAGAGGTTTTTGAAGCCGCGCTCAAAGAGTGATTCCGATGCGCCGTTGCCTTCAATCATGATCTTGTTGTACTTTTCGGCGATGGCGCTGGTGCTCATCGTCAAGCCTGAGGAGTAGGGCCCCAGCAGGAAGTCAACCTTGTCTTCAGTGATGAGTTTCTCGACAAGACGGGCGGCGGTATCAGGGTCGCCTTCATCGTCGTAGTAGATGATTTCGACTTTGTAGCGTTCGTCACCCACTTTGATGCCGCCATATTCTTCGTTGACCCACTTGCGCCACGTTTCGTAGCCCTGGCGGGTATCTTTCCCTTCGCGGGCATATTTGCCGGTTTCACTCACCGCAGCGCCAAGGCGGATGACTTTCATCTCCCCGCTGGATGATTCGCTTGCGGTTTGCTCGCTTTGGGAGGCTGTTTCACTAGTGCTACTTTCTTCCGTCGGCGGGGCGGGGCAGGCGGTCAAAAGAAGAGCTGCGAGCAAGAGTAAAAGAGGGACAATCCGTCGCATACAATCCTCCTTTGGATACTCGACGGGTGATACGAATAAACATGTTGATTGAAGGTGCAGGGGCATTATATCAGAACGCAAAACGATTTTGCAACTACTCATTTGAGTAGCAATATTATTTTCTTTACCAACAATCTTTTGTCTTTCAACGTGTTTTTATGAAAATCGAATGCATCACGTCTTCCAAGGAGCGGTCGGCATGCAGCAAGAAGCGCAAAAAAGAGGTCGAATTACTTTATTAAAAGTATCGTGTCATTTGCTATGGGGTATCCCCTTGGGATATTTGTTGCTTTTTTATTTTTATCCGCTCTGGGCGATTTTCCAAACCAGCCTGTTTCCCGAAGGACGTTTCATTGCGGCAGGCGTGATAGCGCTCTTTTCGCGCCCGTACATATGGCGCGTTCTCTGGTTCACGGTTTGGCAGGCGGCGCTTTCCACCGGCTTGACCTTGTTGGTGGGGATGCCTGTTGCCTATGTGTTGGCGCGGTATCGTTTGCCGGGCAAAGCGTTATGGCGCGCCCTTTTGACCGTTGCGTTTGTGATGCCGACCGTCGTCGTCGCAACGGCTTTTGCAGCCTTGCTGGGGCCTTCGGGGTGGCTCAACCTCATATTGATGCGCCTTTTAGGGGTGGATACACCACCGCTGGTGCTGACAGGCACCATTTGGGCGATTTTGCTGGCGCATGTCTTCTACAACATTTCTGTTGTTGTGCGCCTTGTAGGGGGCGTTTGGGGGAATTTGGATGTTCAACTCGAACAGGCGGCGACCGTATTGGGTGCATCACCCTGGCGCGTTTTTCGTGAGATTACCTTGCCGCTCTTGCTCCCGGCGGTGGGGGCGGCGGCGTTGCTTGTTTTCCTCTTCTGCTTTACCAGCTTTGGCATTGTGCTGATTCTGGGCGGCGCGCGCTACGCGACGCTCGAAGTCGAAATTTACCGTCAGACAATTAGTTTTTTCAACTTACCTTTGGCCGCGACGTTGTCATTACTTCAAATTGCCTGCACCTTCGTCGTCATGGTGGCTTATACGCGCCTGCAACAACGCGCCAGTGTCCCGCTCCGCTTGCGCCGTGCGGCTGCTGTGGAACGCCCGTTGCGCGGGCGACGGGCGTGGCTCGTCTGGGTGTTTTTGGCGGCGGTGTTAGCGTTCGAGGTAGCGCCCTTGTTGTTGCTGGCGGTGCGCAGTTTGACGCTGGGCGGGGAGTTGACGCTTGAATTTTATCGCGCATTGAATACCAACCCAACACGCTCAGTGTTTCACGTGAAACCTTTGGTGGCGGTGCGCAACTCAGTGCTCTTTGCACTGGCGACCATGACGCTGAGCTTGGTGATTGGAACGCTCAGCGCCTACTTCCTTGTACCGGGGCAACGTGCGCGGCGCAGCGATTGGTTGCGGCGTCTTTTCGACCCGCTCATCCTCTTGCCCTTGGGTACCAGCGCCGTGACGTTGGGCTTTGGCTTTGTGATCGCCCTAGATGAACCGCCGCTCAATTTGCGTACCAGCCCGCTCCTGATTCCCATTGCGCACTCCCTGGTGGCGTTTCCGTTTGTTGTGCGTACGATTTTGCCCGTTTTGCGTGGCATTGACCCCCGCTTGCGTGAAGCCGCCGCCATTTTGGGCGCATCGCCCTGGCGCGTCTGGCGTGAAGTGGATGTGCCTATCGTCAGCCGGGCGTTGCTGGTGGGAGCGGTTTTTGCTTTTGCCATCTCCATGGGTGAATTCGGCGCGACGGCGCTGGTGGCGCGCCCTGAATACCCAACCATGCCTGTGGTCATTTATCGGTTTTTAGGGCAACCCGGCCAACGCAATTATGGTCAGGCATTGGCCATGAGCACCTTGTTGATGTTGGTCACAGCAACCGGTTTTCTCATTATCGAGCGCTTCCGGTATCGTGATATTGGTGAGTTTTGACAACAACAAAGGTGGAGAGAAGCAATGCCAATTGTGGATAACTCATTGCTGTTTGTGGAAAACATATACAAGTCTTTTGATAACCAACCGGTTTTGCGCGATATAACTTTTGGCGCGGCTCAAGGGGCGATTGTGGCCTTGTTGGGACCGAGTGGGAGCGGAAAAAGCACGTTGCTGCGCTGCATCGCCGGTCTGGAACACCCTGATCGCGGGGCGATTTGGTTTGCCGGTGAGCGTATTGATACGGTACCACCGCATGCACGCGGCTTTGGCTTGATGTTTCAGCAATACGCTCTTTTTCCCCACCGCACCGTGGCTGAAAATGTGGCGTTTGGCTTGCGTATGCAGGGGTGGCCGCGCGAGCGCATTCGCCGTCGCGTGGCGGAAATGCTGGCGTTGGTGGGGTTGGAGGGGTATGAAGACCGCGATGTGCTGGATCTGAGCGGCGGCGAACAACAGCGCGTGGCGCTGGCGCGGAGCCTTGCGCCGCAACCTCGATTGCTCATGCTGGATGAACCGCTTGGCGCGCTCGACCGTGCTTTGCGCGACCGCTTGCTGGATGAGGTGCGCGGCATTTTGAAGCATGTTGGCGTCACGGCGCTCTATGTGACCCACGACCAGCAAGAGGCCTTTGCCGTCAGCGATTGGCTTGTTTTGTTGCATGAGGGCCGCATTGTTCAGCAAGGTGTGCCCGAGGCGGTCTATCGCCGTCCGAATAGCCCTTTTGCGGCGCAATTTTTTGGGGTTGAGAATCTCATCAACGTGGTGCGATATGGCACACGCTCGGCGAATATGGTGGAAGTCGAAACAGCATTGGGGCGCTTGCTGGTGGAGTGGCCTGCTGAGATGACCATGCCGCCGCTACCGGTACGGCTGGCGATTCGCCCCGAAGCTGCGCATGTGGCTGAACATCCGGAGACAGGCGTCAATATCGTTCGCGGCGAGGTTGTGGAACGCTCGTTCCGGGGGCCATTCTTTCATGTGCGTGTGCAACACACCAGCGGCGCTTTGCTCGTGTTCGATATCACCACCACGGGCACGGATATTCCCGCGGTTGGTGCGCCCATCACTTTGCGGGTGCGCCCTGATGGCATGTGGCTGGTGCCGGTTCAGCAAGCGTGATGTTTCACGTGAAACATACGGCTGTGGGTGCGGTCAGCCGTGCGCGGGCTTACGGTTCTTGTTGTGTGGGTGCCGCCGCTGCATGCAGGCGCGCCAAATTGCGCGCAAGCGCCGTTTCGGCTTCGCGGCGCATATCCTCAAACCCCCATTCCAGAAGTGGATAGGCAAACGCAATCATGCCGAAGCCAAAGAGAAAACCCGTCACTGTGCGCAACAGCCAGTTCAGCGTGCCAACCCCACTGCCAACGTAGAAGTCCGGCGGAAACGCGCCCCCCGTAAGCCTGACCGCCCACGCATTCGTATCACGAAACCCCCAGCCGGTGAGGTCGTTGATGAGGTGCGACGTGCCGTCTATCGCCATCGGCGCCAGGAAGAAGAAGAGCAGCCACACCGGTAGAGGCTTCAATCGGCGCTTATGGCGCACCAATGCGTAGAGCAGCCCCGCTGTCAGCACGCCGCTGTACATGCCCGTCAAACGGTGGGCGATAGCCGCTTTGTACCCCAATTGTGGGTCGCCGATGAATGTGCGCAACGTCAATTCATTCGTCGGGTTGGCGCCATGCGCTATCAGTGTTGGCAAATCATAACTTGCGAAAAAAGCACCCGCTTCCCCACCGAAAAAGTAACTGCGCTGGGGCAGTTGGTGGCATGTGAAGCCGTATAGCGTGTACAAAATGCGTGCCGGCGTCTCCAAGCCGGCTTGCATGAGCCAGGGCGTCAGATACGCGCCGCCCAGATAGAGCGCAAAAAAGCCGTTGAAGAGCAAGAGCCAATGCTTTGAAACCCACAGCACCAACCGCTGCATCTGCAAAGCGAGCCGTTGCGCGCGTGGAATCTGTGGTGTCGCCGTCATGATTTCCTCATCCTTTACACGTTGGCCTGTAGGCGTTGCCGGGTTTGCGCTAACGCCGTTTTGGCTTCATCCGCAATCTCGCACATGCCCTCGTTCAAAAGTGGGTAGGCGAACCAGACCACGCCAGCCCCGAACAAAAGCCCCGTCAAGGTACGAAGCCACCAGTTGAGCGACCAGAGTTGCGTGCCCGTGTAAAACTCCGGCGGAAACATGTTGCCGGTCAGCGCCATCGCCCACGTGTTCGTATCGCGAAACCCCCAGCCTGTTATGTCGTTGATGAGGTGCGACGTGCCGTCTATCGCCATGGGCAGGCTCATCAAGACAAGCCCCCACCAGGGAAGCCGGGGAAGGCGTTTCCAGTGCCGCACCAGCGCGTACAGAAGCCCCATCCCAAGCACGCCGCTATACTCGGCGATACAGCGAAATCCCACCGCCGTTTTGTATCCCAGCACCGCATCACCGCGAAACGCCCGCAAGGTCAATTCGTTTGTGGCGTTGGCGCCATGCGCGATGAGCGTTGCGAGGTCGTAGGTGCTGAAAAAGGCGCGCATCTCGCCGCCGAAGAAGTAGGATCGGTCGGGCAGTTGGTGGCAGGTGGAACCGTAGAGCGTGTAGAGCACGTTGGCTGTGCGTTCAAACCCCGCCACCATCAACAGCGGCGTGAGGAAAATGCCCCCCAGAAAGAGCGCCCAAAACCCGTTGAACAACAGCAACCAATGCCGTGCAATCCAATATACCCCTGTTTGCAGCATCAGCACCAGGTGGGCAAAGCGTCGTGATGATGGTGTATCAACCGGCTTTTGTTGCATGATTATTTACCTGAATTGCTGGATTGGTGTGATTCTGGGCGGTCGAGCATGGCGAGCAGCGCCAGCGCCGCCAGCAAAATCAGCCACGCCGCAAATTGTACCGCGCGAAAGCCCCCCGGCAAAACGGTTTGCGTGGCGCGAAACGTTTCGATGAGCATCCGCGCCCCTGCCAGCAACGCCACCCCGACCAGCGCCAGCCATCCATCGAAGCGTCGGCGTGGCAGCCATGCCCACAGTATGGCCGCAATAGCAACCCCCGCCACGCTTTCGTAGAGTTGCACCGGGTGGCGTTTCACCCCCCACAACACCACGCCCCACGGCAGACGGGTGGGCGTCCCGAAAGCGTCGCCGCTCAGAAAGGCGCTCAATCCCGCCAGCGCCCATGCCACTGCACCACCCACCACAAGAGCGTCGGCGGCGCGTCGAAGCGGCACACGCATGCGTATCAGCCAGACAACAAAAACGAGCGCCCCGACCAGTGCGCCCACGCGCCAATCCATATCACGAATGTTGGGCGAAACCAGCAGGCGTGGCGAGTGCGCATACACGTCCCAAAAGCGGATCGCGTAAGCAGTGCGCGCGCTGAAAATGCCCGCCAGCAACGCCATAAACCCCGCGTTCCAAAAGTCATCAGGATCAAGGTTGAGGCGGCGGGCGGCGCGGTCGGTGGCGTACAGCCCAAACCAAAATGCCGCCAGGAGCACCAATCCGCGCGTTTGCAGCGCAACGGAGCCGACATTCAACACTGGCAACATGGATTTCCCTCTGCTTGTTTACGGTGTAATGCTCTGCACCTTTTCTTCCAAAAACGCCTCACTCATAGGACCGCCAACGACCACATCTTCAATCATCCCATCAGGATGAATGAAGACGGTGGTGGGCAATCCGCGCACGCGGTACTGCTTCGCACCAATCTCGCCGTTATCCAGCACTACGGTTTGTGTAATACCCATCTCTTGCAAAAATGCACGAATCGCGTCCGGTGATTCGCCCTGATTGATGAGCAAGACCACCAATCCGCGGTCGGCATACGCTTGCGCCACGCGCTCGATAGCCGGCATTTCAAAGCGGCATGGACCGCACCAGGTCGCCCAAAAGTTCAACACCACGGGATGACCGCGGAAATCCGCCAACCGCACGGTCTCGCCGTCCAATGTTTGCCCTTCAAAATCGGGCGCGGGAAAGCCGGCGCGCGGTTGTGCCGGTAGCGCCGCATCCACGGCGTCGGCGTTGGGCAGAGGCGGAATGCGGGAAACCGCCAGCCACGCGCCCCCCAGAAGAAGCGCCAGAACGAAAAGCCGTTGCCAAATCGTCATGGTTCGCATGGTTCTTTCCCTCTTGCTTTGCAAAAACGGGGGCTGCCATGCACATGACAGCCCCCATTTTTGAGGTATGCAACAGGCGTCTTCTTACACGCCTAAACCAATTCGGGCTTGAAGTTGCGCAGGCGGAGCGAGTTACTGACCACAAAGACACTGCTGAACGCCATTGCCGCCGCGGCGAACATCGGGTTCAACAGCATGCCCGTGAAGGGGTAGAGCGCCCCGGCCGCCACGGGAATACCAATCACGTTGTAGAAAAACGCCCAGAACAGGTTGCCTTTGATGGTGCGCATGGTGGCGCGGCTCAACTGAATCGCCTCGACCACTTTCAACAAGTCGCCCTGCATCAGGGTGACATCCGCGGCTTCCATCGCAATATCCGTCCCTGTGCCGATAGCAATCCCCACATCGGCTTGCGCCAGCGCGGGCGCATCGTTGATGCCATCGCCCACCATAGCAACAATTTTGCCCTGCGCTTGCAGTTCCTTCACCTTTGCCGCTTTTTGCTCCGGCACGACCTCGGCCATCACATGCGAGTCAGGGATACCCAGTTCGCGGGCAATCGCCAGCGCCGTGCGGCGATTGTCACCCGTCATCATCCAGACCTCAATGCCCATTTGCTGCAAAGTGGCCACCGCGCGGCGGCTGCTTTCTTTCACCGTATCCGCCAGCGCCAAAATGCCTGCGGCGCGCCCATCAATCGCCACGAAGACAGGCGTTTTGCCTTCCTGTGCCAGCCGTTCACTTTCGGCTGTAAAATCATCAATGGAAATGCCTTCGGTTACCATCAAGCGCGCATTGCCAATCAACACCTCATGCCCTTCGACCAACGCCCGCACGCCGTGGCCGGTCAGGCTCTCGAACCGTTCTGGTTCGGAGATGGTATGCCCATTTTGGCGTTGCGCGGCTTCAACAATCGCCTCCGCCAGTGGGTGCTCCGAACGGCGTTCGGCGGCGGCCGCCAGCCGCAACAGCGCATTGGCGTCATACCCGTTCAGCGGCACCACATCGGTCAGCGATGGCTTGCCAACCGTCAGCGTCCCCGTCTTGTCCAGCAAAATCGCATTGACCTTGTGGAGCGTTTCCAACGCCTCACCACTGCGAATGAGAATGCCGCGCTGAGCGCCAACGCCTGTGCCCACCATGATGGCGGTGGGCGTTGCCAGCCCCAACGCGCACGGGCAGGCGATGATGAGGACTGCCACCGTTGTCACCAGCGCATAGGTCAAGCGGGGCTCCGGCCCAAAGAAGAACCAGACGACAAACGTCAACGCGGCAATGCCCAGCACCGTCGGCACGAAAATGGCGGCAATCTGGTCGGCGAGGCGCTGAATAGGGGCTTTTGAGCCTTGGGCTTCTTCCACCAGCCGAATAATGTGCGCTAGCACCGTTTGCTTGCCGACGGCGGTCGCGCGCATTTTGAACGCCCCCGCGCGGTTGACGGTCCCGCCAATCACTTGTGCGCCGATACCTTTTTCAACCGGCACACTCTCACCCGTCACCATGCTTTCGTCAATCGTGCTGCGCCCCTCGATGATGACGCCGTCCACGGGTACCGTTTCCCCAGGCTTCACCAGCAGAACATCACCCACCTGCACCTCATCAACCGGCACCTCAACTTCGCGCCCATCACGCAAAACGGTGGCGGTTTTGGCGCGCAAATCCATCAGGCGGCGAATCGCCTCGCTGGTTTCACCTTTCGCGCGTGCTTCCAGGTAGCGCCCCAGCAAAATCAGCGCGATGATGACCGCCGAGGTTTCGTAGTACACATGCGCGGTGCCTTCGGGGAAGATCGAGGGCGCGAGCGTGACGGCGAGGCTGTAAAAGTACGCCGCGCTGGTCCCCAACGCCACAAGCGTATTCATGTCGGTTGTGCCGTGGCGGGCGGCTTTGATTGCCAGGCGATAGAAGCGCCGACCGGCGTAAAATTGCACGGGGGTTGCCAGCGCCAGTTGCACGAACCAGAGCACGCGCTCCGAACCGACTAGCGCCAGCAGCGTTTCCATCACCCCCGGTAGCACCATCGGCAACATGCTCAGCAACAACAGCGGCGTGCCGAAGACCAGCGCCACCGTCAGGTCGCGCCGCAAGCCGGCCAATTCGGCCGCGCGCGCCTCACGTTCAACGTCGCGCATTTCTTCCTCTTCAGCGGTCAAATCAGGCGATTCATAGCCAATGTCGCGCACGCGCTGCTGAATATCGCGCACGGTAATTTCGGTGGGAATGTAGGTGACTGTGGCGCGTCCCGTCGCCAGATTCACATCGGCGCTGAGCACGCCGGGCAGTTTCAACAGGTTGCGCTCCACAGTGCGCACACACGAAGCGCAGGTCATCCCTTGCACGGGAATCGTGACCGTCGCGGTAGGCACTTCGTACCCAATTTCCTTGACTTTGCTCACCAGGTCGCCGACCCCTGCGCCTTCCTCTTCGTCAAGCACAACTGTGGCGCGCTCGGTGGCCAAGTTGACATGCACTTCTTTGACACCCGGCACTTTTTTCAAGTTGCGCTCCACGGTGCGCACACACGAGGCGCAGGTCATCCCCTGAACCGGGAGTGTTACCTGTTTTTCGCTCATGGGAGCCTCCTTTATCGCCCATCAGGGCGTCTTTTTGTCAAAAATGCCCCCCCTGGGTATATGGGGTGCATCAAAAAAGTATATGCCGCGCATGCCCGCTGTCAAATGCAATTGGCGTGCCTTGCTGGTCCATTTGCATCCCATCCAAACGCGCCCACAATATGGCGCTTGAAAGTTGACGAAAACGAGCAGCGCCCGGAGCGGCATGTCGGCACACACGCATTCAAAAACCTGGCTGGAACCCCTTTTGCACGACCCCGCGTTTCAGCGAAGCGTGGTGCATCATCGCATTCTGCCTGCCCGTTCAGCGCAGTATGCCCCTTTTCCACCTGATTTGCACCCCGCGCTGGTCGAAGCGCTGCAACGCCGTGGCATTCAGGCGCTCTATACGCATCAGGCGGCGGCTGTCTCTGCGGCGTTGCAGGGGCGGCATGTCTTGCTGGTGACGCCGACCGCTTCGGGGAAGACGCTCGCTTACAACCTGCCGGTGTTGCACACCCTTCTGCACGACCCGAACGCCCGCGCACTCTACATCTACCCCACCAAAGCCCTGGCGCAAGACCAGCGCATGGCGTTTCAGCATCTTGCCGAAGGGCTGCCCGTCGCGCCTCGTGTCGCAGTGTACGATGGCGATACGCCCGCCGCGGCGCGCCGTGAGATTCGCGCTTCGGCGCAGGTTGTGATGACCAATCCCGACATGCTGCACACCGGCATCTTGCCCCACCACACCAAATGGCTCTCGTTTTGGACCAATTTGCGCTACATCATTCTTGATGAAGTTCATCACTATCGGGGCGTCTTTGGAAGCCATCTGGCGAATGTGTTGCGGCGCTGCCACCGTATTGCCCAATTTTACGGCTGTCGCCCGCAATTTCTGTGTGGGAGCGCCACCATCGCCAACCCGCGCGAATTTGTCGAGCGGCTCATTGACGCGCCTGTGCATCTGGTGGATGAAAACGGCGCCCCTTCCGGCGAACGCCATTTTTTCTTCATCAATCCCCCCATGGTCAATGAAGAATTGAACATGCGCCGTTCCGCCTTGCTCGAAGGGCGACGTGTCGCCGGCGCGTTTATCGCTCGTGGTGCGCAAACCATCATCTTTACGCGCGCCCGCCTCAACACAGAAGTCCTGCTCACCTATTTGCGCAATGACGCCCCCGCGCTGGGTGTCGCCACGCATGCAGTGCGTGGCTATCGTGGTGGCTATCTGGCGCGTGAACGACGCGACATTGAACGGGGGTTGCGTGAAGGGCGTGTGCGGGCGGTGGTCAGCACGAATGCGCTCGAACTGGGCATTGACATCGGCGCGCTGCAAGCCTGTGTCATTGTGGGGTATCCCGGCACGATTGCCAGCACATGGCAGCAAGCCGGGCGTGTGGGGCGTCGGGGCGCCCCCTCGGCGGTGGCGTTGGTGGCGAGCAGCGCCCCGCTCGACCAGTTTTTGGTACAGCATCCCGAATGGTTTTTCGACGCTTCGCCGGAACACGCCCGCATCAACCCCGACAACCTGCCCATCCTCATAGACCATTTGCGGTGTGCAGCGTTTGAACTTCCATTTCGTCCGGGGGAGACGTTTGGCTCGCTGCCTGCCGAAATGGTGCAAGTGTTGCTCGATTTTCTGGTGGAAGAAGGCGCACTGCACAAAGCCGCCGACACCTACTATTGGAGCGCGCCGGAGTATCCGTCAGAACAGGTTTCATTGCGAACGCTCACACCGTATCGCATTCTCATCGTGGAACAGCCCGGCGGTACAACGATTGGCGAAGTAGACCGTTTCGCCGTGCATCAAATGTGCTTTCCCGGCGCGATTTACCTGCACGAAGGGCGGCAGTACCGCATTACGGCGCTCGATTGGGAGCAAGGGCGTGCCGAGGCTGTCGCCACCGAGGTGGAATACTACACACGCCCCATCACCAAAACCACCGTCACGCCCCAAAACGTGCTGGCGCATGAGGGCAGGCATGCCTTGGGGGAAGTCGAGGTGATTCGGCGCGCCACTGGCTACAAGCAGATTCGTTTCTTCACGCATGAAGTGTTGGGGCAACACTCGCTCACCCTGCCCGAAAGCCGCTTGCACACCACCGCCTATTGGGCGTGCTTGCCGGCGTCGTTTGCCCCCCAGCGCCGCGATTATGGACCCAATTGGGAAACCCAGCGGCGCAAAGCCCGCCGGCGTGATGGGTTTCGCTGCCAGATGTGCGGCGTGAGCGAAGACGAACTGGGGCGCGAACTCGACGTCCACCACAAGCGCCCCTTCCGCGAATTTGAGTACGACCCCACCGACCCTACCCGCGCCGACCGCTATCTGCTCGCCAATGCGCTTGACAACCTCATCAGCCTGTGCCCAACGTGCCATCGCCGCGCCGAACCGTCATACATCAGTGAGACAGCGTTGGGGTTGCAGGGCGTCGCCCATGCGCTGGAACATGTGGCGCCGCTTTTCCTCATGTGCGACCCCGCCGACATCGGCGTGACGACGGACATCAACAACGCGTTCACTCAGCGCCCCACCATCTTTGTGTACGAATATGCCGAGGGCGGAATTGGGTTTGCCGAACAACTTTTTGCGTTGCATACCCGTATCTGGGACACAGTCGGCGCACTGATTCGAGATTGCCCGTGTCGGCATGGGTGTCCTTCGTGTGTTGGACCACACCCGGAAAGTGAGCACAATGCCAAACAGGCTGCGCTCATGGTGTGGGCGGCTTTGCAAAATGAAGAAAGTCAATGAGGAAACGCCATGTTTGAATTGTTGTGGTTTTTAGCCGTGCTGCTGGTTGCCAATGTGGCTGAAAAAATGCGCTCGTGGCGCGTGGCGGCGTGGGCGTTGTTGCTCATCACCAACCTGCTCGCTATGGGCTTGGGGCTTTTGACGCTGCTTTTGGGGCAAATACTCAACACACTTGACGCCGCCATGCTCGACACGCTCCCGCCGAATGTTCTGTTCTTCGTGCAACCCACCTTTGCCCTCATTCTTTTTGCAACCGGTTGTGCTGGCATGCTCGTCTTGTTGCCGCCTGTACGGCGTGGTGTTGCGCCTCTTTTGCGTGCCTTCGACCCGGAGAACATGGTGCATATCACCGCGCTTATGTTCAGCGTTTACGTCGTCGGGGTGAGCCTGGCGCAAATTCTTTCCGGCATTGGCGACCTGTTACAAACGTTGGACGCCAGTGTCAGTTTGCTCACCGTCTGGGCGCAAGGGGTTGTGTTCGTGCTCTTTGCGTTTTTAGGCGTAGGGCTGTTTGTGCGCCGTTCCTGGCGCGAGACCCTGCACCGTCTGGGGCTTGAACGTCCAACGGGGCGGCAAATCGTGCTGGCGGTGGGCATCATGCTGCTTTTGCAGGTGTTGGACACCATGATCGTGCTGCTCTGGCAGTGGCTCGACCCCCAGGGCTTTGAGGCGCTCAACGAAAGTTTCATGGGCTTGATTGGCGGTTTGATGAACGTCGCCGGCGCATTGTCCATCGGGCTGACAGCGGGGATTGGCGAAGAATTACTCTTCCGGGGGGCGTTGCAACCCCGCTTTGGCTTACTGCCGACGGCGGTCTTGTTCAGCCTGTTGCACGTGCAATATGGATTGAGCCCCGCCATGCTCGAAGTGTTCGTGATTGCGCTTGTGTTGGGTGTCGTGCGCGACCGCACAAACACAACCACCGTGATACTCGTACATGCTTTGTACAACACGCTGAACGTGTTGTTGATGAGTTTGTTGTATTCTGTGTAAAAAAAGGTACTATTGGCACGATGGGCAACCAAGAAAGGGGGACGGTATGTCCAAATGGTGGCGCATTTACATCTTCGTACTCACGGTGATTGCCATCACCTCGTTGGCGTTGAATATCCTCATCATTCGCGAAGCCTTGCAAGTCCAAACCCAAATCAGCGAGGGCGCAAAAGCCGCCGCCGGCGTGCTGAAAGAAGCCACACAGCAAATGGGTGAATTGGAAAACACGACGATTGACCTGAAGGTGCCTATCAGCGACACGCTGACGATTAGCGCCGACATCGCCATCAGTGATACCTGGATTGTGCCCATTCGCGACGTGTTTGTTATTGACCAGTCCATTCCCCTGGAGTTTGGTGTGCCGGGACGTACCTACACGATTGATATCCCACTCTACCTCGAAGTCCCGATTGACATGACGGTGGCGGTTCCTGTTCAGCGCACCATTCCCGTGCAAGCCGAAGTCCCCATCAACATGACGGTGCCGGTGCAATTCTCGCTCGCGAACACGCCATTCGCCGAAATGATCAAGGTCTGGCGTGAGCAGCTTATCAATGTACAGAAAACGTTGGAAGAAGGGGAACTTCCGTCGGCAACGCAACAACCGACCCCGCAACAACCGACCCCGCAGCAACCCACCCCGCAACAACCCTGACCATCAAAGGAGCAATCATCGGTGAAGGGTGTCTCGGCGTGGTTTTGGAAAAACCTGCCCTACATCATCGTTGTGGGGCTGGTGGTGGTGTGGGGCGTTGTCTGCATTCTGGCGGCGCGCCTTGTCTGGTCGTCCGTGGCTTCGCCATCCACCGCCATGTTGACCGCCACACCGCGCCTGCCTTCAACACCGACACCTTCCGCCACGCCGTCCACGCCTCTGCTCAATGTTCGTGTTGAAGAAAACACCCTCACAGTCGTCGGAACGAATTGGCCCGCCAACGCCATCGTCCAATTGTGGCTGCGCCATCCATCTATCAGCGCCGAATACTTCTTGGGCACCGTGACCACGGATGAACAAGGGCGCTTTGAATGGCGGGGAACGCACCAATCCTTGATGCCTTCTGGCGAAGGCATAACGTTGATTGTGTTGAGCGGGGCTGTGCGCCAGGAAAGCACGTTCGATTGGCGCTTACCCACGCCAACCCCCAGCGTGACCCCCACGCCGACCATTGCAGGGGCGTTTGCCTGCTCAATCTATCTCGCCTCGGCGAATGTGCGCGCCTTTCCTGACGGCGCAAGCCCTGTCCTCGTGGTGTTGATGCGTGGTGCGACCGTGCAGGCTGTCGGGCGGCTTGCGGACACGCTCTGGGTGCACATTGAGGCCAGCGATGGCACACGCGGCTGGGTGACGGCGGACGCGCTCAACTGCCCGGAACCGCTCTCGCGTTTGCCTGTGCTTGTGCCACCGCAAGAGACGCCAACGCCCACCCCCACGGCAACCGCCACGCCAACACCAACGCCGACCGTGATCCCGACCGACGCCTGGCGGGGCGAGTATTTTAGCAACGCCGGGCTGTTGGGCGTTCCCGCGCTTGTGCGCACCGACGCCGAACTGCGCTTCGAGTGGGGCACACAAGCCCCTGCTGAGGGGGTGCCCGCCGACAATTTCAGCGTGCGCTGGATGCGCCGCCTGCACTTTGCCGCCGGAACGTATCGCTTTGCCGTGCGTGTAGATGACGGCGCGCGGCTCTGGATTGATGACAATCTTGTGCTTGATGCGTGGGAACTGGGACCATCGCGCACGTTGACGGTGGACGTGACCTTGACGGAAGGCGAGCATACGCTGCGCCTGGAATACTTTGAAGCGGCGGGCGAGGCGGTCGCCATTCTCTGGTGGTCGCCCATTCCCACCTCTTTTGATGGCTGGCAGGGGCGCTATTTTGCCGCCCCTTTGCCGACCGGCACCCCAGTCCTTGAACGCGATGATACGGTGATTGATTTCGACTGGGGCAATGATGCGCCCGCCCCCGTTTTGCCGCGTGATGGCTGGTCGGCTCGCTGGGAACGCACGCTGGCACTCCCCGCACCCGGCTATCGCTTCACGGTTGACGTGAAGGGTGGCGTGCGGCTCTGGGTTGGGAACACGCTCATGCTGGATGAATGGCACGCCGCCGACACTACCTACACGTTCGACCTCGCTACCGATGGAGAACCACGCCGCTTCATCGTCGAATACTACGATGCCGGCGGCGAGGCTGCCATCCGTGTGCAGTGGGTGCTGCTCTCGCCTACGCCAACGCCTACGCCAACATCCACCCCCACACTCACACCGACACCGACACTCACACCCACATCGTCACCTACTGCGACGCCGACGGCTTCGCCCACACAATCACCCACGCCCAGCGCCACACCTTCGCCGACAGCGTCGCTCACGCCCAGCGCGACCCCCTCGCCCACGCCGAGCGTCACGCCTTCGCCCAGCCCCGCCGCCACACCGCCAACCGCCACCCCAACCCAAACGTTGGTGCTCACGCCTGTGCCAACAGCCACACCTTGAACCGGCGATTTGACGTTTGCCAATCTCATCCACTTGTGGAACAATACGCCCGTACAACGCGCTTCACTGAGACGCACATTCCACATGCTCAATCTACACTTTCATCACCAGTTGAACCGTTTCTGTCGCACCTCTCTGCTATCATACCCTCACGCTCGGCAAACATGGTTCGACAGAAACAGCCAATTGACACCTAAGGAGGCACCATGTTTCAGAAAGTAACGCTTATCGGCAATCTTGGAAGCGACCCGGAACTTCGCTACACACCCCAAGGCACGCCTGTCTGCACGTTTAGCGTCGCGACCAATCGCCGCTGGACGAACAACGATGGCACACAAGGCGAAGAAACCGTTTGGTGGCGTGTCAGCGCGTGGGGACGCCTTGGTGAAACCTGCCACCAATACCTGAGCAAAGGGCGCATGGTCTTCATCGAGGGCGAAATCGTGCCCGACCCGCAAACCGGTGGTCCGCGTCTCTGGACGGGGCAAGATGGTACTGTGCGCGCCAGTTTTGAAGTGCGGGCACGCACGGTGAAGTTTCTCGGTGGGCGTGGTGAAAACGGCGGTGCTCAAGCACCGGCTGCTTCTTCGGCAACTTCCCAGCGCCGCAGCACCACCGCCCCTTCGACACCCGCTTTTGAAGAAGAAGACGACTTCGGACCGGACGAAATTCCTTTCTAACTCACGAACCGCTGTTTGCCCGAGCACCCAAACAGCCCCACATGGGGCTGTTTTTTTATGCACCGCAATGCGCTTTCGACTTCATACCCAGGGCGCTATAATTGCCCCAGCGAACCAATCAACGGGAGCCGCTTCAACATGCGTAAAATCGCGTACGTGCTCTTTTTTCTGGCATTCGGCCTTTGCTTGCTGGTGCTCAGCCTTGTCACGGTGAGCATTGGGTTGACGTGGCTGGCGAATGACCAAGCGACTCGGACACCTCTTCCAACGGCGGCAACCGCAAGCGCGCCGACGCCCACCCCCATGGCATCCCCAGAGGCGACGCCTCCCCCAGCCGTCTCGCCGACGGCGGAACTCCCTTCGGGTGAAGGGCATTTTTCTCCCGCCGCCGATATGCTCGCGCTGGTGAACCGGCCCGATTTGCCCATGCGTGATTTGCACGACCTCGGTATCCGCTATGGGCGCATTTCGCCGGATACCCCACGGACGGTTTCAGCGCCCCCGGTAGAGCGCCGTTTGGGAGACCGCGAAACCTTTACGGTGGCGGATTTGCTGAACAATACCCACAACCGCGTGGAAGCGGAACTGCGCGCCATTGGCGAACACGCCTACTGGTGGGTGCAGGTGGGCTACGAAGTGGATGAGGCGGCCTTGGCGGCGTCTGTGGAACGGTTCGACACACGCACCTACCCGACAGACCGCGACCTCTTTGGGCAAGAGTGGTCGCCTGGAGTGGACGGCGAATCCCGCTTGCACATCTTTTTGGGGAATGTCCCCGGTGTGGGGGGCTACTATTCCAGCGCGGACGAATTTGTGCGCCTCATCAATCCCTATTCCAATGAAAAAGAAATTTTCTACATCAACCTGAACAATCGCCGCCCAGGGCAACCGGGATTTGATGAAGTGCTGGCGCATGAGTACCAGCACATGATTCACTGGAACGAAGACCGCAACGAAGAGACCTGGGTCAACGAAGGGTTGTCCGAATTGGCGGCCGCCCGCAATGGCTTCCCCGCAAGCCGCGCCGAACGCCAGTTTTTGCTGGAACCCGATTGGCCCTTGACCAACTGGCCTGACCAGAGCGCGAAAGCCTACGGGTCGGCGTATCTGTTTATGCAGTATGTCGCCGACCGTTTTGGTGATGACGCTATTCGTGCCCTGGTGGCGGAGCCTTTCAATGGCATGCACGGATTGGAACGGGTGTTGGGCGTACCGTTCGACGAGGTGTTTGGCGATTGGGCGGTTGCGCTTCTGTTGGATGACCCCGACGGTGGTCCCTATGCGTTTCCCTCGCTCAATTTGGGCGGCGTCTGGCAAACGCGCACCTTTCGCCGATACCCCGCCACCTTTTCCGACTCGGTTGCCCAGTATGGCATTGATTATTTTCAGTTCCAGCCTGAAAGTGGGCGCACCGGCACGCTTGTGTTGACCTTCGACGGTCAGGATGAGGTCTCGTTGCTTCCGGCCACGGCGCACAGCGGCGCATTTGGCTTTTGGAGCCATCGGGGCGACGATGTGGACACAACGCTCACGCGCTCCTTCGACTTGCGTGATGTGGAAAGCGCCACGCTGGAATTCTGGGCGTGGTACGATATCGAAAAAGACTTTGATTACGTCTATGTGGCGGTTTCGACGAATGGCGGCGCCACCTGGCAGGCGCTCCCCACGGCGCATACCGTCGCCAGCAATCCGAATGGCAATGCATTTGGACCGGGCTTTACCGGCACAAGTGGCGATGGTGAAACGCCCACCTGGGTTTTCAACCGTGTGGACTTGACGCCCTTTGTGGGGCAAGAGGTGCTGGTGCGTTTTGAAATGGTCAACGATGATGCGCTCAACGCCAACGGCTTCTGGCTGGACGATGTGCGCGTGCCCGAAATCGGCTACGCCACCGACTTTGAGCAGGATGAGGGCGGGTGGCACGCCGACGGATGGGTGCGCACTCACAACCGCCTGAAGCAAGGTTTTGTGGTGCGCGCCGTGCTTCTGCGTGAAAACGATGAGGACGTGGTGTCGCTTGTGCTGGATGAAACCAACCGCGGGCAATTGGAAGTGCCCGGCTTTGGTGACGATGTGCAAGCGGTCGTGCTGGTGGTTGCCGGCGCGACGCCCGTGACAACGGAGCGGGCGGAGTACACATTGCAAGCCACGTTCGAGGAGTAAGCGCCATGGAGACGCTGCGGCTCGTGCTGTTTGCCGGGGGAACGCTTGTGCTGTTGGGCTTCGTGGCGATGATGACATTGGAAACAGCACGCTTGCTTGCCATTACCGACGAACCGTTGCCTTTCAACCCCTTGTTGCACCCCCTGGAAACGGCGTTTCGCCTGGCGTTGCTCCTGCTGTGCGCCGGTTTGATGCTGGTGAGCGGTTTGCCGCGCGAGCAATTTGGCGTGGTGCCATTCAACCCCATGCGCGACCTGGCGATGGCCGCCTTCCTGGGGGTTGTGCTGGCGTGGGTGGTGAACGCCTTTTCGATGGGGCTTTTGCCTCGTTTGCGCCCAGGGTTGTACGCCCCGACAGCCATGCGGCTGTTGCGCCCCCGCACACGCGATGAAGTGGCGCCGGTTGTGCTCGCCGCGTTGCCCGCCGCCGCGCTTGAAGAAATGCTCTTTCGCGCGTTGCTGGTGGGCGGTTTTTCGTTGTGGGCGCCTGCACCCTTGCTCGTGGTGCTTTCTTCTTTGCTGTTTGGGGTTCTGCATATGGCGCAAGGTGTGTGGGGCGTCCTGCTGACGGCGGCGTTGGGGATGGTCATGGGGTGGTTGTTCATCGCAACAGGCAGTTTGTGGTTTGTGATTGTGCTGCATTGGGCGTTGAACGCCAACCAGTTGGTACTCGCGTATCTGCGTCCTGACTTGTTTGAGAGGTTTGCGCATGCCTCAGCAAAATAAATCGCCGTTGTTCGACCGCATTCATATCGCGCCCTCTGTGCCAACACCGCCGGGGCGTCTGCGCGACGCCGTCTTGCGCCACCTCTCACGCTTGCCCCGCGCCTTGCGCACGCTGTGGGCGCAGCACCCGCGCGGTGTGATGGCGGTTGACGCCTCAGCCGCTAGCGCCTACCTGGCGGAACCGACCTACTGGCGGCATTTGCACACAGCGGGACTGTTGCTCTGGCATGTGGATGATGTGATGCAGCGGCGCGAAGCCTTTTGGGAAGTGGTCGGCGCTTGGCTTGACCATTGGCTGGGGAGCGATGCGACGGGGGCGTTTTTCAGCGAAGGGGCGCGCGCCCCTTTTGTGCCCGAAGATGCCGCCCGACGCTGGCAAGATGTGTTGGCGCTGGGCTACGCCGAAGACCTGTTGGGCACGCAGGAACCGGCAACGCTTTTTCGACGCGGGTTTGCCCGCTTGATGGTGTCGCCGCGCGAATTGGATATTGCCGACCCCCAGATGGCGCGGTGGTTTCGCACGGTGGTGTTGAATGAAGCGTTTTGGCGTGCGGTGCAGGGCGTCGAAAAATGATAGCGCCTTCACAAGAGACGTATGGAGCGAAGGCAAAGGAGCAATGAGATGCGACGCTGGTTGTTATTCATGCTGAGCCTGCTGATGTTGAGCGGGTGTGGATGGTTCGATGGGTTTGCGCCTGCGGCGTCGTTCGACACGAACAACGCTGAACGTGAAGCGTGGAACGCATTGGGCATTACGTCGTACCGCCTGCTGGTGGAAGTGGAAAAGTACAACGAACGACGTCAGGTGGAAGCCGTGGTGCGTGATGGGCGTTTGGAACAAGCCGTCTTGCGCTATTGGAATGACGAGGCGCGCGACTGGGAGGCGCCGCAGGTGCTCAGTGAAGAGCGAGGTGAACCCTATACGGTGCCGGGGTTGTTCGAGATGGTGGGGGGGCAACTGGCGGGGCAACAGCGCGGGGTTTCCGCTCGTTATGATGAAACGTATCACTTCCCCACGCTCATTCGGCTGGGCAACGTGCACGACCAGAATGGGGCGGTTCTGCGCGATACCGAAGTGGTTGTGCGTGTGCTGGAATTCGAGCCGCTGGAACCGTCACCCTAGGGTTGCCGCCCACACGCGCGCGCGTGAGCCACTTCGCGCGCCAGTTCGTGAGGGTGGGCGCGAAAACGTTGCCGCGTGGCGGGGTCTTCGGCGACGCGCCAGACAAGTGTCGTCAGTGTTTCATTGACCGGGGTTGGGATGTTGACCGCACGCCCCGCCTTGACCACCGCCCCGTTGAGGAAGTCAATCTCCAATTGGGTGCGCCCCGCTTCAATGTCGAGATAGAGCGACGGCATTTTGCCCCCACGCCCCGACGCAACCAGGCGCACAAGCACCGGACGCAGAAGCACCGCGGGAAGCCAGCGCACCAGTCGCGCGAACCAGCGCAGGGGATACCCCGGCAAATTGACCACCGGAATGCGATGCGCTTGCATGACGGTGTAGGCTTCTTGCCAGGCGAGATGTTCCACCTCGAAGAGCACGGGGTCGGCAATGATGCGCTGCGGCGGCAATCCGGTGATGGCGGATGTGGCATTGCCGATGATGTTCAGCAGGAGTTTGCTCCAGACCATGGCGCGGTAGTCGGTGTGGAGATGCACTGGAAAGTGCGCTCGCTGGAAGGTGCGCGCCAGCGTTTCGAGCGTGTGCGCCGTGCAGTGTTGCACACACGCCAGCCCAATCCCCCCTTTGGCTTTGGCAACCACCACGCCCGGACCAGGCACTTCAACCGGCACTGTGATGCTGGCTGAAACAATTGGCGCGTTGGGCAGCACCTGCGCGGCGATTTCTTCACTCCCAACGCCGTTCTGGAACGTGAGCACCGGTGTTTGGGTGTAGCCGGCGTGTGCCAGGTCTTCGGCGGCTGTTTGCACGCCAAACGCTTTCATGGTGAAGGCGATGGCGTCAAAATCGCCGAAACGGGTGCGCGCCTCGGCCACGGTTGTCACGGCGGGGAGATGTGCTGTGTAGGTGCTGTCGGGCGCGCGCAGAGTAAGCCCGTGTTGGGCAAGGTGCGCCGCAGTGTGGGGGCGCACAACCAGCACAACGGTTTCACCCGCCTGTGCAAGCCGCGCCCCCACAAGCGAACCGATAGCGCCTGCTCCGACAATCAACCACCGCATGGCGTCTACTCGTCATGTTGTGCAAGCGGTTCGTCGCCCGGCAGCGGTTCATCTGGGGCGCGCAACGCCAGCCGTTTTTCGCGCACCAGCGTGCTGAACATGGCGCGCAATTCTTCTGTGCTCATCGGCACTTCGCCTGCCGCCCAGCGGCGCACCGCTTCGCCGATGACGTAGGTGCCGGCGTAGGCGACCGCTGTTTTGGCGGGGATGCCCGCCACCGGAATCAGCCCGACGAGTTGGCGCGCCAGTTGGCGGAAGAAGAAGCCGCCCCCCAGCACGCCGAGAATCTCGCCCAACAAGTCGCGCGGGTCGCCCTCTTTGCCATACACCAGCGCGATTTTGTACGCCATAATCAACTGGTTTTTGGTGAGAACGACCATATCGGCGACGTTGAGCGGCACGTTCAAACCGGGCACACTTTCGGCCAATCCAGTTGTGAGGGCGTAGGTGGCGTTGGTGGTCGCCGTCTGCTCGATGAGGCGCTGCACCACAAAGGGGCGCAGTCCATCGAGTTGGCGACCAAACGCCAGCAAAAGGTCGTCGCGGGCGTCCAGGATGGTGGGCGCCAGCACCTCCGCAAACCCTTCCTGGTCGTTGGCACGGCGGAGTTTCACACGTGCAAACTCGCCCCGCCGCGGGATGCCCTTCATCACCGTGGGGGAAGGTGTTTCAACCACGATGATGGGCGCTTTCTGGTGGTGCAGGCGATCCATCGCCGCTTTTTCGGCTTGTGAGGGTTTCTGGTTCGGCGTCACCAGAATGCCGAGGTCATACGTCACATTTGCGGGAATGGTCGTATCGGCAAGGTCAATCCAGGGGTGAATTTCGGGACCGCTGAGCAGCCGCCCGATTTCGATGGTGTCTTGCGTGTGTTCGCCAAAGATGACCAGTGCAAAGCGGCGTTCCACTTCTTTGCGGATGCTTTCCAGGTCAATTTCACGCAGCAGTTTGACGATGTTGACAAAAGAAAGTTTGCTCATTGCGTCCTCCAACCGGCAAGCCGGCGTGGTGTTGGCGCTCAACCTTCCTTGAAGGCGCGCACGGTTTCGCGCCAGAAGGTTTCATCGGCGCCGGGAATAAATTGGGCGTAGTACGTGATTCGGTCGAGCAAGCCTTCGTAGCGTTGCCGGATAGCCGCCGCCAGCGAGTCGTACGGCGCAATGACGGCGAACGTTTCCAGCATTTCATCAGTAATCAGCGCAGGCATTTCATGCCACTTTTGGCGCGCCGCCAGGCGGCTCAATTCTTCGGCAACGTCCTTCCAGCCATGCAATTCCATGACCGAGTGATAACTGGGTGTTGAGGCGTAGAAAGCAATCTGCTGACGCACGCCGAATTTGGCTTCTTCGACGGCTTTTTCATCGGGTCCTGTGACCACAAAGATGGTGGAACTGAGTTTCACATCGGCGCGGCTGCGTCCCGCTTCGGCGGCGCCTTCCTCAATCCAGGGGATGATGCGCTCTTTCAGGTAGCGCACGGTGTGGAAGGGGTGCACGTGGAACCCGTCGGCAACTTCGCCCGCCAGCCGACACAAGCCGCGGTTGACGCCGGCGATGTAGATGGGAATGTTGGGGTGGTCAATGGGACCTGGGTTGAAGAAGGGCGTCATCAGCGTGAATTTGTAGAATTCGCCACGGAAATTGAGTTTTTCGCCCGTTTGCCACGCATGCCAGATGGCGCGCAGGGCTTGCACATATTCGCGCAGGCGTGCCACGGGTTTATCCCACGGCATGGAGAAGCGCCGTTCGATATGCGCCTTCACCTGCGTCCCTAACCCCAGAATGAAGCGCCCGTTGCTGTACTGCGCCAAATCCCACGCCTGATACGCCACATCCATGGGGCTGCGTGCAAACGCGACCACAATGGCGGTTCCCAGTTCAATGCGGCTGGTGTGTTCGGCGGCCAGCACGAGGGGGAACATGGGGTTGTGGCTGGTTTCGCTGGTCCAAAGCCCGTCGAAACCAATCTCTTCGGCCTGGCGCGCCAGCGCGGGCGCATCTTTCAGGTTGGTGACAAACAAGGCGGTGTCAATTTTCATGGCGTCTCTCCTGCAACAGTTTTGGGTTGATGATGAAGGTGGAAACACGAGCATACGCCCGTGTTGATGGACTACGAGCCTTGTTGGGATGCGTGTTGCCAGGCTTCAAGGTCTTTGCGGGCGGTGGGCACACTTTTGGCAGGGCTGATTTTGTAGTGCGCCGCACGAATGATGCCGTTTTCATCAATCAGAAACTGGCTGCGAATGATACCCATGTAGGTGCGCCCGTACATGGATTTTTCGCCCCAAACACCGTATGCGTCGGCGACGGTGTGGTCGGGGTCGGAGAGCAGCGTAAAGTTGAGCCCCTCTTTGGCTTTGAATGCCTGCAAGCGTTCGACGGGGTCGGGGCTGACGCCCAGTACGGTGACGCCCAGGCGCTCGAATTCGGGCATGGCGTCACGGAAGGCGCACGCTTGGCGGGTACATCCGCTGGTCATGGCTTTGGGGTAGAAGTAGAGCAGCACGGGACGCCCGCGAAAATCGCTCAGGCGTACAGGACGCCCTTGGTCGTCAAGCAGTTCAAAATCGGGTGCAGGGTCGCCAACGTTCAGTTTTGGCATGGTCGTCATCCTTTCATGCTGACAGATTCAAAGCCTTCGATTGTGCCCAAAAGCACTTCATTCATAAAGTGGTCCAGGCGTTCATGCAATTCACGCAGGGCTTGGCTATCTTCTGGTTGTGGAAACGAGGGCAGTTTGAGCGCCATGGTGGTGACCTGACGGCGAAAGTAGAGAAACGCTTCCACCGTTTCGAGCAGTGAAAAACCCGCGGCGGCAATCAGGCGGCCATACTCGCGTCCGACGTCGCGGCTTTGTTGGAGCAAGCGTGTTTCGTCGCCCGCTTGCAGAATGTATTGCATCAACAAGCCCAGTAAGCGTTGCCCCAGTTCACGCGCCTGGGTGCGGGCTTCCTTGCCCAGGGTTTGCCCCCATTCAGGGTGTTGGGAATGCACACGCCCGGCCAGTGAATCAATCTGGGGTTCGCTGTGCGAGGTAATGCCTTGTTGGAGTAGGGCTTCAATATCGCGGCGGTGAAACCGACGGTGCCCGCCGCGTGTGCGAATGGTGTTGATTTTGCCTTCATCGCTCCAACGGCGCAATGTGGAAGGATGCACGCCAAGGAGATCACTTGCTTCTTTGAGCGTCAACCACTCAGACACAAACCGCCTCCGTCGTCTTCACCACCTCGTCTCGGGTTGCCGCGATTGTAGCATGAGCACGCTGTTGTGGCTAGATGCAGGCAGCGTCCTGCGTTCCGCTGGCTGGCTTTTGCGAGCGTTGAAGAGCCTTGTACCCATTTGCTTCGCTTTTATTGGGCGCATATACTCCCCGACAGCAACGCATTCAGAAGCAACCAGGCGAGGAGTATTGCATGATTCCCCTATTCGACGACATTCCCTCACGCCGTATTCCTTGGGTCAATTATACGCTTATTTTGCTGAATGTGCTCGTGTTTGTATGGGAAGTGAGTTTGGGACCGGCGTTAGAGCCAACCATTCGCCAGATTGGGTTGGTGCCGGTGCGCTTTTGGCACGAAACCGGCATGGCGCGTTGGTTGCCGGTGTTCACCAGCATGTTTTTGCATGGTGGAACGTTTCACCTCTTCAGCAACATGCTCGCACTCTGGATTTTTGGCGATAACGTGGAAGACCGCATGGGACACCTGCGCTATCTGATTTTCTACTTGCTCTGTGGGGTTGCGGCGGCGCTGGCGCATGTCTATCTCAATCCCACCAGCCCAATTCCTACGGTGGGCGCCAGCGGCGCTATCTCGGGCGTGTTGGCGGCCTATTTCGTCATGTTCCCCACGGCGTCGGTCTATACGCTCATTCCCCTCTTTTTCTTTTGGGTTGAGGTGGTGCGTATCCCCGCCGTCGTCTATTTGGGTATCTGGTTTTTCTCGCAACTCTTCAATGGCTTGTTTGCGCTTTCGGTGAACACCTTGCAAGCCAGTGGCGGCGTCGCCTGGTGGGCGCACGTGGGCGGTTTTGTGGCGGGGTTGGTGCTGGTCTGGTTCTTCCGCCGACCGCCGGAGCGACGCTATGCCGATGAGTATTGGCCCTGGTAAGCGCACGATCGAACAACAAGGAGGCACATATGGACTTTTTCTCGCTTCTCTGGCTCTTCATCATTCTCTCTTCGTTGCAGCCCATGTTGCAGCAACGTATTTTGATGATGCAACGTATTAACAAGATGCGTGAATTGGAACGCAAACGCAACAGCCGTGTGATTGCCATGATTCATCGCCAGGAAGCGTTGAGTTTTCTCGGCTTTCCGCTTGCGCGTTACATCAACATTGATGATAGCGAGCAGGTGTTGCGCGCCATCAAGTTGACCGACGACGATGTGCCGATTGACTTCATCCTGCACACGCCGGGCGGGCTGGTGCTGGCGGCGGAGCAAATCGCCATGGCGTTGAAGAAGCACAAGGCGAAGGTGACGGTGTTTGTGCCGCACTATGCCATGTCCGGGGGGACGCTGATTGCCATGGCGGCGGATGAAATCGTCATGGATGAAAACGCGGTGTTGGGACCTGTTGACCCGCAGTTGGGGCAATTCCCCGCCGCGAGCATTCTCAAAGTGGTGGAAGAAAAGCCGATAGCCGAGATTGACGACCAAACGCTCATCATGGCGGACGTCTCGCGCAAGGCGATTCAGCAGGTGACGCGGACGGTGGAAACGATTTTGAAGGACAAAATGCCGCCGGAACGCGCCGCGGAGGTCGCGCGCATTATGGCGACCGGCACTTGGACGCACGATTATCCGATCATGGTGGATGAAGCGCGCGAGTTGGGGTTGCCGGTTTCCACGGAGATGCCGCAAGAAGTGTACGAACTGATGGCGCTCTACCCGCAACCACAGCAACAACGCCCGTCCGTGCAGTACATTCCCGCTCCGTATGAGCGCCGCAATGGGGCGCAAACGCGCTGAGCAGCCGAAACTGCACGTGTTGCCCATGCTCTGACGGGCACCGACGCCAAGCCTGGCGAATCAGCACTTCATCCACACGCAACCAGGCGAGGAAGAATGCATGATTCCGTTATTCGATAACAACCCGTCGCGCCGTACCCCTTGGGTCAACTATACGCTTATCTTGCTGAATGTCCTCGTGTTTGTGTGGGAATTCAGGTTGGGGGCGGCGTTAGAGCCAACGATTCGCCAGTTTGGGTTGGTACCGGCGCATTTCTGGCGCGAAACCGGCATGGTGCGCTGGTTGCCGGTGCTCACCAGCATGTTTTTGCATGGCGGGACGGTTCACCTGTTGAGCAATGTGCTGGCGTTGTGGTTTTTTGGGGGCAGTGTCGAAGACCGCCTGGGGCACCTGCGCTATCTGCTTTTCTATTTGCTCTGTGGGGTTGAGGCGGCGTTGGCGCATCTCTATCTCAACCCCACCAGTTCAATTCCCACGGTGGGCGCCAACGGTGCTATCTCGGGGGTGTTGGCGGCTTATTTGATCATGTTCCCCAGAGCGCTGGTCTATACGCTGATACCGCTGCTCATCTGGGTTGAAGTGGTAGGTATTCCCGCCGTCATTTATTTTGGCGTGTGGTTTCTTTCGCAATTTTTCAACGACTTTTTTGCGCTTTCGGCGGACACCTTGCAAGCGCGTGGCGGCGTTGCCTGGTGGGCGCACGTAGGCGGTTTTGGAACAGGCATCGTGTTGGTCTGGTTCTTCCGCTACATGTCTCAGTGGCGCAATGCCGAAGGGGATTAGCCCTGGAACAACAAGAAAATATGCCTCACTTTTTCTCGATTTTCCGCTGACACACTGCATCAACATTTTTTCTTGCCATTGCACTCGCACGTTCCCGCTACACAGAGCGAATACGCTACTCCAACGTGTGAAAACAACCCGCAACGCACTCGCTTCACAGCCAAAATCCAATAACTTTCTAACAAAATGTTGCGGAAATTCCAACATGTTTGGGCGATAGTCTGGTGCAGATACCAGACTGTTTAGGTGAGAGAACGAGAGGAGGTTTCTATGAACCTGAATGAATTTACCGAAAAAGCACAAGAGGCAATTCTACGAGCCCAATCGCTCGCTGTGGAATACGGGCACCCCGAAATTCAGCCCGAACATGTGTTGTACGCCTTGCTGGAGCAGGATGAAGGCGTTGTGCCGCGCGTGTTGCAGCGGCTGAACATTGACGTGCGCGCCATGCGTGCCGCGGTCAAAGACGCGCTGGAAAAAATGCCGCGCGTGAGCGGCGGCGCTGGGCAACCGCTGGTGAGCCAGCGCTTGCGCCGTGTGGTGGAAAAGGCGCAGGAAGCCCGCCGCCAATTCAACGATGATTATCTCAGCACGGAGCACTTCTTGCTGGGGATTATCCGCGCGGCGGGGGGCGCGGCTGACCGCATTTTGCGCACCTACAACGTGGAAGAAAACGCCGTCATGGCGGCATTGCAGCAAATTCGTGGGTCGCAACGTGTCACATCGCAAAACCCCGAAGCGACCTACGAAGCGCTCAAACAGTATGGACGCGACCTGACCGAACTGGCACGCCAGGGCAAACTCGACCCCGTTATCGGGCGTGATGAGGAGATTCGGCGTGTCATCCAGATTTTGAGCCGCCGCACCAAGAACAACCCCGTGCTTATTGGTGAGCCGGGCGTCGGGAAGACGGCGATTGTGGAAGGCTTGGCGCAACGCATTGTCAACGGCGACGTGCCCGAAAACCTGAAGAACAAGCGCATTGTGGCGCTGGACATGGGTGCGTTGCTGGCAGGCGCCAAGTACCGCGGTGAGTTTGAAGAACGCTTGAAAGCGGTCTTGAAGGAAGTCGAAGAATCCGAAGGGGACATCATCCTCTTCATTGACGAGTTGCACACGGTCGTGGGGGCTGGCGCCGCCGAAGGGGCTGTGGACGCGGCGAACATGCTCAAGCCCATGCTGGCGCGTGGTGAACTGCGCGTCATCGGCGCGACCACGCTGGACGAGTACCGCAAGTACATTGAAAAGGACGCCGCGCTCGAACGGCGCTTCCAGCCCGTCTTTGTGGGTGAACCGTCCGTTGAGGACACCATTTCGATTCTGCGTGGTCTGAAAGAGCGCTACGAAGTGCACCACGGTGTACGCATCACCGACCCGGCGGTGATTGCGGCGGCGACCCTGTCCAACCGCTACATCACCGACCGCTACTTGCCCGACAAGGCGATTGACCTGTTGGACGAAGCGGCCAGTCGGCTGAAGATGGAAATCACCAGCAAGCCGGCGGAACTGGACGAACTGGACCGCCGCATCATGCAGCTGGAAATTGAGCGTGAGGCGCTGAAACAGGAAAAAGACCCGGCGTCGAAAGAGCGCTTGAAGAAGCTCGAACAAGAATTGGCGGACTTGCAAGAACGCCGCAATGCGTTGGCGGCGCGCTGGGAAGCCGAGCGCCAGGTCATTGATGAATTGCGCAACATCAAGGAAGAAATCGAGCAGACCAAGATTGCCATTGAGCAGGCTGAACGCCGCGCCGACCTGGAAGAAGCGGCCCGCTTGCGCTACGGCAAACTGCGCGAGCTGGAACAGAAATTAGCCGCGCAAGAGCAGAAACTGGCCGAAATGCAGAAAGAGGGCGCGCTCTTGCGTGAAGAAGTGACGCCCGAAGAAATCGCCGAGGTCGTCTCGGCGTGGACGGGTATCCCCGTCAGCAAGCTGATGGAAGGCGAAATCGAGAAGCTCTTGCATCTGGAAGAGCGCTTGCATGAGCGCGTCGTTGGTCAGGATGAGGCGGTGCGTGCCGTGGCGAACGCAATTCGCCGTGCGCGTGCCGGCTTGAAAGACCCGAACCGCCCAATCGGTTCGTTCCTCTTCCTCGGCCCGACCGGGGTTGGGAAGACCGAGCTGGCGCGTGCATTGGCCGAAGTGCTCTTCGATGATGAAGACGCCATGATTCGCATTGACATGAGCGAATATCAAGAGCGGCACACGGTCGCCCGCCTGATTGGTGCGCCGCCCGGCTATGTCGGGTATGAAGAAGGCGGCCAGTTGACCGAAGCGGTGCGCCGACGCCCGTACAGCGTCATCCTGTTCGACGAAGTCGAAAAGGCGCACCCGGAAGTCTTCAACGTGTTGTTGCAAGTGCTCGACGATGGTCGCTTGACCGACGGGCAAGGGCGCACGGTGGACTTCCGCAACACGGTCATCATCATGACATCGAACCTGGGGAGCCAGTACATCCAGGAACTGGTGCACGACGAAGAACGCATGCGCGAAGCCGTGATGGAAGTCCTGCGCCAGCACTTCCGGCCGGAATTCTTGAACCGTCTGGACGAAGTCATCATCTTCCGGCCGCTGACGAAGGAAGACTTGAAGCAGATTGTGGACATCCAGATCAAGCGGCTGGCGCGCCTGTTGGAGGATCGCCGTATGCAAATTCGCCTGACCGACCGCGCCAAAGAGCGCTTGGCCGAAGAGGGCTACGACCCGGTCTATGGTGCGCGTCCGTTGAAGCGCGTCATCCAGCGCCGTATCCAGGATAAACTGGCGATGGAGATTCTGGAAGGGCGCTTCATGGAAGGCGACATCATCGAAGTGGACTACGACGATGAATTGAACGAGTTCGTCTTCCGCAAGATTGGCAACGTGCAAGAGCAGGAAGCCGAAGCGGCGACGGCATAATCTCGCCCAAGGGTGGTGGGGCGGTAGACGCCCCGCCACCCGATTCACACCCCAAATTTTCATTGACAGGAGGAGGAAACAATGAGTGCAGTCATCGGCGCCAAACGTCTGGAAGAATTGCTTCGCCGTGTTGCCGGCTTGAACGTGGACAAGAACGACATCAAGCGCCTGACCGACCTGGTGGGGCGCAAGTTGAATGATTTGCTCGTGGTGGGTGTGCGCAATGCGTCCTACAACGGGCGCGATATTGTGATGGAGCCTGATTTGCCCATCACCAAGGGGTTGCAGGAAAGCCTGCGCCAATTCCGCGAACTGGAAGAAGAAATCGAATTGCAGCCGATTCTCGACCACCTGGCGACCTATCCCCCGCTTGAGCGCGAGTTGAGCGAAGACGTTGTCAACATGTTGCCCGACCTGGTGGGGACGTTGATTTTGGTGGCGGCGCGTTTGATGAAGACGATTGATCCGGATATTGTCAACCCCGACACGGAAATGTGGGAACGTGTTGAGCAAGCAATGGATTTGACGCTCTAATACGCTCTGACGCCCACCAACGCGGCACGCACTGTGTGCCGCGTTTTTTGTTTGCCCTGCATGGGGGAGTTGCTCTTGCGCCCAATCACGCCATAATACGCGCCGCTTGAAACATGTTCCACAAGGGGGAAAGCGCCAATGACCACGTTCAGACGACCATTTGCCGCATTCGTTGGTGTTGGGCTTGTGTGGATACTTCTGTTTGTGTCGGCGTGCGCATCTGCGCGTTCCGGTCCATCCACGACACCATCCGCAACGCCCACCACACCGCCGCATGCCGCCGAACCGGCGGGGATGACGGTGGCGCCGTGGCTGACCTTGCAAGAGTGGCGCGCTACCGTTGATGGAACGCCAGCCGATGTGCCTGTGCTGTTGCGCCCAGCCGCCACGCTTGACATTGACCTCGTGTGGCGCGTGGAAACACCCCCACAGGGGGCGTATCAGGTGCAGGCGCAGTTGCGCCATGTGTTGGGGCGGGAGGTGTTTCAGGCGGAAATCCCGCTGGCGGTTGAGGAAGTCCACGATGGCGTGGTTCAGCAACGCATCACCTTTGCCTTACCTGAAAAACTCCCCGAAGGGGCGTACACGCTTGTGCTGATGGTCTTCCGCGCGACCTCGCCCAGCGCCGCCGTGTTGCCCGTGGGGACAGCCCTCACCATCCCGCGCTTCAAAGTCCCGCTCGACCAGGCGGAAGACATACCGCCCGCCGGCGAACCATTGGCGCGCTTCGGCGACGCTGTGACGCTGGTGGGATTGGACGCTCCCGAAGAAGCGCGCGTCTTTGATTCGGTGGTGGTGCGAGCGCGCTGGCAAGTGGAACAGCCTCTCGCCGCCGATTGGACGGGCGTGCTCTCGCTCGTGGGACCCTGCCAGGACGCCGCATGTGCAGCGCCTACCGTCACCGAGATTGAAGAGCGCCCCTTGCGCGGCTTATACCCGACGACAGTCTGGACGCCCGGTGAAAGTGTGGTGACCACCATGCAGGTTGCCGTGCCGCCGATTGCCGTTGCAGGTGAGTACCAACTGCGTTTCTTCTGGCGCGAAACCGAATCGAACAAACGCATCACAGCGGAAGCCCTGACAGCAACGGTTGAGATTGAAGACGGTGTGCTGCGCTTGCCGTTGCGTGTCCTGGGTGAAGAATCCGAGGAATCACAATGAGCCAACCGGATCTGCTGATTGCGACCACAAACGCCGGCAAATTGCGCGAATATCGCGCAGCCTTCGAGGCGTTGCCGGTGCGTCTGCTCAGCCTGCATGATGTGGGCCTGGCAACCATGGATGTGGAAGAGACAGGCACAACGTTTGAAGAAAACGCGCGCCTGAAAGCCGTCGCCTACGGTGAAGCGAGTGGGTTGCCCGTGATTGCCGAAGACGCCGGCTTGGAAGTGGACGCCCTCGACGGCTTCCCCGGTGTTTACAGCGCCCGTTGGGCGGGCGCGGTCTCGGCGGCGGAGCGCAACGAAGCGTTGCTGGCGCGCCTGGCGCATGTACCGTGGCCGCAGCGCACGGCGCGCTTTGTAGCGGTGGCGGTGTTGCGGCTCCCAGACGGCGATTGTTGGAGCGCGCGCGGTGAAGTGGAAGGGCGCATTCTCTTCGCGCCGCGTGGGGAAGGGGGCTTTGGCTACGACCCCATTTTCTACGTCCCCGAAAAGGGGCGCTCGATGGCCGAGTTATCGCGTGAGGAAAAGAATGCACTCAGCCATCGGGGACGTGCGGCGCGCGCCTTGCGTGATGTCATCCTGCAATTGGTGGAGGCGGGGCGTTTGTAAGTCGCACACCGTGGGGAAAACAAAAGGTGCGCCGGCATCAAATGCGCGGCGCACCTTTTTTGTGTCTGGCGGATTACGCCTCCTGGCGTGTGAGTGCATCCACCACCGCGACAGCCGCCATGTTGGCAATGTTGCGCACGTCGTCGCCGGTTTGAATCACGTGGACGGGTGCGCCCGTGCCGAGCAAAATGGGACCAATGGCTTCGGCGTGCCCCAGGCGGATGAGCAGTTTGTAGGCGGTGTTGGCGGCTTCCAGCGAGGGGAAGACGAGCACATTGGCGTCTTTCACGCGGCTGAACGGGTAGCGTTCTTCCACCAGTTCCGGCACAACCGCCGTATCGGCTTGCATTTCGCCGTCTATCGCCAAATCGGGGCGGCGTTGGCGTACCAGTTCGACGGCGCGCGCCACTTTTTGCGCCAGTGGGTGTTGGGTTGACCCGAAGTTGGAGAACGACAGCATGGCAACGCGCGGTTCCAGCCCAATGTGCGTGGCAAAGTCGGCGGCCAGAATGGCGATATCCGCCAAATCTTCGGCGCTCGGCTCGATATTGACGGTGGCGTCGGTGAAGAGATAGACCTTCTCATCTACGATGATGATGTACACCCCGGCGACAAGCCGACTTTCGGGGCGGGTGTGGTGAATTTGCAGCGCCGGGCGAATTACTTCGGGGTATTCATACGTCAGCCCGGAGATACAGGCGTCGGCGTCTCCCATTTTGACCATCATCGGCGCGAGGATGTTGCGTTCGTGCATCATCTTGCGCGCTTTTTCATACGTGACGCCTTTGCGCTGGCGTAGTTCGTAGAAGACGCGCGCGTATTCGTCACGTTTGGGGAACGTATCGGGGTCAACAACCGTGTAGTCGAAAGAAAGCCCCAGACGTTCCACCGTGGCGTGAATACGCGCTTCATTGCCGATGAGAATGGGGTGCGCGATACGCTCATCCGCTACTTGCGCCGCCGCACGGATGATTTTGGGATGATCGCCTTCGGCAAACGCCAGCCGCACCTTCCCCTGGCTGCGGCGCGCCTGGTGCAGAATGAATTGGCGCACTTCTTGCGCCTTGCCCTGGCGCAACATGAGCAGTTCGCGGTACTCGTCAATATCCAGCGGGCGGCGTGCCACCCCGCTTTCGATGGCGGCTTTGGCAACTGCCGGCGCAACCCACAACAGCACGCGCGGGTCGAACGGCTTGGGGATGATGTACTCCGGCCCGAATTGGAGGTTTTCCAGGTTGTAGGCGCGGAGAACGGCATCGGGCACATCCTCTTTGGCAAGCGCCGCCAGCGCATACGCAGCCGCCAGTTTCATCTCATCGTTGATAGCGCGCGCCCGTACATCCAGTGCGCCGCGGAAGATGAAGGGGAAGCCCAACACATTGTTGATTTGGTTGGGGTAGTCGGAGCGCCCGGTCGCGATAATGGCGTCGGGGCGTACCTCGCGCGCTACTTCATACTTGATTTCGGGGTCTGGGTTGGCCATGGCGAAGATGAGCGGGCGCTCTGCCATCGTTTTGACCATCTCCGGCGTCAGAATGTCGGCGACCGAGAGCCCGTAGAACACATCCGCGCCACGCACGGCGTCGGCGAGTGTGCGCGCGTCGGTTTCAACGGCGAACCGCTCTTTGTAGGGGTTCATGCCTTCGGTGCGTCCTTTGTAAATCACGCCGCGGCTGTCTACCAGCAGAATGTTTTCCGGGCGTACCCCCATTTTGATGGCAAGGTCGGCTGAGGCGATGGCGGCCGCCCCCGCCCCCGAAATGACCATCTTAATCTCCTCGATACGCTTGCCGACCAGTTCCAGCCCGTTGAGAAGCCCCGCCGCGGCAATGATGGCGGTGCCGTGCTGGTCGTCGTGGAAGACGGGAATGTCCAGCATGGCTTTGAGTTGTTCTTCGATGTAGAAACATTCGGGCGCTTTGATGTCTTCAAGGTTGATGCCGCCAAATGTTGGTGCAATGGCGGCAACGACGCGGATGAAGGCGTCGGGGTCGGTTTCGTTGACTTCAATGTCGAACACATCAATATCGGCAAAGCGCTTGAAGAGCACGGCTTTGCCTTCCATAACGGGCTTTGCGGCAAGCGCCCCCCGGTTGCCCAGCCCCAGAATCGCTGTCCCGTTGGAGACCACGGCGACCAGGTTGCCTTTGGCGGTGTACTCGTACACATCGTCCGGATTGGCGGCAATTTCCAGCACGGGGTAGGCGACACCGGGGGAATAGGCGAGCGACAAATCGCGCTGCGTTGTGAGGGGCTTGGTGGGGCGAATGGCGAGTTTGCCGGGACGCCCACCGAGCCGGTGGTATTCCAATGCTTCTTCACGGGTGATGGAGCGTTTTTGATGCACCATTGCAATTCCTCCTGAATTTGAGCAAACACGTATCACCACGGACATTCAAAATGGTACGATACATAAAGCGGCGTGAGGTTGCTAGTCGCGAATGTCATGTGATCAATGGTCATTTGCCATAGACGGCTTGGCGGTGGTCTGCCCGCTTGGGCTGCAACGCCCCCTGATGCGCTTTTGCAAAAACACAAAACTGCCATAATCATGGTGAATGCAGGAACCAACAGGAGCGACCACCAGGGGAGGGAGAACCTTGTACGGCGAAATCAAAATCTACACCGGGACGGCGCATCCGGAGTTGGCGCATGAAATTTGTGATTACTTGAAGATTCCGCTGAGCGGCGCGGATGTGTTCCAGTTTCCCAACGAGAACATCTTCGTCAAACTGCACCAGAGCGTGCGTGGGCAAGATGTGTTTTTGATTCAACCGATGACGCGCCCAGTGAACAAAAACATCATGGAATTGCTCATCATGATTGACACGCTCAAGCGTGACTCCGCTGGGCGCATTACGGCGGTTATTCCCTACTTCGCCTATGCGCGTTCGGACAAGAAAGACCAGCCGCGCGTGCCCATCACGGCCCGCTTGCTTGCCGATTTGATTGAAACTGCGGGCGCTGACCGCTACCTGACGATTGACCTGCACGCGGGGCAAATTCAAGGCTTCTTCAAAATTCCGGGCGACGAATTGACGGCGTTCCACTTGCAGCGCGACTATCTTTTGCGCAAAGGGTTGGACAACATGGTCGTGGTCGCGCCGGACGTGGGCGCAACCAAGAAAGCCCGCAACCTTGCCGAAGCGCTCAACGCTCCGCTTGCCATTGTCGAAAAGCGCCGCGTGGGCAACGACCCCACAGCGCGGGCGCTCTCGCTCATTGGCGATGTGGAAGGCAAGAACGCCATCATCTTTGATGACGAGATTGATACCGCCGGGACGATGACGAACGCCATCCACTTCTTGAAGCAGGCGGGCGCAAAAGAGGTGTACGCGGTTGCCACGCACGGCATTCTTTCACCACCCGCCCTTGAACGCTTGCGCGAAGCCCCACTGACCGAACTCATCCTGACCAACACGGTCCCCATCCCGCCTGAAAAGCGCCTGCCCAACATGACCATTTTGAGCGTGGCACCATTGTTGGGTGAAGTGATTCGCCGCATTCACTTTGGTATTTCGGTGGGGGCACTGTTCAACGAATAAACACACGCGCAAAAACAAGTAGCGCTTGCCGGGGTGGCCGAACAGAGGCCACCCTTTCCGCTTTTGTAAAGAAATCTTAGCAGAACCTTTACAAACGATTTTCGCACGTCTGCTACGCTCATCCTTGGGTGTCAAACGCCTCACGCCCAAACCAAAAACCATGGCAAGAAGGAGTGAGAAAGCATGAAGCGACTTTCCTGGCTGGTTGTATCCCTGCTCGTGTTCGTGTTGGCTGCCTGTGGCGGCAGCAATGAAAGCACGACCACCACAGAAGGTAGTGCGGAATTGAGCGGCAACATTTTGATTGACGGTTCCAGTACCGTTTTCCCCATCAGTGAAGCCGTTGCCGAAGAATTTGGTCTGGAAAACCCGAATGTGCGTGTCTCCGTTGGTGTGAGCGGCACAGGCGGCGGGTTCAAGAAGTTCTGCGCTGGCGAAACCGACATTTCGGATGCCTCGCGTCCCATCAAGCAGAGCGAAATTGAACAGTGCCAGGCGAACGGGATTGAATTCATCGAGTTGCCGGTGGCGTTTGACGGTTTGACCGTGGTGGTCAATCCCGAAAACGATTGGGCGACCTGCATGACCGTGGACGAGTTGAAGATGATTTGGGAGCCGAGCGCCCAGGGCGTGATTACCAAGTGGAGCCAGGTGCGCCCCGACTGGCCGGATGAAACGCTGAGCCTCTACGGTCCCGGCACCGACTCGGGGACGTTCGACTACTTCACCGACGCGATTGTGGGTGAAGAAGGCGCCAGCCGCGGCGATTACACCGCCAGCGAGGACGACAACGTTTTGGTGCAGGGTGTCGCCAACGACAAGTACGCCCTCGGCTACTTCGGCTTTGCGTACTACGTCGAAAACCAGGGGAAGGTGAAAGCCGTGGCGATTGACGGCGGCAACGGCTGTGTCGAGCCAACGGTGGAAACCATCAACAACGGGACGTACCAGCCGCTGTCGCGCCCCATCTTCATCTACGTGAGCACCAAGGCGCTGGAACGCCCCGAGGTCGAAGCGTTCGTCAACTTCTACCTGGACAACGCCGCCACGTTGGCCGAAGAAGTGGGCTACGTTGGGTTGCCCGAAAAGGCGTATGAACTGGCGAAAGCGCGCGTCGCCCAGCGCATTACGGGTTCGGTCTTCAGTGGTGGTTCGCAAGTGGGCGTTTCGATTGAAGATTTGCTGGCGATTGAAGAGCAATGAGCGTTTCGCCAGAACAACGTGCGTTATGATAGAATGCCGACGGTATGAGTGGGATGCTCATACCGTCGGTTCTTGTTCAGTGAGGGGAGCGCGTACATGAAAGGAGTTGACCGGCTATGAGCACATCTCTGCCCATTTCCGAGGCGTTGCGGCGCAAACGACGCCGCGACGTGGGGGAAACAGTCATTCGCTATTTGCTCTTGTTGTGCGGCTTGGTTTCGATTGCGACGACGATTGCGATTGTTGTGATTCTGTTTTGGGAATCGGTGCAATTCTTCCGCGACCCGCTGGTCTCGGTGTGGGAGTTTCTGACCGACACGCAATGGACGCCCCTTTTTACTGACAAACATTTTGGCGTCTGGCCGCTGGTGGTGGGGACGTTCATGACATCGGCGATTGCCCTGATTGTGGCGTTGCCGCTGGGCTTGTTGAGCGCCATTTACCTGAGCGAGTATGCCTCGGCGCGCACGCGCAGCATTCTCAAGCCCATTCTCGAAATTCTGGCGGGCATTCCCACCGTGGTGTACGGCTACTTTGCCTTGCTCTTCGTCACACCTGCCTTGCAGAAAATCATCCCCGATTTGGCGGGCTTCAATGCCATCAGCCCCGGTATCGTCATGGGCATTATGATTTTGCCCATGGTCTCTTCGCTCAGCGAAGACGCCCTGCACGCCGTCCCCAAAGCCCTGCGTGATGCGGGCTACGGCTTGGGCGCCACCAAGTTTGAAGTGGCGACGCAAATCGTCGTGCCGGCGGCGCTTTCGGGGATTGCGGCTTCCTTCATCCTGGCGGTCTCTCGTGCGGTGGGCGAAACGATGATTGTTGCCATCGCTGCTGGGCAACGCCCCGTGCTCACCTTCGACCCGCGCCAGCCCATCCAAACGATGACCGCCTACATCGTGCAAGTCAGCCTGGGCGATACACCTGCGGGCTCGCTGGCGTACAAAACCATCTTTGCGGTGGCGTTCCTGCTCTTCTTGATGACGCTCTCGCTCAACGTGGCCAGCCACTTCATTGTGCGGCGCTACCGCCAGCGCTACGAGTAAAGGGGGTGTGAGATGACACTTCACGATATCGAATTTGAAGCCCAACTTGCTCGCCGTCGCCTGAAAGGGCGCATTTTCGAGATAGTGGCGCTTTTGGCGATTACCATTGCCTTGACGGCGTTGGCGTTGCTCTTTTGGGATGTGTTGCGCGACGGGTTGGGGCGGCTCAACTGGCAATTCCTCACCAGTTATCCCTCGCGGCGTGCGGCACGCGCCGGCTTTTTGCCCGCCATCGTCGGCTCTGTGTACATGGTCGGCTTGATGGTGCTCTTCGCCTTTCCCATTGGCGTGGGCGCGGCGGTCTATCTGGAAGAGTACGCACCCAAAAACTGGCTTACCGACCTCATCCAAATCAACATTGCCAACCTGGCGGGCGTGCCGTCCATCATCTACGGGTTGCTGGGGTTGGAATTTTTCGCCCGTGTGCTGGGCGCATGGACGGGCGGGCGCTCCTTGCTCACCGGGGCGCTCACCATGGCGTTGCTGGTGATGCCCATCGTGATTATCTCCGCGCGTGAAGCCATCCGCGCTGTGCCCAACAGCGTGCGGCTGGCGGCGATTGGGCTGGGTGCAACGCGCTGGCAAGTCGTGCGCGACCACGTGTTGCCCTACGCCATGCCCGGCATTCTCACCGGCACCATCCTGGCGATTTCTCGCGCGATCGGCGAAACTGCGCCGCTCATTACCATCGGCGCGCTCACCTATGTCGCTTTCTTGCCCGATAGCCTGCACAGCCAGTTCACCGTGATGCCTATCCAGATTTTCAACTGGATTTCACGCCCGCAGGCGGATTTCCACGCGAACGCCGCCGCCGGCATTATTGTGTTGCTGACGATTTTGCTCAGCATGAACGCCCTGGCGGTCTTCTTGCGCTATCGCTTCGAGCAGCGTTTGAAAGGATGAGCCATGATTGAAACAGAAACACGCGAGCCGATGACTGTTGACGCGATTCAGACGCAGACGAGGGGGGAGACAATGAAGCCCAAATACGTGGACAAACCAGCCAACGAAGAGATTGTGCTTCAAGCCGAAGAGGTGGGATTGCACTACGGGCAAAAAGAAGCCTTGCGCGATGTCTGGCTCTATGTGCCCAAAAACAAAATTACTGCGCTCATCGGACCGTCGGGGTGCGGCAAAAGTACGCTCTTGCGTTGCTTCAACCGCATGAACGACCTGATTCCCAATGTGCGTATCACAGGGCGTCTCACCTACCACGGGGAAGACCTGTACGCCCCCGATATTGACCCGGTGGAAGTGCGCCGCCGTATCGGCATGGTCTTCCAGAAGCCTAACCCGTTCCCCAAATCCATCTACGAAAACATTGCCTGGGGGGCGCGTATCAACGGCTACAAGGGCAACATGGATGAGTTGGTTGAACGCTCTTTGCGCCAGGCGGCGTTGTGGGACGAAGTCAAAGACCGTTTGCATAGCAGTGCGCTGGCGTTGAGTGGTGGTCAGCAGCAGCGGTTGTGTATCGCCCGCACCATCGCCATCGAACCCGAAGTCATTCTCATGGACGAACCCGCTTCGGCGCTCGACCCGATTGCCACGCTCAAAATTGAAGACCTGATGCAGGAATTGAAACAGAACTACACCATCCTCATCGTCACGCACAACATGCAGCAAGCCGCGCGTGTGAGTGATTACACGGCGATGATGATGCTGACCGACGACCGCAAAGCAGGCACGGTGATTGAATTTGGACCGACCGAGCAAATTTTCACCCGCCCGCGTGACCAGCGCACGGAAGATTACATCACAGGGCGGTTTGGCTAAACAGACAACCAACCAGCAAGGAGCAACAGATGTCCAAGCGGCGCGTCTTGGTACTGTGTACCGGCAACTCTTGCCGCTCGCAAATGGCTGAAGCCATCATCAACCACGAGTTGGGCGAGACCTGGGAAGCCTTTTCAGCAGGAACAAACCCATCCGGCTATGTCCATCCGCTCGCCCTGCGGGCGCTGGAAGAGATTGGGGTGCCAACTGCGGGCTTGCGTTCCAAATCCACCGAGGAATTTCGCGGGCAAACCTTCGATGTGGTGATCACTGTTTGCGATGACGCCGCGGAAAATTGCCCCGTTTGGCTGGGGGGCGGGCACGTTGTGCATATCGGCTTCCCCGACCCCGCCAAAGCCGAAGGTGATGAAGAGGCGCAAATGCGCGTCTTTCGCGAGGTGCGCGACGGTATCCGTGAGCGGATTGTGGGGTATCTCGCCAATTTGGCGCACGCATAGCAACCGTTGGTCAAGAAGCAGGTGCACGCGAACACATGAAAACCAAAAGCACGACACCCACACTGTTGCTTGCCGAAGATGACGACACCCTGCGCGAAGGGTTGGCGTTCAACCTTGCCCGTCAGGGCTTCACCGTCTTGCAGGTTGCCGACGGCGAAGCCGCCCTCGACGCCATCCGCGACGCCGAACCGGACCTTGTCATCCTGGACGTGATGTTGCCCAAACTCGACGGGCTGAGCGTCTGCCGCATTGTGCGCGCCCACTCCGATATTCCGATAATTCTGCTCACGGCGCGTACCAGCGAAGTGGACCGCATCATTGGGCTGGAAAGCGGCGCGGATGATTACGTGGTCAAGCCATTCAGTGTGGGCGAATTGGTGGCGCGTATTCGCGCCGTCTTGCGTCGTGCGCAGCGGAGCGGTGAGCATGAAGATGTGCTCGAAGTAGGACCCTTCCGCCTGGATTTGCAGCGCTGGCGTGCCTTCATGCACGACCGCGAATTGGTGCTCAGCCCTCGCGAATTCCAACTCTTGCACGTTTTGTTGCGCCATCCCGGCATTGTGCTTTCGCGCGACTGGTTGCTTGAACGTGTGTGGGGCGAGGACTACGTCGGGGAAACCCGCACCGTGGACGTGCATATCTCCTGGTTGCGCAAGAAAATCGAAGCCGACCCTTCCAACCCGCGCTACATTCAAACCGTGCGCGGCTTGGGATATCGCTTTGAAGTGCCCGACGACGAAGCCGTATGACCTGGTCATTGCTGGACACATTCTTGCTAGCGCTGTGCGTCTTGCTGGCGTTGGGGTGGGCGCGTGCGGTACGGCGAAGCGCCGCCATGCCGCCGCCGTCGCCGCGTAGTGCTCAGGCGACGCCCTCACCCTCCTGGTGGCGCACAGCGCTCGACGCCGCCCCCATTGCGATTGTGGTGGCGCAGGTTGAAAGCGCGGTGATGCGTGTGGTGTATGCCAACCAAAGCGCCGCGGCGCTCTTTGGCGCGCCAACGTTGCCTGCAAACATCATGGTCTATTTTCGCCACCACACCTACATGGACCTGGCGGAGCAGGTACGGCGTCAAAACGCCCCGTTGCGCGAACGGTTGGCTGTTGAAGGTGACCGCACGTTTCAAATTGAAGTGATTCCGTGGCACAACGAGGGACAGCACGGCGTAATTTTCTTTGTGGAAGACGTTACCGAGCAGGTGCGCGCCCAACGTGCGCGGCGTGAACTCGCGGGCAATTTGGGGCATGAACTGCGCACGCCGCTGGCGGGCATGAAGGTCTGGTTGGAAACGCTTGCCGGCGCACTCGATGAGCCTGAAACCGCGGCTCACATCGTCGAACGCCTGCAACGCGAAGCCGACGCCATGACGCGTCTGGTGGATGATTTGCTCTCGCTCGCGCTCATCGAAAGTGGGCGGTTGCCGCTCCGCTTGACCGACGTCCCACTGCGCGACCTCATCGCCGCCCATGTCCAGCGCATGGAGCCGCTGGCGCGCGAAAAGCAGATTACCATCACCTACGACGCGCCCGCCGAGTGCCGCGTGATGGTTGACCGCGACCGTTTCGCGCAAGTGTTGACGAACGTGCTGGACAACGCCATCACGTTTACACCCGCGGGGGGACGCATTACCATTCAAGGTATGTGTGATGACGAGCATGTGTTCCTGCGCGTGCAAGACACGGGACCCGGCATTCCCCCGCATTTGTTGCCGCGCATTTTTGAGCGTTTTTTCAAAATTGATCGTGCGCGCACGCGCGGACGGGGGGGAAGTGGTATCGGCTTGGCGCTTGCCCGCCATATCGTCGAAGCGCACGGCGGGCGGATTGAAGCCGCCAATGCTCCCGAAGGCGGCGCGCTCTTTACCATCACCCTGCCGCGTGCGCAATGACGTTCAGTTGCCAGCAAAGAGCGTTTGGGCGAAGATATCAACAGCGGAGCAAGTGAAAGGAGCGACCTATGGACATCCGTCAAGAATTCCAACATAAACTCGAATCACTGGTGGGCGACGTGCTGCGCCTGGGGAGCATGGTGGACGTGGCTCTTCAAAAAGCGGTGAGAGCCCTGGTTGAAGATGACATCTCGCTGGCGCAGCAGGTGGTTGCCGAAGATGAGCAGATGAACCGCTTGCGCTACTACATCGAAGAACACAGCGTTGCCCTGATTGCCACTCAACAGCCACTGGCGCGCGATTTGCGCACGATTATCGCCGTCATGTACCTGGCGACCAACCTGGAACGCATGGGCGACCACGCCGCAGGCGTGGCGCGGCTTGTTTTGCGCATGCACGATGTGCCCTACCCGCGCGAACTGTTGCCCACGTTCGAGCAGATGTCGCACATTGGGCGCGAAATGTTGCGCGACGCCCTCAATGCGTTCATCAACAACGATGAAGTGACCGCCCGCCAAATTGGCATGCGCGACGATGAGTTGGACGACCTCTACAACGACCTTGTTCAGCGCCTCATCCGCGAGATTGCGCAACAACCCGAATACGCTCAGGGGTTGACCTATCTGCTCTGGGTGGCGCACAACCTCGAACGCATTGGCGACCGTGTGACGAACATTTGCGAACGCACCATTTACATGGTGTCGGGCGAGCTGGTGGAATTTGTGGACGATATGGGAGCGAGCTCGTTTCTCGAATAAGCCGGGCACGCTTCGCAAGCCAAAAAAAACGCGCCACACGTGTGGCGCGTTTTTTGTTCAGGCGCAAACGCCGTTCAAATGTGCATGGGCATGATAACATGGGTGAAGTTCGTATCCTCGTTGGCGGGGCGGAAGACGCCCGGATGCGAGGATGATTGCGTTTGGATGACCGTTTGGGCGCTGTGCATGACGCTCAACACGTCCACCAGATAGCGCCCGTTGAAGGCAACTTCCATGGCGTCGCCTTCAACCGCGGCGGGCAATACTTCTTCATTTCCGCCAGCTTCGGTGGCTTGCGCCGAAACCACCATGCGCCCCTCCAGCCCGTTCCCCGGCTCGAAGCGCAGGCGCACGATGTTGGCGGCGTCGCGGGCGAAGATGAGCGCACGGCGCACGGCTTGCAGGAGTTGACCGGTGTCCACAACCGTGCGCGTCTTGTGAGTTTGGGGGATGATTTTGCGATAGTCCGGGAATGCGCCTTCGATCAGTTGCGACACCAGGTCCATGTCGTCGGCGTGGAACAGGATCTGGTTGCGGTTGGGCGACAAAATCACGTCCACCGTGCTGTCGGATGGCAGAATGCGCGCCAGTTCATTGAGCGCACGCGCGGGCACAATCACCGAGACGGGCGCTTCCACCGCCGCCCCGACTGCCGCACTGCGAACGGACATGCGGTAGCCGTCGGCGGCTGCCATGGTGAGTGTATCATCCTCGAATTTGACGAGGACGCCCGTCAGAACGGGGCGCATTTCATCGGTGGCGGCGGCAAACACCACCTGGCTAATCATCTCTTTCAGCAAATCGGCGGGCAACGTCACCACTTCGCCTTCCGCCGTTTCAGACGTGGGAATGATGGGAAACTCCTCGGCGGGAATGCCGCGAATGGTGGCGGAGATGCTGGCGCAGTGGTAGCCCAGTTCGTTCGCGTTCTTCATCTCCAATTCAATGGTTTCGGCGGGCGATTGTTTCACCAGGTCTTCGATGAGGCGCGCGGGGACGGTCGTTGCGCCTTCTTCAATCACCTGCGCAGGCACCCAGGCGGTAATCCCAATTTCGAGGTTTGTCGCCACCAGTTTCAGGCGGTGGTCATCTGTTCCAATAAAAATGTTGCTCAACACGGGCAACGTTGTGCGCGTGGCAACGGCACGCCCCACAATCGAAAGCCCTCGCGCGAGTTGTTCCTGAGAGCATGTGACGCGCATACAGCCTCCTTGCTTCTCTGATTCTTCAATCGAACAGGCTTGTCAACGATGTTGGCATTATAGATGATTTACGAACGTGAAGCCACTTCTTCGACCAAATCGGCGCGCAACACATACACCCCGTTGGTTTTGGGATAGAACCGCCCGCACGCTCGACACGCCAAGCCGGTTTCTTCTTCGTGCATGTCCAAACTGTGGCAGGCGGGGCAGCGCCATTGTGCCGTCTCTGGGGCGCTGGTTTGCTGGCGAATGAGCCGCGCCCGCACAAAGATGCTCGGCGTCAGGCGCAGGGGCGCAAGCGGGCGTTGCAGGCGCGCGTCCAGAGCGACGAGCAAGCCGGTGGGCAGCAGCCGTTTGAGCAGCGGCATGCGGAAGAAACTCGCCGACAATTCGCCGTGATGGGTGAAGCCGGCGATGCGGAGTTCCCAATCCACCATGGCGGGGTGGTAGTCCAGGTTGAGCGGCACGAATTCGTATGGGTCGAGTGAGAAGGGGTTTTCCCCAGGACGTGCGCGGCGCAACAGCCAACGCAAGATGGCTTTCAGGTTGCGCTTGTTGGCGTATTCAGTGACGTACACGCCGTTGGGCGCCAGAATGCGCGCAATTTCTTCAAACGCTGCGCCCAAATCCACCACATGGTGCAGGACGCGCACGGTCACCACGGTGTCGAAAAAGCCCGTGGGAAACGGGAGATTGTAGATGTCGCCTTGCACGTAGCGAATGCGGGGGTCGTGCCCCAGACGTTCCGCGGCTTGTTCCAGTTGCGAGCGTGCATAGTCGAGCAGGTACACTTCATCGTAGCCTTCGTAGAGCGAGGCGAGCCGTCCCGCACCTGCGCCAATCTCAATCAGCCGCCGACCACGCGGCGGAAGCAGTCGGCGCAAGGCGATACGTTCCACACGGTCTTCATACGTGCGGTCGGGTGTCCAAAATTCATCTTGATAGCGTGAACCTTCGTAATCACAACGTGGACGTGTATCGTTCATGAGAGGTCGTCTTCTCCTGTCACCAGTTTGTATATCTGTTCCAAATCGTCGTCGCTGTAAAAGTGAATCACCACTTTGCCGCCTTTTTTGCCGCGTTTGAGTTCAACTTTGGTGCCCAATCGGGCTTGAATGCGCTCTTGCAGGCGGCGGTCAAGCGGCGAGAGGTCTTGTTTTTGGGGGCGTTCGGTGGGTTCTTCCAACATGCGCTTGACGAGTTCTTCGGTTTGGCGCACGTTCAACCCACGTCCCACAATGATTTCCACGGCGTCGAGCATGCGGCTGAGCCGTTCCAGCGGCAGAAGCGCGCGCGCATGCCCTTCGCTGAGTGTGCCCTGCGAGACAAGTTCCTGGATGGGCATGGGTAGTTTGAGCAGGCGGAGCATGTTGCTCACGGCGCTGCGGCTTTTGCCCACGCGTTCGGCAATTTCGGCGTGGGTCAGCCCAAAGGTTTCCGCCAGTTGCTGATACGCCAAGGCTTCTTCGATGGGGTTGAGGTCGGCGCGCTGGATGTTTTCGATGAGCGCCCATTCGAGCATTTGTTGCTCGCTGGCTTCTTTGATGACGACGGGGACGGTTTCCAGCCCTGCGGCTTTGGCGGCGCGCCAGCGGCGTTCACCCGCAATCAGTTGGAAGCGTTCGCCCACCGCGCCTTCTTCAATTTGGGTGACGACGAGCGGCTGGATAAGCCCATGTTCGCGGATAGAAGCCGCCAATTCTTCCAGCGCGGCAGGGTCTATGTGGCTGCGCGGCTGGTAGGGGTTGGGCAGAATGCTGTTGATGGGCACTTCGCGCACGTTGCCCGCATTGGGGGGCGGTGTGGCGCTCTGTTCGCTGGTGGGGATAAGCGCTTCCAGCCCTTTGCCGAGCCCTCTTTTCTTCTTGCCTTGGCGCTTTTGCGCACTCATCGCTGCTCCTCCGCCTCTCGCTCTGCCGTGTTTCTTTGGTCAATCAGGTGTGTGCCGTTTGCAAGCGTGCCTGCAGTTCTTCCGCCAGTGCGGTGTAGGCGCGCGCGCCTGCTGAATCGGGGGCGTATTCAAAAATGGTTTCGCCGAAACTGGGCGCTTCTCCTAAACGCACATTGCGCGGGATGATGGTGCGAAACACGCGCCGCCCAAAGTGTTCAACCAGTTCTTTGGCGACGTCGCTTGCCAGCCGTGTGCGGGCGTCGAAAAGCGTGAGCAGGACGCCCAGAATGTCCAGGGTGGGGTTCAGGTTGTCGCGCACAAGGGTGATGGTGTGCAAGAGTTGCGAAAGCCCTTCCAGCGCCAGGTATTCGGCTTGCACGGGAATGACCACATAGCGGGCGGCGGTGAGGGCGTTCACAGTCAGCAGCCCCAGGCTGGGCGGCGGGTCTATCAGGATGTAATCGTAGCGGTTGTGCACGGTTTGCAGGGCGCGCCGCAGCAAGGTTTCACGGGCAATGACGTTGATGAGTTCCACTTCGGCGCCTGCCAGCGCCGGCAAAGCGGGCACAATCTCCAGGTTGGGGCGTCCTGTGGGGTGAATGGCTTGGCTGATGGGCAGGTCGCGCACCAGCACGTCGTAGAGGCTGGCGGTGAGCGTGGTTTTGTCAATGCCCAGGTGGCTGGTGCTGTTGCCCTGTGGGTCAATATCCACCACCAGCACGCGCATACCGCGGGCGGCGAGCGCCGCGCCCACGTTGACCACCGACGTGGTTTTGCCCACGCCGCCTTTTTGGTTGGCAAAAACAATGATGTGCGTCATCGCCATTCGACCACCTGTTCAATTGGCAAAGTTTGTTCGGCAAGCCAGGCGTGAATACGCTCACGGTTGGGCACCGCCTCGACGCCGACCCCTTCGACGGCGAATGAAGCCGCCACGTTGGCAAACCGTGCCGCGTCCAGGATGTCGCGGCATTCGGCATAGCGCAAGAAGAAGGCGGTGGCGAACACGTCGCCTGCGCCGGTGGGATCTACCACATGGGCGACGGGGCGAGCGTGTACGCGCCACGTTTCCCCTTCGGCAAACACCAGGCACCCCTCATCTGCGCATGTGACCACGGCGATGGGGACGGCGTTCACCAGCGCGTGCAGGGCGTTGCGGTTGCCTTGCACGTCTTCCAGGCTGAAAACAAGCGCGTCAATGTGCGCCAGCGCCTCGGCGGGGTTGGCAAGGGGGCGGAAGAAAACGCGCCCTTCGTCATCCCACGCGCGCAACCACCCCTGGGGTGTTGCGCCAACCAGTGCGTTGGGAAAGTGCACCGCCATGCGTGGGTCGCATTCCTGCGCGATGGGGCCCAAATGCACGATGGGCGCGTCGCGCCAGGCCGGCGGGATATCTTCAAAGGAAATGGGCGGCGCCCACGCTTTCAACCATTGGGTGCGTGCATTGCCGTTGTAGATGTTCTCGAACGTCGTCGAAACGTCTGCGGGCAGGCGGTGCACCTGCACACCGGGCAAGAGCGTTTCCAGCGGTACGTTTTCATCGGCGCGGGTGACCAACGCCGCGCGGTAGCCCATTCGGCGCGCGGCAAGGGCTGAATACGCCCCTGTGCCGCCGAGCCGCCATGAGCCGTCGGGTTGCATATCTTTGGTGATGTTGCCGATGACGAGATAGTCAATGTTCACGCGCGGCGAACTCCTTCCCCCAAAGTGTGCCGCCATTGTATCACAAGACGCGCCAGAGGGGGAACGCTCCCACTCACGCCAGCGGGGTTAGCGCACCACAGAGACCGCTACGTCCAGCGGGGGCGCGCCTTTCTGGGCAAACCAGTATTGGTGCTCGCGCACGAGGTCGAATTGCAAGATGTAGTCGCCGACTGTCTCCGGGGCGACCACCGGCACGCGCAGGCAGAGCGATTGCGTCGGGTAGAGCGTGTAGGGCAAGCGCACGCGCTCCGATTCCCACTGCACGACGTCGCCCTGGGGGGTGAGCCAGTGGTATGCGACAAAGACGGGATACCAGTCTTCGGAGCGCCACGATTGAGTGCCGTCATTGCGGAAGCAGACGCGCACCGGGTAGAACTCACCGGCTTGCATGCTGTGCGGCGTGGTATGGTCGAGCCAGGTGAGGCGGTAGAAGCCCTCATCGAAGGCGGCGCGTTGGGCGGCGATGGCGTTGGCGTCGTGCGGCCAGCCGCGCCGCAAGAGGACGACGCCGTTTTCCCACGCCACCACGCCAAATTCGGGGTTGGCGAGCAGGCGGTTGACCATGTCGAAATAGGCGAAGTAATCCAGCGGGGCGCGTTCCGCGCCGTTGTCCAGGTCGAGCAGGACTTCTTCGGCGTCATCCAGCCCGACGGGGAAGAGGTACAGGTAGCGCCGGTTGGCGACGTGCGGCACAAGGTCGCTTTGTCCGCTGAGGCGGCTTTCAGGCTGAACGTATGTGAGCACCGTGCGGATGGCGTCTTGGTGGGGGGTGTTCACCCAAAAGCGCGCCAGATGAAAATCCTTGCCCGGTGGGAAGGGGCTGAAAAAGTAGCCGACCAGCAACGCCGAGAGCAAGATGTAGAGCGCCGTCCCGTCGCGCCAGAAGGCGTCGCGGCGCAGGCTGGGCTGAATGCGAATGGCGATGGCAGCGGCGAAGAAGATGAAGGGCAAAATCGGCGCGAAGTAGTGCGCCTGCACCGTGCCTTGCCAGGCGGAGTCGGCGAGCAGGTTGACGAGCAGGAGCGGCACGATGGCAACCAGCCAGACGGGGGCGAGCAGTGCCACGCCGCCCACAGGCATGAAGAGGTCGAACAGCGTTTGCACCTTTTCGCGGTCCAGGAAGAGCCCCAAAAGGGTGCGGGGCTGTTGGGCAAGCGTGCGGGCGATTTCCAGCGGCGTCTCGCCGTATTGCCCAAAACGCTGATTGACCAGCGCCAGGGGGTCGGGACCGTAGCGGGCGGTTGCCCACGGTACGATGACGTAGAAATCCACCAGAAACCAGGCGACCGCCGCCAGCAATGTGAAAAGCCCCACGCGCCATTGCTCGTATGCCATGAACGCCAGCGCCAACCCCGCCAGCGCAAACGCGACGTCCACGCGGCAGGCGAGCGCCAGCACCAGCGCCAGCGCGTAGAGCCGCCAGCGGTCGGTGACGCTGGCATAGAGCATCCACGCCAGGAAGAAGGGCGCCAGCGCCGAGGGGTGAAAATCCGCCATGTTGACGTAGTGCAGGGGCAGGTAGGCGAGATAGGCCAGAGCGAGCAGGGCGGCGGTGCGCCCAGAATCGGTGACTTTCTCAAAAGCCAGGAAGAGCGGCCAGGCGCTCAAGCCCAGCAGGGCGGTTTGAATGAACAACAACAAGAGTGGGTCGGGCCAGAGGCGGTAGAGCGGCGCAATCAGCAAGAAAATAAATTCGGCTTTGCCGGACGTGAGACGGTTGGAGATGGGGGGCGCGGCGGTGGTGGCTTCTTCCGGCATGGGGGTGTATTCCAGCCAGCGCCCGTGCGCTGTGTTCCAGGCGGCTTGCGCCATTGTGCCCAGGTCGAGGGCGTGGCTGCGAAACGAGAGATGGCGTGCCGCCGAAAGTCCGCCGAAGACGGCGAGGTAGAGCAGAATGCCGACGATGACGACGAAGGCGGGGCGCACACGTTCACGCCACGAAGGGCGCACGTTGGTGTCGGTCAGCCAGTCGGGGGGGCGTTCGTTGCGTTCCAGCCAGGGCACGAGCACAACCGCCAGCGTGAACGCGAGCGGGAGAATCAGCACATACGTCCAGAATGAACTGCCAATCCCCATGCCCAACGGTGTCCAGAGATAGCGCACGCCAATGAGCGGCATGCAGAAGAGCGGCAAATACCCCCGCGCCAGACGGCGCGCCCAACGGACAAACGGCGGCCATGTTCCGCGCTGGAAGAAGGTGGTCGGCGTCCAGGGACTGATGTGCAAGCGCCGCCAGGTTGCCAGCAGCCAGAGCACCACCGCCACCCCAGCGCCAACCGCCAGAAAGCGCTCCAATTGCAGGCGGTGGTAGGTGAACAGCGTATCGGTGTTCCAGAGTTTAGGGAGTTGCGCGGGATAGGTGTAATCCCACAAGGCAAGCCCTGCTGCTGCGCCTGCGGCGGCAACCAGTAACAACGCATCAACAAAGAACCAGAGCCGCTTCCAGCGCCCCCATTGCTCTTTGGCGTCTTCTTTCCACCAGTCGGGTTCGTATGGTCGCCGCATCGTCTTCCCCCTTGGCATGATGGCGTGATTGTACACAGGGCGCGCAAGAGGGAAAACTGTTTGCAAACGTGTTTGGCAAGGCGCAAATGGGCGGTACAATCGTGATGTTCGTCTGTTCTTGCCACGCAACTTCCTTTTGCCGTACCCGACAAAACAAGCGTTGTTATCGCTGATACATCTAGGAGAATGCAATATGGCATCATTGATTTTGTATAGCATTCCTTTGATGATTTACGCGTTTGTTGCCAAGTGGAAGTTTAAGGACGAATGGCGTGATATTGCCCAACGACTTGGATTGACGGTTGGCCAAAGCACCTACTACTGGTGGGCGTTGGGGTTTTCTGTATTGGGCGTCGCCTTTTCGTGGATGTTATGGCCGACGATTCCTGAGGATGTAAAAAGCCAACAATTAATGGCAGTAAGCCGGTTTGCTGGGGAAACGTTCACTCTTAAAAATTTGTTTGCTATATTGACTTTTGGGATGATTGAAACGGGGTTAGGAGAGGAATTGTTTTTCCGTGGACTCATCGCTGGTTGGCTAGGGCGACGACAAGCACTCTGGCGAGCGAATGTGATACAAGCCGCTATTTTCACCTTACCCCACCTTTTGGTGTTGATCGTAGATATACGCCTATGGCCTGTTGCTGTTGTGTTGCCGTTTGTGGCTGGATTGATGACGGGATGGCTCAGATTGAAATCGGGGAGTATCATTCCAGGGTGGTTGGTTCATGGCGTGAGCAATGTGGCATCCGTCCTGTTTGTCATGATATGAGCGGCAGTGCTTTGCTTTGAAAGGAATGAGACGAATACGTAGACGGTTGAAAACCAATTTGGCGGGAAAGCGGAACAGAAAAGGATACGTGCCCACCTATGTTCGGCAAGAAAAAACCGGAAGAGTTGAGCGTTGAAGAACTGGAACGTCTGCTGTTGCTCAAACGGCGCGAAGCCCGTCAGCGCCGCTTGCGTGAAAAGCCTATGCCGTCGCATGCCCCCCCCAAGCCGGGCGTCCAGCGGTATGATGAACTCGCGTTTCTGGAACGCCGCCGCGGCTCGGTGATGACGCGCGGTCTGTACCGGGGGGCGCGCTGGTATGAGCGTTTGTTGGTGGTGGTAGAAGTGGTGGCGCTCATCGGTTTGCTGACGGCGATTTTCTTCTACGTGCAGGATTGGCGCGCCAACCGTGAATTGGTGCGCCCCCCCGACGAGATCACCGTGGGCGACCTATCGCTTGCACCCGGCAACAGCGGCGCAACCAGCGCCGTGGCGGAACAGGTGTTGCCGGGGCGTCCGCCGCCGCCGCCCAATGCGCAAATTGCCGCCATTCCCGTGTTGTACGCCGAATGGCTGGAAGAAAAGCCGTCTGCCGCCGGCGCGCCTGTGGTGGATGAAGCCGAAGCGCAAAAATTGCCCACGCGGATTGTCATCCCCTCAATCGGGGTGGATGCGCCGATTGTGGAGGGCGACGATTGGGAGGCGTTGAAGCGTGGCGTGGGGCATCATCTCGGCTCAGCCAACCCAGGCGAGCGGGGCAACATGGTGTTGTCGGCGCACAACGATATTTTTGGGGAAATCTTCCGCTATCTGGAAAAGGTGGAAGTGGGGGATGAAGTGCTGGTCTACGATGGCGCGGGGCGTGAATACCGCTACATTGTTGCGCAGAAACGCATTGTCGAACCCACGGCGGTGGAGGTGTTGGCGCCCAGCCAGGAACCGATTGCCACGTTGATTACGTGCCACCCCTATTTGATTGACACGCAACGGCTCGTTGTAATTGCCGAACTGGATACTTCTCGCTAAAATCGCGGGCACTTTGAGAGAAGCAGGAGGAACGAACCGATGGCACGCAAACAAGGACGCCGCCGCGCACGCACGCAATCCGTTTCGACGCAACCTTCGACGCGCATTGAGATGGATTACACGCATGTGAAGCACGACTTGACCCGTATTGCGATTTTGTCGGCACTGATTTTTGGCGGGCAAGTCGTTTTGTGGTTTTTCATGCGCTAAGCCGTTGTTTGGTGGGAGTGGGGGAACGCACGCCGCGCGCGTGCGTTTTTTTTGTGCGGCTAGCGTGGCGGCTGATGGCTTTCGTTGAGGATGTCTTGCTCGGCACGCTCAATCTCCTCTTCAATGCGCAGGGGTGGGTAGAAGAGATTGGGGATTGGGTTCTTCAAGTTGAAAATTTCCACTTTGCGGTTGATGGCGCGGGCTTGCTCGTAGAACGTTTCCACCGCCTGGTACCACGAATCCCACGCTTCTCGGTGCAGGGTTACAATTTCGCCGATGGCAGCGCGGTTGAGCTGTGCGAGCAGGCGTTCACGGCGGCGCGCAGCTGAACGCAGGGCGCGGCGGGCTTCGTCCACCTCGCGCTCGATTTCGCGGCGCATGGTGATAAATTCGGGGGGCATTTCCAGCGCGCCCAACACGCGGTTGGCTAAATCGTGCTCGCCGGCGTAGTAATCGCTGTGGGTGTCGCCTAGCAGTTGGCCTGTGCCGCGCAAGTCCTCAAAATCGCCTTGCTGAAAGGCGCGCCGAATGGCGTCTTCGATACGGCGCAACCAGGTCATGTGCCGTTCGTCCATTGCTCCCGCTCCTGCCACCGTTTGCGACACATGCCATTGTATCCATTCAGTGGAGGGTTGTCCACCAAAACAAACACGCGCCGACATGGCGTCGGCGCGTGTGGTGCGGCGGTGGTGGTTAGCGCAGGCTTTCAATCATGTTGCGCACTTCGTCTGCCATTTCGCTATCGGGGGCGATACGCAGATACTGCTCGAACATGAAGATGGCTTTCTGCTTTTGCCCCAGGTTCTGGTAAATCAAGCCCAGGTTGAGATAGGTCTCGGCGTGGTTACGGTCAATCGCCAGGGCTGTTTCAAAGGCTTTGATGGCGGGTTCAACGTTGCCCTGCAAGAAGTAGACGCTTCCCAGGTAGTTGTAGGCTTCCACATGCCGCGGATTGAGTTTGACGGTGCGCTCGAAGAAGCGCGCGGCGGCGTCGAGGTCGTCGTTTTCGTAGGCGGCAAGCCCCATTTGGTAGGCGCGTGTGGCTTCGTCGCTGGCTTCCAGCGAGCTGTCGGTGAGCTGGTACTGCAAGGATTCTTCTTCTTCGGCGGTGAGCTCGCCGCCACCGACAAGCCAGTCGGGTTCAGTGATGGCTTCCGCGGCGGCGGTGGGTTGTTCGCCCGCCACCCACTCTTCGGAGGATTCGGCTTCGGCGAAGATATCTTCGGCGTCGCCACGCAGCCAGTCGGGCAATTCTTCTTCGTCAATGCCCAGTAAACCGGTGTCAATGGCTGGTTCAGCGGTTGCGGCGGGGCTTGCGGCTTCCGCCTGGCCGCCTTGCAGCCAATCGGGGATTTCTTCTTCCGCTTCTTCTGCAACCTCGGCAACGCCAGCCTCACCTTCACCCTCGCCGCGCAGCCAGTCGGGCAATTCTTCTTCGTCAATGCCGAGTTCTTCCGCCGAGAAGGCTTCTTCTTCCTGCTCGGTGAACGAAACCTCTTCCTCAAAAAGCGGCTCGGCGGTTTCCTCGCTCAACGCCTCTTCATCCACCGAGAGCATGTCCATGGTCTGTTCAAGGCTCAACTGTTCGCGCGCCCATGCCAACCCCGCCTGGGCGTGCGGATTTTCGGGGTCGAGAGCGAGGGCTTGTTCCAGCCATTCAATGGCTTGGGCGGCGCTGGGGGCGGTTGCCCCAAGCCAGATGAGACACCAGACGTTGTCTGGTTCAAGTTCGGAGGCTTGCAGAAAAAGGTCGTAGGCTGTGTTTTGGTCGCCTTGGTCGTACGCAGCGAGCGCCTGCTTGAAAAGGGCAATGAATTCGCTGCTGGCATTGGCAAGGCTGCTCATGCTGCACTCCTTTCTTTTTTACACCTATCTGGAACAAGGTGGTTGCTTGCGCTACAATCGTAGTTGAATACTATTAAAACACAGTCGAGGCGAAGAAGCAAGAGGGAGGAAAAGAAGACATGGCTCATAATCGTGCAGAACGCAAACGTGAAATTCGCCGTCGCCGCCACCGCCGCGAAAAACTGCGCAAACTGCGGGCGCGGCTGGCGCAGGCGAAGAGCAGTGAAGAGCGCGCGCGCTTGATTGAGAAGATTCGCAAGATTAGCCCGCGTGCGCCGATTGAACTGTAAGTTTTTTGGGGATTGAAGAAGCGCCTTGCTTCGTTGGAAGCAAGGCGCTTTTCTTTTGCCGCCTCTGTGTTTCGGCAACGGCGCCCGCCGTCGTGCTGGTGTTTATCCCGTGTTGCGCAAACCCGCCGCAATGCCGTTCACAGCCAACAAGACGATGTCTTCCAGTTCGGCGCTGTTTTCGGGCGGGGGTGTTTCGCGCAAGCGCCGAATGAGCGCCACTTGAATGTAGTTCATGGGGTCAACGTATGGGTTGCGCAGGCGGATGCTTTGCTGCAACCAGGGTTCGTTTTCGAGTAGGTCGCTGTATCCGGTGATGCGCAAAATCATGCGTTCGGTGCGGGCGTGTTCTTCGCGGATGGGGTCGAAGACGGCGGCGCGGGTGGCGTCGTCGGTGAGTGTGGCGTAGATGGCGGCGATGGTCATGTCGGCTTTGCGCAGGGACATTTGGGCGTTGTCAATCACGGTGCGGAAGAAAGGCCACTGCCGATACATTTCACTGAGCAGGGCGATACGTTCTTCTTCATCGCCTTGCTCTACCCATGTTTCAAGTGCCGTGCCCAGCCCATACCATCCCGGCAGGTTGACGCGGGATTGCGTCCATGCGAAGACCCACGGAATGGCGCGCAGGTCGCTAATGCCTTGTGTTTGGCGGCGTTTGGCGGGGCGCGACCCGATGTTCAACCGTGTGATGTGGTCAATGGGTGTGGCTTCGTGGAAGTAGCGCAAAAATTCTGGGCGTTCCACCAGTGCGCGGTAGGTGCGGAAGGCAATCGCCGCCATCTCGTCCAGGGCGTTGCTCCACACGCTTTCCCGTTCGGGATGCGGGCGGCGGCCACTGCTGAGCAGGACGGCGTACATGATTTGGTGCAGGTGGCGATGCGCCAGGTGAGGGTTGCCATAGCGGTGGCTAATCACTTCGCCCTGCTCGGTGACGCGGAAGCGCCCGCGCACGGATTCGGGGGGTTGGGCAAGGATGGCGCGCACGGCGTTGCCGCCGCCACGCCCGATGGTGCCGCCGCGCCCGTGGAAGAGTGTGAGTTGGATGTTGTAGCGGTCGCAGGTTTGGGCGAGCGCGCGCTGGGCTTTGAAGAGTTCCCAATTGGCGGTGAGGTAGCCGCCGTCTTTGTTGGAGTCGCTGTACCCAATCATGATTTGCTGGCGGTTGCCGCGCGCGGCGAGGTGCCGGCGGTACACGCTGTTTTCAAAAAGCGCGCTCATGATGCGCGGGGCGTTGTGCAGGTCTTCGATGGTTTCAAACAGCGGCACGATGTCAATCTGCCCGAACAGGTTGGCGTCTTTGGCGAGCAAAAGCACTTCGAGCATGTCGCTGACGCTGGTGGTCATGCTGATGATGTAGGACTGAATGGCGCGTGGTCCGAGCAGGTCATGCGCACGGCGAATCAGGCGGAAGACGCGCACGGTTTCGTTGGTGTCGGGCGAGAAGGTGAGTTGCGCGGTGAGGGGGCGCGGGCTGTTGATTTCGCGTTCCAGCAATGCGACTTTGGTGTTTTCATCAAGTGCGGCGTAGTCGTCTGCCAGGGCGTAGCGTTTGAAAATTTCGGCGAGTGTTTCCTCGTGGCGGCCGGAATGTTGGCGAATGTCCAGCGTTGCCAGGTGGAAGCCAAAGACTTGCACCTGCCGAATGAGGCGCGCCAACCGCCCATTGGCGAGGATCTCGCCTTTGTGAGCGCGCAAACTTTCGTCAATTAGGCGCAGGTCGGCGAGGAATTCTTCGGGGTGGTGGTAGGCGCCGGGTTCGTGGAAGCCTTCGGTCCAGGCGTGTTCGGTTTCGCGCTGGGCGGCCATGATGCGGCGGTGCATGAAGACGAGTTTTTGGCGGTAGGGTTCATCGGCGAAGCGGTCCAGGATTTCGGGCGCTTCGTCCGGAAAGCGGGCGGCGTCTTCGGGAATGGAATCGAGCAGGGCTTGCGAGACGCCGATGCGTTTCTGCGACATGGTGAGTTCGTTGTAGAGTTCAGCGACTTCACGGCGGTAGAGTTTGAGCACGAGCGCTTTTTGGGCGCGCAGGGTTTCTTCGGTCACGTCTGTGGTGACGTAGGGGTTGCCGTCGCGGTCGCCGCCCATCCATGAGCCGAAACGCAGGAAGGAGGGAATGTCAAAGGCGGCGTCGGGGTACATGTCGGCGAGCGCGGCTTGCAAGTCCTCGTAGATGCGCGGAATGAGGTCGAAGAGTACGGTTTCAAAGTAGTAAAGCCCGTTGCGCACTTCATCCATGACGGTGGGGGGGCGTGGGCGTGTTTCGTTCGTTTGCCAGAGCGCGACGATGATTTCGCGGATGCGCTGAATGAGGCGGGCTTCTTCGTCGGGCAAGAGGTCGCGCGTGTCCATTTCGTAGAGGATGTTGGCAAGGGCTTGGAGTTTGGTGAGCACGGCGCGGCGCTGGGCTTCGGTGGGGTGGGCGGTAAAAACGGGCATGACGAGCGCGTCGCGCAGGAGCGCTTGCACGTCTTCGGCGGTAAATCCCTCTTCGCGCAGGCGGAAGATGGCGGCGGCGATGGATTCGCGCACGGGGTAGCCGTCGCGGGCGGCGGCACGGGCGCGGCGGCGCAAGACGCGCACGCGCTGTTCTTCTTCCGCCAGGTTGACGAGTTGGAAGTAGGTGGCAAAGGCTTTGATGATGGCTGCCGCCTGGCGCGGGTTCTGCGCCAGGCGCTCGGCGAGTTCCAGCGCTTGGCGTCCGGCGTCTTCATCGCCGGCGCGGTGCGCTTTGGTGAGGGCGCGCATGGTTTCTTCAATGTCAAAGAGTTCACGCCCTTCTTGGGCGATGATGGTTTCGCCAAGGAGATTGCCAAGCAAGCGGATTTGTTCGCGCAGGCGTTCGTTGGGTGCGGCTTGCGCTGTGGGTTGGGATGTGGTTGAACGTGTCATAAAGCCCCTCCGTGGTTGTTCGGCTGTTTTGCCGCCACCACGTTGTGGCTTCACCCCCCTTGGTGTGGGGGAATTGTGGGGGAAAGCGTCAAACGGTCAAGCGGATGTGGCTGTATAGCAAAATGAGGTGAATTTGACATAATAAATATCATTTTATTACAACTTGTTACAAGTGGAAGGAATTTATTGACTGTTTCACGGTGCGCCTTTGCTTGTATACTGAAAACTGTCCAAAGTCGTTGGACTGGTTGGGGGTTCACCTATTAGGCATACCATGCCAAATCTTCATTTTCATCAACAGCAATTGCTCATACGGTTGTTGGAATCGTCAACACCGATGAGCGCCGCCGCATTGGGGGCTTCGCTTGGGCTGAGCCCGGCTCAGGTGCGGTATGCTTTACGGGGTGTGCAGGACTGGCTGGCGCGTTTTGGGCTTGCGCTCAGGATGCAAGCGGGGGTCGGCATCGTGATTGATGGGACTGTTGAGCAAAAAAGTGCCGCATTGGAAGCGTTGCGCCGGACGCAACAGAGCGTTTGGGTGGACGCAGAGCGGCGGCGTTTTTTGGCTCTTTACCTTCTCGCTGAAAACGAGCCTGCTATCCTCTATCAACTTCAACGGTTGACCACCGTTTCGCGGCGGACCCTCTTTTTGGATTTGGATGCGCTGAATGAGTGGCTGGCTTCTTTCGATTTGATGCTCAAGAAGCGGCGCAACTATGGTGTGTGGATCCAGGGCGACGAAAAGAGCAAGCGGCAAGCCATAGCGGCGTTGCTGTGGGGGGCGTTTCCGGGGGCTGGAAGCAGTGTTCGCATTTCCTACGAGCATGGCATGATCCTGGATCGCACGCAATTGCCCGCTGTGAAATTGATTGATGAGGTCGCGCAGATCATCAAACACCTTGATCTCAAACGTGGCTTGCACTACGTGGAGCGGGCTGAAACGCAAATGGGTGTGCGTTTTACCGACGAAGGGGCGTTGGCGTTAGCCTTGATGTTTGCTTTGCAAGTATGGCGTGTTCAGCAAGGGGATGTGGTGGATATTGCGGACGATTTGGTCTCGCGGGTTCATACGTTGCCCATTTGGAATGTTGCAACGCGGATTGCTGAACGATTGATTTGGTGGTCGAACAATTCTGCATGGCCGGTTGATGAGATTGCTTTGCTGGCTATGGCGCTGTTGGCGGCGCCTCGTGATGCCCTGTGGGTTGAGGATCTGGCGCTCGAGCCTCGCCTGGTTTCTCTTGTGGATGATTTCTTGCGGGAAGCGGCACAACAGTATGGCGCGCCGCAATTTTCGCATGACACAACCCTCCGAACGAACCTGCTTGTTCATGTCATTCCGGCATATTTTCGGCAGGCTTTTCGACTGTGGTTTCCCACGCCCAATGTCGAACTGCCGCCGCGCTATCACCGCGAATATGCACTGGCGCAGCGCTTGAATGCGCGTCTGGTTGATGAAGTTGGCGTTGAGTTGTCAACACAAGACCTGTTCAACATAGCGCTGCTTTTGCGTGCGACGTATCTTCACCAACAGCCCTATTACCCGTATCGTGTTTTGTTAGTTTGCCCCAGTGGTATGGCCACTTCACAAATACTGATGGCTCGTCTGAAGGCGCGGTTTCCTCGTTTTCGGCATATCGAAGTTGCTTCGTTGCGCACGCTCCACCAGCATGACTTGTCCTCCATATACCAACTCCATCGTTGAAGGGTACAATAGCGGAAAAAAACCGGAGGCAAGAAGATGCCTGGACGCAAAGCCCATACGCATGGCGACCGGGCGATACGGAAGCGGTGTGGCAGGAGCGGTACCGCAAAGAAAAGCACCCGCAGCGCCGCGAGCGGGCCTGGGCATTCCGGCAGCCGGCCCGGGGAAAAAGCATCCGCCGGGTGGGCCAGGCGCCGGGCCGCAGCCGGAACACGCTGCACCGCTGGCTCAGGTGGTACAACGCAGGGGGCTGGGAGGAAGTGGTGCGGCGGACCCATGGCCGCCGTCCGGGCGCGCGTCAGGGGTCTCGGCTGAGGGAAGAACAGGCGGCGGCCCTGGAGGAAGCGGCCCGGCAGGGGCAGTTTCGCACGGTATGGGACGTGGTGGCTTGGGTGAAGGAAAACGTTGGGATGGCCTATTCGTATTCCGGCATGCATGCCTGGTTGCGCCGGCGGGGGTGGCGGCGGAAGCAGCCCCGCCCGCAAGGGGTGAAAGCCGATGAACAGGCCCAGACGGCCTGGAAAAAGGGGGGCTGAAAGCCCAGGTGGCGGGGTTCTGTGGCAAGAAGGTGCTGTTTTGGGATGAGATGCGTGTGGGAGGGTTGGACCAGATACGGCATCGGTGGGCGCCTCGGGGGATGAAACTGGTGCAGAAAGTGGCCATGCGCTTTGAGTGGGTGTATCTGGTGCTGGCGGTGGCGCCGGGGCGTGGGGAGATTTGGTGGACCTGGATACCGACCATGGGGGCCGAAAGCCACAAAAAGGCCCTGGAAGCGGCGGCGCAGGCCACGGGCATGGAGGCGGTGATTTGGGACCGGGCGCCGGGGCATCGGGCCAAAGCGTTGGCAGGGGTGGCCGTACGACGGATTTACCTGCCCCTTACTCGCCGGAGCTGAACCCAATAGAACGTTTGTTTGAAGAGGTGCGGCGGGCAGTGGAGGGGTACCGGTATCCCACGTTGGCGGAGAAACAGCAAGCGGTGGAAGCTGTGTTGCACAGGTAGCAGCAACGGCCTGACCTGGTGCGTTCGCTGACGAATTGGTCATGGATTCAGCAAGCCTTTAATTGTCCTACTTAGAAGTGGAGTTGGTATTACTCTTTGGGGCGCGCAAAGGTGTTCCTGAAACGGTGATGAAGTGGTTTTTTGCGCACTTGGAGCATCGTTTGCCGTCATCGAAGGGGTAAAAACAGGGCGTAAAGACGTGGTTGCATGGATTTGCAAGTGGAAATGTGTATCGCATAACAACAAACACCCGCCATTTGGCGGGTGTTTGCTTTGGCTCCAAAAGCGGGAGACGGGATTCGAACCCGCGACCCTCTGCTTGGAAGGCAGATGCTCTACCCCTGAGCTACTCCCGCACACCTGCGCCTATTATACGCCGCCTCTGGTCTCGGTCAAACGCCTGGCGATGAACGCCCGCATGCCCCTTTGGTCTCCGCTCAAAGTCGAGTATGCTTTACGCCGCTTGATGTGCGAACCCGCCATCCCACGAGTGGAAGGAGCATGCATGACGAACAAACCACGCGCCCCACATACAACCTACCTCGGCATTGTCGTCTTCGTTGGCGGCTTGGTTTCCTTGGGAATCGAACTGGCAGCCTCGCGCTTGTTGGCGCCTTTTTTCGGAACGTCCCAATTGGTCTGGATGAACCTCATCGGGCTGATTCTGCTCTACCTTTCGGCGGGCTATTGGCTCGGTGGGCGATGGGCGGACCGTTCGCCTCACCTGACAACCTTGCTTCTCATTTTGGTTGCCGCCGGTGTCAGTGTGGCGCTGGTGCCTGTGCTGGCGACGCCCCTGCTGCACAACGTGCAAACATGGCTGGTGAACTACGAAAGCGCCTGGCTCATCGGCTCGTTTCTGGGGGTGTTGCTCTTGTTCGCCTTGCCGATGACGCTCCTGGGGTGCGTTTCCCCTTTTGCGGTGCGGCTGGCAACGGCAGATGTGCGTGAAAGTGGGCGTGTCGCCGGGCGGCTTTTCGCGCTCTCCACCATCGGCAGTTTTCTGGGAACTTTTTTGCCCGTGCTGCTCCTCATTCCGCTGATGGGCACACGCGCCACCTTTTTCACATTCAGCGCCTCTCTCTTCGCCGTCACGTTGCCGGGTTTCTGGTTGGTGCGCCGCCGCCTGTTGATTGCCGTGCCGCTGGCGGGCATGGTGCTGGTGGGCTGGTTGTGGTGGACCGTGCAGGCGTCCCCCATCAAACCCCACGCAAACTTGCTTTACGAAACCGAGTCCGCGTATCAGTACATTCGCGTGCTGGAAGACGCCGACGGTATGCGCTACCTTGAATTGAACGAGGGCGTTGGCACACACAGCATCTACCACCCGGAACGCCTCTTTACCCAACGCCTGTGGGATTACTTCGTGGCGCTTCCTGCGTTTGCCGCCCAACCAAAACCGCTCGACGAACCCCGTTCCTGGGGCATCATTGGGCTGGCGGGCGGAACAGCGGCACGCCTCATTACCGCCACCTACGGTCCCGACCCCATCACCGGCGTTGAACTTGACCCCAAGGTCGTGGATGTGGCGCGCACCTACTTCGCCATGAACATGCCCAACCTCGACGTGGTGGTGCTCGATGGACGCGCCTGGCTCGCCCAAACGCCCAACACCTACGACCTGCTCATCGTGGACGCCTACCGCCAGCCGTACATTCCCTTTGAATTGACCACGGTCGAATTTTTTCAGGCGGCGCGGCGGCATCTCACGCCTGACGGGGTTATCGCCGTCAATGTGGCGCATGGCGAAGATGAGCGTCTGGTGGATGCGCTTGCCGCAACCATGCAAACCGTTTTCCCGACGGTCTATCGCATGCCGGTCCCGCACACCTACAACACCTTCCTCATCGGCACGGTGCGCCCCACAACGCCCGAACAGGTGAGTGCCAACAGCGCCATGTTTGCGCCGCTTCTGCCTGCGCACCTGGTGCAGTGGGTTCAACAGGCGCGGCTTGCCCCACACACCAACGCGCAAGTGCTCACCGACGACCACGCGCCGGTGGAGTATCTGGTGGATTGGCTGATTGTGCGTGAGGGCGTGCGGCTGAACCGCTAGCGAGGAAGCATGGGCGTGCTGTTGAGCACGCGCTGCATCACGTCGGTTTGCACATAACGTTCGATGGAATCGAGGGCGAGCGCCACGATGGGGGTTGTTTCGGTTGCCATGGTTTGGGCGAATTTGAGCGCCCCCGCCACCGCCGCGCCGCTCGATGGTCCCACCAGCAACCCTTCCATGCGCAGGAGACGCGCCAGGGCTTCGTAGGCTTCGGACGTGCTGATGTCAATCACGTGGTCAATCACGTCATCGTTGTAGAGGGTGGGCACGAAAGGCGCGCCCATGCCGTAGATGTGATGGTTGCCCGGCTTGCCCCCCGTCAACACGGGTGATTCGGCGGGCTGGACGGCGATGACGCGCACATGGGGTTGATGGTGTTTGAACCATGTGCCAATCCCCGTACACGCCGCGCCAGTCGTCACGGGAATGACAACCGCTTGCACCGCCCCGTCTGTATCACGCCAGATTTCTTGCGCGGTTTGCTGGTGCGCTTCCGCAGCGGCGGCATTGGCAAACTGGCGTGGGCGAAACACTTTGGGATAGGCGTTTGCCAGTTCATCGGCGCGCGCAAAGGCGTTGTTCATGCCATGCGTGACGTGGACGTCGGCGCCCATGGCGCGCAAGAGGCGAATGCGCCATTCCGGCACCCAGTCGGGAAGGACCAGGACGAGGCGATAGCCGCGCGCCGCGCAGACCATGGCGAGCGAAAAGGCGATGTTGCCCGCCGTTGGTTCGATAATCACCGTATCGAGGTCAACCAGTCCCTGGCGTTCGGCGGATTCGATGATGGCGAGCGCCACGCGGTCGGTATCGCTGTGGGTTGGGTTGGCGGTTTCCAGTTTCAGGTAAAGGGGCATCCGCAGGTGGCGCGCCAGCGAATTGAGCGCCACCAGTGGTGTATTGCCGATGAGGTTAAGGCTGTTTTGTGCAATCATGCCTATTTTGATCGCCTTTGTTCCCTTGCGTCTCCTTGCGATTATACGAAGGCAAGCCGAATTGCAAATTATGCTTCACGTCGGCTAGCGCCCCCACACTGCGCGATACGCGCCCCAATGGGTGTAGACGGCTTCCACGTAGGTGCGCGTCTCGGCAAAGGTGATGTTTTCCACGAAGAGGTCGGGGTCGGGGTCGTGCCAGCGGGCGGCGTTGCCGGGACCGCCGTTGTAGCCCGCCAATGCCGCGAAGACGTCATCATCGAATTGCTGCAAGACGTAGTTCAGGTAGAACGCCCCGAAGCGCACGGCGACGGGCACGCGGTAGAGGTCGCGGTCGGTGGTGGGTTCGCCCAGCCGCGCCGCAATCCATTCGCGTGTGGCGGGAATGACTTGCATCAGCCCGCGCGCGGCGGCGGAACTGGTGGCGCGGCGTTCCCAGCGGCTTTCCTGGTAGATGACGGCGGCGAGGAGCAGCGGGTCGAGTTGGTAGGTGCGGCTGGCGTCGTTCAGCAGGGCGGCAAAGGGCAGCGGGTAGGCGAGGCGCGCCACGTCGGTTGGCGCGGTTTCGGGCGTCCAGCCGTGGGTGCGCATGAGAATGCGTGCCGCGGCAATGCTGAGCGCGTATTCGCCTTGTGCGTAGAGGGTGGTGGCGGCGGCGATGAGGCTGTCGGGGGCGTCTTGCGCCAGTTCTTCAAAGAGCGCCAGGTAGGCGGTGCGCGCTTCTTCGGACAAGCCGAGCCGACGCAGTTCTTCGGCGCGTTCCCATGCGGCGGTGGTGGGCGGTGGTGTGTCGGGGGCGGGGGTGAACGATGTGAGGGTGCGCGTGGTGCGTGGCGCCGGCGGGGAATCGAGCAGGTCGCGCGCGCGGAGGACGTAGAAATCGAAACCGCTTTGCGCGGTCGTTTGCCAGCGCGCACGGGCGGCGTCGGTGTCGCCCATTGCGGCGAGGGCTTTCCCCTGCCAGAACGTGGCTTGCGTCTGCCAGCCGTCGTAAGCCGCGAGCCTCTCCCAGTCCGCCAGCGCGGTGGGCGTCTCGCCCAGGCGGTAGCGCAACATCCCCGCCGACCAGAGCGCATCGGCGGCGTGGGTGTCGTTGGGGAAGCGCTGCGCCAGGGCTTCGTAGAGGGTGGCGGCGCGTTCGGGCGAGGTGCTGTGCAGCAGGTGGGCGCTTTCCCAGAGGGCTGTGGCGGCAAGGGGGCTGTCGGACGTGGCGAGTTGGGCGTAGGCGGCGACGGCGCTTTCGGTGTCGCCTTGGGCGGCGTCCACGCGCGCTTGTTCCAGCAGGGCGTCGTCTTGCAGGTCGCTTTCGGGGTGCGTTTGCACGATTTTGTCGAATTCCCGCCACGCCTGTTGCCAATTGCCGGCGTTTTTGAACGCGATTGCCGCCCACCAGTGGGCTTCGGCGATGTCGTCAGTTTCGAGGAGCGCCCAGCACGTTTGCACGGCGGCGTCCCACAAGCCGTTGAGCGCTAGCACGCGGCACTCATCCAGCGGGGCGACGGGGTGCCCATGTTCGGCGAGGGCTTGCAGGGCGGCAAAGGCTTCGGGCGTGTCGCCGTGTTCGGCGATGAGGGTGCGCCACCAGTGGAGCGCCAGCGGCAAGCGTCCACGCGCCAGGTCGGCGTTGGCAATGGCGGCGATGAGCGTGGCGCGGAAAGAGGGGACGCGCGAGTCGCGCAGGGCGGCGCGATACCAGGAGGCGGCGGCGTCCCACATGGCAAGGTCGGCGTAGATGTCGCCCAGGGTGCGGGCGGTGAGCGCCCGTTGCACACGGTCGCCCCGTGCGTCGGCGAGGCGGTAGCGGCGTTCGTAAGCGGCGATGGCGTCCTCGGTGCGCCCCAGGGCGGCGTAGGCGCGCGCCAGCGCCAGCGCGACGGCGTCGTCGGCGGCGTCGCGGGCGGCGTCGTACGCCAGGTAGTGGTGCACGGCGGCGTCGTATTCGCCCAGTGCTGCGAGACGTTGCCCCAGCCGAAAGTGGGCGTAGGGGGCGAAGGGGCTTTCGGGGTGGCGCTGGAGGAGCGCCTGAAAGACCACGCTGGCTTGCAAGAAGCGTTCTTCGCGTTCGTAGAGCACGCCGAGTTCCCAGAGGGCTGTGTCGGCGAGCGTGGGGTCTTCTTGCAGTGCCAGGTAGTGCCCCTCGGCGGTTTCGAGTTCACCCAGGCGGGCGGCTTCGCGCGCGAGCGCCAGCCGTTCGGCGGGCGCCGGCGTGGGGGTGGGCGGGACGATGGTGGGCGTGGCGGTTGGTTCGGGCGTGGGCGTGGTGTCGGGGGGCGTGGGACGGCACGCGCCCGTGATGATGAGCAGGAAGAGGGCGCAGAGAACGCCGCATATCTGCGCCCTGTGGCGTTGGGTGCGCATTAGAAAATCACAGCGGGTTCATATTCGCCCCACACCTCGCGCAGTGTGTTGCAAATTTCGCCTGTGGTGGCGTAGGCTTCCACCGCGTCGAGAATGTAGGGCATGAGGTTGACGTCGTCGCGTTGGGCGGCGGTGCGCAGTGCGGCAAGTGTACGGCGCACCGCTTCGTTGTCGCGCGTGGCGCGCAGTTCGCGCAGGCGTTCGCGCTGGCGTTCGGCAACCGACTCATCAATGCGCAGGAGTTCGATGTCGGGCGTCTCGTCCGAGGTGAAGATGTTGACGCCGACCACCTTCTTTTCGCCCCGTTCGATGGCGAGTTGTTCTTCGTAGGCGGCTTGCTGGATTTCGTTCTGCATGTAGCCCGTTTCGATGGCGCGCAGTGCCCCGCCCAGGTCGTCAATCTTCTGGATGTAGGCTTGCGCGCGGTGTTCAATTTCGTTGGTGAGGTGCTCGATGAAATAACTGCCCGCGAGCGGGTCAATGGTATCGGCGACGCCGCTTTCGTAGGCGATGATTTGTTGGGTGCGCAGGGCAATTTGCGCTGATTTTTCGGTGGGGAGCGCCAGGGCTTCGTCCATGGCGTTGGTGTGCAGGCTTTGCGTGCCCCCCAACACAGCGGCAAGCGCCTGAATGGCAACGCGCACGATGTTGTTTTCGGGCTGTTGCGCGGTGAGTGTGGAGCCGGCGGTTTGGGTGTGGAAGCGCAGCATTGCCGAGCGGGGGTCTTGTGCGCCAAACCGTTCGCGCATGATACGCGCCCAGAGACGGCGGGCAGCGCGGAATTTGGCGATTTCTTCCAGCAAGTTGTTGTGCGCGTTGAAGAAGAAACTGAGCCGCGGCGCGAAATCGTCCACGGCAAGCCCCGCTTTGAGCGCGGCGTTGACGTAGGCGATGGCGTTGGCGAACGTAAAGGCGACTTCCTGCACGGCGGTACTGCCTGCCTCGCGGATGTGGTAGCCCGAAATGGAGATGGGGTTCCACTTGGGCACGTACTTGTGCGCAAATTCAAACGTGTTCGTCACCAGGCGCATGGATGGTTCGGGGGGGAAGATGTACGTGCCGCGCGCCAGATACTCTTTGAGAATGTCGTTCTGAATGGTGCCGCGCAGGTTGCGAATGTCCGCGCCCTGTTTTTTGGCGACGGCGATGTACATTGCCCAGAGGACAGCGGCGGGGGCGTTGATGGTCATGGATGTGCTGACTTTTTCCAGCGGAATGCCGTCGAACAGGATTTCCATGTCGCGCAATGAGGAGATACTGACGCCGACTTTGCCGACTTCCCCTTCGGCGAGCGGGTCGTCGGCGTCGAGCCCCAGTTGCGTGGGCAAGTCGAACGCGACGGAAAGTCCCATCTGCCCTTGTTCGAGCAGGAATTTGTAGCGGCGGTTGGATTCCTCGGCGGTGGCGTATCCCGCATATTGGCGCATGGTCCAGAAGCGACCACGGTACATGGTGGGATAGACGCCGCGCGTGTAGGGGTATTCGCCGGGAAAACCGAGGTCGTTCAGGTAGTCCACTTCGACGTCGGCGGGTGTGTAAAGGCGGTCTACGGGAATGTGAGAAGATGTTTCAAAGGTCGGGCGTCGCTCGGGGCGGCGTGCCACAAATCGGGCAACGGTCTCTTCTTCCCAACGTTCTTTTTCGCGGCGGATGTCGTCCTGATTCATCATGAAGCCCCCTTTCTGTCCAGGCGAACTGTTGATGCACTCTCAAACTGCTTCATCTTGATAAAAACACGCGTGCCTGCGTTCTGGTGCGGCTGTTGGCAACAACACGCGCAAGGAAAATCATGCAGTGCCTGGTCTTATTCAGCAACAAGATGGTAAACGTCGCCCCGCAAGTCGAGCACGTAGAGTTCTCCCTCTTCGTCTTCGGCAAACGATGAGATGAAGACGGTGGTGTCCAGCAGTTCTTCCAACACCCATTGCCCGTCTTGCTGACGCAACCCCCAAATGCGCCCGGAGCAGTAGTCGCCGAAGAAGTAGGTGCCGTAGAGCGCGGGGAAGCGCGTGCCGCGATAGACGTAGCCGCCTGTGACGGAACACCCCAGCCCGTGGTCGTATTCAGCGACGGGCAGCACTTTGCCGGACGTGTCGCACCCTTCGGGCGGTTCAAAGCAGTGCGCGCCTTCCATCGTGTCCCAGCCGTAGTGCAGCCCCCCGCGGCTTCCTGCCGGCGTGAAGTTGACTTCTTCCCACTTGTTTTGTCCCACGTCGGCGATGTAGAGGTCGCCTGTCAGGCGGTCGAAACTGAACCGCCACGGGTTGCGCAGCCCATACGCCCAGATTTCGGCTTTTTGCCCGTCGGCGGGGTCGAAGGGGTTGCCGCGGGGAATGGCATACGTCTCCTGTCCGACGACGTCAATCCGCAGAAGTTTGCCCAGCAGCGTGTCGAGCCGCTCGGCGTTGTTCCAGGGGTCGCCGGCGGCGCCCCCGTCGCCGGTACCGATGTAGAGATAGCCGTCGGGACCGAAGAGCAGCAAGCCGCCGTTGTGGTTGGCGGCGGGTTGGTCAATTTGCAGAATGGTTTGGGCGCTCGTGGGGTCGGCGCGCCCGTCATCGCCGACGCGGTAGCGAGCGACGATGGTATCGCCATTGCCGCTTTTGGCGGTGTAGTTGACGTAAAACTCGCGGCTTTGGGCGAAATCGGGCGAGAAGGCGATGCTCAGCAAGCCTTGCTCGTTGAAGTCCGTTTCAACGAGCGTGTGGATGTCGAGGAAGGGTGTGGGGTCAATCTCGCCGTTGCGCCATTCGTACACGTAGCCCTGGCGTTGCACCAGAAAGAGCCGCCCGCTTCCATCGCCGATAGCCGTCATGTGCACCAGGTCGCCTTCCCCTAGCGAGCCAACCGGTTCCAGCGCGATACGCGGCGGCCAGACCGGTGTGGGTGTTTCGGTGGCGCTGGGCGTTTCGGTAGGCGCTTGTTGTGTTGCGGTGGCGCTGGCGGCGGTGGTGGGGATGGCTGTTGCGGTGGGGGCGAGCGTGCGCGTGGGGGGCACAGTTGCCAAAACGCGCGCCGTCCCCGCCGAGGTCGAAGCGAGAGGACGCCGCCATTGCCAGACGAGCAATGTTGCCAGAATGAGCAGGACGAGCGCCAGTGTCAGAGCAGCCCAGAGTGGGATTTTCTTCTGCATTGGTGTGCCTCTTGTACGTGCAGGATTGTTTCGTGTGGGGAATATGGTACAGAGATGCGCAGGTTCGCCAAAAAGAGCACGACCGACGCGCGGGCTTAGCGGTTGGTGCGAAAGGCGTAGATGCGTGTTTGCCCATGCTGAAACACCAGGTCGAGGGGGGCGGTGGGGGGTGGCGGCGTCCAGTGGGCGTTCTTCGCGCCGATGAAGATGTGCGTCACGCCCGCCGCTTGCAAGCGTTCCAGCAGGGCGGTGTCGTCCAAGCCGTCGGCGGTTGCCCATGCTTCCAGCAGGGCGTTGGTCTCGCGTATCCAGTCAGGCTCGCCCGAAACGGTGTAGAGCGAGGGCGGGGGAAGGCTGGCGCGGTCGGTCAGGACGCTGAGCCAGTAGCCGCCGTCGCTCCCGACGTAGATGTTGTATTGCCACAGACGCGCAGGCGTCACGAAGAGAGCGTTGGGCGGGGTGGCGTCGCGCACCCAGCGCAACGCTGCGACGTCGTCGGCGGTTGCAAGCACGGTGATGGGGTTGACGATGTCGCGCATTGCCCACGCCCCCCACACAGCAAGCAGGGTTGCCAGCACCGCCCCCACAAGCCGCGCCCGCGGCGGCGTCAGCCAGACGTGCAACACCCAGGCAACCAGCCCGCCCCCCGCCAGGCTCAGCGGCACAAACAGCGTGATGAATGCTGAATCAACGTTGACGAAGGTGGGGCTTGGCAAGCCAATGTAGCGCCCATAAACCACCACCACCGTCAGCGCCGACCAGAGCGCCAGCAGCAGCCAGCCCCCCAACGCCCGGCGGGTGAAGGCGTGCGAGCGCCCGCGCCAGAGCGTGGCGTAGAGCACCAGCGCCCAGAGACCGCCGGCAATGACGAGCCAGAGGGGCGCGTGGGTGTCGCTGAAGAGCACCGCCACGCCGCCGGTTGCCAGCGTTAGCAGTTCGGCGTTGTGGGGAATCCAGAGCAGGTTGGTGGAGATGGTGGGTGTTGGCGGTGGGCTGGATGCGACGATGGCATAGCGGCGTTGTTGAATGAGCCACCAGAGCCAGGGGGAAAGCAAGAGCGCCACCACCATTCCGCACACGCCCCAGCGCCAGAGCGAACGCCAGGCGCGTTGCGCCAGCAGAAGCAAGACCAGACAGGCGACGAGGGTCAGCGTGAAGACGGCGACGCGCAGATGCACCAGCGCCAACCAGAGCCCCCACCAGATGGTGGCGAACCACCAACGCGGCGCGGGAGATGTGTGCAAGCGCCAGAGCGCCTGGACGAAGAGCACCGCGATGAGGACGCCCAGCAGGTGCGTGTAGCGCCCCCACGAAACGTAGTAGGCGGGCATCCATGAGACGAGCGCGCCCAGCACCGCCGCCAAGAGCGCCGCGGTGCGGTTGCGGTAGAGCAGTCGCGCGCCCAATGCGAGCGCCAGCGGGGTCAGGGCGTTCAGCAGTTGCCCCCACCAGAGCAAAAAGGTGGCGAGAGTGAAGGCGTCGTGCGTGCCCAGCGGAAGCGCAGCGAGCGCTGTAAGCGCATGAAAGCCCCAATGGTAGAAGGCGCGACTGTTGGGAATAAAGGGGTCGTATGAGAGCGGAATGCGCATGTGTTCCAGAAAGAGCCGCACAATCATGAGGTGGTGAATGGGGTCAACCCAATTCGGCAGAACAAGGTGGCGAATATGCGCGATGCGCGTGGCAATCGTCAAGCCGAGCAGCACGAGCCACGCCAGTCGCTCCGCCCAAACAGCCATGCGTTCGGTCTGCGTGCGGGGTGCGCGCATAGCGACGGCGTTAGAGACCACCATTCAACACACGCGGACCGGTTGGACCAGGGCTACCGCCGGCGGGTTCGATGGTCACGCCGACGCCCTGGTAGGTGCGCCACTCATCCGGCGGCGTGATGGGGAGCACCACGGTATCGCCCCCTGTGAAAATGCCGCCGCTTTCACGCATTCCCTCGGGGCGAATGAGCCACAGTTGGTACGCTTTCCCCGAAGGCGGCGGGGGAAGATTGCGAATAATCAGGTAGCCCGGCGCGGTGGGGTCGTCTTCGGGGTAGTAGAGCACCGCCTGGACGGGCGCGTTTTGGAGCGGTTCATCCACGTTGAGCCGCACGGCGCGCCATTCACCAGCCGCCAGGTGGGCGATGAGGTCGCGCTGTTGTTGCAGTTCCGCCTGGGTGGTGCGCCAGTTGCGATAGAGCCAGAGGTTGCTGAGCAGCAACCCGACGATGAAGAGCGCCGCCAGCCCGCCCCAGAGCGACCAGCGCGGTTTGCGTGTGGCGTGGGCGCGCGGGTAGCGTGCGGGAATGGCTGCCACGCGCTGCACAAGCGTGGGGGGCGCGGCGCTGAGCGGCGGTGTGTAATGCAGGGCTTCGATGATGGGGTCGTAGGCGGCGGCTTCGGCGGCGCACGTTGGGCACGTGTGCAGATGAAACCGCACAGCCGCGGCTTCTTCTTCGGGGAGTGCCCCCACCAGATAGAGTTCCAATTGTTCCAAACACTCGTGGCAGTTCACGGCTTGTTGCACCTTCATTGTCGTCTCTTTCATTATACGCGCGGTGTCTGTGTTTCAGATTGCGCCTCTTCCAGGTATATCGCGCGCAATTTTTGCAAACCCAGCCGAATGCGGCTTTTTACCGTGCCCAGCGGCACCCCCAGCATTTCGGCAATGTCGGTGTGGCTCAGCCCGTAGAAAAAGGCGAGTTCCAGGCATTGGCGTTGTTCGTCGGGCAATTCATCCAGGCTCAGGCGGATGATGTCATCCTCGAAGGCTTCCCAGATGGTGCGCGCGCCCGTGTTCTGCCGCCCAAGGTCGAGTTCTTCTTCGGCGACGGGGCGGCGGTTGTGATAGCGCAGGCGGTCTATGGCGTGGTTGCGTGTGATGGAGAGAAGCCACGAGAGCAAGCGCCCCCGTTTTTTGCGGTACTGCCCGGCGCGTTGCCAGAGACGCACAAAGACTTCCTGGGCAACGTCTTCCGCCATGTGGGGGTCGCGGGTGACTTTGAGCGCCATGGAATAGACCGCGTCGAGGTATTTTTCGTAGAGGCGGCGAAAGGCGTCCTCGTCGCCTTGCGCAACGCGGTGGACCAGGTCGCTATCATCTTCTTCGAGAATGAGCGCTAAGAGCAACATGATGCCTGGGTGGTGGGTTCTTGTCGGTTCGGCAGGAGTATACCCACGAGAAAGAAGGGAGCAAAGCGAATGAGAAGCCCCCCGATCTGTTTTCGGGGGGCTTGCGTTCAGAAGAGTTCGACGATTTCATCCAGCATGGTTTGCCAGAGCGCGCCTTCGCCCGGTTCGTGCAGGTGGAGCACGCGCCCATTGGCGAAGTATTCAAAGTTGAAGTCGGTGAGGTCGCCGGCCTGTTTGCCGGGGATGGGCATGAGGCGCGCGGTGAGCGGCTTGTTGAGGCGCACGGCAAGCGCGGCAACGTCCAGCAACAGCCCGGTGAGCGCGCGTTCGCTGACGTCGCCGGGGAGCGGCACGGTGTCCAGCCCGGTGCCACAGACCGCGCTGTAGAGCAACAAGTCGTGGACGGAGTAGGTTTCGCCGGCGCGCGCCGCCAGGATGGCGTCTTCCAGAACGGGGAGCATGAGACCGTTGAAGCCCGTGTGCAAAAAGCGTGCGCGCCGCAAGGCGTCGGTGGTGAGCGCCGCCGCCATGAGCGTGCCGGGAGCGCCAAAGGGGGATGCCCCAAGGGCTTCGATGCCCGCGGCGGTGCTTTTGTCGGGCGTGGGGAAGGGCGCCATGGAAAAATCCAGCCCCTTGAAGATGAGGTTGTGGCGTTGCGCCAGTTCATCCATGATGATGGTCAGCGCACGCCCGTGGGATTCCAGCGCCGCTGCAAGCCGCGCGCGTGCCATGCCGAGCGTGTCGGCGTCGGTGTAGGCTTCGACGAGCAGGTCGCCGCATTCCAGCGCTAAGGCCACAGTCGGCGGCTCTTTGGGATGGGCGTAGGCGGCGGGGAAGAATGGGCTATAGGGCGGCACGTTGGCGAGTGCGGCAAAGCGCAGGTTGGCAAATCCGTTTTCTTCGACGGTGGCAAGGTGGCGAATGAGAGCGGCTATTTCGCGGGCAACGCTGATGTGAATGCCTTCGCTGACCGAGGCGTAGAGCACGCTGCAAAAGATGGTTTGCGTGGCTTCGAGGATGCGGGTGAGAGTCTGCAAACGGGTGTGCTGGTTGCGTTGGGTGGCGTCCAGCGTTCCGAGCGAGGTGTAATCGAAGCCCATTTGGGGGGCTTCGCGGTTGAGATAGAGGGCGAGTGTGTACACGTCGCGGTCGTCGCCCCACGTGTGCCAGGGGGGCAACGCCAACCGCACGGTTTGCACGGTAAATCCGCGGGCGTTGAGCGTCTCGCGAATGTCAGCGGCGGCTTGCGCCAGCGGTTCGAGGTGCGGTTGCGGGTCGAAAGGGTCTATGGATGTGAAAAACGTGATGGAACGCACGTGCATAGGTTGCTCCGCAAGGTCGTTGTTGGCGTTTCGTCTGTTGTGTAGCGTAAAGCAAGAGGCGCGTCAAATGGGTGTTGATACTTTCGAGCAAGTCGGCTTCATGATACAATCGCAACGCCTGCCAACTCAATGAAGAGTGAAGGAGTGTTCGTATGAACTTCGAGTATACCGAAGAACAAAGGATGATTCGTGATGCCGTGCGCGCTTTTGCCCGCGAGCAGATTCTCCCCTACTCCCGCGATTGGGAATTGCAGGAAGCCTTCCCCCGTGAGTTGATTCGTGAGATGGGCAAATTGGGTTTTTTGGGTGTGCCCATTCCCGAAGAGTACGGCGGCGCCGGGCTGGATTACATTGCCGAAGCCATTGTGTTTGAAGAAATCGGCTACGCCGACTCCTCGGTGCGCACCACGTTGTCGGTGCAGATGTCGCTGGTTGAGTTGACCATTCTGAACTGGGGCACCGAAGAGCAAAAACGCAAGTATCTGCCCAAACTTTGCTCCGGTGAGTGGATCGGGTGCTTTGGGCTGACCGAGCCGAACGCGGGATCGGATGCGAGCAATGTGCAGACGCGCGCCGTGCGCGACGGCAATGAGTGGGTGTTGAATGGGCAGAAGATCTGGATTAGCAACGGCACATGGGCTGACCTGGCGATTATCTTTGCCCAGACCGAACCCGGCAGTCGCCACAAGGGCATGGTGGCGTTCCTGGTGGAAACCGATACACCCGGCTTTGAGGCGCGCAAGATGAAGGGCAAACTCGGCTTGCGCGCCAGCGACACGGGCGAACTCTTCCTCACCGATGTGCGCGTGCCGGATTCGGCGCGGTTGGGCGAAGTGGGGCAAGGGTTCTTTGTGGCGATGAGCGCGCTGGATAACGGGCGCTACGGCGTGGCCAGCGGGTGCGTGGGCATTGCGCAGCGCGCGCTGGATTGCAGTGTGGAATACGCCAAGGAACGCATTGCCTTCGACAAGCCGATTGCCTCGTTCCAGTTGGTGCAGGCGATGCTGGCGGATATGTATGTTGAAACGCAAGCCGCGCGCTTGCTCGTCTATCAGGCGGGGCATGTGAAGAACAAAGGCGAACGGAGCACCATTCCGGTCTCGGTGGCGAAATACTACGCCAGCGAAGTGGCCAAACGCGCCGCAGACATGGCGATTCAGATTCACGGCGGCTATGGCTACTCGAACGAATATCCGCCCGAACGGCTCTGGCGCGATGCGCGTGTGGCGAGCATTTACGAAGGCACCAGCCAAATCCAGCAGTTGATTATTGGGCGGCATTTGACGGGCTTGGAGGCCTTTTTCTAACCGCTGACGGTGCAACACAACCAACCCAAGCCGCACGGGCAACCGACCATGCCTGTGCGGCTTTCTGTTTGCAGACGAGGAGGAGACACCATGCGCCCTGTGATTGGCATTACCACCAGCACGCTCAAACCCAAGCCGGAGTTCCCGCTGACGCAGGTCGCCACGACGCGCGCCTATTCGGAGGCGGTCATGCGGGCGGGTGGGATTCCGCTGTTGATTCCCCCGTTGCCGGAGATTGCCGAAATGTACCTTGACGCCATAGACGGGTTGATTTTGAGCGGGGGCGGCGATATTGCGCCCTGGCGCTACACAACCGAGCCGCCGCACCCGCAAGTCTATGGGCTGGATGAGACGCGGGATGCGCTGGAAGTGGCGCTGGCGCAAGCGGCGGTGGCGCGCGATATGCCACTGCTGGCGATTTGCCGCGGGATGCAGGTGCTCGCGGTGGCGTTGGGTGGCACGCTCATTCAGCATATCCCCGATGCGATACCTTCGGCGTTGGAGCACCGCCCTGAGCCGTTGCGCGTGCCGTTGCCGCGCCACGAGGTGCAAATTGCAGAGGGCAGCCGCCTGGCGGCAGTGCTGGAAACGCAGCGGTTGAGTGTGAACAGCGGCCACCACCAGGCGGTGCGCACGGTTGCCGAGCCTCTGCAGGTGGTGGCGCATGCCCCCGATGGCGTGGTGGAAGCCATCGAAGTGCGCAAGGCGCGGTTTGTGGTGGGGGTACAGTGGCATCCGGAGTTGTTGGGAGATGAGGCGGTGCATCAGCGTTTGTTCAAGCAATTGGTGCAGGCGGCGCGCGGTGGGCGCGCGTAGCGGCGCACGATTGACACCGCCGGGCTTTCGTCTATCGTTTGCGCACGCCTGTTGATTGAACAAGGAGGGCTTCATGGCGGACATTCGTTTGACGCAACTCGTCGCCTGCGCTGGTTGAGCCAGCAAAGTCGGCTTGGCCGACTTGGCGCACGTGTTGCGCCAATTGCCAACAAGTGAAGACCCCAACGTACTGGTCGGCACGGCTGTGCCGGCTGATGCCGGCGTCTATCGTTTGAGCGACGATGTGGCGCTGGTGCAAAGCGTGGACCTGTTCACCCCGGTGGTGGATGACCCCTTCGACTACGGGCGCATTGCGGCGGCGAACAGCCTGAGCGACCTGTATGCGATGGGCGCGACGCCCCGCACGGCGCTGAATGTGGTGAGTTTCCCGAAGGGGTTGCCGACCGAGATTTTGGTGGAGATGTTGCGCGGCGGTGCTGAGGTTGCGCGGGAGGCTGGTGTGGCGATTCTCGGCGGGCACACCGTGCAGGGACCCGAACCGATGTACGGCTTGGCGGTCACGGGCGTTGTGCATCCTCAGCGGCTGGTGAGCAATCAAGGCGCACAGCCGGGCGACCTGCTGGTGCTGACGAAGCCGCTTGGGCTGGGTATTCTGACAACCGCGCACAAGCGGGGCATGCTCCCCGATGATGTGTTGCGCGAAGCCGTCGAGGTGATGGCGACGCTCAACCGGGCGGCGGCGGAGGCGATGACGGCGGTGGGCGTGCATGCCGCCACCGACATTACCGGTTATGGCTTGCTGGGGCATTTGCATGAATTGCTCGCGGCAAGCGGCGCGGCGGCGCGGATTGTGGCCGAGCGTGTGCCTGTGCTGGAGGCGGCGTGGACGTTTGCCGCGCAGAATGTGGTGCCCGGCGGTTCGCAAAGCACGTTCGGCTATCTCACAGACGAAATTCAGGCGGTGACCTGGGATGCCGCGCTCACGTGGGAGCAGCAAATTGTGTTGTGTGATGCACAAACGAGCGGCGGCTTGCTGATAGCCGTGCCGCCTGAGCGGGTGGAGGCGCTTTTGGCTGCGCTGGAAGCCCGTGGCGTGGCAACGCGCGCGCTGATTGGTGAGGTTGTGGCGGGTGCGCCGGGGCATATTGACGTGACGGCGCACGAGTGAGGGGGCGTGGAAACCGACACGAAAGGAGCCTGGCATGACGCAAAAACCCCACCGCGATGTTGAAAAAGTCTATTCGGTGAAGCAATTTGCCGCCAAACTGCGGCGGCTCGCCGATGCGCTGGAAGCCAACAAGCCGTTTGTGATTCAGGTGGCGGGGGAGCGCATCTATGTGCCGCGCGATGCCGTCATCAGCATTGAGCATGAGCGGGCGGCGGATGGCGAGGAGTTGGAGTTTCAACTCAAATGGAACATTCCCGACGAGGAAGAAACGGACGCCGTGGATGTTGAAGCCGACGCCTGAGGCGGGCTAGCCTTCTTTTTCGCGGGTGGCGGCGCGTTTGCGCACCATGCCTGTGCGTGGGTCAATCAGCCCCTCGCGTGCCAGAAACTCGAACAGGCGCTCGGCGCGCGCCAGGCTCACACGCAAGCGATGCTGAATGAGCCGCGGGCTGAGGCGGGCGTACTGCGTGGTGAGTTCGCGCGCTTGCGGCAAAAGTGGGTCGGGTTCGGATTCATCCGCGGGCAGGGCGTCCCACAACGATTGTTGCATCAAGACACCTTCGGGCGGCGCATCTACCAGGTTGGTGGATCGCCGTTTTTCTTTGGCGTGCGCCGGGCGTTGGGCGGCGGCGCTCTGCCAGAAGCGGATGAGTTCGCGCAATTCTTCGTCGCTGACGTAGCAGGCTTGCGCGCGCATGGGAATTGAGGCGTCGGAACCGAGGTAGAGCATGTCGCCACTGCCGAGCAGGGTTTCGGCGCCCGGTTTGTCGAGAATGACGCGGCTGTCAATCTGGCTGGCGACGGCGAACGCGATGCGCGCCGGGAAGTTGGCTTTGATCAGCCCGGTAATCACATTGACGCTGGGGCGTTGCGTCGCCACGATGAGGTGGATGCCCGTGGCGCGCGCCATTTGCGCCAGCCGCGTGATGTTGTACTCCACTTCATCGGGTGCGGTGAGCATGAGGTCGGCGAGTTCGTCAATGACGATGACCATGTACGGCAACGGGCGGTCGCCGCGCTCACGTGCGGCGCGGTTGTAGGCGTCCAGGTGGCGCGCGCCCACGGCGCTGAACAGCACATAGCGCCGCTCCATTTCCGCCACCGCCCAGCGCAGGGCGGGTGTCACGTGCTCAATGTCGGTAATCACCGGCGTCACCAGGTGGGGGATGCCGTTGTAGACGCTCAATTCGACCATTTTGGGGTCAATCAACAGCAGGTTGAGCCGGTCGGGCGGGTTGTGGCAGAGCAAGCAGGCGAGAATGGCGTTGATGCAGACCGATTTCCCGCTGCCGGTTGCGCCGGCGATGAGCAGATGCGGCATTTTGGCGAGGTCGGCAACCAGCGGCGCACCGCTGACGTCGCGCCCGAGGGCAAGCCGCAGAGGGCTTTGCAGGCGCTGGAATTCGGGCGATTCCATGACGCCCCGCAAGGTGACGATGTCGGCGTTGTCGTTCGGCACTTCGATGCCGACGATGGGCTTCCCCGGCACCGGCGCTTCGATGCGGATGCGCGGCGCGGAAAGCGCCAGGGCGAGGTCGTTTGCCAGGCGGGTGATGGCGCGCACCTTCACTTTGTAGCGGCGGGTTTCGCCCCGCACTGTGCGCTCAATGTAGCCCGGTTCAACGCCAAATTGCGTGACGCGGGGACCGCGCTGGACTTCGACAACACGCGCGGGCACATGAAAGTGCGCCAACGTTTCTTCGATGATGCGCGTTTTGGTGCGAATGGAGAGCGGGTCGAAGGCGCTTTCGTCGTCTTCGCGCAGGAAGGTTTGCCAGGGCGGAAGCGGCCAGGGCGTTTCATCGTCAAGGGTGGGGGCGGAGGTCGCGCGGCGCGTTATGCCGACGGCGGGAAGCGTGAGCCGTGGTGCGCGCCACCGGCGCAGGGCACGCCAAGCCTGTCGCCCCAGGGTGGCGGCGAACGCCAGCAACCGCCCCAGCGCGTTGCGCACGGGACGCCACCAGGCGAGTGAGGGGGTGGGCAGGGGGATGTGCGGCATGGTGGGAAGGAAAGTGTGCAACGGGCGACCACTCACCCAGCGGAGCAGCAACAGCGCTAGCAGACCAAGCACCAACCACGTCCCCCAGCGCCCGAAACCAAGGAGCAACCAGCGCGCCAATGTCGCCCCAACACGCCCGCCATGCGCTCCGGTTCCCCCGCCCGCCACTTCAAGCGCCGCAAGCGCCAGCAGACTTCCCGCAAACAGGCCGCCCAGAAAGCGCGGCTGGCGCATTTCGGGCCAATCGAGGCGCGGCGCCAGCAGCCAGGCGCCGATGCTGATCAGGGCGAGTGTGGCGAACCAGCGCCCCGCCCCCAGCCAGGTTTGCCAGAAAGCCACCCAACGGGCGATGGGGGGGCTGTGCGTGGTGCTGAGGAAAGCCACCGCAGAAAAAAGCCCCAGCAAAATGAGCAGCAAGGCGGCGGCGTCAACCAGGGCGGCGAATGAAAAGCGAAAACGACGCTGGGATGTGCGGCGTCGTTGACGAGAGGTTTTTTGGGTTTTGGAACGGGCTGTTTTCTTGCGAGCCATGGGTGTATTGTAGCACGGCGTTCAGAAGGAACACAACGCAAATGAAAACCTGCCAGGCCTCTTCCTGTGTGAGGAGACCTGGCAGGTTCGGTTGTGCTATCGGCGCAGGTATTCCGCCAGGCGCACGTTGTTTTCGTGGATGAGCGACGCGACAAAGCGCAAAATGGTTTCGACGTCCACCTCTTCATCGCCCAGCGTCTCGGCGAGCGTGTCCAGAAACTCATCAATGAGCGTGCTCATCTCTTCGTACGAAAGCCCCGGTGTCTCGCGAGGGTCTTGCATGCTCATGCCTGTACCCGTGCGATCACGGCGTCGGTAAATTCGCTGGTTGTCGCCGTGCCGCCCAGGTCGCGCGTGCGAATGCCCTCCGCAATGGTCTGTTCAACCGCGCGCTGCACACGGTCGGCGGCTTCCTGTTCACCCAGGTGGCGCAACATGAGCACACCGCTGAGGATGAGCGCCGTGGGGTTGGCGACGTTTTGCCCCGCGATGTCGGGCGCGGAGCCGTGTACCGCCTCGAAAACGGCGTAGTGTTCGCCGATGTTGCCGCTGGGCGCCAGCCCCAAACCGCCAATCAAGCCGGCGGTGAGGTCGCTGAGGATGTCGCCGTACAGGTTTTCCATGAGCAACACGTCGAACTGGTGCGGGTTGAGCACCAGGCGCATGGCGGTGGCGTCCACAATGGCTTCTTCGTACTGGATATCGGGGTACTCGCGTGCCACCTGACGGCAGACTTCCAGGAACAGCCCGTCGCTCAACTTCATGATGTTGGCTTTGTGCACGGCGGTGATTTTCTTGCGCCCGTCGCGGCGCGCCATTTCAAACGCAAAACGCGCCACGCGCTCGGTCGCTTCGCGCGTGATGATTTTGAGGCTTTCGACCACGCCCGGCACCACCACGTGCTCGATACCGCTGTACAGCCCTTCGGTGTTTTCGCGCACCACAATCAAGTCCACATTCTCGAAGGGGGTTTTGACGCCGGGAATGCTTTTGGCGGGGCGATAGTTGGCGAACAGATGCAGGCGCTGGCGCAACTGCACGTTCACCGAGCGGAACCCGCTGCCAATGGGGGTGGTAATCGGGCCTTTCAACGCCACACGGTTGCGCTGAATGGATTCGATGGTTTCTTCCGGCAGCGGTGTACCGTATTTGTACATGACGTCGCCGCCTGCTTCGACGATTTCCCACTCAATGGGAACGCCTGTGGCGTCAATCACACGCTTGGCGGCAAACGCAACTTCTGGTCCAATGCCATCACCGGGAATCAACGTTACTGTGTATGTCATAGCTGCTACTCCTTCTTCAAGACATAAAAAAATGGCCGCGAGGCCCTTGTTGCCAATGCCAATTTGGACGATTTCATTATATGATGCAGAAGCAAAGTGGCAAGAAGAATTGAGGAGCAAGGTCATGCGAACGGAGACATGGGTGTTTTGTCCACGGTGCGGCACACGTTTGGCGCGCCAAACCGTTTCGGGGGAAGAACGTCCCGTCTGCCCGGCGTGCGGTTTTGTCGCATTCGCGGACCCCAAGGTGACGGCGGGGGTGCTGGTTGAAGCCAATGGGCGGGTGTTGCTGGGGCGGCGTGGCGTCAACCCCGGCAAAGGGGCGTGGTACATTCCTTCGGGCTTCGTCGAATACGGCGAGCCGCCCGATGCCGCCGCACGGCGTGAAGTGGAGGAAGAAACCGGGTTGCGCGTCCACATCACGCATTTGCTGGGGGTTTGGTTTTTCGATGAGACGCTGGGGGGCAAAGCCGGCATTGCCATTTTCTACTACGGCGTACCGCAAGATGACGCGCCGGCTGTTCCCGCCGATGATGTGGTGGAAGTGGGGTGGTTTGCGCCTGAGGCGCTCCCTGCGCCAATCGCTTTTCCCATTCACGCCAATGTGTTGCGCATGTGGGCGCAGGCGCGGCTTACGGGGCAACCTTTTCCACCACCAGCAGGTGCGATAAGCCAATGATGCGCGCCGGTGTGCGTTCGGCGAAGCGGGCGCTGGCACGCAGAAGACGCCCCACCAGTGGGCGGCGGGCGATGACGTTGTCGAACGCGGGAAACACTTGCGAATGATGCACAACACGCACCGGCAGCCCGTCGAACAGGCGACGCAGAGAGCGCACCGTGTAGGCGCGCACGTGGGGCGCGAGCCGGTTGCGCAGGGGCGTCGGCAGGTAGTTCACGAGGGGAATGTTGCCGAAGTGGTACTCGCCGCGCCAGTAGATGCCGTGCGTCTCGAAGAGCCAGAGACGGTTCGGCACGAAAATGACCGCGCGCCCCCCCGCTCGCAAGACGCGCACAATTTCTTGCACCGCCAGCCGGTCGTCGCCGACGTGTTCCAGCACTTCATGCGAGAGGACCGCGTCGAACGTGTTGTCGGGAAAAGGCAAGCGCTCATCCGCCTGGACGACATGCCCGCGTTGTGCGGCTTGTTGCGCGCGCTCGAACTCGTATTCAGTCCCCACCGCCAGTTGAACGTTAGGCAGGGCGCTCATTTGCCCCAGGTAAAGCCCGACGCCGGTCCCATGGTCCAGAACGGTGGCGGCGGTCTGCAAGCGCCCCCATTCGACGATGAGCCGCCAGCGGAAGGCTTGACCCGCCCGCCAGACGTAGGATGGCTCTCCGAGTTGCGCGGCGAATTTGCTGGGCATGGTTGCGATGCTCCCTCTGCGTGAATTCGGTGGGGGATGGTAGCGCAACATGGCGGTTGAGCAAGTTGCCCGTGCAGACCTCGCGGCGCACCTGCTTGACAGAAACGGCCACCCACGCTACCAACAAGCCGCTATCATCCATGCAGACGAGGAAGCCATGTCCGTTGAAAAAATTGCGGTGCTGGGTGTGCCCATCGCCAACGTCACAGAAGATGAGACGGTTGCTCTCATGGCGCAGATGATTGCCACACGCCAGCCCCATCACGTCGTCACCGTCAATCCGGAATTTTTGATGGAAGCGCGGCGCAACCCCGCTTTTCGTCGGGTGTTGCTGAACGCCGACCTTGCTATTCCCGATGGCATTGGCGTTGTGCTGGCGGGGCGTTTGCAGGGGCGCCCCTTTCGGGCGCGTGTAGCGGGCAGCGACCTTGTGGAACGTTTGGCGGCGGAAAGCGCCCGCCGTGGGTGGCGGCTCTACTTCCTGGGGGCTGCGCCCGGCGTGGCGGAGCAAGCCATCGCACGCTTGCAGGCACGCTACCCGACTTTTCGGGCGGCTGGGGCGTATGCTGGTTCACCCACTCCCGAAGAGACGCCCGACCTGATTGCACGTGTGCGCGCCGCCCAGCCGGATGTGCTTTTTGTGGCCTATGGGCACCCTCGCCAGGACCTCTGGATTGCCGCCAACAAGGACGCCCTTGGCGTGCCTGTGATGATGGGCGTGGGCGGGGCGTTCGACTTTCTTGCCGGTGTTGTGCCGCGCGCCCCGGTGCGCATGCGCCAGATGGGGCTGGAATGGCTCTACCGGCTCTACAAGCAACCGTGGCGCTGGCGGCGCATGTTGGCGTTGCCCCAGTTTTTGATGTTGGCGTTGTTTGAAGCGATACGCTTGCGAAAGGAGCGGCATGTATGAGCCAATGGCGTGTTTTTATCACCCGCCGCCTGCCGGATGATATTCTCGCCCCGTTGTTCGAGCACGCCGACGTTGATGTTTGGCCGGAGCGGCTTCCCCCGCCGTATGATGAACTGCGCCGCCGCACCGCCGCGGCTGATGGGTTGCTCTGCATGCTCACCGACCGCATTGATGCGTCCCTCATCGCGCAAGCGCCGCGCCTGCGCGTCATCAGCCAGATGGCGGTGGGCTACGACAACATTGACGTGGCGGCGGCGACGGCGCGGGGCATTCCCGTGGGACACACACCGGGCGTCTTGACCGAAAGCACAGCCGACCTGGCGTTTGCGCTCATTCTTGCCGCGGCGCGCCGCCTGCTGGACGGCGTGCGGTTCATCGAGCGGGGCGCGTGGCAAACGTGGGAACCGTTCGGGCTGTTGGGGCAAGATGTGCACGGCAAAACACTGGGGATTGTGGGGCTGGGGCGCATTGGCGCGGCAACGGCGCGACGCGCGCATGGTTTTGGCATGCGCATTCTCTACACTGGTCCGCGCGAAAAACCGGATGTCGCTGCCGCTTTGGGCGCAACCTACGTCTCGTTCGAGCGGTTGTTGGCGGAGAGCGATGTGGTCAGCATTCACTGCCCGCTCACACCGGCAACGCGCCACCTGTTCAACGCCGACGCCTTCGCCCGTATGAAGCCCGGCGCTATTCTGGTGAACACGGCGCGTGGCGGCATTGTGGACCACGACGCCCTGCTGGCGGCTCTGCGTGCGGGACACCTTGGCGCGGCTGGTCTGGATGTGACCGAACCGGAGCCGCTCCCGTCCGACCATCCGCTCATGCAGTGCGAGCGTGTCATCATCACCCCCCACATTGGCTCGGCAACGGTGCAGACACGGCGGCGTATGGCGCAAATGGCGGTGGCGAATCTTCTGGCGGGCTTGCGTGGGGAGCGATTACCGCACTGCGCCAACCCGGAAGTGTTCGAGAAGCGCTGAAAGAGGCTTATTCGGCATCGAGCGCGTGTACTAGCCGCAACGTCAGCGCCAGCGCCGTGTCCAGCGTGGTGGGTTGAATGGCGGAGATGGTATCGCTCACCCAATGCCAGTTGGGCAAGCGCCCGGTTTCATCGAACGCCATAAGGCTGATGGCGCGATAGCCCCGTTGCATTGCCACTTCGGCGTCGGTGAGTAAAAGGTGGTAGGGGCGTATCGTGACGGGAAGTTGGTAGGTTGCTGCGATGCGGCGCACCAGCGCCAGCAAATGGGGGTCGGCGTGATACCGTTTGAGAGGACCCTCGCTGGAAACAGCGGCCACCTGCCCAATGCCGATTGTGTCGCAGTTGATGAAAAAGGTGGTGTCCGGGTCGAAGCGATAGCCTTCCAAAAAAGCCTGCATCCCTTGCGAACCGGTTTCCTCACAGCCGGTGAGCACCACCCATACGTCTGTGAAGGGAAGCCCGCCCTGGAGCGCCTGAGCCGCCGCCAATACAACCGCCACCCCGCTGGCGTTGTCGTTCGCGCCGTCTACGTGCGGCATGCGTTCTTTGTGGAGCATCAACCCCAGCGCGACGCCGATGTTGCCCAGCGCCAGCCGCGCCAGTGTGCGCCCTGCACGTCCCAACGGCGCCCCAACCAGCCCCCAGACCAGCGAAAGCACCAGCAACAGGTATGAACGCCGAAAGCCGCCCACCAGGCGCGGATGAAAGAGCAGCGCGGCTTGTTGAGTGTCGAGGTGGGCGGTGAGAACAACCGTGCGCCGCCGCTCACGGGTGGCGGGGCGACGCGCCACCACGTTGACCGAGGGCGTGCGTGGGAGCAGTTCGCTCAGGATGGGGCGCATGGTCTGTTCGGCGTAGAGCAATCCGCCGGCAAGCGCCGAGAGTTGCACGGCGCGGCGAGTCGCGCCCTTTTGCAACGCCCACGCGCCCAAGGCTCCCAGCATGTAGATGGGGGCTGTGTAGGCGGTGAAGGTTCGCAAGCCGGCCACCGGCATCAGATGGGTAGTATAGCCCCATGCTTGCAAGTGGTCGGCGGCCCATTCGGCGGCGCGTCGTTCAGCCGGTGAGGCGGACGGGCGTGGACCAATCGCCACGCTCAAAAAACGGATGGTGTCGAGCATGTGGGTTGTGGTTGGGTTGAGAGACGGCATACACGTTCCTGCGGCTTCTTTCATCGGGAACAGGCGCAGTATACGTGGGGCATACCGCCACGCCAAGCGTGCGGCGATACCGGGCGGGTGGTACGTTGCCGGTGCTTATTCGTTTGGCAAATCAACTTCTTCAAGCGTAATCAGCCCTTTTTTCAGCGCGTAGAGCGCGGCTTGTGTGCGGTTGTTCAAATTCAATTTGCGAAACAGGTTCGAGAGTTGGTTTTTGACGGTTTTCTCCGAGCGCCCCAGATAATCGGCGATTTCCTGGTTGCTCCACCCTTGTGCGACCGCACGCAACAACAACACCTCGCGCTCATCCAGCATGACGTCATCGTCAACGTGCTCTTTCACTTCCTCGCGCGCCAGCGCCGCTTGGCGTTGCCGCCCACGGAACAGGCTGATGACTTTGTGCGCCAACTTGGTGTCGAGAATGACGTCACCCCCCATCACTGCCCGAATGGCCGTCACCAACTGGCTAATATCGCTGTTCTTCAAAAAATACCCTTTGGCGCCGGCGCGAATGGCTTCCAGCATTTGCTCGTCGTCTTCGCTCATCGTCAGGATGATAATGTGGGGGGGATTTGGCATTTGCATGATGGCTTTGGTCGCTTCCACCCCGTTCAAATAGGGCATGTTGATGTCCAGAATCACCACATCGGGTTGATGCTGGTGCGTCAGGTCAACCGCTTGTTGCCCGTCGGCGGCTTCGGCGACAATCTCAAAATCTGGTTCAGCATTCAAAACTTGGGCAAGTGCTTGCCGCAAGACCGTGTGGTCGTCGGCTATGAGCAATCGAATCATCCCAGCCTCCCCGCGCTTGCTTTCATTCAAATTTCCCTATTCAACAGTATACGTCGAAACGAAAGAAACCTTCAATATGCCGAAAGTCCTACTTTTTCATGAAACGCCTGAGAATGGAGGACAAGGGTGTTCAAGGGCAAAAGTCCTCAAAATGTAGTCAAAAAGTCCCCTTCAATTGTTTGAAAAGAGATGCTATGCTGGCTGCGTCCACAGGCAAGTGGGCACACGCAGTCAAACGGGGGCAGATTGTCGAGGACCGGAAGCAGATGAAGCATCACAGCCCGCTCTTGAACGAAGCCATCATTGACCAATGCTTCCTGATGAGCGTCATCGCCTATATGGAAACATTGCCGCCTGACGAAGCAGCCAACATCGAACATCAGGTTCATCTGCTTCTCCCATTGCAGCAACATCTGTCCCCGTCTGATCAACTTGCGGTTATGTCTCTGTTGTGGGAGCACGAAGGCTCATTGCTGGAACATGCCTACCGCCTCAAAGAAGACTTGAAACGCTGCCTGCGGTATGGCTGCAACGACGACCAAAGCCTGCATGCGTTGCTCTCACAACACCGACAGGGCGCGTGGCGGACACCATTGCACGCATTGCTGGAACGGGTTCTCTATCCCGCCGCCTGAAGCGTCCTGAGGAATCGCTCGGTCTCAGACACTTCCACTCCGTTCATTGTATGCTACAATGCAGCCAAAGGAGGGGAAGACGCTATGGCGCACATCACAATCCTGGGTCTGGGACCGGGCGATTTTTCTTTGTTGACGCTGCGTGCCCACACCCTTTTGCAAGAAACATCGGAACTTTGGTTGCGCACACGCCACCACCCTGTTGTAGAAGCCTTGCCGTCGCACATTCGCCTCGCTTCATTTGACGACCTCTACGAGCAAGCCAGCGACTTTGCCACGCTCTACGAAACGATTGCCTACCGCGTACTCGACTTGGGACGCCGCCCGGAAGGGGTGGTGTACGCCGTGCCGGGGCACCCGTGGGTGGGCGAGTTGACGGTACGCCTGATTACGCAACGCGCCGCCGAGGAACACATCCCTGTGCATATTGAGCATGGGTTGAGTTTTATCGAACCAACGTTGGCGGCTTTGCAGGTTGACGCGCTCGACAACATTCAACTCTGTGATGCGACCACCTTTGCCGCGCGGTATGCCCCGCCTTTCGAGCCCGACCGCCCCGCGCTGATTGCCCAGGTGTACAACCGGCTCGTGGCGTCCGAAGTGAAAGTGCTCTTGCTCGATGTCTATCCTGCAGACCACCCCGTCACGCTGGTTGACGCCGCGGGGACCGCGCACGAAACCGTGGTGACGATGCCGCTCTACCAACTCGACCATCGCGAGGATTGGGCGTTGCTCAGTTCGCTCTATGTGCCGCCTTTGAGCAAGCCCGCTTCGATGACGGCGTTGATGGATGTGGTGGCGCATTTGCGGGCGCCGGATGGGTGTCCCTGGGACCGCGAGCAGGACCACCAGACCCTGCGCCCCTATTTGCTGGAAGAAGCCTACGAAGTGCTGGAAGCACTGGACAATGACGATGCGCACGCCTTGCGTGAAGAGTTGGGCGATTTACTGCTGCAAGTTGCGTTGCACGCCCAAATTGCCGCTGAATATGGCGAGTTTACGATGGCGGATGTGTTGGCTGGGCTGATCGAAAAACTGATTTATCGCCACCCCCATGTGTTTGGCGACCGCACGGTCAACTCCTCGCAAGAGGTTCTGCAAAACTGGGAAGCGCTCAAACAGCAGGAAAAGGCGGCGCGTGGCGAAGCAAGCGCTACCGCAGACCCCTTCGAGGGCGTGCCTGTTGCGTTGCCGGCGCTTGCCAAAGCGCAAAAAATCGTCAAGCGGTTGCGGGCGCTTGGCTACAACGTGCCTTCTCCCGATGAGGCGTGGCGTGCCTGGCAAAGCACCCCCGACGCTGCCACCCTGGGCACGTTGTTGCTGGCGTTGGCGGCGCATGCCCGCGACCAACACATTGATGCCGAAACCGCCTTGCGCGAAACCCTGGCGCACTGGATGCAAAAAGCGCGCCAATCATGAAACCGGCGCACTCCCCGACGAGGAGGACTATTCCTCCTCGTTTTCTGTTTCAGCGGAAGGGGATGGCGTCGCTGTGCCAAAGAGCGCTTCGGCTTCTTCGGAATCCAGCGGCGGCAGGTCGTCCAGGCTCTTCAACCCAAAGTATTCCAGAAAGCGAAACGTGGTGCCGTAGAGGATGGGATGCCCCACGGTATCCAGCCGCCCGACTTCTTCAATCAATTCGCGCGCTAGCAGGGTGCGCAAGACTCCCGAACTTTGCACACCGCGAATTTCATCAATTTCGGCGCGGGTGATGGGCTGGCGGTAGGCGATAATCGCCAGCGTCTCTAGCGCCGCTTTGGACAACTTGGTGGACAAATCCAGCCCCAGGAAACGCTCCACCGCCGCCGCATATTCCGGCGCAGTCACCATGCGCACACGCCCACGCGCGCGTTGAAGACGCACGCCGCGCGCCGCCAGGGCTTCTTCCAGCGCGTCCAGCCCCGCTTCTACCTGTGCGATGGTGCCGCCGACCGCACGCGCGAGTGCGTCCAGTTCGACCGGCGCGTCGGCGACGAAGAGAATGGCTTCCAGCCAGGGCGCCAAGGCGTGCGCGTCGTTGACCGGCGCGGGTGACGGCTCGCCATTGTGCTCTCTTTCGGCTACACTCTCGTTGTCGGGTTGCTGCGATTCAACAGGAGGTGTTTCACTCATGCGCTATCCACTTTTGGCGTTGACTTTGCTTTTGTTGGCGTCGTTGGCGTGTGGCGGGCTTCCCAACCCGCTGGCGTCCAAACCCACCCCTCTACCGACGGTACCGGTTTCGGAGGAAGCCGCCCAACGCGCCGAAATGAAATTGCAAGCCGCAGCGACGCAGGTTGCCGACGGTTCCACCGAAATTGCGCTGACCGAAGAAGAACTGACGTCGCTGATTGTTTATCGCTTGGGCGACTTGCCGCTGGAAAACCCCGTCGTTTTCTTGCGTGATGGTCGCATTCGTGCTGAAGCGAAACTCAGCATTGAAGGGCTTTCCCAACAAGCCGTGATTGTCATTCAACCGTCGGTCTCGAACGGCGCTTTGCAACTCACGGTGGAAGAAGCCAAAGTCGGCTTTTTGTCCATGCCGCAAGATGTCGTTGACCGGTTGACAACTGAACTTGAAAATGTCATCACCAATTCGCAGACGGTAAGCGTTGAAGATGTGCGCGTCGAAGATGGCACGCTCTATGTGCGTCTGCGTGTGCAAAAATGATTTGCAAACAGCGACGCCCCGCTGGTCAGCCAGCGGGGTTTTTTTATGGCAACAAGAAATAGGTCGCCAAGAAGGTGTACGCCAACACAAACAGGACAACAACCAGCACGCCCAGGATGTTCGCGCGTGTGGTGCCTGCTTCGCCTGTGCGTCCAACTTGCAAGGGTTCACGTTCGCTCATGCGTTCCTCTCCTCAACTCGTTGCTGTGTCGTGTTGTTCCAGCCAGAGGATACTCGCAATGGCCAAAAGCGCCAGCACTCCCGCCACGGCATACGCGGTTGCGCGTGTACTGACGCTGACAAAAATGGCAAGCCCGCCGCCGACACAGCCAAACAGGTAGAGCAAGAGCACGGCTTCGCGGCGCGTCCAGCCCATGCGCACCAGGCGGTGCGACAGATGGTCTTTGCCGGGGGTGGTGAGTGGGTTTTTGCCGCGCCGTAGGCGTGAAACGAAAACCAGCGTGGTGTCAAAAATGGGCACAATCAACACCAGCGGCGGCACCATCCACGTTACCCAGGGCACGTTGGTGGGAAAGCGCAATTTGATTCCTATCACCGCCAGCACAAACCCCAGAAAGAGACTGCCGGCGTCCCCCATGAAGATACTGGCGTTGCTCAGCCGGAAATTGTAGCGCAAAAACCCGATGCACGCGCCCAACGTGGCCGCCGCCATGGCGCCGACAAGATACTGCCCACTCAGCGCCGCCAACAGCAAGAAGTAAGCGGCGGCAACCGCCGCCACGCCGCTGGCAAGTCCGTCCATGTTGTCCAGCAGGTTGAAAGCGTTGGTGATGCCTACAATCCAGAGAAGGGTGACGGCAAGGTCGCCCCACGCGGGCAAGAAGGGCAATTGCACTTGAATACCCGCGATGATGAGCATGACGGCCGCGGCGATTTGCGCCACCAATTTGGCGTATGCATTCAGATTGCTGCGGTCGTCCCACGCGCCCCACAGCACAATCCACGTGCCGCCAACCAGCACCGCCGCCGCTTCGACAATGAAGCGCCGTTCACCCCAAAAGAGCAACGAGAGCAAGACCCCCGCATAGATGGCGACGCCCCCCAGCAAAGGGATGGGCGTGGCGTGTATCTTGCGCGCCGAGGGGCGATCAACCACGCCCAGGCGCACAGCCACACGCTGCATGACGGGGGTTCCAGTGAGCGCCAACAGCAACGCCGTGCCAAAAATCAGAAGCAAGTTCCCAGTGGGCATGCTCAGCCTCCACCCGCCTGGCTTTGCAACTGGTTGATGAGTTGTTGCAACGCGGCGCGGTCGCGTTCGGGGGCGCGTTGCAGGGCGGTTTGCGCATGTTGCAGGGCGCTTTGAATATCGCCAATTTCCTGATAGAGCACGGCGAGATTGCGATGGGTGATGTAATCGTTGGGGCGAATTTCCAGCGCCTTCAAATTCGCCTGAATGGCGCCTTGCACGTTGCCCAGGCGGCGCTCGGCGACGCCCAGCCCGCTCCATGCTTCAATGTTGCGCGGGTTGAGTTCGGTGGCTTTGCGGTAGGCTTCACGCGCTTCTTCCCACTTGTTTTGCTGTGCGTAGTAGGACCCCAGCAGGACATAGGTCTGGTCGAAGCGGTCGTCCAGCGAGAGCGAATGCTGAATGCGCTCGTAGGCTTGTTCCAAATTTCCCTGTTCCAGCGCGAGCGAGGCCCAGTCGTTCCAGAGCGAGGCGTTGTTGGGCGCCAGTTCCAGCGCCTTCTGGTAGTATTCATCGGCTTTGGCGAGATGTTGCGCTCGCAATTCGGGGTTGGTTTCCATGCGCGCCCAGGCGCGGTGCAAACTGGCCAGGTTGCGCCAGTGGTCCATGTTGAGCGGGTTCGTTTGGGCGGCTTCTTCCAAAACGTCTTCCGCCAGTTGCAAATAGGTTTGCCGCTCATTGGGGTCTGGCGAGGTTTGGGCGCGGTTCAGATAGACACGCCCCAGGTTGAGGAAGTAGCGGTCCTGGTGTGGTTGCAGGTCGAGCGCGCGGCGGTGCAAGAGAATCGCCGCGTCCCATTGCCTTGAATTTTCGTAGGCTTGCGCCTGTTTGGCGAAAATATCCGCGCGGGGAATGTTGAGATTGGTTTTCACGATGAGCGGGATGGTGAGCATGAGCAGCACCGGATACCCCCACGCTGCTGCGCCCGCTGATGACGTGCGGGCGGGCATTGGTTCGCCGTAGAGCAACGCCAGGCCGCCAAGCCCGATGAGCGTGAACGTCCAGATGTAGAAGAGGGTGACGGTGTTCGCGAGGTGCGCCACCATGGCTTCGAGTTTGTCAGGGGTGATGGTGCCGTCGGTTGTGGGGCGCCACGTCACCCACCCGTAATGCACAAAGAAGTAGAAGAGCGAGAGCGTCAGCGAGATGGCGGCGAAAACGCCCAAACGCTGCGCCCATTGCCCCGATTGCTCTTGCTCGAACATTGATTCAGCGACCACGACCAGCGCGGCAAAAACCCAGGTGCTGGCGAGCCAGTAGAAGCGCACCCAGCCGCCCTGGCTTTCCACCGTGATGATGTCGAACATGAGGGTGGAGAGAATGAGCGCGACCAGCACGCTCAGCGCGAGCAAGGTGGGCGTTATCGCGCCGGGGGCAAGCGTTGCGGCTTGTTGCTTGCGCCGCCGTTTGCGGCTTTGCCGTGGCGCGGGCGTTTCCGCGAGCGTGGTGCGTTGCAGCCATTGCGCCCCCACCACCACAGCCAGCGCGGCATAGGTCCAGAAGTAGAGTTTGGTGGCGGCAATCGCAATCCCGAAGTGGATTTCGACGAAGTGCGCCATGAGTGCCGCCAGCAGCGCGATGAGCACCAGGCTGTGCGGGTGTTCGGCGACAACGGCTTCATGCTCGGCGTTCAAGGTGGCGACGGCGTACACCATGAGATAGAGCACCATGCCGATGGCGATACCCGTCGGCATGGCGACCCCCGAAAGCGCAAAACTCCCCGTCAGCAGGTATGGCGTGAACCAACCAATCAGCCCGCCGGCAATCCACAAACCGATGTAGAGCCTCTGTTGCCAACGGGTGCGAATCAGCCCCAGCCATTTGAGCAGGTAGTAGAAGAGCGACGCAAAGAGGAAGAGTTGCACCGCAAACCCCATCACGCCGCGCATTGCCAGCGCGTCGAACGTTTCGTTGTGCGAGCGGTCGGGCGAGGCGTTGCGGGCTTCCAGTTTGGCAAGGTCCGGTTTGTAGTGTTGCGGATAGACCACGTAGAGCGTTTCATCGCCGTAACCGATGAGCGTGCGCACGGGGTTCGCCGCGAGCAAGTCGAGCACGCCTTCCCAAATCAGCAAACGCACGCGCCCCGTCCCGCTTTCGGTTTCAAACACGCGCCCCAACCGCCCGATGTAGGGCGCGTCGCGCAGGTCGGCGAGCGGGCTGTTGGGCAGGTTGAACACGATGAGGAACGCGATGCCGAAAACCGCTGCGGCAATGGTGGCGAACGAGCCCACCAGCCGTTGGCGGCGTGATTTGAGGTGCAGCGCTCCCACTAGCGCAAAGAAGTACAAGCCCACCGCCAGCCCAATCATCGGACCGCGGCTCTGGCTGTACAGAATCGTCAAACCCTGAATGACCAGCAAGAACAGGTAAGCGCCAAGCAGTAAGGAAGCGGGGAGCGTTGCCTGGTCGTCTTCTTCATCGCGCAGCAAGCGCCCCATGTGTTCGATGATTTTGGCGATGGTGAAGGGCACCACCATGATGAGGTAGGCGGCGATGAAAATGGGGTTGCCCGCCACACTGCTGACACGCTTGGTGACGTCGCCGCCCCAGGGCAGGGGGTCAAGCCCAAAGTGCTGGATGATGCCGTAGATGGCGGCGGGCGCGCTTGCCAGCAAAATCGCGGTGATAAGCCGCCCCAATTGTTCGCGCCGCCGTAGGATGAGATAGACCAGCAGGAAGATGAGCATGTACGAAAGGTTGCTGTACATGCCCTGTCGGCGGATATACGCGCCCCAGAGTGAGATGCGCGGCGTCACGCTCCAGAGTGTGGTGAGAATGTAAACCAGCACCATGCCCGCCCAGGGCAACACCAGCGGCTGTTTCCAGAACGGGCGTTCATCTTCAAACGAAAACGCCTGCCGCCCCCGTTCTATCGCCCAGATGATGCCCAACGCCAGCATGAGCAGGGCGATGGAGCGCAAAAGCGGGATTTTGTCTTCCTCAAACACGCGCTCGTCATAGACGTTGAAGAAGAGCGGCACAACGATGAGCGCCGCCAACCAGGCGCTTTCGATAAACCGTTCAGCATACCGCGACAATCGAGTTTCCATGCGCTTCCCTACTGCTCACAATTGGTTGAAAAAATGTTTGCCTTGGCAGACCGGTATCTTAATGAAGTGCACAGGTGAAGGCAAAGCGTTCTGGCATGGTGCGGCTGAAAGCGTGTTATGCCTTATTCCGCCCGCACTTCATCTTCACGCACCCATTTGGCGACCAGGTCATGCGCGACTGCACGAAAACGCCCCCAATCGCGCCAACGACCGGGCAGGCTGCGCAGGTTGTGCGCGATGGTGGGGAGCGCCGACAACGGGACTTCGCGCGCTTCGGCGATTTCTTCACCTTCGCCCTGGCGAATGGGGTGGTCGGAATAGCCCATCAGGAAGATGTAGGTGGCAAAGTCAACACGACGCTCGCCAATGCCGATGTCGTAGGTCAACACGCCCACAAAGCGCCGCACCGGCGGCGTAAAGCCGATTTCTTCTTCGGGTTCACGCAGCAGCGCCTCTTCCACCCGTTCGCCCAGTTCAATGCCGCCTGTCAGCAGCCGCCAGACGTTGGGCGGGTAGTGCGCTTTGCGGTGCACCAGCAGACCGCCGGGGCGCGGCAACAGGAACATGACTTCGCCGCGCCGTGAATAGAATTTGCCTTCCCACGGCATGAAAAAGTCTTCGCCGACGTCGAGCCGCACATGTTCGCGCTGAGGCGTGCCAAAACGGGCGGCAAGGTCGTCCACTTCTTCGGGAATGAGTATGAGCCGTTCGTGCATACACCTGCCTCACAAAGTGGGTTGCCAACGATACGGCATTGTACGAAAGGGGCATGAGAGGACAAGGCGCGCGCCGTTGTCAACCGCGCTTGCACGGGCTTTTGCAGGGCTTTCACAACTCGTATAATGGCACGCTGAACAGCAATTTGATGGAAGATGAGGCAAACAACCATGGCGAAGTTCCAAGCACCACGTGGTACGCTCGATATTCTGCCCGAACAACAACCGTACTGGCAATGGATTTTGTCCGAAGCGCGGGCGATTGCCGGGCAATATGGGTTCCGCCCCATTGAAGTGCCCGTTTTTGAGGAGACGGATGTCTTTGCGCGCGGCGTGGGCACGGGCACGGATATTGTCGAAAAAGAGATGTACACGTTTGAAGACCGTGGCGGACGCTCTTTGACGCTTCGTCCGGAGTTTACGGCGGGGATTGTGCGCGCCTACATTGAACATGGCATGCACGTGTTGCCCCAGCCGGTGCGCCTCTATTCGATTGGTCCTGTGTTTCGTTACGAAGCCCCCCAAGCCGGGCGCTATCGCCAGCATACGCAGTTCTCGTGCGAGTGTATTGGTGAAGCCGACCCGCTCGCCGACTTTGAAATCATGTCCATGGCGTGGGATTTGTTCGACCGCCTGGGCTTTACGGGCTTGCGCTTTGAAATCAATAACATTGGGTGCCCCGCGTGCCGCCCACGCTATTTGCGCGAGGTGCTCATCCCCTACCTGGAAGCACACCGCGAGCGCCTGCCCAAAATTGACCAGGAACGCCTGCAAAAGAACCCCTTGCGTGTGCTGGACAGCAAAGAACCCGAAACCCAGCCCATCATTGCCGCAGCGCCCGTCATCACCGATTTTTTGTGCGACGAATGCCGCGCTCACTTTGACGACCTGCGCCACTATCTCGACCTGATGGGGCGCGAGTACGTGGTCAACCCGCGTTTGGTGCGTGGGCTGGACTACTACACCAAAACCGTTTTTGAAGTGAAAGCCGAGGGCGCGTTGGGGGCGCAAAACACCATTTGCGCCGGCGGTCGCTACGACGGGCTGGTGGAATTGCTGGGCGGCGCCCCGACGCCGGGCGTCGGCTTTGCCGCGGGGATTGAGCGTGTCATGCTCTTGTTGCAAGAGCAGGGCATTCAACCGCCCCCGCTGGAAGAACCGGTGGTCTTTTTTGTGCACCGTGGGCAAGCCGCCAAAGACCGCGCCGTGCAGTTGGCGCATACCTTGCGTACCGCCGGCATTGGCACGGAAATTGCCTTTGGCAATCGCAGTTTCAAATCGCAATTGCGTCAGGCGGGGCGTTCTTCGGCGCGTTTCGCCGCCATTCTTGCCGAAGGTGAATTGGAACGCAACGAGGTGACGATCAAAGACTTGGCAAGCGGTGAGCAGACCACCGTTCCGCAAGAAGGGTTGGTGGCGTTTCTGCAAGCCTGTTTGAGCGAATAGGTGGCGAGCCAACCGTGAACATGTCTGCTGCTCCCCCCATTTCGGTCGCCGGCGTGCTCTATAACCCATACCGCCCGGCGGCGCGTGCGCTTGCCGAACGCCTGCACGCCTGGTTGCAGGCGCGTGGTGTACGCGCGTGGCTGGGGTCGTCTTACGAGGTGACCGATATTCGCACATGCAGCCGTGAACCGTGTACGCTGCTTATCACACTGGGGGGCGACGGCACCATTTTGCGCGCCGCCCGCGCCGCCCTGCCGGACGCGCCCCCCATTCTCGCCGTCAACTTTGGACGGTTGGGCTTTCTCGCCGAGGTGTCGCCTGATGAAGTGGAGCCCGCTCTGGAACGTGTGCTGGCGGGGGATTTCTGGATTGAAGAACGCCCATTGCTCGACGTAGCCGTTTATGATGACGGTAATCTGGTGGAGCAGGCGGTCGCCGTCAACGAGGTGGTGCTCGCGCGGGGGGACGGACCGCGTGCGCTGCGCATTGATGTGTGGGTTGATGACGCGCACCTGACGCGCTACACCGCCGACGGCGTGGTGGTGGCGTCGCCCACCGGTTCGACCGCCTATGTGCTCGCCGCCGGCGGCCCGATTGTTGCGCCCACAGCCGATGTGCTGATTGTGCAACCCATCGCCGCCCACCTGACGCATGTGCGCTCGCTGGTGGTGCCCGGTTCGGCGCGTGTGGCGCTCAGCACCGTCACCCATCATCATGAAACAGTCGCCGTCATTGACGGGCAATTGTCCCTGGCGTGGACGCCGGCGCACCGTCTGGTGGTGACGCAAAGCCGACACACCTTGCGGTTTGTTCGCCTGGGGGCGTCAAATTACTATTACGCTACCCTGGAAACACGCCTGGACCGACGCAATGAGTGAGGCGTTGCATGCCTGAACCAACAGCAGCCAGCCTTTTGCAAGAAGGAATTGCCGCGGTACGTGCCGGCGATACAGAAGAAGCGCGCAAACTCTTCCGCCGCGCGATCGAACTCGACCCCCAAAACCCACAAGCCTGGCTCTGGCTGAGCACGGTGACCGAAGGCACGGCGGACAAGAAAGCCTACCTGGAAGAAGCCTTGCGGCTCGACCCTTCCCTGGAAGAAGCCCGCCTGGCGTTGCAAAAAATCCAGGCGCAAGAAGGGGCGCTCGCCGAACGCGCCACCGAAGAACCGCTCTACTGCACCGTCCATCCCGACCGCGAAACCATGTTGCGCTGTAATCGGTGCGGGCGTCCCATGTGTGTGGAATGCGCTGTGCGCCACCCCGTGGGCATGCGTTGCCGCGAATGCGTGCAGGCGACGCGCTCGCCGGTCTATCAGGTGACATGGGCGCAAGCCTTGCTGGCGTTTGCCGCCGCCACAGCCGCCGGCGTGGTGGCGATGTTGGTCTCCATGTTCATCAGCGGCTTGTTCTGGTTGCTGCTCATCTTCGTCTCGCCGGCGTTGGGGACGGCGGTCGCTTCTGTGGTGGAGCGTGTCGTTCCGCGCAAGCGTGGGCGTCTGTTGCAGTTGGCGACGGTGGCGGGCATGCTGGCGGGAGTGGTGCTGGTCGGGTTGGGGGTTGGTCTGCTCGCGCGCGCGCCGCTGCGAGGGTTGCTGATTCTCGCCAACCCCTTCACCTGGCTCTACCTGGTGCTGGGGGGCGGCGCAGCCGTCGCCCGCCTGCGTTGAGAGAGGAGCGCACATGCCATGATTGGCTATCTGGAAGGCACACTCCTGCACAAAACCGAGGATACATTGCTCATCAACGTTGGCGGTGTGGGCTACAAAGTGCGCGTGCCCACGCATGTCGCCGCCGAAGCCGGCGCGGTTGGCGCCACCGTGCGCTTGTTCATCCACACCTACGTGCGCGAAAACGAAATCAGCCTCTACGGGTTTCGCACCGAAGAGGAACTCAATCTCTTTGAGTTGCTTTTGGGGGTGAGCGGCATTGGTCCCAAAGTCGCCATCACCTGCCTTTCCACGCTCGACCCCGTCACCATCACCAACGCCATCGTCAACGACCAGGCGGACTTGTTGACGCGCATTCCCGGCATTGGCAAACGCACCGCCCAACGTATCGTGCTGGATTTGAAGAACAAAGTGGAAACCACCGGACTGGACCTGTTGCCGGCGGCGACAACCGACAGCGACGCCATCGAAGCGTTGACGGCGTTGGGGTACAGCATTCAGGAAGCGCAACATGCCTTGCAAGGCTTGCCCCCCGATCTCCCGCTGGAAGATAAAATCTTCCGCGCGCTGCAACGGTTGGCGGAATGAGTATGGCGTGGCCGCTGCATACACTTGGTTCCCCCGACAACCCGCCGCTCTGCTTTCTGCACGGTTTCATGGGGAGCGGCGACGAGTGGCGCGAGATTGCCGCCGCCTTTGCCGATGACTTCTTTTGCCTCATGCCCGACCTGCCGGGGCATGGCGCAAACCGCCCACTTCCCGTTGAACGGCTCACGTTCGACCTGCTCGCCCGCGGCTTGTTGGCGACGCTCTCGGCGCACGGGCTGACGCGCGTCTGGCTGGTGGGGTACTCGCTTGGGGGGCGGCTGGCGCTCTACACCGCCGCCATGTGGCCTTACCATGTGCGCGGGCTGGTGCTGGAAAGCGCTTCACCGGGGCTGGAACGTCCCGACGAGCGACGGGCGCGCGCCCACCTCGACGATGAGCGCGCCGCGCGTATTCGGCGCGACGGCTTGGGGGCGTTCGTGCAGGCGTGGTACACCGCGCCGCTCTTTCGCGGGCTGGCTGCAAACGCCGCCTTGCTCGCTCAGGTGCAACAACGCCGCTGCGCCCAAGACCCCGACGCCATGGCGCGGGTGATTGCCGAACTTAGCCCCGGACGTATGCCGCCGCTTTGGGGGGCGTTGCCCTTTTTGCGTATGCCGCTGGCGTTTGTCAGCGGGGCACTGGATGAGAAGTACACGGCGCTGGGTGGGCGGGTTTGCACGCTCGCGCCCAACGCACTGCACACCATCGTTCCCCACGCCAGCCACACCGTGCATCTTGAAGCGCCGCAGGCGTTCATCGCCGCCGTGCGCACGCATCTGGCACGCTGGGGTATCTAGGCGCTAGGGCGCACGCCCTGCGTGGCGCACCGTTGCCCCCACAGCAACCCAGCGCCCTTCAACATGCCGCACGCCGCCCGAAGGCATCGGAGGTCCGTCGTGGTCGCGGAAGAAGAGCGGCAACCCCTCAGCAAATCCCACAGGTCGCTCCCATGGGGGCTGGCGCTGGTGGTGGATGTGAATGTGCGGCTCACTGCTGTGCCCGGAATTGCCGCACGCCGCGAGTGGTTCCCCTTCATGCACAGTTTCACCCACTTGTACACGCAGACTCCCCGCTTGCAGGTGCGCCAGCACCAAAAATGTGCCCGTCTCCGCCAGTTGGAGTACCACATGGTTGCCGAAGACCGTTTCATTGCGGATTTCGTCTGTGGCTGGAAATTGCCCCGCCGGGTGGTCGGGTTCGCCGTCGTGCGCCGCGACCACCACACCATCCGCCGGCGCCAACACAGGCACCCCCCAACAGCCGTATGCGTCAAGCGCGGCAACGCCCACAAAAAAGGGCGCAATGACCAGGTCATACGCCCAGCGTTGGTCAGCCGAAAAAGCGTGGTAATTGGCTTCCAGCGTATCGCCGCCCCAGACCACGGTGAGCGGTTCGTCGGCGGGTAAGCGCACCCAGGCGTGGGGGTGAAGCGCCTCGATTGCTGCGGGGTACGCCATACGACCAACGCCCATCGTCCAGGCGAACGGGGCGCTGAGCAAGAGTGGGGGAACAAGAGCGATCGCCCGAATAGCGCGCGCGGCTTTCGTGTACTGGGTTGGCGTTCGCCACGCCAGTACGCCGAACAGCACCCCTACCATGGGAAATACCGTTGGAAGCAGATTCCAAAGCCAGATTTTGAAGTCGCCGCCGTCCAGCCCCCATACCAGCCCCCACACAGCCGCCACAACACCCGCCGAAAGCAACGCGACCCGCTCGGCGGTGAGCCGTGGGCGCAGCCAGACCGTCACGGTAGTTCCCGCCAGCAATCCCGCCAGTGCGATCAACATGCCCGGCATGCGATAGGCGACGAGGGCGGTGGCGTTTTGGGGTGGTGCAGTGGCGCGAAGCAAGAGGAACAAGGTCAGCACAGTGCCGCCGGCCGTGACGAATACCAGGCGGCGCAGACCATTTTGCAACCGTCCGATGAGCGCTCCGACCAGAAAGGCGCTTGTGGCCAGCGCACAGAGCAAACCGCGTATGCGCACCCCCGTTGGCCAAGGTTCAAGCAGTGGACGCCAGAGGCCGACCAGCACAAACATTCCCACGACCACCAGGAACCCCGCGCCAATGCCATAGCCCAACATGAAGCCCCATCGTCGCCATGCGCTTGCTTGCATTGCCTCCTCCTTTCATGCTGCACTACCACCATGCTTAGCCTATCGCACCCGCTGGTGTTTTTCAAGATGTTTGTTTGGAAAAACTTTCATTGTTTGTGGGGGGCTTGTAATTCGGTTCGTAAGGCGCAAGACGCATGATGAAGGCAAATCGAGTGAATCCGACAATGAGGAAGCCTATGCGTTGGTTCAAAATGCTCTTGCTGTTTTTCGTGGGGCTTGGTTTTGTGGGGCGCGTAGCGGCGCAAGAACCGCCGCTTGAAACCTGGCGCGTTCCCTTTCCCGACCTTGGTTTGCCGGAGACGCTCCGCCTGCAAGGGGCGGTCGCCGAACAGACGTATTTTGTTCCGCTGGCGAAGGGTATTCGGGCGACGTACCTGGAAGCCGATATGGTGGTCTCGCCCGATGTGGTGGACGGCTATGTTGAAGTACGCTCGCAAGACCGCTTGCTGGCGACAGTCCCGTTTACCAACACCGTGTGCCATGTGCGTGTTCCGCTTGAACAGGCTCGCGTGCAAGACAACGTCATGCCGCTGACCCTGCGCGCTCGTATTCGCAGTGATGATGACGTGTGCACCACGTCGTATGTGGGGGGCTGGCTCGAATGGCAACAGCCGACGTTGACGTTTGAAGGCGTCCCCCAATCGCCGGCGCGGATTGGCGAGTTCTGGCCCCCCGTCGTGCATGATGTGCATATCGTTGTCCCGCCCGCGCCAAGCCCGGTGGAAGCCGAAGCCGCCCTGCGTATTGCCGCGGCGGTGGCGCAGCGCTACCGCGCGGTGCGCCCCACTCTGCACATTGAAGCCCTGCGCGAAGATGGACCATTTCCCCCGCCCAGCGCCGCCAACCCCACATTGGCGCGGTTGTGGGAGCGACGCATTGTCATTCGCGAAACGTCGGCCGTGAACCGCCTGACACTCGACACGGACGATATGCCGACGCTCCGGCTGGAAGGCTCGCCGGACGCCCTGCGCATGCAAAGCCGACTGGTTGCCAGTCGGCTCGTGTCGGCGGTTGTCGCCCGCACAGCCGACGCGATCACCTTGGCTGAAGCCGAGACCGTCGGGCGCGACCTCATCACCTTTGCCGAGTTGCAACCGCCCACGCTCAACCTCTTCGGCGTGGGGCGCATGACTATTCCCCTGGCGGTCTCACAGGCTGATTTGGGTGGACCGGTGAAAACGCTGGCGCTGCGGCTCTCCGGGACGCATACGCCGCCGCCCGAAACGGCGCACGCCACGCTGAGCGTCTATGTCAACGAAGGCTTGGTGCATGCGGTCCCGCTCAATCAAAGCGGCTTCTTTGACCTTTACATTCCCGTCGCCGGCGCCTTGCTCCAGCGTGACAACACCATCCGCATTCAGGTGGATTACACACCGCCGGGCGGCAACTGTGAAATCGGGGCGCACCCCTTTGGGCTGACGCTCTCGCCGCAATCGTATCTGGCGTTTGAGCGGGGGGGGAGCCTGCCGCCGGGGTTTGGGCGCATTCCGCAAAGCCTGCTCCCCACGTTTGACGTCGCGTTCGACCGGCTCGACCTTGCGGCGTTGCGTGCCGCCGCCCTGTTGACGGCTGAATGGCAGCGCCTCACACGCACCCCGCTTGACCCGCGCGTGCAATCGTTGGAAAGCGTCGTGGCGGCGCGCACACCGGCGCTGGTGCTGGCTCACGTGCCCGACAACGCCTCGGCTTTCAACCCGCCTCTCCAGCCGACGCCGTTCCGCGTGCTGGATGTCAACGGGCAAGAAATTTTCACGATGGGCATGGACGCCCCCTTTGGCGTGCTGGAAGCCTTCGAGCAGCGGGGGCGCATGGTGGTATTGCTGACACAGCAGGGCGATATGCCCCTGGACGCGACCGCGCAAAAAGCGCTGGCGTCCCCCAACGGTTGGTACGACCTGCAAGGTGATGTACTCATCGTCCCGGAGCAGGGCGACCCGGTGGCGTTGAGCGTGCGCACGGGAGCGGTACGGGTTGAACCGTTGACGCCGTCGCGCACGATGTGGTGGCAACGCCTGCGCCCGCTGGTGTATGCCTTCTTGCTCTTTGGAACAACGCTGTTTTTGGCGTGGGCGTACCCGCGTGTGGTGCAAAAACAGCCCAAGGACGGATGAGCATGGTGCAGACCTCTACGCCCGTCCAAACCAAACGGCTCGGCGAAGCCCTGGTGGAGCGGGGCTTGATTTCGCCTGCACAACTCGCCAAAGCGCTGGACCTTCAACAGCGTACCGGCGAACGCTTGGGGCGTATCCTCATCGCGTTAGGGGCGGTCAAGCGCAAAGACTTGTACAACGTGCTGGCGGATGTGTGGGGGGTGCCGTTTGTCGATTTGACGCAACGCCGCCCTGAGCCGCACGTTTTGCGTCTGTTCGACCCCGCCGAACTGGTGGCGGAGCGCTTCATCCCGCTGGTGTGGCAGGGCAAGACGCTGGTTGTGGCCACCGCTGAACCGCCCAACGCCGACCTGGCGGCGCGGATTCGTGCCAAAAGCGGCGCCGCCGACGTGGCGTTTTACGCGACAACCGAATGGGATATTGACTACGCGATTCGCACCCTGTACCGCGACACCATTCTCGACCGCGCTGTATTTGGGTTGTACTACCGCACGCCCGACGAGTGCGCCTATACGGTCATGGTGCCGTGGCAATTTCTGGCGCTGGGGGCGGCGGTGGTGGCTGCGCTCACCGCGTTGTATCTCTGGCCGCGTGCCACGCTGATTGCGCTCAATTTTCTGGTGAACATCGGCTTTTTCATCGGCATTCTCTTCAAATTTGTGGTGTCGCTGGTTGGGGCACAGTCGGAGCATGTGCAGTGGGTGACGGATGAAGAAGTGGCGGCGCTGGATGAGCGCACCTTGCCGACCTATACCATTCTTGTCCCGGTCTATCGTGAAGCCAACATCGTTTCACTTCTCATTGAAAACCTGGGGCGCATTGAGTATCCACCCGAAAAACTGGAAATCCTGTTGTTGCTGGAAGAAGACGATGAAGAAACGATTGCCGCGGCACGCGCCGCCAATCCCCCCGAAACAGTAACGTTTGTGATGATTCCCGACGGGCAACCGAAAACGAAGCCCAAAGCCTGCAACGTCGGGCTCTTTTTTGCACGGGGTGAGTACCTGGTGATTTACGACGCCGAAGACCGCCCCGACCCCGACCAACTCAAAAAAGCGGTGGTGGCCTTTCGCAAAGGACCGCCGAATCTGGCGTGTGTGCAGGCGGCGCTCAACTACTTCAATAGCGATGAGAATTTTCTCACGCGCATGTTCACGCTCGAATACTCCTACTGGTTCGACTACATTTTACCGGGCTTGGATCGCCTGCGCCTGCCCATTCCGCTGGGGGGCACCAGCAACCATTTCCGCACCGACGTTTTGCGCGAGTTGGGTGGGTGGGACCCCTTCAACGTCACTGAGGACGCCGATTTGGGCATTCGCGCGGCGGGGCATGGCTATGTGGTGGGCGTCATCAACTCGACAACCTACGAAGAAGCCAACAACCACATCGGCAACTGGATTCGCCAGCGCTCACGCTGGATCAAGGGCTACATGCAAACCGTTCTGGTGCATACCCGCCGCCCGATTGCGCTGGTGCGGCGGGTTGGCTGGCGCAATGCGCTGGGGTTCGCCCTGTTGATTGGGGGCACACCGTTGACGTTCTTGTCGGCGCCGCCGCTGTGGGGCATGTATCTGGTGTGGCTCTTGACGCGCACGCATGCGTTCGACTTTCTGTTCCCCCCCATTACGTTGTATGTAAGCCTCTTCAATTTGTTGATTGGCAACGGGTTGATGATTTACCTGAACATGCTGGCGGTCTTCAAGCGCGAATACTACCACTTGTTGCTATTTGCCTTGCTCAACCCGTTCTATTGGGTGTTGCATACCATCGCCGCATACAAGGCGTTGTGGCAACTCTTCACACGCCCCTTCTACTGGGAGAAAACACGCCATGGCATTAGCAAATTCCTGGACACAGAGACATCCACGCACGCATGATTTGATAGAGTTGCCCTGGTACGGGCATCTCGTGGGGGCGTTCATCTTCGCCATCCCGTTTCTCTGGTTGGCGGTCTGGGTGCATTCGCTGGGCTTCATCAGCGATACGCATGCTGTCTTCACCGCCAAAGTCTTGCTGGCGCTGGACCGAGGGCGTCTGGAATTTGTAGGATTTACCTATCCACCGTTGCCCTTTCTGCTGACCATGCTTGCCCCCTCGCCGCTGACGCCGTCCATCTGGTCGGCGCTCGCTGCGGGGGCAACCGCCTGGCTGTTGTGGCAACACCTCTGGCAAACACGATTTTCAACCGGCATACTTGTGTTGCTCTTGGTTGCAATGGCTATCACATCGTCATCCGCCTACGTGGCAACCCAATCGCTGGATGAGATGAGCACGCTGTTTTTCTTCCTGCTTGCGTGGCGCTTTTTCCTGGGCTTTACCCACCGCCGTGAAACATGGGGCGGCTTTGCCGCCGGGTTGGTGCTGGGGCTGGCGTTCTTTTTCCACGCCTACGCCGTTTTGTTTGGCGTGCTCTACGCCTTGGCGACGCCTTTCTTTCGCGTCCTTCCCCCCGACATTCCACCGCGCAAACGTTGGCAGGCGCTTTTGACTTCAAGTGTGATTGTGGCGTTCCCCTCATTGTTGGCGTTTGGAACATGGACCTACATCAACTGGCTCTTCACGGGCGACGCTCTCCGCTTTCTGGCTGAACCGGCGTCGCCGGTCTATGCGTTTCTGCATCCGGCGGCGACCCCCGTCTATGGATTGGTAGCGGCGGTGCGTACCGTGGTGAGCGATTTGCTGCATTTGCCGCTGGTCATCGCCATCGGCGTCATTGTCGCCTACCATACCCCCGATCGCCTGTTTGCCTTCCTCATTGCACCCCTCATCATTTTGCTGGTGCGTGCCATGGGGCTAGCGTATCCCCCAACGTTTGCCGCGGGCACGCTCTCCGTGATGGCGCTGGCGGCGTTGCCGCGTCGTGCGTCGCCGCGCTGGCGCATGTTGCTGGTTCCGGCGGCGCTGTTGCATATCGCCATCGGGCTCTTCGCGCCACCGGCGCAATCCATCACACGCGAGTGGGGGCTGTTTTTGCTCCAAGGCACGCCGCGCGAAGCCGACCTGCGCGAGCAGGCAATCGCCGAGCGCCTGCGCCTCGCGCCGCCTGGAAGCATCCTCGCCGACGATCACACCGCCTACCGCTTGATTGCGCGGGCGGGAACAGCGCGCCCCTTCCTGCTCCCTGTTGATGGTGATTTCACCGCGGCGGTGCAAGCCCCCCGCCGATTTGTGCGCTACGTGTTGGTTGCCGAACAGCCCGTGCCCGGTGAGGCGCTTGCGCCGCGCTATGCGACACAGGCGCCGCCGGGGTTTGTGCTTGAAGCCGCCTGGCCTGGCTGGCGTTTGTACCGCCGTCTTGACACGCCGCCGCTCCTCACGGAGTGAAAACGCAACGTCGTTTGGCGCATGGTGCAATCGCATCATCATTTCCGGCGATCATTTGAGACGAAAAGGAGAGAGTCCATGCGCCGCTATATCGCTTTTATGCTCGTCTTGGTTGCCTTGAGTGGGTGTGCCTTGCAGGCGGGGCGTTTGCGCCCCACGCGCGTTGTGCAAGAAGTCGCCGCGCAAGCCGCAACAGGTGCGCCTTCGCCTACGGCGGAACCCACCGCAACGCCAGCCCCTGAAAACAGCGAGCCGCCAACCCCCACGCCTTCGCCTTTCGCAGAAACGCCACAGTCCGAACTCAGCGCGGAAACGCCCCCCGTCGAGGGAATAGCGGCGTGGAAAGCGCAAGAAGCCTGGCTGAGCGACCTCTACGACCGCGCCAGCCGAAGCGTGGTACACATCACGACCCGCACCTACACGTATGACTTTTTCTTGCGCCCCATTCCGCAAGAAGGAACGGGTTCGGGCTTCATTTGGGATACCGAGGGGCATGTGGTGACGAACTATCACGTGGTGGAAAACGCCCGCGAAATCGAAGTGGCGCTTGCCGATGGGACACGCACCACCGCTTCCATTGTCGGCGTTGACCCCCAAAACGACCTTGCCGTCATCAAACTGGATGAAGTGCCCGCTGATACGCCGCCGTTGCCGCTTGGTGATTCGCTCTCGCTGCGCGTGGGGCAGTTTGTGATTGCCATCGGTAACCCGTTCGGGTTTGACCGTACCATGACGCTGGGGATTGTGAGCGCGCTGGGGCGTGTCATTCAAAACGAAAGCGGCACGTTCATCGGCGAAGTCATCCAGACCGACGCTGCCATCAACCCCGGCAACTCCGGCGGTCCCTTGCTGGACATCGAGGGGCGCGTGGTGGGCGTCAACTCCGCCATCATCTCGCCGAGCGGCGCCAATGCGGGCATTGGCTTCGCCATTCCGGCGCACACGGTGCAGCGCGTGGTGCCCGAACTGATTGAGCGCGGCTACTACCGCCATCCGTGGCTTGGCATCGAAGCGTTCGACCTGACGCCGCGCCTCGCCGAAGTGCTGCGTCGGCGTGGTGTGGCGGTGCCTGATGAAGGCGTGCTCGTGGTCGCTGTGTACCGTGGTGGTCCGGCGGCGAATGCAGGCATTCGTGGCGCAACCGCGCGCGTGCAAATCGCAAACTTGCTCTTGCCCGTGGGGGGCGACGTGATTGTGGGCGTCAATGGGGAACCGGTCTCCTCACTGCGCGACCTCAATCTCTTGCTGGAAAACCGCTACCGTGTGGGCGACCGCATCACGCTCAACATCATGCGCGACGGCGAACCGCTGGACGTGGACGTGGTGCTGGCTGAGCGCCCATGACCAGGTTGCCGGCGTCGCAAAACGCGGGGGCAGATGCCCCCGCGTTTGCCTTTCACGGTGCTGCGAACGTGAGCCTGGGAGGGGTCTGGATGATAAAACCAAGCCCGTTGCCGGGGAGGCGCTCATCAAAGAAGGGTAAGAAGGGCGGCTGAACGGCTTCACGCCAGGCTGCGCCGTCCCACATCCACACGCGCCCTTTCTCCAACCGCAAATTCGATTCAGGACCGAGGAAGCGCCCCCCGAAGCGTGTGCGCACTTGTGGCGGGTTGGATTGCATGGCATCACGCGGCGCGCGCGGGCTACTGAGCAGCCAGGGAGTCCCCCCCACGCACGCCAGGCGTCCATGCGGGAAACGCGCAATCTGAACGTCGTGCCACGTCCATGCTCCGCCATCCCACTGGAAAATTCGCACGGCATCGAGAAATGCGTCTGGTTCAGGTTCCCATTCGTAAGCGGGGCTGGCAAAGAACAGGGCGTCGCCACAGAGGAGCACTTGGTCCGCGAAAATGAAATCAAAGGCGTGTGGGCTTGCCGCGTCCGGCAGAGGGGCGGCCGCGCGCCAGCCCGAGCCATCCCACACCCAAAAACGCCCTTCGTGCAGGGCAATACGGGCGCGGATACTCTTCGCAGTGGGCGCAGGCGGCGCAACGATTCGCCAGTTTGCGCCATCCCACTGGGCGGCGTAGCCGCTGCGTTCTGAAAGAACCCACACATCTTGGGGCGTGTTCATTTCCCATACGGTTGGTCCCACGCCCCGTGCAAAACGGGGGAACGGGGGAAGGGCAACATCCGTGGATTGCCACGCATGACCGTTCCAGCGGTCTGCGTGCGTGTAGGGTTGCCAGAAGAGTTCGCTCTCATCCGTTTCACGCAGGTAGAGCGTGCCCACAACAGCCTCGTCGGGCAGCGGCGTCTCCAGTACCAGACGGTAGAGCGTGCCCGTTTCAAGCAGGAAAAAGTGCGCCGTTGCGCCCTCGATGGCGGTGATGACGCCCGTTCCGTCCACTGGTGAAGATTGCTTACCTTCAACAACGTCTGCCGCGAGGACGCGCGTACGGGTTGATTGCGGGGCTTCAATTCGCCAGAGTCGCCCTTCCGCATCAACAATGAAGCGCATCTCCTCGGAGAGTTCGTCAGGCAGGGGAATGGTGTGCCAGGGCGAAGCGCCTTTTTCCACCGCCGTCACCTGCACCGTGTCCCGCGCAACCCTGCCGTCGGCGACCACTTCCAGGGCAAGCGTGTGGTCTCCCTCGTCCAGCAGAATGGGAACGCTCAGGCGGTCGTACCAATCGGCGTTGTCCCCTTTCTGCCAGGTGAAAACTGGTGTGTCGTCCACCTTCAACACAATGCGCTCCGGCTTCGATTTTGAAGAAGACCACCCACTATCAAATTTCAGGGTTGCCCAACCGCGGCGATACGCTTGTATTTCAACGATGACTTCACCGCTGGGGACAGAGGACTGGTCTGACGGGTAGAGAATGACGCCCACTGTTGCGGGTGGCGCTGAACACCCAATCAGCATGAGCAGAAAGAGCAGCAAGACGAGGAGCAGCCCTCCGACACCGGTTGAAACCAAACCGCAAATGGGCAAGCCGATGATGAGAATCGTGCAACCGCGTTTTGTGTCTTCTCCACGCATGTGCACCCTCCTCTCTGCTTGCCTCACCCGGCGGACAACGATACGCATGTGCGCGCCATCGTGTTGCCGGCGTTCCCCTGCGCTTAGGGCTGATACGCTCGCTCCAAATGCTCGCGTATCTCCGCCTCATCCATCCAGACGGGCTTCATCTGACGGCGCACAAAGAGCAACGCCTGGTCGGCATAGTGGGGCGATTCCGGGCGGGACGTTGCCGCGCCGTACTGGTGAATGCTTTGCGAATGCAACGCGCCGTCCTGCTCCCACGTGGCAATGAGAATGTACGAATCGCCTGCGCGCCCATGCAAGTGCCCGTCCTCGGCGGGCTTGCTGTACACCGCATGCAGAACATCCGGCGCGCCCCCCAACCCAATGTCCAGGTCGCCGCGCTTCAAATGGTTGACCTCTTCCCAACGTGGGTCAAGGCGGTCGTAATGCGCACGCAAAAAGCGCACCGCATCCAGCAAATGCGCGTGCAACTCCTCGTCGGGAATTTCTTCTTCAAGCAGGCGCTCGCCAAAGGGTTGGAGCCACAGCACCACCAGCGCCGCCCCGCGATTCTCAGGCGTTGCCTGCAAATCCCACGAAGCGAGCAGGTCAAGCGCTTCTTGAATTTCGGGGTCGTCGGGTGGGTTTGCCAGCACGCGCGCAATCGTGCGCGCCACCGCCGATTGGGTGGAGTACGCCATATCGTACTTGTAGGCGTAAAACTCATCCGCGGTGATCGAAGAATCGCCGCCAAAGAGTTCCAGGGCGCGGTAGGCGCGGTTTGTCATGCGGGTTTCAATGCCCCATGTGGCGTCGTAGGCGTCGGGTGAGGGGTTGTCATCGCCCACGGTTGTGCGAAACGGCGTGGCGTTGGTGCTCTGCACAAAGCCGGAAGCGGGGTTGAGCACTTGGGGAAGCGCCTCAAAGGGCACTTCCTGCGTCCACAAGGCGGCGGACGTTGTGCCGGGCAGGTCGCCTTGCCAATCAAATTCGGGGGACCGCACAGGAACGCGGGCGTTGTACAGGTAGAAGATGTTGCCCTCTTGGTCGGCGTAGACGGTGTTGAACATCGCCAGCGCCCGGTATCGCATGGCGTCCAGCCATTCTTCAAAGGTGCGGGCTTTGTTCATGCGGTACAGTTGCTCATAGTAGCCGACTTCATCCATGCCGGCGTAGCGCACCGCGTATGTGCCGGTGGGCGTGCGCAGCGCCGGACCGTGCACCGACCAGAGCACCTCGCGCGTGAACGTCCATTCAATGCGCCCCAGCAGTTTGACGCGCAGGCGGGCTTCGTCCACCTCAAAGTCGCGCCACTCGCCATCGAACCAGTATTGATTGGGATTGTCGGGGTTGATCTCAAGGCGGTACACGTCCACTACATTGGGCTTGTTGACGGTGAACGCCCACCCCAAAGCGCGGTTGTGCCCATGAATGATGACGGGAACGCCCGGCCAGGTTGCGCCGACCATGTCCAACCCTTCTTCGCTATGGACATGCGCTTCGTACCACGCCACGGGACCTTCCCACGGCTGATGGGAGTTGACCAGCAAAAATGTTTCCCCGTTGGCGCTTCGTCGCGGCGATACGGCTATCGCATTGGAGCCGGCGAGAGGTGTCCCAATGCCCAACGGGTCGAAACGATTGGCAAGGGGCGTCGGCGTGGCATCTTGTCCCCGGTTGGGGTCGAGCAGGTCGGTGAGCGTATCATCCAGACCAAAGAAGAGCGGCGCTTTGTGGAGCGAGGGCGCGAGAATATCGTTCGCCGTCAGCGGGAAAATATCGTCCAGCAACACCTCATCCGGGTGTTGGGCGGCGTAATGGGTGAGCCCGTCGGCATAGGCTTGCAGCATGGCGCGCATCGTGGGGCTGAGGCGCGTCTCGGCGTGGCGTTCCATGGTCTCGTGCAAGCGCAGCAAATGCACCAGATAATCATTGGCGGCGGCGTTGCGCCCATACACGCGCGCCAATTCGCCCCGCGCCGCGATGATGGATTGCTGAATGGTGATGAAATCGTCTTCGGCGTGCGCGTATGCCAGCCCGAATGCCACATCAACATCTGTTTGCCCAAAAATGTGGGGAACGCCCCATTCATCGCGCAGAATGCGCACCGCATAGCGTGCGCCGCCGTCGGGTAGGTCTTCCACATGTGGCGTCGTCGGCCAAAACGCATAGGTGAGCAGGGCGGCGATGAGGATGGCAGCGACCAGCACCAGGCGCACCAACGCGCGGTACAGGCGTGGCGGCATCGGGCGAAAATCGGGTTCAAGTGGTGAAGCCATTGGCAACTCCCATTCTGTTCGCTTGCTGTTTGACATCATGCGGGGCGGTGGTGTGGGGCGTTTTCCTGCACAGATGATACCACACACGCAAATATGTGTGGAAAAAGAAAACAGGCATTGCCGATACCAGCCCGAAACGTGGACGCGCCTCTTGCCTGGCGTAGAATTGACGTTCACCGCAGGGCTTTTATAATGAAACCCACAATACGCATGCGAAAAGGCGTTGAAGGGACCACGTCGCAACGTGACGTGCGCCAGAGAGGCGGGGTCTGAGGCTGGAAGCCCTGCTCGCAAACGAGCGTTGCGATACCTTCCCGGAGCCGATTGCCTGAACGGTTCGCCAAGTAGGGCAATCCGGGTGGCACCGTTATCTGCCAGCAAGCGGGTTGGCAAACGCCAGCCAAGCCGGGTGGAACCGCGGGAGCATCGCCTCTCGTCCCAGCGTGGACGGGAGGTTTTTTTGTTGAGCCAGTTGAGCATCTGTGAGGAGGGTGCGCATGAGCACAAATGTGTATGACCCAGAACGAGAAGCCGAATTGAAAGCCGAAGCCGAAAAGTACATTCCGCCGGGCTACGACCCCGACCTGTACAAAATTCGGCACTCTGCGGCGCACATCATGGCGCAAGCCGTTATGGAGCGCTTCCCCGGTGCACGCATTGCCATCGGGCCGCCCGTGAAAGATGGCTTTTACTACGATTTTGAATTGCCGCGCTCGCCCACGGAAGAGGATTTGGCGTGGATCGAGCAGCGCATGAAGGAAATCATCAAGGGCAAACATCGCTTCCACGTGCGCGAAGTCTCTGTGGAAGAAGCCCGCGAATTGTTCAAAGACCAGCCCTACAAACTGGAACTCATCGAAGGGTTGGCGCGGGGGCAATACGACGAGTACGGCAACAAATTGCCCGAAGACCAGCGCCCCAAGATTACCGTCTATCAGCATGATACGTTTATTGACCTCTGCCGTGGGCCGCATGTGGAGCACACGGGGCAAATCAAAGCCAACGCCGTCAAGGTCATGCGTGTTGCGGGGGCGTACTGGCGCGGCGATGAGAAGAACCCCATGCTCACGCGCATCTACGGCACGGCGTGGCGCAATCGCGTGGAATTGGAGCAATACCTCAAGCGGCTTGAAGAAGCCAAAAAACGCGACCATCGCCGCTTGGGGAAAGACCTCGCTATTTTCGCCATCGAGCCCCAGATGGTGGGACCTGGGTTGGTGCTCTGGCAACCCAACGGCGCGGTGATTCGCGACCAGTTGGAACGCTTCTTGAAAGAAGAGCAAATCCGTCGCGGCTACCAGCCCGTCTACACACCGCACATCGCCAAAGTGGAACTGTTCAAGACCAGCGGGCACTACCCCTACTACAAAGATTCCATGTTCCCCCCCATGGTGGTGGATGAGAACGAGGAATACTTGCTCAAACCGATGAACTGCCCGTTCCACATCATGATTTACAAGCAGCACCTGCGTTCATATCGCGACTTGCCCATCCGCTTCGCTGAATTTGGCACGGTCTATCGCTTCGAGCAGAGCGGCGAAGTCAGCGGTATGACACGCGTGCGCGGCTTCACCCAGGACGACGCGCACCTCTTCTGCCGTCCCGACCAGTTGGAAGATGAATTCAAGAGCGTGGTGGAACTCACCCTCAAGGTGTTCCGCAGCCTGGGGCTCACCGATTTCCGGGCGCGTGTTGGCGTGCGCGACCCCGAAAGCGACAAGTATGTCGGCTCGGATGAAGTGTGGGAACAAGCCACGCAGGCTATCCTGAACGCGCTGAACGACTACGATTTCGATTACACGGTTGAAGAGGGCGAAGCGGCTTTCTATGGTCCAAAACTGGACTTCGTGGTCAACGACGTGTTGGGGCGTGAATGGCAATTGGGCACCGTGCAGGTGGACTACAACCTGCCCCAGCGCTTCGACTTGACCTACATCGGCGAAGACAACCAGCCGCACCGCCCGGTCATGATTCACCGCGCCCCCTTTGGGAGCATGGAGCGCTTTGTGGGGATTCTCATCGAACACCTGAACGGGGCGTTCCCGCCGTGGCTCGCGCCCGTGCAAGTCGTGGTCATTCCCATCGCCGACCGTCACATCGAATACGCGCGTTCGGTGGCGGCGCGGCTCTTCCAGCAGGATCTCCGCGTCAAAGTGGACGATAGCGCCAACCGCATGAACGCCAAGATTCGCGCGGCGCAAATGCAAAAAATTCCCTACATGCTCATCGTTGGCGACAAAGAAGTCGAAGAAGAGACCGTCGCTGTGCGCTTGCGAAGCGGCGAAGACCTGGGCGCCATGCCGGTGGGTGAATTTGAAGCCAAAGTGCGCCAATTGGTTGCCCAACGCACGATGGACCTCTGGTAAACACAACGGGGGTGGCGTGCCTTCGCCACCCCCGCGCGTTGTTTGCGCGCTCAGGCTTGACGAGATGAACAGACTCATGTATATTTCGCGCGCCTTGTCAAACCTGCACAGACAGAAGTGAGGGTGGTCCTATTAGCGAGCGACAATTTCGCGTCAACGAGCAAATCCGCGTTCCGGAAGTCCGTTTGATCGACGAGAAAGGACAAAACCGCGGTGTTGTGCCAACAAAAGAAGCGTTGGCCTACGCCGACTCGGTGGGTCTTGACCTCGTCGAGGTGGCACCCGAGGCGCGTCCGCCCGTGTGCCGCGTGATGAATTACAGCAAGTTCCTGTACGAGCAATCGAAACGCGAACGCGAGGCTCGTAAGGCGCAAAAGCAAATTGAAGTGAAGGAATTGCGCCTGCGCCCGAAAACAGACGACCATCACATCGGTTTCAAACTGAAGCAGGCGCGCAAGTTCATCGAGAAAGGGCACAAGGTTCGTATTCGTGTGTTGTTCCGTGGGCGTGAGCGCTCGCACCCCGAGATTGGGCAAGAGTTGCTCATGAAAGTCGCCGAGGAGCTCTCGGATATCGCGGTTGTCGAGCAAAAACCTGTCTTTGAGGGGCGCGATATGTCCATGGTGCTCGCGCCGGACACGGATAAGAAGAAGAAAAAGTGAGCGGTGAAACTGCTCGGGCGCAAGCCCGAGTTTTGGTGTAGAGGGGAGATGAACCATGCCGAAGATGAAGACCCACAAAGCTACATCGAAGCGGTACAAAATCACGGGCACGGGCAAAGTGTTGCGCATGAAGGTCTCGAAAGGGCACTTGCGCTACCACAAGCCCAAGCGCGTGCGCCGTCGCTTCGATAAGTACATCAAGGTGACCCACAAGGGTACCATCCGCCGGATTCGTCGCTCGGCGCCGGCGCTCTGGAAGTAAGGTGTTTTGCCGTGTTCGTCAGGCCAGATTGTGGAACGAGCCTCCACGCCTGACAACCGGCTCCTGATATCACATAGACCAAGATGGAGGTGAACATATGGCTCGCGTGAAAGGCGGTTTCCGAACCCGCCGACGACACAAAAAAATCCTGAAAATGGCGCGCGGTTATCGTGGGGCAGCCCACCGCCGTTTCCGCGCCGCCAACGAAGCCGTTCTGAAAGCCCTGCGCAACCAGACGCGCGACCGCAAGCGCCGCAAGCGCGATTTTCGCCGTCTCTGGATTCAGCGCATCAACGCCGCCGCCCGCCTGCATGGCTTGAGCTACAGCCGCTTCATTTATGGGCTGAAGCAAGCCGGTGTGGAACTCGATCGCAAGGTGCTGGCTGATATGGCGGTGAATGACGCGGACGGGTTCGCCAAATTGGTGGAACTTGCCAAGCAGCACCAGAAGTAAGACGTGCAGCGGCAGATGAGAGGCGAGGGGGAAACCTCTCGCCTTTTCGTTTTTCGGAGACCAGGGGGAAGGTTGACGATGATTACCAGCCTCGCCAATCCACGTGTCAAGGCTGCCCGCGCGTTGCATCGTCGCCGTATGCGTGAGCGCGAGGGCAAAATCTTGCTGGAAGGCGCTCGCCTGGTGCATGACGCATTCCAGGCCGGCGTTGCTTTTGAAGCGCTTTTCTACACATCCGACCAGGCGGCGCATATTCCAGAGGCGTTGCGCTCGTGCGCCTGGCTGGTGAGTGAAGAGGTGATGCAGGCGCTCAGCGATACGGTCACGCCACAGGGCATTGTCGCTGTTGCCGAGCGCCCACAGCTGGCGTGGCCGACATCTGCTACGTTGCTCCTCATCGCCGACAATGTGCGCGATCCCGGCAATTTGGGCACGCTGTTGCGCGCCGCCGCCGGTGCAGGCGTGGAAGGGGTGTTGCTCCCCAAAGGGACGGTGGACGTGTGGAGCCCGAAAGTGCTGCGCGCCGGCATGGGGGCGCATTTTCGCCTGCCGGTGCGGGCGGGGCTGACGTGGGAAGAGATAGCGCAAGCGGTCAATGGGTTGACCGTGTACGTTGCCGACGCGCGGGGAGCGGTGCGCTATTTCGACGTGGATTGGACGGCGCCAACGGTGCTGATTGTTGGCGGTGAAACAGAAGGCATTGGCGAGGCTGCGCGTGCTTTGGCGCACACCGCCGTCGCCATTCCATTGGCGCGCGAAGTGGAATCGCTCAATGCGGCGATGGCGGGGACGGTGATTCTCTTCGAGGCGCGACGGCAGCGGTTGATGCGTTCAACATAGCCGCCTGCACGCGCCGTTTCGATCTGTGCATCATTTGAAAATGTAATACGTGCCGCGCTTTTCCCCGACTTTGATGAGCAACCCCATTTCGACCAGTTGCGCCAAGTCGCGGCGCAGGGTTTCGGCGCTCACGTCCGGCACGAGTTGTTGGTAGTCGCGGTTGGTGATGCGCCCGTTTTCGGCGATGAACTCCAACGCGCGGATTTGGCGCTCGTTCAGTCCGAGATGCTTCCAGCGGCTTGCCGATTCGCGGTCGGTGCTCAGCATCTGTTCGCCGTGCCCAAACAGGGTGAGTTTGAAGCCGTTGGCGGTCTCTTCAAAGCGTGGGGCGGGCAGCCCTGCTTGCGCCATGACGCGCACAATGCGGTCAATACCGTACCCCAGCCGCTCGATAAAGCCCATATCGCTGAGCACTTGCACGATGATTTCATTGCGGCTGAAGCGTTCATGCAGAAGATTTTGCAGCGTGACATGACCGGGCAAGCGCCCCGGACTGATGACTTCGATGCGGTCGGCGAACATGAAGATTTGAATTTCTGCGCCGCGAATGCTGTAATCACGGTGCGCCACAGCGTTGACGATGGCTTCGCGTACCGCCTCGATGGGGTATTCGGTTTGCTCTTCACGTACCAACCCGCGCATCACCGCGCCGCGGCGCATGTTATCCACCAAAAAGGCTTCGGCTTGCAGGATTTGTTGGGGTAGGGTGCCGTCTGCCACATGGCGCAAAAAACGGTCGCCCATTTCGCGTCCGGGGTAGCGTGCCAGCACAATTTGGGCGCTGGGCAGAAAGCGCTGCGGTGCGTAGCCAAAAAGCAATATCCCCGCGTAGGTTGGTTCGTCATTGGGGGTGACACACCCGCGGCGGCGGAGCACATCCAGCGGCGAGAGCCCGACAAAGCGCTCCACCCGGCTGGCATACGCCTGTACCGCTTGCATGTCCAGGTCGTCCAGCGTGGCGCCGCGCACCGGAAGGCTCTCAAACGTCACTTCGCCGCGCGTCAAGAGCAACTGACGCAAGGCGTCGGCGTCGAGTGGTTCGTTTTGTGCGCCCCGTCGCCCGTAAAATCGCCCCTCAAAACGGTATGCATGCGACAAACCCGCCGGCACATCCACGATAACAACCGTTTTGCCGTCGAGCGTTTCGGTGCGAGGGAACGGCATGGAGCGCGTAAGCGGCGGTTCAATGTGCCATGCGGCATCGAGGACGCGTTCGATGACGGCTTGCGGGTTCTCTACGCCGATGAGGCGTTGCTGGCGATTCAGACCAAGCACCAGCCGCCCGCCGCGCGTATTGGCAAACGCCGCCAGCGTTTCAGCAATCTGGCGGCGTGATGCATTGGCGGGAAGGTAGGCGTGTTGTTCGTCGGCGGGGGGCAGGTTATGGCTGGCAACCATCGCCGCTGACGCTCACAATCTCAGCCAGGCGCCATTCCAGGTCGTTGGGTTGGGCGGCGGTGGGCGTCGCGCCTTCAACGACCGTTTCGGGTTCATGTTGGAAGTTTTCTACACGCCAGCGGATTGAGCAGACACCCGGACTGGCGACTTTGCCGGTTTGGGCGGGTTGCACCAGAACATCAATCGTGACTTCCCGCGGTTGGCGCAAGTTTTCGGCGTTCATGTCAACGCGATACGAGACTCGCTGAACTTGGAGGCTTGCCACATCTGCTACCGGCACCGGCATGCCATAGTGGCGGTTCTCGAAGTTTTCCTGCAAAGCGGGCATGAGGAAGTTTTTGGCGGCTGCTTTGTTGCTGTTCAAGTAGAGGTAGAAAGCCGCGACCGCTTTTTCTGGATAGGGTGAATCGCTGGGGCTGCGTGGCAGACCAAACACAAAGTCCACAGATTGCTCGACCGGTTCCACGAGTGAGCCATCATCGCGCAAGTAGGTTTCGCCACGCGCATTTTCGATCGGTTCGTAGGTGCGGCGTACAGCCAGTTGGCTGCGTTCAAATGCGGTGCGTTCCCACACCGTGATACGCTTATTCTCTGGACTGAGCGGCGCAATGATACTAAAATTCGATTGGAAGTAGCCCAACAATTGGAAGCCGGCGCGGGGCGTGGTTGGGGCAACGCAGGGGTTTTGCTGTTCATCACGGAAGCGGTAAATCGCCAACACCTTGCGGTACCCGCCCAGGGACGAAAAGACAATTTCCTGATTGGTTTCAAAACTATCGTTGGTTTTGAGAAAGTCCACGCGCCGCACCTGTACCTGGCTTTCCCCCAAATAGTCGTTATCGGGGGTAGGTACATTGTAGCGCACGAATTCAGGAAACTCGCACGAGACCGCATCGTACATGAGAGCGCGACTTGGGGCGTTGGCGAAGTTGCCGCTGAGCGTGGGATCGTAGCGATAGACAACCAGCCATTCGGCTTCGCCGTCCTCGTCGAAATCGGCTTCAACCACATCGCTGACATCCACGCGGTCGGGATGGCGGTTTTCAATCAGTTGTCCCAGGTTGATCGAAGGTGACGTGCTCAATGGTGTAGCGCCACCAAGCGATTCACATTGCAGCAAACTGGCGGCTAGAATGGCTAAAATCACAACGGGTATCAAGCGTTTCATAGGGCTACTACCTCGCCAGGCGGTCTCGTTTGCGATTGACGGTATGCGTAGTGTACCATAAGTTCAACAAACAAGACAAGTATTTTTGCGAAATTTGGAAATTTTTTATCACCAAAAATGGTATGAATCCCCCAGGAGGCTAGAACAGTGACACCATCTCATAACCGTTGGCATTTGCTTTGGCAGCATGGCGTTCTGGCGTGGCGGCTTTTCCGCGATGAACATGTGAGCCCATTCTTGAAAATGATTCCCATCGCCAGCCTCTTTTACATCGTCTCGCCCGTGGACATCTTGCCGGACGTGATGCCGATAGCGGGGCAATTAGACGATGTTGGGCTTTTCCTGCTGGCGTTGCAAACATTCATCAGTTTGGCGCCGCAGGATATCGTTGACATGTACCGCCGCCAATTGGGGCTTTCCCCCGATTTGGAAGAGGATGCCGACATTATTGACGTTGATGCCGAATGGCTTGATTTTGATGAAGAGTGAGGCGTGTACGTTTGGACAAGCCGGCTAAATTCCGCTACCATCGGGGCGGTTGTGACCTTTGACATGGAGGCGATTGTGCGAGCACATCGGGTCAATTACACGTCAAGACATGTGTACAAGGAGGTACAACATGCAACCAACTGATTACATTTGGATGGATGGCAAACTGGTGCCTTGGGAACAAGCAACCGTCCACGTGTTGGCGCATGCCCTGCACTATGGCACAAGCGTGTTTGAGGGCATTCGGGCTTACAACACCAAGCGCGGTCCGGCGGTGTTGGCGCTCCAAGACCATACGCGCCGCCTCTTCAACTCGGCGAAGATGATGCGCATGGAAATCCCCTACACCGAAGACGAAATCAACAACGCCATTTTGGAAACCCTGCGCGCGAACAACCTCAAATCGGCCTACATTCGCCCGCTCGTCTTCCGTGGGATGAACAAATTGGGCGTTGATGGCCGCGGATGCCCGGTGCAAGTGGCGATTGCTACCATTGAATGGGGGCGCTACCTGGGCGAAGAAGCCATCGAGCAGGGTGTGGATGTGGGTGTGAGTTCGTGGCGGCGCATGGCGCCCGGCACGTTGATGGCGATGGGCAAGATTGGTGGGCAATACGTCAACTCGCAATTGGTGGCGATGGAAGCCCACGATCGTGGTTTCGCCGAGGGCATTGCGCTGGATATTTACGGCTACGTGAGCGAAGGCAGTGGTGAAAACCTCTTCCTGGTGTTTGATGGTGTTGTGTACACGCCGCCGACGGGCAATTCCATCTTGATGGGGATTACGCGCAAGTTGGTGATGCAACTGCTCGCGGATTTGAATATCCCCGTGAAAGAGCAAGTCATCTCGCGCGAAATGCTCTACATTGCCGATGAATTGTTCTTCACGGGTACAGCCGCCGAAGTGACGCCCATTCGCTCGGTGGACGGCATTCCGGTGGGGAGCGGCCGCCGTGGTCCCATCACCGAAAAGGTGCAGCGTGAATTCTTTGGCATTACAAGCGGCGAGATTGAAGACCGGCATGGCTGGCTGACCTACGTGTACGAAGAGGCGCCGGCGAGTTAGACCGTTTCACCAACAATCCAACAGGCAACGAAGCGCCGAACAGATACGTTCGGCGCTTTTGCATTTTCAAGATGCATGTTGTGCCTCTCAATCACTATCAAACTGATTTTATGAAAGGGGAGCGGAGTGGTATGAGCCGGCAAGAACAAACCCAAGAACGTTTGAATTGGCGCAGCGCGGTCATCACGGAGGGGGTGGCGCGCACGCCCAACCGCGCCATGTTGCGCGCTGTGGGCTTCGACGATGAGGACTTCACCAAGCCCATCGTCGGGTTGGCTAATGCGTACAGCAATCTCACGCCGTGCAACCTGGGCATTTGGCGGCTGGCTGCACGCGCCGAAAAAGCGTTGCGTGAAGCGGGGGCGATGCCGCAGATGTTTGGGACGATTACGGTCAGCGATGGGATTTCGATGGGCACCGAAGGCATGAAGTACTCGCTCGTCTCGCGCGAGGTGATTGCCGACGCCATCGAAACCGTCTGCAACGCGCAGGCAATGGATGGTTTGCTGGCCACCGGGGGGTGCGACAAGAACATGCCCGGAGCGATGATTGCCATCGCCCGGCTCAACATTCCCGCTATTTTTGTGTACGGCGGCACAATCAAGCCCGGCCACTATGATGGGCAGGATTTGACCATTGTGAGCGCGTTTGAGGCGGTGGGTGAATACAGCGCGGGACGCATTGACGAAGAGACGTTGCGCGAAATTGAACGCCATGCGTGCCCCGGAGCAGGCGCATGTGGCGGTATGTACACCGCCAATACGATGTCGTCGGTTATCGAAGCAATGGGCATGAGCCTTCCCTACTCTTCGACCATGGCGGCGGAAGATGACGAGAAAGTGCGCAACATTGAAGAATCGGCGCGCGTGCTGATGGATGCCATCCGTGCCAACCGCCGCCCGCGCGATATTATGACCCGCAAGGCGTTCGAGAATGCGATTGCCGTGGTTATGGCTGTGGGCGGTTCCACCAATGCTGTGTTGCACTTGCTGGCGATGGCGCACGCCGCCGATGTTCCGCTCTCGCTGGATGATTTTGAAGCCATCCGCAAACGTGTACCGGTGCTTTGCGACCTGAAACCGTCGGGACGCTATGTCACCGTTGATTTTCACCGTGCGGGCGGCGTTCCGCAGGTGATGAAGATCTTGCTCAACCATGGCGTCCTGCATGGCGACGCGCTCACGATTACCGGGCAAACCATCGCCGAAGTCCTTGCCGATGTTCCCGATGAACCCTCGCCCGACCAGGATGTGATTCGCCCGTGGGACAACCCGCTCTATGACGAAGGGCACTTGGTGGTGTTGCGCGGCAACCTGGCACCCGAGGGGGCGATTGCGAAGGTCACCGGCGTGAAGAAGCGCCGCATTACCGGTCCGGCGCGTGTGTTTGAATCTGAGGAAACCTGTTTGCAAGCCATTCTGGACGGCAAGATTCAGGCGGGCGATGTGGTCATCATCCGCTATGAAGGACCCAAAGGCGGCCCCGGTATGCGTGAAATGCTCGCGCCCACGTCGGCTATCATCGGCGCCGGCTTGGGCGACAGTGTCGGGCTGATTACCGATGGGCGCTTCTCCGGCGGCACGTATGGGATGGTTGTCGGGCACGTTGCGCCCGAAGCGGCTGTGGGGGGGCCTATTGCGCTGGTGCAGGAAGGCGATATGGTGACGATTGACGCCGACCAGAACTTGTTGGAAGTTCATCTGAGCGATGAAGAACTGGCACGCCGCCGCGCCGAATGGACGCCCCCGCCGCCTCGCTACACCCGCGGTGTGCTCGCGAAATATGCGCGCCTGGTTTCCAGCAGTAGCCGGGGCGCGGTGACCGACTTGTTCGACGAATAGGCTTTCCCCCTTGATACTTTGCAGGAAGGCGCGGCACGTGGTGCCGTGCCTTTTCATTTGGCAAGCCATGCCAAACACCCACAATACGGGGCGACCAAAGGAGGCGTCTTGTGATTCGCTATACCGCCGAAAACGATTGGTTGCTGACAACCCAACCCCACCATGCGCTGGTCTCGGCGTTTCTGGCGGCGCATTGGCGGGGCGATGCCGACTTTCCCCGTCCCGACCCCTGGCCGCTTCTGTTGGTGGCTGTCGCCGAGCACGACCTGGGGTGGCATGCGTGGGAAGCCGCGCCGACGCTCAACCAACGTGGCGAGCCGCGCGATTTTCTGGAAATGAGCCTTGATGACCACCTGGCGATTTGGCGGCAAGGCATTGCCTACGCCTTGCAACAAAGCCGCCTGATTGCCTTGCTTGTGAGTTGCCACTTCACCTACTTGTACGAAGGTCGCCGCAGTGAAGCCCCTGTGCTGGCGATGTTGGACGAACAGTCCGCATTGCAAGCCCGTTTGCGGGCCGAATTGGGGCTTGACGAAAACGCCACGCGCGAGGCGTATAGCCTGATTCGCCTCATGGACTGGTTCTCGCTGGCGTTGGCGCTGGGGCGTGCCGAGCATGGCAGTGTGGACCTGGGCAGTGGTCCGGGGGGTGTGCCGCTGGTGCTTGAACCGCTTGACGATGCCACCCATCTCACCGTGCGCCCGTGGCCGTTTGATACCGACAGCCTGCACGTGCGCATGGAAGCCCGCCGGGTGCCGCGCCGCACCTTTGCGGATGATGCGGATTTTCGCGAAACCCTGCGCCAAGCGCCGCTCGTGCTCCGTGAATGGCGTCTGATGCGTGTGGCGCGTCAGGTCTAGCCTTTTTGACGTTTACAAAAGCCGAATTGCCGAGGGTGAGACCATGGACCAACAGACACGCGGGCGCTATGCGCTCGTTCCACGCACTCTCATTTTCTTGCGCCGCGATGACGCCGTTTTGCTCTTGCGTGGTGCAGCCCACAAATGGTTCGCCGGACGCTACAACGGTGTTGGGGGGCATGTCGAACGCGGCGAAACCATCATCGAAGCCGCCATGCGCGAAACATACGAAGAGACGGGCGTGCAGCCCACCGATTTGGCGTTGCGCGGTGTGATTCACATTGTTGGCGACCCCGGTGTGTTGCTCTTTGTCTTCGTGGGGCGTGCTGTGGGCGATATTCACGCGACCACAGATGAAGGCACGCTCGAATGGATACCGCTTTCGGCGCTTGCAAACATGCCCCTGGTGGCTGATTTGCGCTGGTTGTTGCCCCGTGTGCTGGACGAACAGCGCGAGATTGTGTACGCTACATTTACCTTCGCCAACAATCACGTGGAGATTCGCACACCGGGCGGAGACATTGAGACGATTGAACTGGACACATGATGAGGTGAAAAATGCCACCAGAACTTATTGTGCTACTCATTGGCGTGATTTTGATGGCGTTGGTGTTGGGATTGCTGATTTTCTACATTTTGCGTGCGCGTGTTGAACGGGAAGCCCAGCGCAAAGCCGCCCAAAAACGCGATGCAATCATCATTTCGCAGAAAAACCCCGTTGCGCCGGTGCGTTTTGAAGTGGAAGGCGTGGTGTACGAATCTGTGGCCGATGTGCAAGACGAACAGCACTTGCGCATGATTTTGGGGGCGATTCGCATGGCGCAAACCCAAATTCCGCCGGAGACGTGGGAGCGCCTGACGGGGACGGCGCCCGATATCCCACGTTCGTCTGTGGCGCCAACGCCGCCGCCTGCGCCCCCCGCGACGCCGTCGCAGCGCCCTTCGCTTTCGGGCGTGGCGACGCCCATCAACACCATGCACCCCGACCCCGCACGAGGGCTTGCCGAACAGGTGGATGTGATTTTGCAGGAAATGTTGATGAAGATGGCCAACCCGCCCGATGTCTCGCTGGCAACGGCGCGCGATGGACGTATGCGCATTTCCTATGAGGGGCGCATCTATTACGCCATCGAGCAAGTGCCCGACCCCGAAATCCAGCAGATGATTCGGCAGGCTGTGGCGCTGTGGGAACAGCGCGGCGGGCGCTAGGTTAGGGGTCGCTGCAATCGCGCATGAAGCCGCAGACCTGGCAAATGATTTTGCAGTGGCGCTTGATGACTGGACCGCCACACAGCCAACATTCCGTATCATCGGTGCGCAACGGCTCGCGGCGCGGCGGCTCTGGGCGCTTGGTTGCGTCGGGTTCTTGGGGTGGTCGTTCGGTTGTTGGCATAGGCTTCTCCATCCATCACAATTTTGAAGAAGGTAGTGCGTGATGTCTGCAAAAAGTGAAACCGACCTTGTTCAGGCGCTTCGTGCCGGCGACCAATCGGCATGCGATGAATTGGTGCGCCGTTATTACGATACCGTCTATCGTGTTGCCCTTCATCTCACCGGGCAACCGGATGCCGCCGAAGATGTCCTTCAAGAGACGTTTATCAGCGCGTGCCAGGCGGCGCAATCGTTTCGGAACGACGCCCGTTTGAGTACGTGGCTCTATCGTATCGCGCGCAATCGTGGTTTGCAGTGGCAGCGCAGCCAGCGCGAAACGGTGCCGTTGGAAACCGACGAAGATGACGAGCAGGCGTTCAATAGTGTCATCGCTGATATGCGCCATATTCCCGACCAGGCTCTGCTTTCGCAAGAACTGTTTGATGTCGTGGACCGCGCGATTCTTGCTTTGCCCGAAACGCTCCGCCAAGCGTTTCTGTTGCGTGAATTTGAAGGCCTTTCAACCAAAGAAGCCGCCGAAGCGTTGGGTATTTCCCAAAGTGCGCTGAAAGTGCGGCTTCACCGTGCCCGCCAACAGATTCAAGAGACGGTGCGCCGTTATTTGGAAGAAGCCGACCCTTCTTGATGGGCACGCCAGACGTCGAACAGACGTCGCCAATCGTCAATCGAAAGCGTTTCAGCGCGTTGTGAAGGTTGAATGCCGGCCGCCTGCAAAAGGCGGTCGGTTTCTTCTTTCGGCAGGTGAAGCCCCGCCGAGAGCGTGTTGCGCAATTGTTTGCGTTTTTGGTGAAACCCAGCGCGCACCAGCCGAAAAAACTGCTCGGCTTCTTCTGGGCGCACATGCGGGCGCGCGTGGGGCACAATTTTCAGGATGGCGGATTCCACCTTGGGTGGGGGATAGAACGCCCCCGCCGGCACACGCGCCACGAGCGAAGGTGTGCCGTACACCTGAACACTCACCGCCAGCAGGCTCATCGCCCCCGGTTGCGCGACAATGCGCTCGGCCACTTCCCGCTGGACAAGCAGGACAATCAGGTCGGGCGTGGGCTGGCTTTCCAGCAAGTGGCGAATGGCGGCGGAGGTGATGTAGTAGGGGAGATTGGCGGTCACTTTGTAGCGGGGTTGTCCGGTCAGGTGTTGCACCAAAGCCGGGATGTTTTGCTCCAAAACGTCGCCTTCCACCAGGTGAAAGTGGGGCTGTGCGCCGAAGCGTTCACGCAGAATCGCGACCATGTTTGCGTCCAATTCAATGGCGATGACGTGTTCAGCGCGCGCCAACAGATGCTCGGTGAGCGCGCCCAGCCCCGGTCCAATTTCGACCACGGTTTCATGCGGGGCGATTTCGGCTGTTTCGGCAATGCGTTGCAGGGCGGTTTCATCCACCAGAAAATTTTGCCCCAATCCTTTGCGGGGGCGCAAGCCATGCGCGGCGAGCAGGCGGCGAACTTCCTGGCGGTTCATGGCACTTGGGCTGTTGGGAGAATGTATTGGATGCGGTCGGGCGGGGGCGGAGGCGCTACCCAGTACACGTCCACCCAGCGATACCAGGGCTTGTAGTTGTCCTCGTCGTATCCCAGGTCAATCCATGCGCCGATGACGCCGCCGCCGGTATCGCAGGCGCAGGCTTGCCCATACCCTGGCACATAGACTTGTGTCCAAAGCGGGACAACGCGCGGGTCAACCGCGACAATGCCATAGCCGGCTGGCAACCCCGTGCGGGTGATGCCGTAGCGTGGGTGGTCTTTGGGCTTGCCGCTGGAAGCGGCGGTATAACTGGTGGCGAGCATACGGGTGCGCCGCCAATACTGGATGGGTCCGTTGGGGGTATCGAGCGTGCGGATGACGATGTTCGTGCCGTACGCCACCACACGGTTGACCGGTTCTTGTTCCACCCATTCACGCTGGACGATGCGCTCTTTTTCTTCCCCGTTTTCGTACACCACCAAAATCTCGCGTGCGCGTGTGCCCGGTGCGCCTTCCTCGCGCACGGCGAACGTATCAATTTCCAGTGTGGGGTCGGGAACGAGTACCCGCTGGAAGGGGATGGTTTCGCGCTCTACGATGATTTCGTGTTCGACGCGCGTGATGGTGATAGCGGTGTCGTCCGTCAACGCTGTTTCCAGCGGCGGCTCGACGCGATCCAGCGGTGAAAGGCTGACGCCCAACTCGGCGAGGGCGTCGCCAACGGTGGGGGCGTGCGTGCGGGCGGTGAGTGTTTGCCCATCAACCTGCACGCTAAACGGTGTTGCGCGGCGAATGCTGACGTGCATGTTGGGCGCAACGGGCGTGTTGGGGCGCGGACTGATGATGTCTTCGGGATAAAGGGTGATGCCTTCTTCGCGCAGGGCTTGCGCCAGGGTTTCGGCGCGGGTGAAGAGGCGCAAGGTGATACCGTCCAAATCAACGAGCAGCGGCGTCGCGCGCACCAGTTCCACATGCGCCCGTGGGCGTTGGAAAAAGTCGGCGGTCGGCAGCGGCGTTTCTGGCGTGATGGGCGTTCCATCGAGATACAGGCGGTCTTCCGCTCCGAGGGAAACCCCTTGTTCGTACAAAAAATCAGCCACCGTGGGCGCGTGTGAATAGACTGTTTGTTGAACGCCGTACAGGTCAAATGTGATTTCGCGCGCGAGATGGAGTTCGAGGGGGGTGCGGGCGCTCAAACGGGTTTCCGCACCGGGAATGAGCACGTCTTCGGGACGAAGGGTCAGCCCCTGTTCGGCGAGCAGACCGCCCAGCGTTTGCTGGTGTGTGCGTATTTGAATGGGCGTGCCGTTGATGACCAGCGTAACCGTGTGCGCGCTGAGGCGGTATCCTTGTGCGAGTGCGGCAATCAGCAGCAGGAGCGCCGCCAGTGTAAACAAGCCGTGTGTGGGCCACCATGTTGAGACGGCTGGGCGAGCAACGATGACCGCACGATGCTCTGGATTGAGAGATGATTCACTCATCTGTTGTATTCCCGTCTCCGTCTCCCCTCACCAACGGGGCGGTTATACAACAAAAAAATCTCTTTTGCAAAACATTTGCGGGAAAAAGCGCCGTCGGCAGTGCGTGCCAAAACGGTGCTACCAGTGGGCGGCTTGTTCAAACAAGCGGAGTTGGTGTGGCGAGTCGGGGTCGGCGATGCCGAACAACTCTTCGGTGGAGAGTTGCGAGCGAATAATCGCGTAGAGCGGGTCTTTTTCCAGGCGGTACTCGTTGAAGAGTTCTTCAAGTGATTCCGCCCGACAAAACGCCGACCAGGTGATGGTTTTGAAGAGCAAGCGCCGACCTTTTTGCCCAACCAGGGGGGGTACACGTGGTTTGAGTTCCGCGAGATGGACTTTCACGTAGAAATCGTTGGCGTGGGGATGTTGGGGCTCTTCGGGTAAAAGGTCGCGCCGGCGTACCACACTCACTTGCTCGATGCAGCTCCACCAGGCGACTTGCCAACGCGCCTCACCAAAAGCGCGCCCTTGATAAAAGGCAATGGCGCGGGCGTAGCGCAGCGCAAGCGGCGCATGGACCAGTGGGATGCGATACCAATGTGCCTCTTGGGCGCGTTGCAGGTCGGCAGGCGTGGGAATATAGGCAATCAGCACAAAATCCGCAGGATGCATGGTTGACACTCCCGACAGTGGTTTTGATGTTCTATAAAGATGAAGAAGACGGCAGATGATGCGTGTGCGGCATACGTATGAACGACGGAAGAGATGCGAAACGTTTCAAAAAATATATATCAGAAATGGCGTGCTTCGGCAAAGAAGACGTGTATGTTGCATGGGGTGTTTTCCAGGCATGCGCAAAATCACTTGGTCGCAAATACGGCTTTGTGCTATACTGCCTGTTGACCCGTAAAACGTCTTGTGGGATTTTGTATTGAAGAGGTGATTCCATGGCTGGACACTCAAAATGGGCAAACATCAAACACCGCAAAGCCGCTGTTGACGCCAAGAAGGGCAAAATCTTCACCAAACTGGCGCGTGAAATTGAAACGGCGGCGCGTTTGGGCGGTGGCGACCCGAACTTCAACTTTATGCTGCGCATGGTGTTGGAAAAAGCCCGTGCCGCGAACATGCCCAAGGAAAACATTGAACGCGCTATCAAACGCGGAACGGGTGAGCTCGAAGCCGAAGCCCTGGAAGAAATTTGGTATGAGGGCTATGGTCCCGGCGGGGCGGCGTTCATGATCAAGGTGTTGACCGACAATCGCAACCGCGCTGTGGGCGAAATTCGCTCCACCTTGCGCAAGCATGGGGGCAACCTGGGCGAAAGCGGTTCAGTTGCCTGGCAGTTCGAGGAGAAGGGGGTCATCACGGTGCGCGCCGAAGGGCAGGACCCCGAAGAACTGATGCTGTTGGCGATTGACGCCGGCGCTGAAGATATTGAAGAAGCGGGTGAAATTATCCAGATTTACACGAGCCGCAACGACCTGCAAAAAGTGCGTGAGGCGCTGGACGAATACAACTTGCCCATTGAATCGGCCGAGTTGCAAATGGTGCCTACCAACATGCTTGAACTGGACCCCGAAACGCAGGTCTCGGTTGCCAAACTCATCGAAGCGCTTGAAGATCTGGACGATGTGCAGCAAGTCTTCGTCAATGTGGACTTTGACGAAGAGGTGCTGGAGCAGTTCGCAGCGTGAGCGTTTTTCTGGGCATTGACCCCGGTACGGCGTTGACCGGATGGGGGGTTGTGGAAGGTGATGGCGTCAATGTGCGCCTTGTGGCGTATGGCGTCATTCGCACACCGGCGAAACAGCCGTTGCCGGAACGCTTGCTCACCATTTACCGCGAAATGCAAGACCTGCTCGAAACCTATCGCCCCGATCGGGCGGCGGTTGAGCAGGTCTTTTTTCGCAAGAACGTCAGCACCGCCTTGTCGGTTGGGCATGCGCGTGGGGTTGTCTTGTTGACGTTGGCGCAGGCGGGTATCCCCATTGCGGAATTCAAGCCGACCGAGGTCAAGCAAGCCATTACCGGCTATGGGGGCGCCGACAAGCGCCAGATGCAGGAAATGGTGCGCCTTTTGCTCGGCATGGAGGAGATCCCGCGCCCGGACGACGCCGCCGATGCGCTTGCCATTGCCATCTGTTGCCACAACCACATTGGCGCACGGTGGGCTTGAATGGTCCAAATGGGTGTTGACGGCCCCCACCGAACCTGTTAGACTACCGCGCGAACATTTCAAACTTGAAACGGCGCAGTACCTCTTATCAAGAGGGGTGGAGGGACCGGCCCTGTGAAGCCCCGGCAACCAGCCTGCTCAGGCAGGCCAGGTGCCAATGCCGGCAGAAGCGCTTGCTTCTGGACGATGAGAGGGGATGCTGAAACACGCAACCCCATCACGCCAGATGGGGTTTTTTGTTTCTCGCCCCTCGCATCGCGAGGGTGTTTTTTATGCCCCCGGTTCCCCACACATGCGCCTCAAACACCAACCAGACAGGGAGGATTTTCCATGCCAACGTTTGCACAAGCCCTACGTTGCCGCGTATGCGGCGCCACCCGCCCACTCGAAGCGGCGTACGTCTGTGAAGAATGTTTTGGCCCGCTTGAAATTTGGTACGACTATGACGCCATCGCCGCAACCATCTCGCGTGAAACGATTGCACAAGGACCACACACCTTGTGGCGTTATCGCCCCTTGTTGCCGGTTTTGCACGAGGAGAGCCGCGTGGTGGATATCGGCACCGGCTGTACACCGTTGCTACATGCCGAACGATTGGGGGAACGTCTGGGGCTTCGCCGTCTCTACATCAAGAACGACGCCGTCAACCCTTCATACTCGTTCAAAGACCGTGCCGTGAGTGTGGCCACCACCGCCGCCCGCGACCTTGGATTTGACACGCTGGCGTGCGCGAGTACCGGCAACCTTGCCAATAGCGTGGCTGCGCACGCCGCCCGCGCCGGAATGCGTGCCGTTGTCTTCATCCCCGCCGACCTTGAGCCGAACAAGATTCTGGCGTCTGCTGTGTATCGCCCCACCATTGTGGCGGTCGATGGGACATACGACGATGTCAACCGCCTGGCGGCGCTGGTCGCCGAAGCGTATGGCTGGGCGTTTGTCAACGTCAATTTGCGCCCCTTCTACGCCGAAGGCGCGAAGACGCTGGCGTTTGAAACCGCCGAGCAACTAGGTTGGCATGCCCCCGACCATATCATCGCCCCCATGGCGAGCGGGGCGTTGCTCTGCAAACTCGCCAAAGGGTTCCGCGAATTGGCGCGTGTGGGGTTGATTGAAGAGAAGCCCGTGCGCGTTTCTGGGGCGCAGGCGCTTGGGTGTTCCCCCATTGTGGCTGCTTACGAAGCCGGCACCGACCAGGTCACGCCGCAGAAACCGAACACGATTGCCAAATCACTGGCGATTGGTGCGCCGGCTGATGGTCCTTTTGCCATTCATGAAATTCGTTCTTCCAATGGCGCGGCAGTAGCGGTCACAGACGAAGAAATCATCGAGGCTATTTTCTTGCTTGCCGAAACAGAAGGCATTTTCACCGAAACCGCAGGGGGCGTGACCGTGGCCGGCTTGAAACGCCTTGCTGAACAGGGGCGCATTGACCCTGATGAAACCGTGGTTGTGTACATTACGGGCAACGGCTTGAAAACCCCGGATGTGCTTGCCGGGCGTTTCGAGGTGGTGCAGACCGCACCAACATTGTCGGCACTGGAACAGGCGTTGGGCACAACCGCGTACGCAACCGTGTGATGCGCTTGTGCGCTTCCGCAGGGATGAGGGGGCTTTGCCAAAAGCCCCCGATTTTGTTTTCAATGGGCGTTTAGTTATGAAAGGCGGCTCCCCCGTGATTTTCAATAAAACCGTTGCATTTGGCGGCTGTTTCCTGTATAGTGAAGGGGAAGACGAGCCCTTATCCCGTGGAGGATGATGTATGAACGATGTGCGTGTAGACCTGTTGCGTGCGCAAATTGAGGCGTTGCAGCAAAAACTGGAATTTTTGCAACAAGGCGTTTATCTCGATGAAGAGACGGGCGTGTACAACCGCCGTGCTCTGACCGAATTGGGCGAGCGCGAAGTGCAACGCGCCAAGCGCTACCATCGCCCCCTCACGGTTATTGCCGCCGGGCTTGACCAGTTCGAGCGTATCGAGCAGGTCTATGGCCCCAACACCGCCAAGACGGTTGTGGCTGAAACCGCCGAGGTGCTTGATCAGGCGTTGCGTGCCACGGATATCCTTGGCTATTGGGGAGATGGCATCTTTATTTTGGTGCTTTCTGAAACCAATGCCGCCGGTGGGCAATATGTGGCTGAACGTTTGGTTGAGACGATTGCCGAAAAAATTTTTGTTGTAGGGAGCGCCCGCGTGCGTGTTACGCTGAGTACAGGGATGAGTGTCTATGCGCCTGATGAAGCCGCCGACCCGACAACGTTTGATGTGTTGCTGCGTCGTGCGTTGGTGGCGCTGGAAGAAGCCCAATCGTCGGGGAAAGGTGTGATTGTCGTGTGGGTTCCCACGTTGGGTGAAGAGCCGCTGATTGAACTCTAACCGACCGTTGGCACATGCAAGCGCCCCCGCACAGGGGGCGCTTTTTTATGCGTCCAGCCCCATGTCCCAGGTGGCGTCGCCGTAAAAATCACCGTATTCGCGCGCCAGGAATGCTTCAATGCGTGCGCGAATATCACCAAGCCGAAATGACGCCCCATGTCCGGGATGACAGCGTGTCTCGTCAGGCCAGGTGAGCACTACGTCGCGCAAGGTGCGGAGTGTTTGACGAAAGCCTTCCGGCGACCATGTTTTGCCCGGTCCCCCCTCGAAGAGGGTGTCGCCAACGACTGCATCCACACCGTGCGCATCCAGGAAGCAGAGCATGTCTTCTGTGTGTCCGGGGGTGTATGCCACCCGTAAACGTCCCTCGCCAACGGGCACGATGTCGCCATCTACCAGCACGCCATCTTGGTGAATATCCACACCTTGCCAGTGGGGGCCGGCGTGCGCCAATACGGGCACGCCCAGCACGGTGCGCATCTCATCGAGGGCGCCGATATGGTCGGGGTGCGTGTGGGTGAGCAAGATGGCTTGGGGGATTGTGCCGTCGAGGAGGCGTTGCAACGTTTCGGGTTCGGCGCCGGGGTCAATCAGAACGCTGTGGCGTGTGTGGGGGCAGACGAAGGCGTAGGCGTTCATCGGCCAGGGGCCAACGCTGGCGGAGCGCAATTCGAGCATCGGTTCCTCCTTTGATTGGCTTGGTTCGATTAGCCCAGCCCACTGCGGTGGAGCCAGAATTGTTTGAGCCGATGGCTCCACGAGTGGGTTGTCTTCCAGGTGTACCAGTCGCGCGCCAAACCGCTCAGGAAGGCGGTGTAGAGTGCGGGGGTGAGTGGCAGGCGTGCCGGGCGAAGCCATTCCGCCACCCAAACGCCGGTTTCATCACGTTGCAAGCGTCCACTCAGCAAGGAAGCGTGGCGTGCGTCGGCCAGCACGGCGCTGGGCGCGCCGCTGAATGTGATATCCACAAAGTAGGGCATCTGCTGTTCGATACGCTCATACCAGAGGGCGGCTTCCGTCCAACCGCCGGCGTGGCTGGGCGCCACAGGTACAACCGCGCGTGGTTTGCGCCAATCGCTCACTTGGCGCACGACAAACCAAAGCGCATCAGGGGCGGTGGGGGCGATGGGAAAGAACCCGTTGTTGTCGAAAAAGTCGCGAAACTCTGCTTCTTCGAGGGCGTGCAAGGTCTGCGGGAGCGGCAAACGGAGTTGCGATTGTTGCAGGTAGCGCATGCCGCCGGGGGGGGCGACCAGCGCCATCTGGATGTCGGCGTGTTCGGCGCGTTTGTGCAGGGTGGAGTGTTGGGTGAAGAGCGCTTGCATGCGGCGCAAAACTCTACCGAGCACGTCCGCCAAGGGCGATGTGGCGTCGGCGGTGTCGGGGGGCGCCCCTTTCAGCCAGGCGGGTGCAAGAATGATGAGCAGTTCACGCCAGACGCCGTCCCGCGGTGCGTTGGGGATGTTGGGCGCGGGTACCTCGTGCGCTTGCAAAAAGTCGCGAATATGTGGCCAGTAGCGGCGTGAATTTCCCACAGTCCCTGCTCCCCTGCTTCATCTGCTCACATTCTAACGATGCGCTGGCAATTGCCAACATGGACGGTATCGCCGGGCGCAACAAAAAGACCTGCCCCGCGGGGCAGGTCTTGCGTGTGTGCAGAACAGGTCAGGGTGTGTCAGGTGGTTGAACTTCGTGGAAGGGGGTTGGTTGCATGGTGTTGAGCGCGTTTTTCAACGCCTCTGCTTCGGCGGCGACACGTTCTTTCTCTTCTTCGTCCTTGCTTCCCCCGGTTACGGAATCCACAACACGCATGAGCGTTTTGTACACGGCGCTTTGCCAGAGCCCAAACGCCAGCGCAATCAGGCTGAGGACGGGGCTGGTGGCGGTGATGACGCGCTGGGCGGGGTCGAGCAGTTGGGCGGTTTGGACGATTGATTCGACGACGAAGAACCCGCCGACGAAGAGGTAATAGACGATGGCGCCAAGCGCCGCGCCCATGAGTGGGTGCGCCCAGTAGTGGATGTTGTAGAGCGGGTCGAATTCGCGGTGGGCGACGTAGTTGCGGAGGGTGTAGAGCGCCCCAATAGCGCCGCCAATGCCGCCCCACACCATCGTGTTCCAGGGCAAGAAGTACATCGCCATGGACATTGGGATGGGATTGCCTTGGGGGTCGGTGAGCGGCTGGGGATACAGCGGGTCAACCCCATGGGCGGCAAGCCATTTGGCAATTGCGTGGTCAAAAATGGCGAGCGCGAAGAAGAAGACCAAAACGCCGATATTGAAGGCAAAGAGCGGCTTGGCGTGTTTCGCCGCGGCGCGTTCGCTTTCTTCAGCGCGCCGCAACAAAATGCGCACTTCTTTCACGCGCAATTCGGCTTCGGGATATCGTCCCGGTTCGGCGAGGACGATGGTTTGGGCTTCGTTGAGTTTTTTGAGGGCTTCGGTGGAAAGGTCGCGGTTGACGCTCAATTTTTGTTCGACTTCATCGTACAAATGTTGAATTTCTTGCAGAAGCGCCATGCGCATTTCGTTGGTGATTTGGCGGGCAATAATCGCTTCCTGGCGGCTATCCACCGGATAGGCGGGGATAGGCTTCGGTTGTATGCGCTCAGCCGGCTCAAAAGGGTTAGCGGGGGGCATCCAGCGTTCCAGCGGCGGTTGCGGCGTCGCAGTGGCGGGTATCCCTTCCGGGAACGGGTCGGATTCTGTGGGCAGCCCATCGGTGTCGGGAATGGCGTTCGTGGATGGCGTTGTCGCTTCTTCGGCTTCGACCATCTCCCAATCAACTTCAAATGGGGACGAAGCGGATTGCAGCGGAATGGCTTCCTCGGTTGTTGCCGATGGCGCGTGGGGGGCGGCGTCCATCGGCGGGGGTTGCACCTCGTCCCATGGGAACGCTTCGGCGACGGCTTCTTCGGGAGAGGGCGCTTCGCCGATGTCGCGCGAAACGCCGCTTTCATCCCACGGCTGAGGGGCTTTGATTTCGTCGGGATATTCGGGTTGTTTTGTGGAACGCTTTGCTGCCATGGCGCTTCTCCCTTTGGTTTTGCTTACTCCCATTCAATTGTGCCGGGGGGTTTGCTGGTGATGTCGTACACCACGCGATTGACCCCGGGCACTTCGTTGACGATACGGGTGCTCATGCGTTCCAGCACGCCGTAGGGCAGACGCGCCCAGTCGGCCGTCATGCCGTCTTCACTGGTGACGGCGCGGATGGCGACCACATTGCCGTAGGTGCGATAGTCGCCCTGAACGCCCACCGTTTTGAGCGGCGTGAGTACGGCAAAGTATTGCCACACGTCGCGGTTGAGCCCCGCGCTTTCCACTTCTTCGCGCACAATGGCGTCCGCCAATTGAAGCGTGTGCAGGGCTTCGGTTGTCACCGGGCCCAAAATGCGCACCGCAAGCCCCGGCCCGGGGAAGGGTTGACGATAGACGACCTCAGGCGGCAAGCCGAGCGCGATACCTACTTCGCGCACTTCGTCTTTGAAGAGCCAGCGCAACGGTTCCACCAACTCGAATTGCATGTCTTCGGGCAAGCCCCCCACATTGTGGTGGGTTTTGATTTTGGCAGCGCTTCCGCCAACGCCCGCCGATTCGATGACGTCGGGATAGAGCGTGCCTTGTGCGAGAAACTGGAACGAACCGAGTTGGCGGGCGGTTTCTTCAAAGACGCGTACGAATTCGTGCCCGATAATGCGCCGTTTTTCTTCGGGGTCGGTGACGCCTTCCAGTGCGGCAAGGAAGCGTGTTTGTGCATCCACTTTGATGACGCGCGCCGGCAGGTGGTGGCGCAGCATCGCCATGACCTGCTCGGCTTCGTTCAGCCGCAATAGCCCGTGGTCAACGAAGACGCAGGTCAATTGTTCACCCACAGCACGCGCCACGAGCATGGCGGCAACCGTGCTATCCACGCCGCCGCTAAGCGCACAAATGACGCGCCCGTCGCCCACCTGGGCGCGAATACGCTGCACACTTTCTTCGATGAAATTGCCGGGTGTCCAGTCGCCGGTGCATCCGCAAATTTCGTAGAGAAAGTTTTCGATGATGGCGCGCCCACGCGGCGTGTGCGCCACTTCGGGGTGGAACTGCAACCCGTAGATACGGCGTTTTTCATCGCCCATGGCGGCGTAGGGCGTGTTGGGCGTGCTTGCCAGCGCTTCAAACCCGGGCGGCAGGGCGGTGATTTTATCGCCGTGGCTCATCCACACTTTCATGGGGGCGCTCAGCCCACGGAAGAGCGGGCTATCCGTGCGGATGGTTGTCAATTCGGCGGGGCCGTATTCGCGTTGCTGGGCGGCTTCGACACGCCCCCCCAGGTTGTGGGCGAGGAGTTGCATGCCGTAGCAGATGCCCAACACCGGCACGCCCCGTTCCAGCACGTGGGAGGGGAGGGTGGGGGCGTGGGCGTCGTACACGCTTGACGGACCGCCGCTGAGAATGATGCCCACGGGATTCAGACGGTCAACGGTTTCGGGGGCAACGTTCCACGGCAACAATTCGCAATAGACACGTGCTTCACGCACGCGGCGGGCAATGAGTTGGCTGTATTGCGATCCGTAATCGAGGATGACGATTGTGTTGTGGCTCATGGTTTCCCGAATCTTTTGGTTGGTTGGCAAGGGTCAGAATGGTTTTTCCAATGGAAGCACCATTTGATCGAGCACACGGATACGTTGAAAACCGACGGCTTCCAGAGCGCGCAAGGTTGTGTGTTGTTGAGCGTCCACTTCGGTACGGACCAGGCGGGTGTGGCGCAGAAAGGCAAGCGCTTTGTGTAAAAGCGCCATTTCCACAGCGCCTGTGATGGTTTCACCGACGAACAGTTCGAGCGTGGAGGTGTGGCGGTTGCGTTCGGCAAACGCCAGCCCCACGATGACACCGTTCTGATACGCCCACCATTGCCGCCGTGCGGGCATGCCCAGCCGCTCGAACAGGCTTGTCAGCGGCGACGGCGGACTGGACGCCAGCCGCGAGGCGCGCGGCGGGCGAATCATTTTCACAAGCGGCGAGGTGGCGCGGTTCATCAGGTGGTAGGCTTGCCGCCAGTGGCGTGCATTCGGCCAGCGCACCTGGACGTCGGAAGGGGGGGCGGCGGATGGTGGGCGAGGTCTGTGCGCCGCCAAATCCACCAGACTGCCCACGGTTTCGTACCCCATGCTTTCGTAGAGGGTGTGTGCGGCGTCGTTATCTTGCCGCACCTGCAAAACAATACGCCGCCCACCATGTGTGCGAATGTGCTCGTGGGCGGCTTCCATCAGGCGGCGGGCAATGCCGCGCCGACGGTATTCAGGCAGGACGGCGACGTTGCTAATCAGCCAGGTTTGCGTGTGGGGGTCCACACGCGAGATGGTCACATTCCCGACAACGCGCCCTTGCTCAATCCAGACAAAGCCCGAAAAGAAGGCGCGCAGAGAGGGCGACACCGCTTGCAACGCCCAGAAGAGCGGGCGCAGACGGTGCATCATGCGCAAATCGCGCATGATTTGTTGCCCCCCGTAGCGCATGTCGTCGGCGAAGGCGATTTCGATGAGGTCGGCGATGCCTTCCAGGTCGCGCATCGGGTCCATGGGGCGTATGCCGCGCCCCCCGGAGGCGTTAGACTCCAGCGTTTGTGTGACCATCCTCAGACTCGTCTTCCCATGAAAGAATCCAGACCGAAAGCCCCGCAACAGCAATAGTGGCGACCACCATCCAGAATTGTTGCAGTGCGGTGGCGTCCACACCGCGCAGGGCGTAGAGCAAAATGGCAACCATGCCAATCGATAGGGCAATCCATGCTGTCAGGTAGGGGTGTTCGTTCCAAAAGCGTCGCATTGTTCTGTGCTTCCCTCTTTGTTTGGTGTTTGCATCAAGTGCTGCCACGCTGTTTCAACCTGCCGGCGGAGGTCTTCCAGTGAACCGTTGTTCTCGATGATGACGTCCGCCAGACGGCGTTTTTCTTCCAATGGTGGTTGGGCTTGCAAGCGTGCCAGCGCTTCCTCGCGTGAAAGACCGCGATCGTTCATCAGGCGCTGCAATTGCACCTCGGGGTCGGCAACCACCAACCACAGTGAATCTGCCAGGCGGTAGCGCCCTGTTTCAACCAGTTTGACTGCTTCGATGACGAAGGCAGGCGGCGGGTTGGGGCGCCGACGGGCTTCGGCGATGGCTTCTTCGATGGCACGCCCCACCGCCGGGTGCACAATGGCTTCCAGGCGGCGCAGGGCGTCGGGGTCGGAAAAGACGCGCGCGCCCAACACCTTGCGATTGACGCTCCCGTCTGCATTCAGCACGTCTTCGCCGAAGGTGGCGGCAATCGCCTGTGTGACGGGCGTTCCCGGCGCAAACAAGGCGTGAACAACTTTGTCGGCGTCGAGCGTTTCCGCCCCACGTTCGCGCAACATGCGCAGAACGGTGCTTTTGCCGGATGCAATGTTGCCGGTCAGACCGATGATTTTCATTGGGTATTCCTTGAAGTTGGCGCTCAGGCGGATTATACTGTTCGCCAAAGAGGTTTGCAAAAGCCGCTTTCCCCACTTGATGCGAGCCAATGAAAGGAGCCTGTATGCGCCCCGTGAGTATTGTCGGTATCGCCATGCGCCCGGTTGAAAAAGAGACGCGCCTCTCTTTGCGGGAATTGGGGGCGTCGGTGATTCGTGACGCTCTGCGTGATGCCGGGGCGCCGCGTGCGGATGCTGTGTTTGCCGGAAACATGCTGGCGGACGAGTTGCAGGGGCAGAAACACATTGCCTCGCTGTTGGCGGATGCCGCGGGGTTGTTTGGCGTGGAAGCGTTGCATGTGCGGGCGGCGACGGCGACGGGGGCGGCGGCGTTGCGCATGGCCTATTTCGCCGTCGCCAGTGGTGAGGCGGATATCGCCGTGGCGGTGGGGGTGGAAAAGATGAGCAGCGCGCCCCCAACACCCGCGCTTGCCAAGGCGCTGGACGCCAAGCGTGAAGTGCCCACAGGCGCAACGCTCATCAGCATGAACGCCCGCATGATGGCGGCGTACATGCAGCGCTACAACGTGCCCTACGAAGCCTTTGCCAATTTTGCCGTGAACGCGCACCGCAACGCCTTGACGAACCCCTTTGCGCTCTTCCACAAACCTGTTCAAGTGGAAGATGTGCTGGCGTCGCGCATTGTCAATCCCCCCATTCGCTTGCTGGATTGCTCGCCCATTTGCGATGGGGCGGCGGCGGTGGTGCTCGTTCCCGATGCGCATGCAGGGCGGTTTGCGCGCACCCCTGTGCGTGTTCTGGCGTCGTCGGTGGCCACCGACCGCTTTGTCGTGGAAGACCGCCCCGACCCGTTGGCGCTGGAAGCCGCCCGTCTCTCGGCGCGCAAAGCCTTTCAGCGTGCAGGTTTGACGCCCGCCGACATTGACTTTTTCGAGGTGCATGATGCGTTCAGCATTATGGCGTGCCTGCTTTTGGAAGCCAGTGGGTTTGCCGAACGGGGCACGGGATGGCAACTCGCCGTTGAAGGGCATATTTTCCGCGAAGGACGCTTGCCCATCGCGACAATGGGCGGGCTGAAAGCGCGCGGGCATCCCATTGGGGCGACGGCGCTCTACCAAACAGCCGAGATTGTGTTGCAATTGTGCGGCGAAGCGGGCGCAAACCAACTCGAACGCGCGCGGTTCGCCATGTTGCAGAGCGTGGGCGGCGCAGGCACGACCATTCTCACGCACCTCTTCGGGCGTGAACGTCCCTCTTGATGGCGTGCTCGCCGCACAAGCCCCACGGCGCGATGGAGCACCAACGCCGGGTGCAAAATGTACCGCCTCAGCGACCGGGCTGTATGAACACCCCGGTTCCTCGCATGTGGAGATGACATTGCCTCTCACAAGATGATGCGTTTCGTTTCCCCTTTTCTGTTTCCGCAATTCCAGACGGGGTATTTTTGAGTTTCTTCAAAATTCAGTTTTGAAAAACGAAAATTGACCCTTGACAAAATTGATTTTTCGGTGTAGAGTGTTTGCGAAAATTGCAAGTGCCGCGGGGGTTTTCAATGAGCACCACTTCTTCACAGAAGCCGGGTTTGCGAGCATTTTTCGTTGTCTGGATAGGGCAGGTGGTTTCGCTGGTGGGAACAGCCATGTCCGCGTTTGCCTTGACGATTTGGGCATGGCAGACCACGGGCGAGGCGACGGCGTTGGCGCTGGTGGGGTTTTTCTCGTTTGCGCCACAAATTTTGTTTAGCCCCACAGCCGGGGCGCTGGTGGACCGCTGGAACCGCAAGGTGGTGATGGCGCTGAGCGATTTGGCGTCGGCGGTGGTCACGGCGGCGATTTGGTTGCTCTATGTCACGGGGCATTTGGAAATCTGGCACCTGTACGTGGGGGGCTTTATTTCGGGGACGTTTCAGGCGTTCCAGTGGCCGGCGTATTCGGCGGCGATTACGACTATGGTCGAAAAAGAGCATTATGCGCGCGCCAGCGGGATGATGTCGCTCGCAGAAGGTGTTTCGCAGATTTTTGCGCCCCCTCTGGCGGCGGCGTTGTTGGCGTTCATCGGTATTGGCGGCGTGCTCTTCATTGACCTGGTGACCTTTGTGATGGCGCTGGTTGCTTTGCTTTTGGTGCCTATTCCCACACCGCCACGCACCGCCGAAGGCGAAGCAAGCCGTAGTTCGCTCTGGCAGGAGTCGCTCTACGGCTTTCGCTACATTTTGGCGCGCCCCAGTTTGTTGGGGTTGCAGCTCACCTTCTTCTGGTCGAATTTTGTTACCACGTTCGGGTTTGTGCTTGCGACGCCGATGATTTTGGCGCGCACCAACAACAACGAGCTGGCGCTGGGGTCGGTGCAGTCGGCGTTTGGCGTTGGGGGTGTGCTGGGGGCGGTGCTGTTGAGTGTGTGGGGTGGACCGAAGCGACGCATTCATGGCGTGCTGATGGGGTTCATCCTGGCGAGCCTGTTGGGGGAAACGGTGATGGGATTGGGGCGTTCGCTCCCCGTTTGGATGGCGGCGGCGTTTTGCACAGCGGTTCTGCTGCCCATCCTCAATGGTTCCAATCAAGCCATTTGGCAATCCAAGGTGGCGCCTGATGTGCAGGGGCGTGTGTTCGCCGCCCGACGCATGATTGCCCAAATCACCGCGCCGCTGGCGATGTTGTTGGCGGGTCCACTGGCGGACAACATTTTTGAGCCGGCTTTGCGCAGTGGTGATACGTGGCTGGGGCGGCTGTTTGCCCCGATGGTAGGCACTGGTCCCGGTGCAGGCATGGCGGCAATTTTGGTTCTGAGCGGCGTGCTGGGGGCGTTGGCGGGTGTGGTGGGGTATCTCATCCCCGCCATTCGTGATGTCGAACACCTGCTCCCCGACCATGAAACCCAAACGATACGTGCCGAAGCGGCACACATTTGAATGAAAGGAGGCGTGTATGCAATCAGTCCCTACGCGATGCCCGTTCTGCGGCACGGATTTGGTCGTCACGGAGTTGCACTGTTTCGGCTGTGAAACGTCCTTTCAGGGGCATTTCAGCCTGGAACGTCTGGCGAGTTTTGCGCCCGAGCAGCTGCCTGTTCTGCAACGGTTGGCGCGGCTTTCGCCGGAACAACTGCGCTTTGTCGAGGCGTTTTTGCGCGCCGAAGGCAAATTCCGCCGCCTGGAAGAGGAACTCAATTTGTCCTATCCCACGCTCAGGGCGCGGTTGAATGAGGTGTTGGTGGCGCTGGGGTTCGAGCCGAGCAGTGGCGCACAGCCTGAGCCGCCAACGCCCGCCGTTGATCGCGAAGCGGTGCTGGCGCAGTTAGAAGCGGGCGAGATTTCGTTTGAAGAAGCCATGCAATTGTTGAAAGGACGTTGATGCGGACATTCGGCGTGTTCGGCACGCTGTTTCTCCCCCAACCAACCAAATACCAAAAAGGAGGATGCTATGAGCAACGAACGCATGCGAATTTTGAAGATGGTCGCCGAAGGGAAGTTGACGCCCGAACAGGGTGAAGAATTGCTGGCGGCGCTCGATGCGCAAACGTCGCAAACCGTCGAAGTCGAGGTGGAGGAGCCGCACAACGAGGCGATGCCTCGCTGGTTCCGTGTGCAGGTGACGGATTTGCACACCGGCAAAACGCGCGTCAATGTGCGCATTCCGCTGAAACTGGTGCGCCTGGGGTCGCGCTTGGGGGCGCGCTTTGTGCCCCAAATTGACGGTGTGCCGCTGGATGAGTTTCTGCGCGCGCTGACCGAGGAGAAGGTCGGGCGAATTGTGGAAGTTGATGACGACGAAAGCGGCGAGCGCGTGGTGGTGGAAATCGTCTAGGGCGATGGCTATCGTGTAGGGAGCGCGTGATAAAAGGCTTCCAGTTGCACCGCTTGTTGCGACCAGGCGAACTGGTGGCGCAGGCGGTGCTCTGCTTTGTGGGCAATGCGGCGGGCTGTTTCGGGTGAGCGGAGGAGGTTCACCACGGCGTGGGCAAAGGCGGCGGTGTCGGCGGGTGGAACCAGGACGCCGGCGCCTTCGTCCAGGTATTCGCGCACTTGCCCCACGGTTTCCCCCACCACGGGAATCCCCAGCGCCATCAGGTCGGCGAGTTTGACTGGGCATTTGGTGCGGTTGACGAGCGTGTCATCCATTGGATAGAGCGCCACGTCTGCCGCGCGCAGGGTTGCAGCGAGGTCGTTGGGTTCCACCCACCCCAAATGGCGCCACGTCTGCGCGACGCCCCGCGTGTGCAGGGCGTGCGCAAAGCGCTCATCTTCCCCAAACAAGCCACGTCCCACCACAAGCAGCCGTGCGGAGGGCACTTGGCGCACCACCGCTTGCCAGACGTCGGCGAGACGCTCAAGGTTGAATTCAAAAAATCGCGTGTAGAGCAGCACCAGCGGCGTCTCTGCAAAGCCGAGCGCCTGGCGCACACGGGCGGCTTGAGCGTCCAGGTCGGCGGGGATGGCGAGCGTGCTGCCGTTCGGAAGGTAGTGCACATGGTGCGGGGGAACGCCCATTGCCCAAACCAGCGTTTCGAGGGCGCGGCTGGCAACGGTGACGCCGTGGGCGTGGGTGAGCCCGTAGCGTTCTTGCCAGGCGAAGAGCCGTTTGAGCAGGGGCGGGTAGGCGTGCAAATTGTTCCAGCCGCCGGGACCTTCCCAGTCGTCGGTGTCCATGACGAGGCGCGCACGGCGAAGCCGTCGCAAATGCCACAACACCGCCGCCACCAGCCCACTGTACGCTTTGGGCTTGAAAACATGCACCACGTGGGGGCGTCGCCGCAGGGTTTCGGCAAGCAGGCGCGCCACGAGAGAGGGGGGGGGAAGCTGCCCGGCAAGCGGCAGGTTGACGACTTCAACGCCTGTATCGTACCAGGTGCGCCCGGCGTTGTCGGGGTCGTCCCACGGGGGAATGAGCAGGCTCACCTGGTGGCCGCGTGCGGCAAGGGCGCGCGCCAGCGGCAAGGCGCGCACGCTGACGGTGCCTTTGGGGCGCAACCCGAACGGCGCGATGAAGACGATGCGTTTGGGCGATGCCGGAGAGGGCGGTTGCGTGGTTGTCATGGCGCAGCGAGTATCTGCTTGTAGACCTCGGCGGTGCGGCGGGCAATTTGCGCTTGGGTGAAGTGGGCTAGCACGCGCTTGCGGGCGCGTTGGCGCAGGGCGGCGTGCAGGTCGGGCGTTGTCATCAGGCGGTGCAAGGCGTCGCGCAGGGCGGCGGCGTCGCCTTCGGGGACCACAAGCCCCGCGTCGCCGATGACGTGGGGGATTTCGCCGCTGTTGGAACCAATCGGCGGGACGCCGCACGCCATGGCTTCGATGAGGACGCGCCCGAATTGTTCCACCCAGTTGGGGCGTGAAAGCGACGGCAACACGAGCACATCCAGGGTGCGGTAGAACGCCGACATCTGTGTTGAGGGGACGGGCGGCTCCCAGGTCACGCGCGCACTCAAGCCCAGTTCGGCGGTACGCTGGCGGAGTGTCTCCAACAGGGGGCCGCTCCCGCGCCCGATAAAGCGCCACTCGCCGTCGAGGTGGGTGAGCGCTTCAAGCAACACCAGCAAGCCTTTTTCGGGAACGAAGCGCCCCGCATAGCCGATGGTGAAGGGGCGTTCGGTTTGTTCCGGGGCGGGGCTGAAGAGGTCGGGGTCAACACCAAATTGCGGGATAACCTCGATGCGTCCCGTGAACCCTTTGCGGCGCAGCACGTGGGCGGCGTCGCGGTTGCCGGCGATGGCGGCGCTGGCGTGGCGATAGACAAAGCGCTCCATGAAGGCAAAGGGGGGCGGGTAATGGCGCAACAGGTTCTGCCAGGTGAAGAAAAGAAACGGAATGCCACGCCGAACAGCGAGCCACGCCGCGTGGGCGGTCGCCAGGTTGTAGGGTTCTTCATCAATGTGCAGAAGGTCGGGGCGCACGGCGTCGAGCAGGTCGCCCAAGCGAGGGTAGAAATGCAAGTGGTACGAGCCGTTGAAGAGCATGGGCACCTGCCAGAGCGTGTAGCCGCGCGTGTGCGCCAGTTCCAGCGGCTGGATACCGCGCTCATCACGCCATGCGGGGGGCACGGCGAGGTGGATATCCAGACCCAGGTCTGCCAGTTCTTCAATTTTGCGTTGGTACGCCCCCACAACCAGGGCTTTGGAAAGATAGAGGATGCGCATGTTTGTTCACAGATGCAAGAGCGTCATGACAAGGTCTTTCATATGGTCTTCGGTGTGGCGGATGGCTGTTTCGATGATATCGCGGGTCGTGAAATCCCCCCAGTTGGAACCACCATCGCTTCCCTGGTAGGCCAACTCTTCGTCCGTCAACTGTTTGACGGTTTCAATCATCTGCTGGCGGGCGGTGTTCCATTCGGCCAGAATCTCGTCCAGGGGTTTGTCGGCGCGTTCAGCGACACGTTGCGCGTTCAGTTCGTCGCGGTTGTAGGGGCGAAACTGATAGCCCTTCTTCGCGACCATGATTTGCACCATTTTGAGCATGCCCGCTTCTGAGGCGGCGAGATGCGCCAGCACATCACGAATGCGCCAGTTGGGGTTGTGGGGCAGAGGGCGGTTGGCGCGTTCTTCATTGATGGTTTTCAGGAAGGATGTGAAGGCGTTGCGGTTGGCTTCCAGCCGTCGGACGAGGTCGGACATGGGTGGTTCCTCCTTTAGGCAAGATTGTGGCGTTGACAATGCATGGCCAGAAAACGAGGATCTGGCGCATGTTGGCGTGGGGGATGAAAGGTTGTTGTTGCGTCCAAAATCATCTGAGCAAGCGAACCTGCTTCCGGCGGGAGAGGGCGCCGTACAATGTCGAAGTTTGCATTGAGTCCAAAATACCCATGCTCAAAGAGCGGATCATGAAAACGGCACATTGCCATGGTGTTGTGTAAGGAACCGCGCCATTGAGGTGCGTCTGCCCAGCGCACAATATGGGCGGCGACTAGCAGGGTGGTGTCGCGCACGTCGCAAAAGGCGCATTGCCATCCGTAGTTGGCAAGCGTGAGTGTACGCAAGCGGTCTTGTCCACGACGTACACGTGCGCGTTGAACGGTATCGCTGACGGTTGCTTCATTCGGGATCGTAAGGCGATCTGCTTCAATGGCGTGGTCGAGGGCTTCATCGGGCAAATCTTCATCTTGCACTGCGATCGGATCGCCGAGAAAGAGATATCGCCCCTCGCCAAGAAATTCAAGCAAACCATCGTCGCGCAATTCTTGCAGAACACGGCTCAACGTTTGTTCGGGGGTGCGCCCATGGCTTCCGGTTGCCGCCACAATGCGAGGCAACATCTCGGCGATGAATGCCTGGCGTGTCATCAGCACCGAGCCGTGTTGTGCGACGTAGTGTCGAAGAGCGCTCAGCACGCTTTCGCGCCACGTTGGCATCGTTTTCCTCTATTTTCCCAGTTGCTTCACCAGCACCAGCGCATGCCGTTGAATACCAAACACATGCTCTTCGCGGCGCCACACCTTGAAACCGCGGCGCAAATAAAAGCGGCGCGTCGCCTCAAAATGTGGTGCGGGAACTTCGGGCGCAATCGTACGCACTTCCAGCGTTTGGTAGCCGCGGGCGTGGGCGATGCGCTCAACGGCATCAAGGAGTTGTGAGCCAATACCGTGTTGCTGATGGGATGGTGCAACACCAATCCAGGCGAGCGCCATAATGTCCGGCATGATGGGGTGATAGATCGCAAATCCCACAACGCGCTCATCTATCTCAGCCACCAGGCCTTCATAGCGGGCTAAGTCTGCGGCAATCATGAGTTGGTCGGGGGCGGTGAACCAATTGGCCAGCGCCCGTGCGACCTCGAAGACCGCCTCGTAATCATCGGAGTGCATGGCGCGAATGCGGACGGTGAGCGTTTGTTCGTTCATGGTGCTTCTCCTTCTGTTTCTGTGCCTGTTGGTGAGAGTGCAGGCGGCAACAGGCGTTCCACTGCTTCCACCACTTCACCCACCGTAAACGGGCGTACCAAAAACGCCGCCACCTCGGGGCGGATCGGTTCTAGCGTGGCGCGGTCGAACACGGTTGTCAGCAGAATGATCGGGGCGTGGGGCGCCATACGGTGGAGCGCGCGCACCGTTTCAGGCGTCACGTCGGGATCATCGCGGCTGTCCACGATGATGAGCGGCGGTTCGACACGCCCTTGGACAAGCGCTTTGACGCCCCACGTCAGCCCCGGCAATGCCAGAACTTCGTAGCCGCGTTCCTTGAGTTCGGCTAACACGAGCGCGCGCGTTTGCCAATCGCGCGAGAGAAGGAGCAGGCGGCGCTCAGCCATTTCAGACGCCCTTGCTGACTTTTTGCCCTTCATAGTTGGGCGGGCGTTCGGGGGTTTGCCAGCCGAATTTCAAAAAGCCCACGTGTTTGCGGCAACGAAAATCCCACACGCCGCCGGGGGCTTCCCAGCCGCCCCCCGCTCGTTTTTTCGCCATGGCGCAATCGTAGCACACGTAATCGTTGCATTTGTCGCAGACGCCACCCCAGAAAATATCCGCCTGGTCAGTGGGTTTGCCGCAAGAAGCACAAGTGCGCGGTTGGGCAATCTCTTTCTCAAAGCAAGCCGCACAGCGGTCTTCCCAGTGCGGTGGCACATGGTGCCACGACTCGCTCCACATGGCATAGGACATGGCTCGCCGAATGGCACTGCATCGCGAGCAATATTGCTCACCGCATTCGCGGCAGGTGTGCATCATCTGCGGTGGACGTTCTTTCTGACAAATAGGGCAAACAACGAGTTGTGCGGGTTGTGTCATGAATCCCCTCCATCACATGCTGAGAGACGCTGCGTTGATGCACGCAAGTATACTGTGCGTGGACGATGTGTCCAAAGCCGCGGCATGTAAAAACGGGGTCCCGCAGGACCCCGTTTCTCCGCATTTTCAAGAATCATGGGGTCTCTTGTTCACGCTCCGGCAGCATGACGCCCAACACGCGTTCCATCGCCATGGTGTGGCTGCAAATACCATGCCCCTCGAAGTAGTGGCAATCGCAGTGCCATTGACCTTCATTGTAGGTTACCGTGTGGCCGTCGTGAATGCCGTCGAATTGGACAGTGAATTGTTTGAATTGAATGCGATGGGGCTCGCTAGCGTATTCTTTCGCCTTCTGGATCTTGCTGATCATGCTTGAATCGATCATGTGGAGCCTCCTCTCCTTGTTTGAACCGGTTGAACCGAACAAAAAACCCAGGCGCATGCAGGCCTGGGTTGGTTACGCATGTTTGAATTGCTTCACTGCTGCTTTTCGTGTTGGTGTTCGCATGATGGGCTGTTCTCCTCTTTGTCGCGCCCTGTGCGATCCTGTGCAATTGCATCTGTGAACAACAGTATAGCCACCGCACAAGCGCCTGTCAACCGGCAAAACTACAAATCTCAGAAAAGATGAGGCTTGGCTTCGTTGATGTAATGGGAGCCCCCAAAGGAGGAGCAGCGCCTATGGGGAATGTGGAATGCGGCCAGTGGCTGTCGCTAGATTGAATTCGTGCTGAAAAGTTAGAATTCACAAAAAGCAATGAGTACAAATGTACTCATAAATTGAGTACGCGTGTACCTATACAAGCGCGTTTCAAGTTGGTATACTGTGCATGCACACCTACCCCCACAGGGAAGAACGGGGGGCGAAAACAGGAAACACCTCCTGTAGAAACCGCCGCAAGGCAACACTCCGAAAGGAAAAGGGCTCGCAACCATCGCTACCGTTCTTCCCTCCCCCCCCCTCCAGCACCAAACGCTCCCGCTAGGGTGCGTTTTTTTTTGTTACTTCATCTCAAGAGATTGGTTGAGTGGCAACTTCCTTGTTCATATTCCGTATCATAACCACGTGTTTTGTGGTGCTGAACCACACAACAAAGCCTGTTATCGGCGTTGCTTGAAGGCTGACCAAACAAGCCTACAATATCGCCGTACCAAGCCTAGCGTGAGACGAGGGAAATATGAAACAATCATGGTATAGACCGGACCCGCAATTACAGATACGAATGTTCCTCACCATGTTTTTGCTGGCGGTGGTCTATTTGCTCTTTGTTGCTGTTATGCTTATGTCGGGGGCGCGCGCCACGACGACATTCTTGTTTGCATTGGTCATGTTGGGAGTCCAGTACTTTTTCAGCGATAAACTGGTGCTGATGTCGGCTGGTGCGCGTGTCGTTGAACGCGATGAAGCCCCGGAATTGTATGAGATGGTGGCGCGCTTGGCGCAACAAGCCGACCTCCCCATGCCCAAAGTGGCGATTGTTCCCTCACGTGTACCAAACGCCTTCGCCACCGGGCGCGACCAGCGCCACGCAGTTGTTGCCGTGACGCGAGGGTTGCTCGATCTCCTCACACCGAGCGAACTGGAAGCTGTCTTAGCGCACGAATTGACGCACATTCGCAATCGTGATGTGGCCGTGATGACGATGGCGAGTTTTTTTGCCACGGTTGCGCAGCTGGTGGCGCGCTGGTTGATGTGGGCAGGATTTGGCGGTAGTCGCCGCCGTCGCAACGGGGGCAGTATCGCGTTCGTCTGGTTGGTCTCGTTGTTGGTCTGGCTTGTGAGTTTCTTCTTGTTGCGGGCCTTGTCGCGCTATCGCGAGTATGCCGCCGACCGTGGTGCGGCACTTCTCACCGGTTCGCCCAGCGCGCTGGCAAGTGCCTTGCTCAAAATCAGCGGGGCGATGAATCGCGTCCCACAACGAGATTTGCGGGAAGTTGAAGGCTTGTCGGCGTTTTTCATTGTGCCGGCTGGTGTGCAAAATTTGTTCATCGAACTTATCAGCACCCACCCACCATTGGAAAAACGCCTGGCGTACCTGGAACGCTTGCAGCAGGAAATGGCACAATAGGGGGGCGTATGGAGCGTGTGCGGGCATGGGTGAATGCCATACTGGGGCGCAACGTCGCCCCCGCGCCTAGCCAATCGGACCGCCTCTTTGCGCTGAATACGGCGCAAATCACAATGGAAGTCTCGTTGGGTTTGAAGCCCACAGGTGTGGCGGCGATTGTCTTCAAGGCATTGGAATCGGCGCAGTTTGCACGCTTGCAAGCGGAGATTCGCGATTTGTTGAAGATTGCGGCGCGTGAGACGCAGACCGTGAGCCATGCCATGAAGGATACGTATGGCTATTGGTGGATTGTGTTCTACGATGACGATTTCGAGGAGTTGGTGGCGGCTATGCACCTGGTAACCAGTTCGCTGGAAGACCAGGGCTTTGGACCGTCATTGCTCGCGGCGGTCTTCGAGTATGTGGATGAAGAAGAGCACAAAGTGTACATGATTTACAATTTCAAGCGGGGGCGCTTTTATCCGTTTGTCCCCACAGGTGGCAAAACACGCGATACCGCGCGCGAGTTTCGTATCAAAGCAGTGCTGGCGAACGAATTACCCATCGAGCCAGACACCGCCCGCTGGTATCCACTGTGGGATTTACCGCTCCAACGCCCACAGCAGGGGGGCGGCAAGTCTGCTTTTGGCAATGTGATGTGATGACTACTCCCTAACAAACAACACCCCGAACAGACCAGCGTCCATTCGGGGTGTTGCTGTGCCAGCGCATGCACCTTAGTAGCGCAGAATAGCGCCAATGCCGCCTGCTTCTTGAAGCATCTTCTCGCGTAATTCGCCGCGAATCACATCGATATCATCGGCTTGCTCCACCGCCCGCTCGATAGCGAGTTCCACGACGTCATCAGTACGCAGCATCGCGCCACCGCAGAGTTCACACGTCGCCAGGTCGGCTTTGCTGGTGAGCCAACCGCACTGCGTGCATTCCGCCCCTGGCGCGATAAACCCTTCAGCGACCAGGAGCACCATCACGCGCTTCTCGTTCAGCGCATGCAGCGTCTCATCCAGCCCCATCACCCCTTTGCCGGTGTGATAGGCGTCCTGTAACTTTTGGAAGCGTTCCGCTTCGACCTGGCGCTCGATTTGCTGCTCAACTTCAAGCACGCGTTCAAGGATATCGCGCAGCCCTGCGAAGTGTTCCATTGGAATGTGCGCCGCGACCTTCTGGCGCAGGTCGTTGGGCAAGAATTCCTCAAACGCCTTCGTGTTTTCAGATTGCCCGGCGAGAATCAGGCGCGTGATGGGCGCTTGCTCGAAGAAGCGCCGCGCATCTTCCGCAACCTTTTTGAAGTGGCGTTCGATGTGGTCTTCAATGTGGCGTTGATAGCGTGCTTGCGACCAACCGCCCTGATCGTGCCAGCCGGGCACGTCGTCATCGCGTTCTTCCGCCCATTCGTCAATATCGCCCATGAAGACGCGGAACAGACGCCCATGGCGACGGTCCACAAAGATGACACCCGTCGGCTCAAACTCTTCGGCAATGCGTACCAACGTGCGCACTTGCGGGCGGTCGCCGACATAGACCATGTCGCGCACAGGGACGGGCAGCCGATAGATGTTCCAGATGTCCATTGCCGGTGCAGCAAACAGCACCAGCCCCTTGCCGTGATGCCCCGTCAGGTCAAATTCTTCTTCAAAGAACGTTTGAATGCGGTCAAACGTCTCTTTGGCGGCTTTCAGCGTTTCTTTGGGTGTGTCTTCGGCTTCCAATGCGTCATACGCCTCACGCAACAAGCGCTTTACCCGCACGGGCAATTGCGCTTCTTGCAGGCGTTGGGGTGTCATGTCCAGATAGAGCGAGACAAAGACGCCTTTATCGGCACGCAACTGTGCCAGCGATTCAATGGCTTCGGGCGTGAGCAAATCGTATGCCCGGAGGCTCATCTCCGCGTCCAGACGTTCCAGTGCTTCTTCTCGGATGGTGTTGCGTTCGGTCATAGAGCCCCCTCCTTTACCCAGGATTATTTTGAAAATATCTCAACCAACTTGCTTCAATTGCTGGCGTGCTTCTTGTACGGCTTTCTGTACGGCCTGGATTGACGTGTTCAACAACCGCGCTGTTTCTTCCAATGGGAGCCCGTGTATGGCGTGCAAGATAAACGCTTGCCGTTGCAGCGGCGGCAACTGGTTCAACAGCGCTTCGGCTTCCTCCACTTCAATCTCTTCCAGGGCTTCCTCTTCCGTCGATTCGTGTTCCTCATCCGGAATGATGTCCTCGAACGTGGTCACGTCGTCCGGCTCCCAATACGCCCACAATTGCTGGTCGGCTTCCGGGTCAACGAGCACGTCTTCAATGGAAATGTCGCCGCTCGTCATCTGATATTGACGTGCCAGTGTGGCTAACGCACGACGCACGGCGCTATAGAGCAAGGTTCGCCCTGAAACGGTTGCGCGCTGTTTGCCGCGCCGAGTGCGCCACATATCCCACGCAGCAATGACGGCTTCGTTGATGACCTCGGCGGGCGTCACGGCGCCTGGTGCAAGCGCGCCCAGCGCTTCCAGGTAGCGCAATTCACGCGCGGCGTATTCGTACAACTCATCGAAGTGCCGCTCAATCAGGCGGCGGAACCGTTCTTTTTCTTGCTTGGAAATGCGTGTTCGCGTCATGCGCCGTTGCATGGTTTGCCTCCTTTTCTGCGGCGCTTTTCGACAAAAGGGGGCGGTTCCCATTCACGAACCGCCCCCGTCTTGTGCCTTGCGTCTCCTTTGCCGATTAGGCTTCGCGGTATTCGCCTTCGACCACGTCGTCGTCAGCGCCACCCGTGGTCGAAGCACCGCTGTCGGGAGCGGCACCCGCCTGAGCCTGCTGGTACGCGGCTTGCCCCATTTGCATGGCGGCTTGTTCAAGTTCGCTCAACGCAGTGCGCAAGCGGGCTTCATCGTCGGCTTCGAGCGCGTCGCGCACGGCTTGCACCTTGTTTTCGATGTCGGCTTTCACGTCCGCCGGCAACTGTTCACCGAGTTCGCGCAACTGCTTGTCAATCTGGTATGCCAGCGCGTCCGCACGGTTGCGCAGTTCGATGTATTCCTTGCGCCGGCGGTCTTCTTCGGCGTGCAGTTCGGCTTCGCGCACCAACCGTTCGACTTCTTCCTTGCTCAGGTTGGTGCTCGCCGTGATGGTGATGCTCTGCTCTTTGCCGGTCGCTTTATCCTTCGCCGAGACGTGCAAGATACCGTTGGCGTCAATATCGAAGCAGACTTCGATTTGCGGCACACCACGCGGTGCGGGCGGGATCCCTTCCAGGCGGAAGCGCCCAAGCGTCATGTTGTCCTTCGCCAACGGGCGCTCACCTTGCAGGACGTGGATGTCCACCGCCGTCTGGTTATCTTCCGCCGTGCTGAAAATTTCGCACTTGCGCGTTGGGATGGTCGTGTTGCGCGGGATGAGCACCGTCATCACGCCACCCAACGTTTCAACACCCAGCGACAGCGGCGTCACGTCCAGCAAGAGCACGTCCTTCACTTCGCCCGCCAACACACCGGCTTGGATAGCCGCACCAATCGCCACCACTTCGTCCGGGTTGACGCCCTTGTGCGGTTCCTTGCCGGTCAACTGGCGCACCAGGTTCTGCACCATCGGCATACGGGTCGAGCCACCCACAAGCACCACTTCGTCAATGTCCTTCGCCGTCAAACCGGCGTCTTTCAACGCCTGGTTGAACGGACCTTTCAGGCGCTCGACCAGGTCTTCGGTCATCTGCTCGAACTTGGCGCGCGTCAGGCGCAGTTGCAAGTGCTTCGGACCGCTAGCGTCCGCCGTGATGAACGGCAGGTTGATTTCGGTTTCTTGCAACGTCGAGAGTTCAATCTTCGCCTTCTCGGCGGCTTCTTTCAAGCGCTGCAACGCCTGGCGGTCGTTGCGCAGGTCAATCCCTTGGTCTTTCTTGAACTCTTCAATCATCCAGTCCACGATGCGTTGGTCCCAGTCGTCACCACCGAGGAACGTATCACCAGCGGTGGCACGCACTTCGACCACGCCATCGCCCACGTCCAGAATCGAGACGTCGAACGTCCCACCACCAAGGTCGAAGACCAGGATGGTTTCGTCCTTCTTCTTGTCCAGACCATACGCAAGCGCCGCCGCCGTCGGCTCGTTGATGATGCGCAGCACTTCCAGCCCGGCAATCTTGCCCGCGTCCTTCGTCGCCTGGCGTTGGCTGTCGTTGAAGTACGCCGGCACCGTAATGACCGCTTGTGTGACCGGTTCGCCCAGGTAGGCTTCGGCGTCGGCTTTCAGCTTTTGCAGAATCATCGCGCTGATTTCTTGCGGCGTGTACACCTTGCCGGTCGCCGGAATCTTCACGCGGGCGTCACCCTGCGGGCCGGGGACGATTTCATACGGCGCGTGTTCCTTGAATTTTTGCACAACGGGGTCATCATAGCGGCGGCCCATCAAGCGCTTCACCGAGAAAACGGTGTTTTGCGAGTTGACCACCGCCTGGCGTTTCGCCAATTGCCCCACCAAGCGTTGTCCGTCCTTGGTAAACGCCACCACAGATGGCGTTGTGCGACCACCTTCGGCGTTGGGAATGACCGTCGGCTCACCGCCTTCCATCACGGCCATGACCGAGTTGGTCGTCCCAAGGTCAATGCCCAGAATCTTGCCCATAGTCATCACCTCTCTTTCAAAAATTTGGCTTCCGCGAGTTGTCTGCGGCTACCTTAGCCGTCAGGTGTTGGAAGCCTACTAGTGAAATCATAGAATTGTATTAGAAAGCAAGACGAATTTTGCCCAAAATGGCGTGTCTGCACGGGATTGGCGCAAAGTCGTCTTGCCGTCAGGGCTTTCCGGCTGGCGCGCCGCTCTTTCGTTTTCAGTCCGCCTGCGGTATAATGAAGCATCATCTCCGGAAAGCCCTTCTTGCGCGAGGGGCTTTTTGTATGCCATGGTGAAAGGATGAGGCGTATGATTGAAAAAGTCGAACAGATTGTCGCCCGGTATAACGAACTGACGCACCTCATGTCGCAACCGGAAATCGCGACCGACCCCGACCGCTTGCGTGAATATGGGCAAGAAGCGGCGTCGCTGGAGCCGCTTGTCGCGTTGCATCGCGAGTACCGCGAGGTGGAGCGGGCGCTGAATGATGCGCGCGCCATGCTTGAAGAAGACCTGGACGACGAAATGGAAGCGCTGGTGCGCGAAGAGATTCGCCAGCTGGAAGAGAAGCTGGAACAGTTGACCGAGGCGATCAAGGTTGAGTTGTTGCCCAAAGACCCCAACGATGAAAAGGACGTTATCCTTGAAATTCGGGCGGGCGCGGGGGGCGACGAAGCCGCCTTGTTTGCCGCTGACCTGGCGCGCATGTACACGCGCTACGCTGAAAAGCAGGGGTGGAAGACCGAAGTCATCAGCGCCAACGAGACGGGGATTGGCGGCTACAAGGAAATCATCATGGAAATCAAGGGGCGTGGCGCGTATTCACGCTTGAAATACGAAAGCGGCGTGCACCGCGTCCAGCGCGTCCCCGCGACGGAGTCGAGCGGGCGTATTCATACCAGCACCGCAACCGTTGCCGTGTTGCCCGAAATGGATGAGGTGGAAGTGGAAATCAACCCCGAGGATTTGCGTATTGACGTGTTCCGCTCCGGCGGGCATGGTGGGCAAAGCGTCAACACCACCGACTCGGCGGTTCGTATCACCCATATTCCCACGGGCATTGTTGTCACGTCGCAGGATGAACGCTCACAGCTGCAGAACCGCCAGCGCGCCATGAAAGTGTTGCGGGCGCGGCTCTACGAGCTGGAACAGCGCAAGCGCCAGGAAGAAATCAGTTCCGCGCGGCGCAGTCAGGTGGGCACGGGGGAACGCAGTGAGAAAATCCGCACGTACAACTTCCCCCAAAACCGCGTGACCGACCACCGCATTGGGTTGACGCTCTACAAACTCGACCAGGTGCTGGACGGCGATCTGGACGAATTCATTGACGAATTGGCAACCACCGACCAGGCGCGCCGCTTGGCGGAACTGGAAGCCGAGGAGCACGCGTGAAAACCGTCCGCGAGGCGTTGCAATGGGGAGCGGCGCGTTTGCAACACGCCAGCACCACCCCGCGCCTGGACGCCGAAGTGCTGTTGGCGGATGTGTTGGGCGTCTCCCGCGCCGGCTTGATTGCCCGCCTGCATGACACGCTCGCGCGCGATGCCTTCAAGGCGTTTCAGGGGCGCATTGCGCGGCGCGAGCGGGGTGAGCCCGTCGCGTACATTGTCGGGCGTAAAGCATTCTACGGGCGTGATTTTCTGGTGGACGCCCGCGTGCTGATTCCTCGCCCCGAAACCGAGTTGCTGGTGGAGCGTGCGCTGGCGCGGCTCGCCGACGTGCCCGCTCCGCGCATTGCCGACATTGGCACGGGAAGCGGCTGTATCGCCGTGACGCTGGCGGCGGAGCGTCCCGATGCGCATCTGATTGCCACCGATGTCAGCGAAGGGGCGCTGGCGGTGGCGCGCGCCAACGCCGAACGGCATGGCGTCGCCGACCGTGTGGATTTTCGGCGCGGCTCGCTGCTGGAACCGCTGGATGCGCCTGTGCATCTCATCGTCGCCAATTTGCCCTATGTGGGCACCGACGAGATGGAGATTCTCGCGCCCGATGTGGCCACCTACGAACCGCACGTGGCGTTGTTTGCCGGTCCAGACGGCTTGGCGCTGATTCGGGACTTGCTGGCGCAGGTGTCGCCGGCGGTGTTGTTGCCCGGCGGGGCGCTCTTGCTGGAAATCGGCTATGCGCAGGGGGAAGCCGTGGCGCGCCTGGTGCGTGAACGGTGGCCGCATGCGCAGGTCGTGCTTCACCGCGACCTGGCGGGGCTTGACCGTGTGGTAGAAATCAGCGATTTGTGGTTGACGGCCGAAGCCTAGAAAGGAGAGCATGGCAACATGGCGATGGAAACGCGCGTCTTGCCTGCTGATGACCCCCAGGCACTGGAAGAAGCCGTGCAATTGCTCCTGGCGGGGCAGGTGATTGCCCACCCAACCGATACGGTGTACGGCGTGGCGGCTGACAGCGGCAACGCCGACGCCATTCGGCGGCTCTATGAGGTCAAAGAACGCCCGCTGGACAAAGCCATTCCCGTGTTGTTGGGCGACATTGCCGATATGCTCAAAGTCGCCGACTACGTCTCACCCGCCGCCTGGAAACTCGCCGAAGCCTTTTGGCCCGGCGGTTTGACGCTGGTTGTGCCTGTGCGCCCCTGCATGCCCGCCATTCTGACCGCCGGACAGCGCACCATTGCCGTGCGCCTACCCGACCACGAGACGCCCCGTGAACTGGCGCGCCGTCTGGGGCGACCGATTGCCGCCACCAGCGCCAACCTTTCAGGGCAACCCAGCCCCGCCACCGCCGAAGAGGTGCTGGCGCAGTTGCAGGGGCGTGTGTCGCTCGTGCTGGACGGCGGTCCGGCGCGCGAGGGGATAGCGTCCACCATTGTGGATGTGAGCACGCCCACGCCGCGCATCTTGCGCGAGGGACCGATCAGCGCGGCGGAGATTGCCGAGGTGCTGGGAATTGAAATCGCCTGAGTATCGGGGGTGTGGTATACTGATGACCACCCTCGGCATTGACGCCAGCCGCGCCTTGCGCGCCCGCCGTACCGGCACCGAACGCTACGCCTATGAACTCGTCGTGCGGTTGAGTGCGCTTGCGCACCGCGCCGGCTGGCGTGTGCGGCTCTACACCGACCAGCCCCCGCCCCCTGCATTGCGCGCCGCCGCCCCCCACGCCGAATGGGTCGTCATGCCGCGCCCGCGCCTCTGGACACATACCGCCCTCGCGCCGGAACTGCGCCGCCGCCCACCCGACCTCTTTTTCGAGCCGGCGCACGTGTTGCCGCTGTGGCATCCGCCCGCCAGCGTCGTCACTGTGCACGATGTGGGCTACGAATACTTCCCCGACGCCCACACGCGCTTTCAGCGCTTCTACCTGCGCCTGACCACCCGCTGGCATGTGCGCGCCGCCCGCCTCATCCTTGCCGACTCGCACGCCACGCGCAACGACCTTGTGCGGCTCTACGCCGCCCCCCCCGCGCGTGTGCGTGTTGTCTATCCGGGCGTGGACCTTGCGCACTTTGCCCCACGCCCCCCCGACGCCGTCGCCGCTGTACGCGCCCGCTACGGCATTCATGGGCGCTACCTGCTCTATGTGGGCACGCTGCAACCGCGCAAAAACCTGCGCCGCGTGCTGGACGCCTTTGCGCAAACAGCGCCCGCCTTCCCCGACGTGCAGTTGGTGCTGGTGGGGGCGGCCGGCTGGCGCATGGACGCTTTCGCCGACCTGCTGACCGCGTTGGGCGACCGTGTGGTGCGCACAGGGTACGTGGACGATGCGGAACTTCCCGCCCTCTACACGGGCGCGGTGGCGCTGGTCTTCCCTAGCCTGTTCGAGGGGTTTGGGTTTCCTGTGCTGGAAGCGCACGCCTGCGGCACCCCCGTGATTGCCAGCACCACCACATCGTTGCCCGAAGTGGCTGGTGATGCGGCGCTGCTCGTCAACCCGCTGGAAACCAACGCCATTGCCGACGCCATGCGCCGCCTGCTGGAAGACGACGCTTTGCGCGCCGACCTTGCCGCTCGTGGACGTGCCAACGCCGCCCGCTTCACGTGGGACGCCAGCGCCGCCCACGTGTGGGATGCGCTGATGGAGGCGTACCGTGGTTGAAATGCGCCGCCTGCTCGTGGTGAAACCCGCCGACCTGGGCGATTTGCTCTTTGTCACGCCCGCACTGCGCGCCCTGCGTGAAACGTTCCCACACGCCCGCATTGACCTGTTTGCGCCGCCGCGTTCGGCGTTTTTGCTGCGCGATTGCCCCTACGTGGACGAAATTGTGGCGTTCGACAAATACGCCTTTGACGACCCGCGCGCCCTGTTGTCGCCGCGCGGCTGGTGGGCATTGGCGCGGCTCGCGTGGGACCTGCGCCGCCGCCGCTACGATGCGCTGGTCATCCCGCGCCATCTGACAACGGCGTTGGGGGCGCTGAAATTTGCCGCGCTGGCGCTTGCCAGTGGTGCGCCCATTCGCGCGGGGCTGGACAACGGGCGGGGCTGGTTCCTCACCCACCGCGTCCCCGATGAGGGGTTCGGCGCACGCCACGAAGTCGAATATGACCTGGCGGTGGTGGCAACACTGGGCGCACGCACGCGCGACCACCGTTTGTGGCTTCCATGCGATGAGCGCGCCGAGGCGTGGGCGGAGGCGCTTGTTCAGCATTGGGCGCGCCCGCTGGTGGTGATGCACCCCGGCAGTGGGGCGTACAGCACGGCGCGGCGCTGGCCCGCCGAGCATTTTGCCGCGCTCGCGGATGCCTGGTATGCGCGGCATGGCGGCACGGTTGCCTTGGTGGACGCCACAGCGGACATCACCAGCGTTGTGTGTACGCACGCCCAAGCCCCCCTGGTGGACCTGGGCGGACGCACCACCTTGCTCCAAACCATTGCGTTGTTGCGCCGCGCCGACCTGTTTGTAGGCAACGATAGCGGTCCCCTGCACCTGGCGGCGGCGGCGGGTGTGCCCGTCGTGGGGGTGTATGGTCCTTCCAACTGGCGGGCGTGGGGACCGTGGGGCGCGCACACGGCGGTTGTACACCGTGATTTGCCGTGCCAGCCCTGCTTCTATCGGGGGCATAGTTTGGGGCTTCCCGATGGCTGCCCCGACCGCCCCTGCCTGACGGGGCTTGCCCCCGAACGAGTGTTGGCAGTGATGGAGCAGATGGCGAAGCGTTGACAGCGTGCAGATCGCGCCTCACTCCGTTTGGTGCTCCAGCACCGTTTCGGCTTGTTCGTGCAGGGCGTGAAGCGCCGCCACCGTTTCGGGGGAAGGGTTCGCCCACAAGCCCCGCTCGACGGCTTCAAGCAGGCGTTCGCTGATGGCTTGAAGCGCCCAGGGATTGCTCTGTTGCAAAAAGCGTTGCATTTCAGGGTCGAGCGCGTAGCGTTGCGCCACTTCCTCGTACATCCAATCATCCACCACATCGGCGGTCGCATCGTAGCCGAAGAGGTAATCCACTGTGGCGGCGACTTCCAGCCCCCCCTTGTAGCCATGCTGGCGAATGCGTTCCAGCCATTTGGGGTTCACCACGCGCGTGCGATAGACGCGCAACACTTCTTCGCGCAAGTCGCGCACTTTCACCCGTGAGGGGTCGTGTGTATCGCCGAAGTAGTGGCGCGGTTTGCGCCCCGTGAGCGCGCGGATGGTGGCAATCATGCCGCCGTGGAACTGCAAATAATCGTCGCTGTCGAAAATGTCATGTTCGCGGTTGTCCTGATTGTGGAGCGCCACTTCGACGTGGCTCAGGCGGTGGCGGAATGTGTCGCGCGCGTCCACGCCTTGCTCGTCGGCGGTGTAGGCGTAGCCCCCCCAATTGACGTAGGCTTCGGCGAAATCGTGTTCGTTTTGCCAGTTGCCTTCTTCAATCAGCGGCAAAATGCCCGCCCCATACGTGCCCGGCTTTGAACCAAAGATGCGGTAGCGGGCGCGGCGTTCGGCTTCGTTGGCTGAAAGCCCTTGCGCCATGAGACGCGCTAGGTCGTCCAGGTAATGCTTGCGGACAAAGTTGCGGTCAAGCGGTTCGGGGCGTTCGATGACGGCGCGCACCGCCTCATCGAGCAGTGCGACCAGGTGCGGGAAGGCGTCGCGGAAGAAGCCGCTGATGCGCACGGTCACATCCACGCGGGGGCGTCCCAGTTCTTCCAGCGGAATGACCTCAACGCCCACCACGCGGCGGCTGGCGCGATGCCAGACGGGGCGCACGCCCAGCAACGCCAGCGCTTGCGCCACGTCGTCGCCGTGGGTGCGCATGGCGCTGGTGCCCCACATGCTCAACCCCACTTCTTCGGGATAGTCGCCTGTTTCGCGGCGGTAGCGTTCCAGCACTTCGCGTGCCAGGTCTTGCCCAACGTGCCAGGCGGCGGGCGAAGGCAGGGCGCGCGGGTCCACCGCGTAGAAGTTGCGCCCCGTGGGGAGCACGTGGGCGTTGCCCCGTGTGGGGGCGCCGCTGGGTCCGGCGGGGACGTAGCGCCCGTCAAGCGCGGCGAGCAGATTGGCGATTTCGTCTTCGGTTTGGCGCAGGCGCGGCACCAGGCGCGTGCAAATGAAGGCGAGCACGCAGCGCACGTCTTCGTGCGGTGTGGGAAGCGTCTCCGCCAGCACCGCTTCGATGCGGGCGGGGTCGAAGTTGTGCAGGGCGAGCGAGGCGACCAGATGATGCGCGAGTTCGTCGAGCGCCTGCACCACGTCGCCCGCGGTAATGAGGGGGCGGTCGGCAAGGTCGGCGAGCGCCGTGGGCACGTTCTCCATGCGTCGCCCAAGGGTGTCGAGCATTTCATCAAGCGCCAGCCCGAACGTGGCGGCGAGGGCGGCGCGCAGGCTGGGCGCGTCCAGGTTGGGCAGGCGGGTGAGCGCCAGCACCAAATCCACCAGGTCGTCGCCTTCGGGGATGCGCCCCAAAATGTGCAAGCCGCCGCGAATGTGCGCCCCGGCGAGTTCGCAGAGATAGCCGTCCAGGTCTTCAATGAGGTGGGCAACGTCGCGCCCTTGCATTTCGGCGAGCGAGACGGGCGTGCCGTCCTCGGTTTCGGTGGGGTCCCACTCGTGCACGTGGTCGCCGTGGTCTTGCCGCATGATGAGCGCCAAATCCTGGTCGAGGTTGGCGCGCTTGATGAGGTCCCAAATCTGGCGCTGGATGATGGGCAATTTGGCGGGGTCGAGCATTTCGACCTGGTAGTATTCATCCACCAACTGCATGAGTTCCGCGAGTTCACCGTAGCCGTCGGCGGTGGTGATGGGCGGGGTAAGGTGGTCAATGATGACGGCGTGGGCGCGGCGTTTCGCCTGTGTGCCTTCGCCGGGGTCGTTCAAGATGAAGGGGTAGATGAGCGGCATATCTCCGAGGAACGAATCGGGGTAGCAGGCGGCGGAAAGCCCAACGCTTTTGCCGGGCAGCCATTCGAGCGTGCCATGTTTGCCCATGTGGACGATGGCGTGGGCGCGCCACTCATCGCGCAACCAGCGGTAGAGCGCGTAGTAGTAGTGGGGCGGCGGCAGGTCGGGGCGGTGGTAGATGGCGTCGGGGTCCATGCCGTAGCCGCGCGGCGGTTGCAGAACCACCAGGGCGTTGCCCAAATCGAGGGCGGGCAGGCAGATGTGCCCCTCGTGGACGTAGGCGTCGCCGGGCGGTTCGCCCCATTGGCGCACGATTTCCTCGCGCTGGGCGGCGGGCAGGTCGTCGAACCAGCGGCGGTACTGCTCAGCGGGAATGCGGATGACGGCGTGCGCGAGTTGCGTTTCGGTGAGGAAGGTCTCGTCGTATGAGCCGCGTTCCAGCAGAGTGTGGATGAGCGTATCGCCGTCGGGGGGCAGGTTGTGCAGGGTGTAGCCGGCTTCGCGCATGGCGGCGAACAGGCGCATGAGCGAGGCGGGCGAATCCAGCCCAACGGCGTTCCCCACTTTGGCGGCTTTGCCCGACGAGTTGGTCAGCACGAAGGCGATGCGCTTGTGAGCGTTCGGGGTGCGGCGCAATTCAGCCAGGCGCAGCGCCAGCCCCACCACACGCGCGATGCGGTCGGGTTCGGGGGCGTAGATGGTCACGTCGAACGTGGCGGCGTCGGCACAGCAACCGCCGTCGCAAGCGGGGCGTTTTTCTTTGAACGAGATGGGCACGCCGATGATACGCCCGTCAAATTCGGGCAGGGCGACGTGCATGGCGGTATCGAGCGGGTTCAAGCCGCGCGGCGCAATTTCCCATTGCCATTTGCTCACGCCGGCGGGGATGGCTTGCACCACGGGCACGTCCAGCAGGGCAAGCGCTTCCGCCGACCAATCGAGGTCGTCGGCGGCGGGTGTGGCGCTGCTCATGGCGAACGCCAGCGTGCTCAACAGCACGTCCACACGGGCGCGTCCCCATTCATCGCGCAGGAAGGTGAACGCGGCGGGAAAGCCCTCGTCATCTTGCTCGCGGAGCGAGGCGGTGAAGACGGGCAGGGCGTTCGCGCCGTGCGCTTCGATGGCGTGCACCAGGGCGTCCACAAAGTCGAGGTTGCCGCTGAGCCAGTGGGCGCGGTAGAAGAGCACGCCCACGGTGGGGCGGGCGGGGTCGAGCCAGGTGGGGGTGGGGGTGCTTTCGGGCGCGTGGGTGGGATGGTAGCACCCATGGGCGGGCAGGTCGCGCGGCGGTTCGTAGTCGTAGGTGGTCAGCAAAAAGTGGTCGGCGAGGAAGCGGAGCAGGTTCAGCATGTTTTGGCGTCCCCCGGCGTGGAGATAGGCGGCGGCGCTTTCCAGCAAGGCGGGGTCAACGGTTGAAAGGGCGGCGAGTTCGGGGTCGGGCGCGCCGGCGCCGCTCAGCAAGAGGAGCGCGGTGTCGTGGGCGCGGGCGTGTTCAACCAGCAGGGGCATGCCGGGCACACCGCCGAGGCGTCCGAGCAGGCGCACGATGATGACGCGCGCGCCGTGCAGGCGTTCGGCAATCAGCCGCTGCATGTGCGCTTCTTGCTTGATGCTGTTCAGGCTGACGGCGTCCACGCTGGGGAAATCGTCGGGCAGGAGCGGGCGCGCGGCGGCGAGCGTGAGCAGGTCGGTGTCGGCGTGGCTCAGCAGGACGATGTCGGCGGCGGGGTGGTGGGATGGGCGCGCCGAGGCGGCGGGTGTGGCGGCGGGGGTGGTTTCGCCCGTGAGCAAACGCCCGTCGTGCGTCCAGGTGTAGTAGTCGAAAACGAAATCGGCGAGGTCGGGGGGCGGCGGCAGGTAGCCGTCGGCGGCGAGCATGGCTTCGATGTAATCGAAAATGGCGAGGATTTGCTCGCGGCTATTGACCGAGTGAAACCAGATGGGACGCCCGTCGAAGATGAGCAAAACCACGTTTGCCAGCGGGCAGGGTCCCAGACAACCGCCTTGGGTCAGGTGGACTTTGTTGCGCAGTTTGCGGCGTTCCCATTCGGTATGGTAGAGGTCGGTCGGCACGGGCGCATGCCCGCGTTCGGTATGTCCACAGCAACAGCCTGTGGCGCAGACCATGAGATGCCCGCGGTGGTGCACGACGTTGATGAGTTTTCCATCGGGACGCAGAACGCGCGAGCGGATATAGCGTGACGGCGGCATGGCATTCCTCGCTGGGTTGGTTGTCTAAAATTCGATGCCCGGCTGGGCGCGAATCTGTTGTTCCTTGAACGGGTGTTTCACAAGCCGCATTTCGGTCACGAGGTCGGCGAATTCGATGAGCGCATCGGGGGCGTAGCGCCCTGTGATGACGAGGTGCAGCATGGGCGGTTTGTGCTCACGCAGCCAGGCGATGACGTCCTGAGTGTCGAGCCAGCCGTAGTGCAGGGGGTAGGTGAATTCGTCGAGAATGACGATGTCGTATTCGCCAGAGGTGATTTTTTGCTGGGCGAGTTGCCAGCCGTGCAGGGCGCGCGCGACGGTTTCATCCATGTCGCGGCTGGTCCAGGTGAAGCCGTCGCCCGTGGGCACGATTTCGATGCCGAGTTTGCGCGCGGCTTTGTTTTCGCCGAATGAGGCGTTTTCATGTTTGAGGAATTGCAGCATGCAGACGCGCATACCGCGCCCCCATGCACGAAAGAGGATGCCGAGCGCGGCGGTGGTTTTGCCTTTTCCGTTGCCTGTGTTCACGATGACAAGCCCTTTTTTCTTCTTGGCGGCACGGGCGGCTTGGCGTTCTGCTTCTCCCATACGATGCTCCTTTCGTTTCAGGTGGTTGTGGGTGGTGAACCAAGGTGCGCGAGCAAGCGGTCGTTTTCCTCAGGACGCCGCACAGCGATGCGGATGCAGTGGGGCAAGCCGAATGAGGCGGCGTCGCGGACGAGAAGCCCATGCGCCAGGAGACGTTGGCGCATACGGGCGCCGTTGCCGACGGGCAAGAGCAGGAAGTTGGTCGTGGTGGGGTAGGGGCTCCAGCCGACGGCGTGCAGATGGGCTTCTACGCGGCGGCGTTCGACAAGCAGGTCGGCGATGGTGTGCGCCCGCCAGTCGAGGGCGTCCAGGGCGAGCAGGGCGGCGTGTTGCGCCAGGGCGTTCACGTTCCAGGGGGGCTGGGCGGCGTAGAGCCGCGCCGCGATGTCGGGCGAGGCGAGCAGGTAGCCGAGGCGCAAGCCGGCGAGGGCGAAATCTTTGGTGAGCGAGTGCAGGACGATGGTTTGCGCGCTGGGGGCGGCTGGCTGGGAGAGGCTATCGCAAAAGGCTTCGTAGGCGGCGTCGAGCAGCCAGAGCGCATGGGGGACGGCTTGGCGCAGGTGGGCGAGCGCGGCGGGCGGCAGGTAGTCGCCCGTGGGGTTGTTGGGGTTGCAGAGCACAACGATGTCGGGCGCGAGCGCCGCCAGCCGTTTGGCGCAGGCGTCCACTCCCTCGTCCGGGGCTGGGGTGAAGGTAGCGTTGGTTGTCATGCGCCAGCCGGGGCGGGGCACTACGTGGACGGTTGCGCCCGCCAGCGCGGCGGCGTGGGCGTATTCGCCAAAGGTGGGGGCAAGCACCGCCACGCGCTTCCCACGCGCCAGCACCTGCATGAGCAAGGCAATCAAATCGGCGGAACCGTTGCCCACGAGCACGTGCGCGGGGCTGACGCCGTGGAGCGCCGCCAACCGTCGGCGCACCGCCAGGCATTCGCGGTCGGGGTAGCGCGCCAGCAGGGGGGCGCTGAGCGCCTCGCGCAAGGCGGCGACCAGCGCGGGCGGGGGACCGAACGGGTTGATGTTCGACGAGAAGTCGAGCACGTCGTCGGGCGTCAGCCCCAGGCGGGCGAGTTCACCGTAATCGAGCGCGCCGTGTGCTACTGTGGACATGGGTCATGCCTGTGGGAGGTCGGTTTGCGCGAAGTCGTTGCCGACGCAGAGCAGCGGAAAAATGGGAACAAGGTGGGTGTGTTGAGAATCATGCGCCCTCCTCGCCGTATCCCAGAATGGCTTCCCGTTCGGCTTTGCTTGGAGCACGCCCCTGTTGTTCTTGAGGGATGTGCGGCCAGATTTCATCTTCCAAAAAAGCATACCAAAGTGCGAGGCGCTGTTGGGAGGGGATGCGTGTTGAGTGATGAGCCAGATAGAGTTGCAAAGCGTCCCGCATGATTTCAGTTTTCTTGCGTCCGCTCCGTTGTGCTGCTGCATTGAGAAGCGTTTCAACCTCCAGATTTTCAATAATGATTGGCATAGTTCCTCCCGTTTTGCTTGCATTTATGCTTATTGTGGGGTGCTAGCCACCATTTTTCAGCCTTTTCACCACTACGCTGAGCAGAATCAACACCATTGCCGCGCCTCTCACACGCCCCGCCAGCATGCGCGCACGCCGTATGTGCCCCGTATCGCACGGAGTATCGCCGCCGTGCAGGGTGTACGCGCCCCGCTTGCTCAGCGTGGTGCGCAGAGCGCCCGCCATGGCCGCCATGGGATGCCCCGCGTTGGGGCTGGGGGTGTGGCGGGCTTCACGCCGCCAGGTGCGCCAGGTGTGGCGTGGACGCCCTGAGACAAGCACGAGCAGCAGGGCGGTGAGGCGCGAGGGCAAGAGGTTCAGCAGGTCGTCCAGGCGGGCGGCGGGTTTGCCGAACCATTCGTAGCGCGGGGTGCGGTAGCCCCACATGGCGTCGGCGGTGTTGGCGGCGCGATAGCCCCAGGCGGCGGGCAAGCCACCGAGCAGATACCACGTCAGCGGGGCGAGCACGCCGTCGCTCAGGTTTTCCGCCAGGCTTTCCACCGTCGCCATGGCGACTTCGGTGGCGGTGAGCGTGTCGGTCTCGCGGCTGACGAGGTGCCAGCCGAGCAGATGGCGGGCGCGGGGCAAATCGTCATCAAGAAGCGCGTTTTCGACAGCGGCGACGGCTTGGTCGAGAGCGCGGGCGGCGAGGGCTTGTTTGAGCGCTGCTATTTCGGCGATGGTGCGCAGAGGGGGCGGCAGGCGTTCGATGCCGCGCGCCGCGCCGACGGAGACGCCCAGCACGCCCAACAGGGCGACTGCGCCGGCGGCGATGTCGCCCACGGGTGAGGAGGGCAGGCGGGCGCGCAGGCGGGTTTCCAGGGTGTGGGCAAAACGCCCCAGCCAGGCCACCGGATGCAGACGGTTGGGAAGTTCGCCCAGCAACTGGTCGAGCAGGAGCGCCGCCAGGGCAACAGCGGCGCGCTGGTTGTGTGGCAACAAAAAACCCGCCCAAGGGCGGGAAATGCGCGAATTGGTCTTCACGCTCGCCCCCCTTTCCGCGAAGGTGGTACACGAGCACGGTACAGGCGGAGTATCGGGCTTCACGCTCGCGGGCGTGTTACCGTTGCGGGACAGCGCCGGACTTTCACCGGTCTTCCTCCATTGTGCGCCGCGCATCCGGGCGACTGGCGCACCTGTACCGGGCGGTGTGTGGTTGTCAAAGGTGAGGGGCATTGTAGGAAAGTGCGCCCAAGAGGCAAATAGGGCGTTTTGCCGTATGCTTGCTTTGCCCCCTAAGTGGGATACAATCAAAACATGAACTTCAATGAACGCCAGGAGGCGTACCGGTTATGAATGCGCTCAATCGTTTTTTGGCTGTGCTGGCTTTGCTCAGTTTTATCATTTGCGCGCTGGCGATGGCGCTGGGCGTGTGGGCTTTGCAGATTGGACCCGTCGCCGATTTTGTGCGCCAATGGGTGAGTGATTTCATTCTCTTGCTGGCGCAACTCCCAACGTCGCAGCGGGCGACGGTGAGCGGCTTTTTCCTCCTGTTAGGGTTGGTGGCGTTTGTCCTCCTCGTGCTCGATTTGCGCCCCGCGCCGTCGAAAGAGGTGCTCTTGCCCGTGCGTTCCAGCGAAGGGGGCGAAACGGTTGTGTCCGCCAGTGCGGTGACTCGCCGCTTGAAGTTTGCCATTGACCAACTGGATGATGTGGTGGATGTGGACGCCGTGCTGAAGCCCAAGGGCGACGGCGTGGAAGCCTATCTCATTGTGCGCACGCGCCCCAACATTGACGTTCCCATGAAAGACGCCGAAATCAAGCAGGTGGCGCGCCAAGTGCTGGAAGAGCAGGTTGGCGTGAAGGTGAAGAAACTGGTGGTGAACATTGACCACTCGCCGTTTGAAGAAGAAGCCTGAAATGGAGCCTGGGCATGAAACAGTATCGCCGCTATCCCGACATGGTGATTGACCCCACGAAACAGTACGAAGCGGTTATCCGCACCAACAAAGGGGCGTTCCGCATTCGGCTCTTTGCCGACGCCGCCCCCAAAACCGTCAACAACTTCGTCTTTCTGGCGCGTGACGGCTTTTACAATGGGGTTACGTTTCACCGTGTCATCCCCAACTTTGTCGCGCAAGGGGGCGACCCGACCGGTACCGGTCGGGGAGGACCTGGTTATCGGTTCGAGGACGAAGTGCGCGGCAACCCGCACCGCCACGAACGAGGGGCGGTCAGCATGGCCAACGCGGGACCGAATACGAACGGCTCGCAGTTTTTCATCGTGTACACACCCCAGCCGCACCTCGATGGACGCCATACGGTCTTTGGGAAGGTCATCGAGGGGATGGATGTTGTGGATAGGCTGGAAGTTGGGGATGTGATGGAAGAAGTGCTCATTGAAGAATGCGACCCCGCGCCCAACGCCTGAGCCTCAACGGGCGTGCCTGGCGATTTGGTGAAGCGCCGCCCCAGCCGCTCGCTTTCACCGACGACGACCGGGCGCATGTCGCCGTCTGGCGCACGGCGCAGGTGCCCGGTCATGTGCAGGCTGATTTGCTTGACCACCACCTGCTCCCCGACCCCGACGTTGCCGATGGCGCACACCGCGCCGCCTGGGTGGAAACCCGCGATTGGTGGTACACGTGCGCCATTGACCTCGCCCTCGAACCGCACCAGCGTGCCTTTGTGCGCTTCGATGGGCTGGATTACATAGCCGATGTTTGGTGGAACACGCACCGCGTGACGCGCCACATTGGGCAGTTTGTGCCCGCGCATCTCGAACTCACGCCCTTTCTCCCCCGCGATGGACGCTCCCACACCCACACGCTCGCCGTGCGTTTCTGGGGACCCCACGCCTGGCCTGAACCGCGCTGGTCGTGGCTCGACCGCCTTTGGAAGCCGATAGCGCGGCGATTGCACCGTCCCCCCGAAAGCCTGTGCGCCTACCATCCGCGCTTGGGGCATGTGCGTTGCCAGATGAGTTACGGCTGGGATTTCGCCCCGCGCCTGCTTGCTTTCGGGCTTTGGGATGATGTCCACCTCATCACTACCGGCAGCGTGCACCTGCGCAACGTCTGGGTGGACGGCAACCCCAACGCCCCATGCGCCTGGCTCGAACTGGACGCCGCCCGCCCGGAGCGTGTGCGGCTGGAACTGCGCTGGCAGGTGGTGGGCGAACCGCAGACGCTGGAAGGCGTGACCGCCGTGGTCAACCTGCATCCGGGGCGGCAGCGCGTGCCCGTGCGGTTGCCTATCACCCAACCGCGCCTCTGGTCTCCGTGGGACATTGGGACGCCCACACGCTACGCCCTGCATGTGCGTGTTTTCGACGGCGACGGCGAAAGCGACGCCCGGCATACAACGTTTGGCTTGCGCCGGCTGGTGTGGGATGGGTGGCGTTTGCAGGTCAACGGGACGCCGTTTTTTATGCGCGGCGTCAATTGGGTGCCCGCCGACCTGCTTTACGGGCGGCTTACCCGCGCCGACTACGAACCGCTGGTGCGCGGTATCCGCGACGCCAACGCCAACATCGTGCGCGTGTGGGGGGGCGGTCTGCGTGAAAAACGCGCCTTCTATGATGTGTGCGATGAACTGGGCTTGCTCGTCTGGCAGGATTTGCCGTTCGCCTGCGCCTTCCTCGACCGCTTTCCGCGCGACCGCGCGTTTCTTGACCTTGCCGAAACCAGCGCCGCCGCCATTGTGCGGGCGGTGCGTGGGCATCCCTCGGTCGCGCTCTATTGCGCCGGCAACGAATACGGTCCGCGCCGCAACGCGCCGCTGGTGAAGCGTTTGCGGCGCGCTGTTCAGCGGGAAGACCCCACCCGTCCCTTCAAACCGCCCTCGCCGTCCGCCGGCGAATCGCACCAGTGGCTGGTTTGGCATGGGTTTGCGCCCCTCACCACCTACACCACCGACAACGCCCAAATCATCAGCGAAGCCGGCTTGCAAGCCTTGCCGTCGCTTGACACCTGGCGGCGCGCCGAACCCGACGCCCCCATTTGGCCCCCCAATCCCGCCTGGGTGCGCCGCTACGGCGAATGGAACAAAGCCGAGCGGTACGTGCGCGCCTGGCTAGGGGGGCGCATGCCCCGCTCCGCCGAAGAGGCGGTGCTGGCGAGCCAGCAGGCGCAGGCGTGGGGGGTGCAACTGGTGGTGGAACATCAGCGCCGCCGCAAAGCGGAAGCCGCAGGCGTTCTCATCTGGCAGTACAATGAACCGTGGCCGGCTATCTCGTGGGCGCTCCTTGACCATGACGGGCGCCCCAAAGCCGCCCTCAAACGTCTGGCGCGGCTCTACGCTCCCGTTGCCCCCGCGCTCGATGTGCCGCCCGCTGCCTACGCGCGCGGCGACACCTTGCGCGGCACGGTCTGGGTGGTGAACGATACCCCACACCCGCTGGATAACCTGCGCGTGCGTATTCTGGAAGGGGGGCGCGTGCGTCACGAAACCACATGCACCGCCTTGCCGTCGGCAGCGACACCGGCGTGGCGGTTCACCCTCACCCTGGACGAACCGGTCTGGCGCATCGAACTTTGGCGGGGCGAACAGGTGCTCACGTGGGAAATGTACGACCTGCGGCGTGTGGACATGGGGGCGGTGCCGCCGGCTTATCGCTTGCGCCGTTTCGTGGCAAAATTGGTCATGCGCTTCTGAACCCGACGCCTGAGAACCAGACCATGCTCAAAGATTTGCGCGAATCACTTGAACAACATCCGGTGCCCTTGCTGCGCGCCATTGCCGCCGGCTACAACCTGGACGTCAGCCGCGTGCCGCGCAGTGAATTGCCGCGCGTGCTCGCCGAGCACATCGCCCATCCCGAAACCGTGGCGTGGGTGCTGGACGTGCTCACGCCGGAAGAGCGCGCCGTGCTCGACCGCCTGATTGCCGAAGGGGGCGCTTTCCCCGCGCACCGCATCATGCGCGAATACGGCGACATCCGCGAATTGGGGGCGGGACGTTTGGAGCGCGAGCGCCCATGGGAGCATCCCATCTCACCGACGGAGCGGCTCTGGTACTTGGGGCTGATTCACATCACGTTTGGCGTGGTGGGCGAATTTCGCGGGCGCATTTGCTACATTCCATCCGATTTGTTGCCGCTGTTGCCGCCGGTGGAAACGCCGCCCGTGCAGTTTTCGGTCGAAGCGGTTGCCGAACCGCCGCATGTGCGCGCCGCCGGCTTGGCGTTTGTGGAAGACGCGTTTGTGGTACTCAGCGAATTGCAGCAAAACCCCGCCCCGCCGGTGGATGGACGCTATGTGCCGCCCGAAGTGCTGGCGCGTATCAACGAACGCCTGCGCTACCCCGAACCGCACATTGGGCACGAACGCGAAACCCGCCGCCTGGGGTTGCTGTTGCACCTGTTGCGTGCGTTGCATCTCATCGAAACCGACCGCCGCGGATTGCTGCGTCCGGCTTTGCCGCGCGTGCGCCGCTGGCTCGAAGCACCGCGCGTGCGCCGTCTCTTTTCATTGCAACGGGCGTGGGCGGCTGACCAGACATGGAACGAACTGTGGCGTGTGCCCGAACTGCGCTTTGAACGCACCGGCTGGCGCAACGACCCCTTTCAGACGCGCCGCCGTCTCCTGCACTGGTTGGCACAGGTGCCGTTGGATACGTGGGTGAGCGTGGATTCGTTTGTCGCCGCCGTCAAGCGGGTGGACCCCGATTTTCAGCGCCCGACCGGCGACTATGAATCCTGGTACATTCGAGACGCGCGCACAGGGCGCTTTTTGCGCGGCTGGGAGTCGTGGGATGAGGTGGAAGGGCGCTTGTTGCGCTATTTTTTGCGTGGCCCTCTGCAATGGCTGAACATCGTCGAAGTCGGCTACGATGATTCGCCAACCCCGCAGGCTATTGCGTTCCGCATCACGCGCGAAGGGGCGGCTTTCCTGGGGCACGACGTCGCGTTGCCTGCCCCGCCCCCCCGTCGCCCGGTGCGCATCGAACCGGACGGCGCCATTTTTGTGCCCGAAGGGGCGGACGATTGGGAGCGCCTGCACCTGGAACGCTTGAGCGTGCCGATAGAACCGCCGCACCGCTACCGCCTGGACCGTGAGCGCATCATCAACGTCTTGCTGGAAGGGAGCCACCCCGACCGGATTATCGCCTTCTTGCGGCACACCGCCGACAACGCCCTGCCGCCCGAAGTGGAAGAACAATTTTGGGCGTGGGTCGCCGGCTTCGGGCGTATGCGTGTGCGCCGCGTTGTTCTGCTGGAAGTGGATAGCCCGGAGTTGTTGGAAGAGGTGCGCCGATTGCCGCATCTGCGCCCCTTCATCCGCGAAGTGCTCAACCGCCGCACGGTGGTGGTGGATGAAGACCGCGTGGACGACCTGATTGCGGCTTTGCGCCGTGCGGGCTACTTGCCGCGGGTCGAAGAGTGGTGAAACAAAACAGCCCCGCGCGGGGGCTGTTTGTGGTGCTTTGCGTGTTCCTCAGCGGGGGCGTCAATCTTTGCGGCGGCGACGGAAGAACCGCCCGTACAAGAGTTGTTCCAGGCTGGTGATTTCTTTCGCTTGCCGCATAGCCGTGTCAAACCGCTCGACTTCCTCTTGTTCAACCCCTGTATCCCATTGCTCTTGTTGTTCCAGAAGTGTAGCAATCATCTGCCGCAGGCGCTCGTGTTGCTCTTGTTCCTCAACGGGGTCGCTTTCAAGGAAGGCTTGCAACAGGCTCAACGTGTCTTGCAAGGCGTTCACCCAATGGCGCAGGGCGGCGCGGTTGGAGAAGAGCAGCGTGTACAGTTCTTCCACATCGTTGGTCGGCAATGCCGTGAACGCCGCAAACGTTTGGTCCACCATCTCGCGCATTTCGCGCCAAGTGGGGGAAGTAAAGATCCGGTGCCCATATGCCACTTTGAGCATGAGCGGGATTTGGCGCATCGCCGCGACCATCGAATCGTTTTCCTCGGCGCTGATGAAGAGCGGTTCAGCCCCGATGACCTGCACAACGTTTGTGACCAAGTCAAGGGCGGCGCTCTTGGCGTTGGCCGACGGCACAAGGGCAATGCGTTTGCCTGTGAAAAGTGTCGCCGAGGCGCCGGCCGGACCACGAGAAGGCACGGACACCAGCGGGTTCGTGCTGATGAAGTGCACCGTATCGGGCAAAAATTCCGTCGCCCACGCCAGCACCGGCTTTTTCAACTCGGCAACATCCATCACCACCGCGTCGGGGCGCAGGTCTTCGGCAATGTGCAACAGTGTTTCGCGGATTGCCGACAACGGCGTTGCCAGAATGACGAGGTCGGCGCCTTCAACGGCTTTGGGCAAGTTCCAGTGGGTATGGTCAAGCGCCCCCATTTTGAGCGCCTGACCGGCGTGTTCGTGTTCAAGGTCGTGTCCGGTGATTTCGACCGACGCCTGGCTGTTTTTCAGCGCCAACCCCAAAGAGGTGCCAATGGTTCCCGTTCCGATGATACTCACTTTCAATTGACTCATGCGCCTTTGCTCCTTTCGCACATTCAATTCGCGTCATCTACCGCTTGCAAAGCGGCAAGGTGTTCGTGCAAGTGTGGCGGGCACTCGCGCCCGTCCTGGTGGGCGCGGATGAGCGCGACCACATCGGCGTGAGCGCCGGCGTGCGCCGCCATCTCGGCGCCGATTGCCGGGTGGTGGGCTAATCGTACCAGCGGTTGCCGCCAGCGCGCAACCGGCGCCGTGCGGTCTGCCAGCGTTTCCAGCAGGCGGGGGGCGAACCGTTTCAGCAAGACGTAGAGCACACGGTAGACAATCGGCACGCCCCCGGCTTTGCCGACATCGTGCAGCAAGGCGGCTTGCAGAAGAATGGGGTCATCGTAGCCTTGTCGCATCAACGCCCGACAGACGCGCGCGGCGTGCGCCTGGTCGCTGGGCGACATGCCCCGAAACAGCGCCATGAGCGGCGGCGGCAGCAGGGCGGCTGCCAGGGCGTCATCGTCCGCCGCTGGGCGATCGAGCAGGTGGCGAACCACTTGCTGAATGCGATAGAGCCAGCGCGCCCGGTTCATAGGCTACCCAAGCAACAGGGTGAGAATGAGACGAATGGGCGGGCTGATGAGCATGCCAAGAATGTCCAGCCCAATGAAACGGGGCAGGAAAATCAACACCAACAGCAACAATGGCCCCATCTCCTGAATGCGCTGGTACTGGAGCATCCACGCCGGCGGGATGAAAAAAGCCAACACCTTCGAGCCGTCAAGCGGCGCAAGCGGAATGAGGTTGAAAACCGCCAGCACCACGTTGAGTAAAATCACGTTCCAGTATATCAAGCCAAGGCTGGGAATGAGACGCCCCCCTTGCGTGGCGAGGTCAACCACGCCCAGGCGCAAGGGAAGAGCGAACAGAATCGCCAGCACGATATTCGAGAGCGGTCCCGCCGCCGCCACCAGTGCCAGCCCACGCACGCCCCCCGGCAAGTAGCGCGGGTTGCTGTTGACGGGTTTCCCCCAGCCAAAGCCGGCGATGAAGAACAAAAGCGTGCCCAGCGGGTCGAGGTGAGCACGCGGATTGAGCGTGACGCGCCCTTCGCGGCGTGGTGTGGGGTCGCCCATCTGGTCGGCAACCCACGCATGGGCAAATTCGTGCACCGTAATCGCAAGCACAACCGCGATGGCAACAGCGATGAATTCGGCAACGGAATTGACAAACAAGGCCGCGCTCCTTTGGCTTCGATTGGGTTTGCGCCTCAAAGTATAACACACATTGGGAAAATTCCAGCGCGTGGGGTGTGGGTGAAGCGTGCTTTGGCGTAGGGCACGCCGGGGGGGCAAGCGGTGCGCTTCTGTGCAGAGAGGGGCGTGCGGCTACCAGACGGCGCGCACTGCTTCTTGCAGCGCGGGGGTGAGGAGCACCAGCATGTCATGCACACGTTCCAGCAGCAGACCGACGAAAAACCAAACGGGGGCGTAATCGAAGCGAATCAGCCCGTGCAGGTGCCAGCGTGCCCGTTTGCTGTAATCCCAGGGGCATGCGCCGGTCAGGCGGCGCAACAGCCAGCCGCTGGCGTACTCCACGGTGAAGAACCCCAGCATGTACGCCAGCCCGCGCACGCCCCAGGGCAAGGGGCGCAGCAGATTGTGCGCCGGCTCGAACAGCGGGGCAATCAAGCCGTAGATGGGAAACATCCAGAGGTAGGTTGTGCCGCGCAAGTCCCAACGGCGATTGTAGCCGCTGACCTTGTCGTGCAGCGCCGTCCACACAATTTCACCACACCATCCCAGCATGCCGTAGATGAAAAAACGCGTCCACATGGCAACGAATCAGGGGCGTGCGTTGCGCGTCTCCGGCGAAGAAGCCGCGTTGCGCCGCATCCAGGCGGTTGTTTTGCGGAACATGCTTGCCGTCTTGACGGAAAGCGTTTCGGCGAGACGGTCGCGCAGGCGTTGCTGAGGTGGGGTGAGTTGGTATGGGTCGGCTTCGAGTGCGCGGCGGGTGATATTGCGCCCTTCGGCAATCAGGCGCGAGGTTTGGCTGAAATCCCACGGTGCAAGCGTCATTTCCACGCGCAGGTCAATGGTGCGCAGGCGCACATTGCCCAGCATGGCGGCGTGTTCCAGGTCGGCTTCCACGTGCCGCCAAATCAACACCGAGACGGCGCGGTTCATGATGCCTACCAGTGAGCGCAGTTGTTCGCCGGGCGTGTGGGGGTTAGCCAGGTTGAGCGCGATAATCTCCGTTGCGCCTCGCTCAATGGCGACGCGCACGGGCAAGTCGGCCACCGCGCCGCCGTCAATCAAGCGCCGCCCTTCGTACACCCAAGGGGGGTGCAGAGGGGGCAATGCGGTGCTCGCCATGAGCGCGTCCACAATGGGGTCGTCCGGGTTGTCGCCAAAGACAACTTGCCGCCCTGTTTCCAGGTCGGTGGCGACGGCGTAGGCGGGGATGCGCAGGTCGCCAAAGCGCTTGGCGGGTGTGTGCTTCTGCAAGAAGGCGAACCAGTTGGCGTTGGAAAAGAGCCCCTCGCGCCCGCGGATGGTGTTCCAGAGCGCCGTCAGGTGTGTGCCGGGGTACAGGTCATCCTTGCGGACGCGCCGCCAGATGTCGGCGAGCCGATACGCGCCGCGAGGAGTGGGGTCTACTGCCAGGAAGGCGGCGTTGACCGCGCCCACAGATGTGCCCACAAGCATATCGGGCACGATGCCCGCTTCGAGCAGAATTTGCAGCGCTCCGACTTGCAACGCGCCGCGATTACCTCCGCCACTGAGTACGAATGCTAACATGGCAACAACCTTCCTTCTTGGTGGCTGGTCAGGGGAAGGCTCATCCCCTTGACCAGCCGATGCCGTTCATGATTGAGATGCGTTGACGCTTGGGTGTACTTACGTAAACGCAATATCATCCACGCTTTTGGTGACGCTCCCAGTGTAGAGCCAGGAGACTTGCCGCAAGGTGAGCGCCTGGTCAAAGTCGTTCAGCGCCGAGACGCCGTCAGCAGGCACAACGATGTTGTACCAGCGCAAGCCGGCCGAGGCGGCGGTGTGCAACACGCAGATGCTCGACACCGTGCCCACAATGACCACGTTTTCAACGCCCCACACACGCAAGAAGTGGTCGAGCCAGGTGCCGTAGAAGCCATCGTAGCGGTTCTTCTGGCAAATGAGTTCGCCCTCTTGCGGTTTGAGTTCTTCGATGATTTCCCACCCCCACGTGTTGGCGCGGCAGTGTTCCGGCCAGATTTGCCATTCAGGGTCGCCGTCGAAGTGCGTGTCTTGCGTAAAGACGACTTTGACGCCGGCGCTACGCGCGCGTTCCAGCAGGCGCTGGATGTTGGGCACCGTTTCAATCGCGGCGGGCACGACCAATGTGCCGCCTTCTTTCACAAAATCGTTTTGCATATCCACGATGATGAGCGCCGTCTTGTCGGCGGGGAGTTCAACACGTTCTTTGAACGCAATTTCGGGCACAGCGACGGTTTCGCCGGGAACAAATTGGATGCTCATAGCCGCCTCCTCCTTGATTGTCCTGGTCGGGTCGGTACGGCGCTTTTATTGTGGCGACTCTTGCGTATCCTGTCAAGTAAGTGTGAAAAAGACACTAAGCGTTTTCCGCCAGAATGCGCTCCCAAGCGTCGCGCACGTCGCCTTGCAGGGCTTCGGCGTAAGGCGTGGGGTCGTAGCCCAGCAAAAGCGCCCGCACGGCGGCGACAAGCGTGGCGATGTCGCTGGCGTTTTGCTCGGCGGCGCTCCGTTGAACGTCGAGCAAAGCGGTTGCCAGTTGCTGCGCGAGCGTTTCATCGCCGCTGCGGCGCACAAATTGCGTGTTGTGAATCAGGCGGTCCAGCAGGGCTTGCCGCGCGACGGTGTTCATATCCTCGCCGACACTCACCAGGTAGAGCACGGTTTGCCAGACTGATGCGTAGGGTTCGGCGGCGGGGGGCGGCAGGGTGCGGGCGTCGGCGCCGCCCAGGAGCGCGCGCAAGTTTTCAAAGAAGGGCAATGCGTCGGCGCGGGCTGAATCGGGCAGTTGGGTTTCGATGTTGATGATGGTTGCGGCGAGTTTGCGGGCTGGTTCGGGGTCTTTGTGCTTGGCGGCGGCGACGACGGCGGCCACCAGTTGCGCCAGGGTTTGCTGGCTGATGGGGGCTTCCGGCGCGGGGGCTGGCGCGCCGGTTTCGCGCAGCATTTGGCGTAGGGCGCGCGCAAAGGGTGTGGGCAGCGCGCGGATGGTCGCGTCGTCGGGGAGTGTACCGCGCAGCCACGCTGCCAGCACGCCGAAAAAGTGCGCCACCGTGGGTGATTCGTCGCGGATGTCGGCGCGCAGCGTGTCGAGTTGCTCCGCCAGCGCTTCGCGGCGTGCCGTATCATCGTCGCGTATGGCTTCGACGGTGGCGCTGCATACGATGTTGAGCAGTTGGGCGAGTTCGTTGGCTTCGTTCATCGTCCTCATGGTCTGTTCGGCTTCTTTCCTGATGTGGGTCGATGCTGAGAATTGTTGGCGTTTACGTCCAGCGTGTCAAAATGCGCTCCGTGTCGAACAGGGCGACGTTGATGCCCAACAGCACAATGTCGAGCACGATTGCGCCGGCAATCGCAAGCAGCATGAGCCACGTATCGAAGATGAGCCAGCCCAGCGCTTGCCCCACGAAGAGCGCCACCACCGGCAACACCACCAGCCCCCCGACTTGTTGCGCGGCGCGCACATCGTTTGCCCGTGTGGAGACAATCATGCCGCCGCCCAGCCCAAACAGCGCCACGAAGGGCGCCAGTACAAAAATCATGAGCAGGCTGGCGGTGTCCAGCAGGTAGGGGCGCAGGCGCGCGTCCAGGAAGAAGGTGATGATGAAAATGTAGAGCACATAGCCCAGCCAGGTGGTGAGCATGGGAATGACAACAGCCGCTATGCTTTTGCCCAGCAGAAGTTCTTGCGGGCGGATGGGCGTGGTGAGCACAGGTTCCAGGGTGCGGTTGCGCTTTTCGCCCACAATGGCATAGGTGGCAATGTTGAGCGCCCCAACCACGGGAATGAGCAGGAACATCATGCTGAACATGCGCAACATGACGACCGCGACCTGCAAATCGGGCGAGAGGGCGGCCAGTTCGGGGATGGCGGCGGTGAAACGGCTCACGAGTTCGACCGTGTCGCGGTCGAGGGCTTCTTCGGCGCCCATACTGCGCACGGTGATGATGGGAATCACCATTGTGACGAGCAGGGGGATGAGCATAGCCGACCAGATCATGCGCTGGCGAGCGAGTTCGTGCCATTCTTTGGTGAGGACGGCGCGGACATAGTGCCATCTCATACCGCTTCCTCCTCTGTATCACCAACCAGTTGCAGATACACGTCTTCAAGGGAGACACGGTCTTCTTCCACCCAGCGAATTTTTGCCCCTGCTTGTACCAGCGCTTCGATGAGGGCGGGGTTCTGTTCCTCGGGCGATTCGACTTGCACAAGCAACGTGTTCTCAGATGAAGCGGCGACATGGCGCACAAAGGGCAACGCTTGCACGATTTCAAGCGCCTGCGGACACGGCGCCGAGCATTCGATACGCACACGCCGCCCGTACAGCCGCAAGCGCAGCGCCTCGGGCGTGTCTATGACCAGCAAGCGTGTACGCAGGACGGCGATGCGGTCGGCAAGGCGTTCGGCTTCATCCAGGTTGTGCGTGGTGAGCAGAATGGTGCGCCCTTGCGTTTTCAGGTCGAGCAGGAGTTCGCGGATGCGACGTGTGGCGGCGGGGTCAAGTCCGCTGGTTGGCTCGTCCAGAAAGAGGATGTCGGGTTCGTGGAGCAGGGCGCGCGCCAATGCCAGCCGCTGGCGCATTCCTTTGGAGAATGTGCCCACGCGCTCATGGCGGCGGTCCCACAATTCCACCAGGCGCAAGTAGGTTTCGATGGCGCTCTCGGCGTTGCGCACGTTGTAGAGCGCGGCGAAGAAGCGCAGGTTTTCAAGCGCGCTGAGGGTTTCATAGAGACCGGGCGTCTCGGTGAGCACCCCCACGCGGGCGCGTGCTTGCTCGGCTTGGCTTCGGCGGCGCATGTCGTAGCCCAATACGTGGACTGTGCCCTCGGTGGGGGCTAAAAGCCCCAGCAACAGGCGGATGGTGGTTGTTTTCCCCGCTCCGTTGGGTCCGAGCAGCGCCAGCACTTCGCCGCGTTTGACGTGGAGACTCAGGTCTTCCACGGCGGTGACGCCGTCAAAGCGTTTGGTGAGGTGCGATGTTTCAATCAGAAAGGATACACTCATGGTGGATGCCCTCATGCCAGGTGTTGCGCCAGCCATGCGCGCAGTGCGAACAAATCCCCTTCGCCGTCGGGGGTGAAGGGGGCGTCGCGCACAGGCGCAAGATTCACCAGGAAGGTGCGCATGCCCACCGCGTGCGCCGGGACGAGGTCGTTGGTGATGTGGTTGCCCGCCATCACAGCCTCTTCGGGGGTGATGCCCAACACGTCGGCAATCTCGCGGTAGTAGTGCGGTTGGGGTTTGGTGAAGTGCATGTTTTCGTAGGACGTAATCAAGTCGAAGTCGAGGTCGTCCAGTTCCGCCCAGCGCAAGCGTTCGCGAATCGCCGCCATGGGGAAAATGGGGTTGGTGGCAATCACGACCGCCAGCCCCTGCTCTTTCGCCCAGGTAATCACCTCGCGCGCGCCTTCAACGGGGCGTGTATCGCCTTTCAGCGTGGGGAACACCTCGCGGTAGAAGTGTTCGGTGCGTCGGCGCACTTCATCGCGTTGGGAACGCAGTTCGGGGAGCAGATGTTCCCACGCTTCCCAAAAGACTTCGGCGTTGGTACGGGTGGGGTCGGTATTGGCGATGGTTTGCATGGTGGCGGTGCGCAAGGTGTCGAGAAAGCGTTCCGGCGGTACCAGGTCGGCAAAGGCGGCGCTCAGGGCGCGGAAGTAGCGGGGTAAAAAGGCGTCCACACTGTTGAGCAAGAGCGTATCGTCCAGGTCGAGCAATAAAGCGCGCACAGCGGTCTCCTCTTGGCGTTGTTGGTTGATTCTTGTTTGGTAGGCCAATCATACGTTTGTTTGGGTATTCGGAGAAATGAAGAAGGGCACGGTATGCAACCGTGCCCTGATGACGCGTGCGGCGTATGCTTACGAGCCAGAGCGGCGGCGCGCAACGAGGCTGCGCACAGTATGCACGAACCAGAGGGACAAGAGCGCGGTGAGCAGAAGTACCAGCAAGATGGTGGGGCGCGGGCTGAAATTGCGCAGCGCGTCCATGAGTGAGCGGGCTGCGCCGCTGGGGTCGCGTAGCCCCAGTTCGGCGGCGATGTCGCCCGGCAGGGGCACGCCCACCACGGTGTTCAGCCCGTAGATGAAAAGGAAAATCAGGAAGAACATGAACGCATATTCCATGAGCATGTGGCTCATGCGTTTGAGGAAGGGGATCAGGCGGGCGCGCGAACGCAACACCGGGAGCACGTAGGTGTACACGTAGTACACCACGAACATGCCCACTACCCAGAGGGCGATGGCGCCCAGAACTTTGTCAATCGGTCCCAGGTCGTTGAAGAGTGAGTTAGAGAATTCGATCATGGCCTAACCGTACCCGTTCGCGTAACATTCGGCGAATCAATTTGCCATCAGGTCCACGAGGAATGGACTCGATGAACGTCAACGAGGTGGGAATTTTGTATTCGGCAAGCCGACCATGCAGGCTTTCCAAAATAGATTGCGCGAGGGCGTCATCCGCCTGGACGCCGGGCTTGGGCACAACGAAGGCGTGCACGGCTTGCCCCCGAATGGGGTCTGGCAGACCAACGACGGCGGCGTCCACCACGGCGGGGTGCTCGCGCAACACCCACTCCACTTCAAGCGGGTCAATGCGGAAGCCGCCGCTCTTGATGAGGTCGTCTTGCCGCGCGACGTACCAGAAGTACCCATCTTCATCGCGGTAGGCGTAATCGCCGACCACGTTCCACCCGTGCCAGACGCTCTGCTCCTGCGCTTGCGGGTCGTTCCAGTAGAGCGTGCCGCTGGGACCACGCACCACCAAAAAGCCGATTTCGCCATCGGGCAGTTCGCGGCCATGTTTATCCACAATGCGCACTTCATAGCCGGGGACCACGCGCCCCAATGAGCCGGGCTTGGGTTGCATGTTGACCGCGTTGGAAAGGAATTGCCCCAGCATTTCGGTGGTCGCAAAGGCTTCCAAAATGGGGAAGCCGAACCGTTCGTACCAAGCGCGGTACGTGTGAATGGTCAGCGCCTCGCCTGAAGCAATGCAGAGCCGCAGGCTTGCCACGTCGTCTTCGGTCAGCGTTTCGAGTTCGAGCAGGCGGCGATAGCCGGTTGGCACCATGTTCAGGATGGTGATGGGGTGTTGGCGAATGGCGTTCGCCAGCGCTTGCCCATCGAGACCGGGCAACAGGTACGCCGCGGCGCCAAAGCGATAAGGAATGATGCCCCATGTCAGATACCCTTGCCCCAATCCCAAAGGCGCCGGGCTGGCGAGCACGTCGTCTTCGTTGACATGCCAGAGATGCTTGCCCATGATGTCGGCGACGCTGAGGATTTCTTCAAGCAGGTGTGCCGTCCCCTTGGGGCGTCCATCCTCGCGCGACGTGTACAGCAACAGCGCCACTTCTTGCCCACTGCGGCGCACGGGGTCTACTGCGGCACTGCGCGCCACCAGGTGGGCGTAGCGCACGATGCGCGGGCCTTCGGGGATGTCGTTGCCGCCGCCGACAACAACGATGTGGTGCAATTTTTCAGCGCCACGGGCGCGCAACAGCTCAGGCAGAAGGTCGGCGGTGGTGATAGCTACCCCCGCCTCGCTATCGCGAATGATGTACCCTACTTCGCGGCGCGAAAGCTGGGGCGGGACGGGCACGCTGATGCCGCCCAAGCGTTGCACGGCAAAATTGGCGGTGACGGCTTGCGGAATGTTCGGCAAGTAAATCAGGACCGGGTCGGCTTCCTGAACGCCAAGCGAACGCAAGCCGCCCGCAAGGCGGGTTGTTTCTTGCAGCAGAAGGTCATACGAGATGGTTTCGGTTTCGGTGATGAGCGCCGGGCGTTCCGCCCATGCGCTTTGTACTACGGCGTCCAGCAAAATTTCGCACAGGTTGAGCCGTTCCGGATACCGCTCAGGCGTCATGCCAAAGAAGCGGCGATCCGGCCAGAGCGGCAAGGGCGGCAAATGGTCGGCGTGCGCAATGGGCGGGCGTTCAGGTTCGGGGGTACGTGTCAGGTCATAACTCAGCACAATCACCTGGTACGTGGGCAAAATCGCCTCACGCTCGAACCCCATGCGCTCGAAGGCTGTAATCAACCCGCGATGCTCGACATAAAACTCGACGACGATTTTTTCCAGCCCCACCGCACGCGCAATCTGCAAAATTTCGCGCACCAGGGCTTTGCCAATGCCGCGTTTGCGGTAGCGCGGATGAACGTAGAAGCGGATTTCGCCAATTTTTTCATAAGGCGCGACCCGTTGGCGATGCAAACGAATATCGCCAACAATGCGCCCATCCAGTTCAGCAACCAGCGGAATCACTTCATCGAAATTGATGTTTGCCGTCCACGAGGCAATCACGTCTGGATTGGAGACGTCGTCGCGTAAAACGCGATACTCGGTTTCATCCACATCGGCGAACAGTTGGCGCAACCCTTCGGTATCATCGGCGCGCATTGGGCGGATGACGATATGTTGCCCACGCCGAATTGGGACGGTCTTCGGATAGCCGCTCAGGAACGTATTTTCGGTTGTCAAGGCTCTACTCCTTGTTATCGCTGCCACGCAGCGGGATGAGTCAAAGTATCAAATAGAAGTCGGAATGTTTGTTGTCGCATTTTGTATCATAGAACAGAGCGCCTCTTTGGTCAATGCTTTCTCTTTTTTGCCGCCCAACAACGTTGACAAGAGGTCAGCCTACTGGCACAATACAAAAAGCCATACGCATGCAAATGACCGAAAATGAGCAAAAAGACCGGGGGAATTCTGCATGGAGCAACTGCCCCTTTCGGAGTATGTGCAAAAAGTAGATGAGTTTCTGGAACAAGAAGCCTACGATGAGGCGATTGTTTGGGCGCAACATGTTTTGCAGTTGTTCCCGCGCTATCTCCCTGCGTATCGTCTGTTGGCGCAAGCGGCGTTGGAAAAAGGCATGCATGATGACGCCATTGACCTCTTTCGCCGCGTACTCAGCGCCGACCCCGAGGATTTTATCGCCTACGCCGGGCTGGGGCTTATCTACGCAGAGCGCAATCTGCTCCACGAAGCCATCTGGCACATGATGCGCGCGTTTGAATTGCAGCCGAACAATGTCTATGTGCGCGAACAACTGCGCAATTTGTACGAACAGCATACCGGACGGCGTCCGGGGCGTTTGAAGATGAACCATGCGGCGCTCGGACGCGTCCATTTGCGCAATCAGCGCTATGAACTCGCCATCCAGGAACTCCGCATTGACCTTGAAGACGACCCCGACCGCGTGGATTTGCGCGTTGCGCTTGCTGAAGCGTACTGGCATGCGGGCTATCGCAAAGAGGCCGTCCAGCAAGCGGAACAAGTGTTGAACGAACTGCCCAACGCTCTCAAAGCCAATTTGATTGTGGGGCAGTTTTGGGAAGAAGAGAGCCAGTCGAACCGCGCCGCTCAGTATCTGGAACGCGCGCGTATGCTCGACCCGGAAGGACGCATGGCGCACAGGTTGTTTGGCGCCAACAGCGTGATTCCCTTGCAAACAATTGTTGTGCCGCTCCCAGGCGCTGAGGAAGAAGAGAAGGAAGCCGCTTCCGAAGAGACCACCGACTGGTTTGCGACGGTCGGCTTGTTTGATGAAACGCTGGAAGAAGACATCTTTGGCGGTGCGACAGAAACAGTGGCGCCGTCGGAAGATTGGCGTATTGCGTTGCGCCGCGAGACCGATGCCGTGCTTGCCGCCTGGGAAGCCGAACAAACCGCCCCCTGGGACGAGACGCTGGAAAGCGCCGAAGAGCCGCAAGACCTTTCTTTTTTGGACGAATTTGAAGCGAGTGAGCAGACCGAAGAAGAAGCGGAGGTCATCTCGCTGGACGACTTGGGAATTGAGTACCCCGAAGAACCCGGCGATGAGGTTGTCGGTTTTGAGATTGTTGATGAACCGCCGGCAACCGATGAGCAGGACTTGCAAGAGGCCATGCGAGATGCTGTCGCGCGTGCATTTGAAGCCCTGGAACCGGTTGAACTGCCCGATCTTTCCACCCTGCCGGAATGGTTGATTGCGTTGCGGGCGGAAACAGAGGGAGTGGTTGAAGCGTGGGAAGCAGCGTTGCGGTTGGCTGAGGCTGAGGCCGAAGCCCCCACACCCGAACCAATTGCGCCGGAAGCGCCCGCTGCGGATTGGCGTGCGGACCTGCGCGAGACGACTGAGGCGCTGTTGGCGGAAGTCCCCGCGCCGGCGGAACCGACCGCCGACGTTGAAGCGCCGCCTGCGGAAGCCCTCACGCCCACGCCCGAACCGGTTGCGCCGGAAGCGCCCGCTGCGGATTGGCGTGCGGACCTGCGCGAGACGACCGAGGCGCTGTTGGCGGAAGCCCTCGCGTCGGCGGAACCGACCGCCGACGTCGAAGCGCCGCCTGCGGAAGCCCCCACGCTCGAACCGGTTGCACCGGAAGCACCCGCCGCGGATTGGCGCGCGGAGTTGCGCGAGACGACCGAGGCGCTGTTGGCGGAAGCCCCCGCGTCGGCGGAACCGACCGCCGACGTTGAAGCGCCGCCTGCGGAAGCCCCCACGCTCGAACCGGTTGCGCCGGAAGCACCCGTCGCGGATTGGCGCGCGGAGTTGCGCGAGACGACCGAGGCGCTGTTGGCGGAAGCCCCCGCGCCAGTGGAACCGACCGCCGACGTTGAAGCGCCGCCTGCGGAAGCCCCCACGCCCACGCCCGAACCGGTTGTGCCGGAAGCGCCCGCCGCGGATTGGCGTGCGGACCTGCGCGAGGCGACCGAGGCGCTGTTGGCGGAAGCCCCCGCGCCGGCGGAACCGACCGCCGACGTTGAAGCGCCGCCTGCCGAAGCCCTCACGCCCACGCCCGAACCGGTTGCGCCGGAAGCGCCCGCCGAAGAAGCGGAGACGCCCGCGGTTGTTGAGGAAGAACCCGGTTTGGAAGACGTGCCGCCCATTGAGGAGGAGCCGGCGGAAGAGCGGGGACACACCGACTGGCTTGGCGATTTGCGCGAGCCGCCATCTGCGCCGATTGAGGGCGAAGAGGAAAGTGCAACACCCGCCGTGGAAGCCGCAGAAGCCGAAAGCATGACGTGGGCGATTGAAGGCACGTTTAGCCCTGAACTCATGGAAGCGCTCCATCTCGCGCAACAGGGCAAGGAACGTGAAGCGTTGCGCTTGTTCCAGCGTATTTACCAGGAAGGTGGGCAGGACGAAGCATTGGCGGAAGCCTTGTTGCTTTGGGTCAACACAGGGAAGACGGGGGCGCAACCGCACCAGTTGTTGGGCGATGTCTATCGACGTTTGGGGCGTTTGCGTGAAGCCGCCGACCAATACCGCGAGGCGATTCGCAAAATCTAGCGAAGCAACGCCGCAACCGGAGGAAGCAAAAAAGCGGTGGTCTGAAAAGACCACCGCTTTTGCGTTGGCATGCATGGCTCAGTCGGACAAGTCCGACGCAATTTCCAGGTCGGCTTCGGTTTGGGCGCTGGTGGGCGCCGGGCGGTGCTGCACCACCGGTTTGACGACTTGCGCCACCAGGTCGGTCGTGTTCTGCACGTTCAAGCGTTCAAACAGGAAGGCAAACTTTTTCTCCAATGCCTCGCGCATGGTGGCTTGCACGTCGGCGGGCAATTCCCACCACTGGCGCTTGAGCGGACCAAACGCCTTCTTGCGGGTCTTGTAGAGGAATTGCTCTTCGGTTTGCCCTTCCTTCCACTCGTTGGCGAAGTTGGCTTTGATGAATTCGTACACCTCGGCGACGAAGTCTTGCGGTGCGAGGTCGTAAAGGATGTTCTGGAAGCCCGTCGCCAGGTGAATTTCCAGCGTTTCACATTCGGGGAACTTGCCAAAGGCTTCGTCCGGCAGTGTAGAAGCCCCGTGCTGGACAGCCCCGCCAATGCCCCATTTTTCGCGGGCGCGGCGGCTCAATGTCGCCAGCGTGTCGAAGTCCACCTTGACTTGTGCCAGCGTGCCGTCGGGCAGGACAACGCCGCCGTGGCTCGTGCCGGTTTGCACGCTAATTTTGCTGATGCCGGGCATATCGGCGTTGTGGGCGGCGAGTGTGCGCGTGTAGCCTTCCATGAAGGCGTCCAGTTCTTCGGGGGTCGAGTTTTTGCCGCCGACTTCGCCAATTTCGCCACCCAGCGAAACGGTGACGCCTTCCGGTTCCAGCGAGCGGGTGAAGATCGTCAGCGAGGCGCACAGTTCGTAGTTGAGGCGTTGTTGCTCGTCCAGAGTAGGTTTGCTCAGGTCCACCAGTGTGGACGTGTCAATGTCAATGTTGTAGAAACCGGCCTGGATGGCTTCTTCAATCAGTTGCTTGACGGCATTGACTTCACGTTCCGGGTCGTTTTTGTAGCCTTTGGCGCTCACCTGGAAGTGGTCGCCCTGCACGAAGAGCGGACCGCGCCAACCTTCCGCCAATGCCGCGGCGATGAGCACGGAAAGGTATTCAGCGGGGCGTTGGTCGGTGTAGCCGATTTCACTGCGGGCAATCTCAAAAATCAGCGCGCCGACATTCAAACGTGTGGCGGCGCGGAAAGCGGCGCGGGCGGTGTTGAAGGTCATGCCGCGAATGTTCATGGCGGGTACTGTGAAGTTGGTGGGCACTTCGCCGCGCCCACGCGCCATGTAGAGGTCGTGAATGGAAGCGGGCAAGATGCCGACTGCCAAACCCAGTTCCCAAAGGAGCCAGCGGGTATAATCGCGAACAAGCCCTTCGCCAAAGACGGCGTTCCAGGCGAGCAATTCGGCTTTTTGCGGCAAAGCGGCTTCATCGAGCACACTCACCTGGTTGCCGTCAACCTGCACGACGCCTTCCAACGCTTTGAGCAGTTCGGGCACACTTTGGACGATCATCGTTTCCCTCTCCTTTCTTCTGTGAACACCTCTTTGTGTTCATCTCGATTGTGCCGGTTCGGCAGTGGCGATTATATTGTGCCTTTGAACGCACGGCAAGCCTTCTTGGGTTTGTTCCTTCAAAAAGATTTCGTGGAACATTCCGCGCAAAAAAACGCCAACATTCCGCGTCGTATGCACCAAAAATAAGTATGTCAAATTGGCGAAAAGTCCTCAAAGCATAGCAAAAGTTTTTTCCCATTGAGCCGCGCCTGCGACGCAGTACACTGCAAGCGATTTGTGTGAAAGCATATGCAGAAACCAAGGGAGGGCAGGCAATGCTATACGGACGTGTTTGGCGCGGCGTGTTGGCGGGGATTGTGGCGCTGTTGGCGTTCTTGATTGGGCAGAGTGAACACCAGACGCCTCTTGTGCACGCGGGAACGCCCGGCGTGATTCCGAACTCGTTTATCGTCATTTTGAATGCGCGCGAGGATGCGGAGCGTGTGGCTGATGAGATGCAGCGGGTGCATGCGCTGCGTGTGGGGCATGTCTATCGCCATGCGGTACGTGGCTTTGCGGTGACGATGTCCCCCGAGCGCGCCGAAGCCTTGAAACGCGACCCACGGGTGAAGGCGGTGCTGTCCAATCAAACCTTTGTGTTGGAAGGGAAACCGTGCCGCTTGAACTGCGGCGGTGGTGGGAGCAGTACCGATTCTGGACCGCAGACAGTGCCACCAGGGATTGCCCGCATTGGCGCGACGGTGAGCAGTGTCGTGGCGGGGGACGGAACGGGCATGGTGGATGTGGATGTGGCGGTGATTGATAGCGGCATTGATGTTGATCATCCCGACTTGAACGTGGTTGGTGGGTATAACTGTTTGGGCGGGCCCAAGCGGCAGTTTGACGACGGCTACGGGCATGGGACGCATGTGGCGGGCATTATTGGGGCGCGCGATAACGGCTTTGGTGTTGTGGGTGTTGCGCCCGGTGCGCGTTTGTGGGCTATCAAGGTGTTCAATGATTTGGGTTATGGGACGAGCGAGAGTTTGCTGTGTGGTGTTGATTGGGTTGCGGCGCATGCCGGGCGGATAGACGTAGCCAATATGAGCATGAGCGGCATTGGTGAAGAGGGGACGTGTACGGACGCCGGACTGCATGAAGCCATTTGCAATGCGGTTGCCGCCGGGGTGACGTTTGTGGTGGCAGCCGGCAATTTTGCGGCGGATGCCGGCAATTACATTCCCGCTCGCTACGATGAAGTGATAACTGTTTCAGCCATCGCAGATTACGATGGGAAGCCGGGCGGATTGGGAACATCTACCGACTGCACAACCCCGGACGATGGATGGGCGGCGTTCAGCGATTATGGCGCTGATGTTGATTTGACGGCGCCGGGCGTGTGCGTCTATTCGACATACAAGGATGGTGGGTATGCAGTGATGAGCGGGACGTCCATGGCGGCGCCTCATGTCGCCGGCGCCGCGGCGCTTTACCGCGCCACACATCCGTATGCTTCGCCGGCTGATGTGCAGGCGGCTTTGGTTGCCAGCGGGACGTACGATTGGACAGGCGACCCGGACGGTATGCAAGAGCCGCTGGTCAATGTGTCCGGCTATTGAGCTGCGGAGCGCCCCTGTGCGTCGGGGCGTGCTGGTGGAATGCAAAACGCGGCGCTCATCGAGAGCGCCGCGTGTGCGTTTTTGCGGAACAACACGCTAGGCAGTGGCCTGCTGTTCTTTCAACTCCGTATACATGCGCATCAGATTCGCCTGGTGCATATACCGCACCAGCCCGTCAAGCGGAATACTGCTGATGCTGCTTTTGCGTTCTTCCGTATCAAATGCGCAATCTTCGGGAATGCTGTCGGTAATGGCGGCGCGCACGTCCTCAACGTCCAAAAGCGCCTGCGCTTTTTCATGGAGACAATCCAGGTATTGCATCTGGTCTTGGAGGATGTAGGGAATTTCGCCCCGCAACAGCACGTCGCCATGCCCCTGGACAATCGCTTCCAGGTTCATTTCGCGAATGCGCTGCAAAGTGTGGTAGAGCGTCTGCCAATCCCCCCAGGCATTGCGCGGCACGTTGGGGTCCCACGTGAAGTAGGGGACAGGCAACACCGCATCACCGGCGATGAGCACACGATTGCCCTCGATGATAACCCCGATGTTGTCGGGGGTGTGCCCGGGCAAGTGGAGCAGGTAGAGCAGGTGATTGCCCAGGCGAAGGGCGAGTTCGTGGTCGAAAACAATGTTGGGAATCACCAGTTCGACCTCTTCGAGGGCAGGGTTTTCGGCTTTGGCGGCGTTGAGCGCCTCTTGCCCGAATGTGAGCAGAAACTCGCGGCAACGGCGATGCGCAATCACATGCGCTTCGGGATAGAGGTACGTGCCGTTGACGTGGTCGGCGTGGAAGTGTGTGTTGATGACATAGCGCACCCCCTCGGGACTTCGCCGGCGCACAAAAGCGGCCATTTCGCGGCTTTCTTCGGGGAGCGGCAACGTATCAATGAGAATCGCTCCTTCTTCCGTCAGAATCGCAGTTGCCGTCACGTGGGCGTAGATTTCACTTGTAAAGATGTAAATGTCCTCGGCAATTCGTTCTGTGCGCATAGAAACTCCGCAACCCCGTCGTCTTCTTCTCAATGCACGCTACAACCATAAAACGAAACAATGGAAAAGGCAATAGACATTGCACGTGGTGGCGTGGTTTTATGGTGCTCTTGACAAACGAGAAAGCCACCGGACGGGTTCCCCCGGTGGCTCTCAGGCGTTTCTCCACCGGGCCGTGTGGCTGGCGACGTGTGCGAACCCGTGTACACACGGTGGGCGCGTAACCAGCGCATTGCTCGGCCGAAGCCGCTCGCTGCGCTTCTGCGGAAATCCGCGCCCTTTGAGTAGGTGTTGGCGCAACGTGGCCCAGCACTTCACGTACCCGGTCGGGAAACGCAACGTCATTATAGAAGGAGATGGGGAAGAAGCAAGCCGCGTTGCCTTCAAGTATTGGAGGATTGCCGAGACGCCAACATGGGTGGGCGAAAGAAGAGCCCGCCGAAAAGCAGCGGTTCAAGCAGGAGATGGAGCGCCAAAGCCGGCAGGGCGGACCCACTGAGCGCAAAGCCGACTGCGGCAATGAAGAGGCTTTGCACACGAAAAAGGGGGTGCAGGGCAAGGTGTGGGCGTTGCATGCGCCGCCACCATGCCGGATCAAGCAACCATTCAAGCAGCACGAGCAGAACTCCAACCGCTACGGCGCTGCTCCCGACTCCAAAAACCAGCCCGATAGCGCGGTAGAACGCCCAATGGGTGTGTACCAGTAGAATATCCGGCCAGAAGAGGAAAAGCCCAAAGGGAGCGCGCCAGGCCAGGCTTTCAGGGGGCGGTGTGGTGGAGCCCCAGGTAGAGGCGGCGTGGGCAAACACCGCCATGCTGAGAAGCGTCAATCCGGCAAGCGGTGGGAGTGTTTGTCGCCACGCTTCACGGGACGGCCATACCAAGCCCAGTTCGTGCGGGAACAGAAGCCCGCTGAGGAGCGCGACGTAGGGAATGCCAACATAGACCAACCACCGCAGCGTGGTGCGGATGCCCGAACGCGCCAGGAACGCACGCCACCGGACGGCGCGGCGGCTACGTCGGGAGGGAGCGCCGCGCAATTCAAGCGACAGCCAGCGCACGCCGCTTCGGGCGAGGAGTGTGCCCACCAGGAGCACCAACAGCCATATCTGACGCGACCAGCCGGCAAGCAGGCTCATAGCGGGACAAAGAGGCTGACGGTTGTCCCTTGTCCGGGGGCGCTTTCGATGTCGAGAACGCCGTTGATGATTTCGGCGCGTTCGCGCATGTTGACCATGCCCAAACTGGTACGCCGCCCGTATTGCCCAAGCACTTCTTCAACGTCGAAACCCGGCCCTTCATCTTGCACCTGGACAAGCAAGCCGCGCGCCGTTCGTTCGAGGCGCACGGTGATGGGCGCCCCCTTGGCGTGCTTTTTCGCGTTGCCCACGGCTTCTTGCACAATGGCGAAGACGGTTTGTTCGAGCGTATCGTCCATTTTGGGGAGTGGGTCGGCGTAGAGCGTGATGTTCAGGTTGTCTTGTTCACGCAGGCGCTTCACGTACTGTTCAAGCGCGGGAACCAGCCCTTCGGTTTCCAGCACCACCGGGCGGAGCGTGAACATGAGTGTGCGCAATTCTTGCGCTGTTTGCAGCGCGTTTTCGCGCAATTGCTGCAACTCTTCGGGCGCGCGGTCGGGCTGGTTGCGCAGCAGCGCCATGATGAAATCGGCTTGCATAGCGATGGCCGCCACCCGCTGGACGGGACCATCGTGCAAATCACGCGCCATTTTGTGCCGCCAATCCTCTTCGTCCGCCAAAATTTCTTCACGATTGCGCTGTAATTCGAGCGCCATTTTTTGCGTGTGGAGCGACAAACTCACAAGGTTGGCGAGGGCGCGCACGTAGGTGATGGCGCGGTCTTCTTCGATATTGGGGCGTTTGCGCAGCCCAAAGACCATGACGCCGTACACGTCGAGCCGCATGTAGAGCGGGACAACCAGCAACCAGTGCTGGCGCAGCATGGGGAATTCGCGCCCCACTTCGATGTCGGCTTGCACCACCTGGATTTGCCCCGTGTTGAAGGCTTCTTGCAGGGAGGCGAATTGGACGCGCCGCCCAAACCACGTGGCTTCGATTTTGTGGGTGGCGACAACCAGCAATTGGTTGACGTCTGTGGGGCTGAAGGTGAATCCGATAGCGCGGACTGTGCCGCCGTAGGCCGATTCGAGCACTTTGGCGGCGTTTTGCAAGCCCGCTTCGATAATCGGCCCGACACCTGAGAGCGTGGGCAACTGCTCGGTGAGCGTTGTGACGGCGTTCGCGCCGATTTCATCATCCACATTGTTGGATGCCGAGAGTTGCCCGATGCCGCCGAGCAGAAGTTCATGCCATGCCAGCACCAGGAAGAGCACCAGCACCCCCAGCCACCAGACACCGATGCTGACGATGGCTTCATTGCCTTGCGGCAGACGGTTCAATGTGAGGTCAAGCAGGGCGAGCAGCGCGAGGGCGGCAAAGCCGTAGCGCGCTTCAAAGTGGCGCGCCAGCCAGAACGCCGGCGCGAGCGAGAGCATGACAAGCACATTGGCGAGTGTGCCTTGGGCGACGTGCAACACCAGCAGAAGCAAAATCCCGTCGGCGAGAAAGGCGAGCTCGCGCCCGCGACGGGCGGGCAAGCGGGGCACAACAAGCGTCAGCAAGGCGATGAGGTGGGCGCCCAACGCCCCCAAAATCGTCCAGCGCCCGAAGGGAATGGTATCGCGCAGGGGAATGGCGACCAACAGAACAACCATCAGCCAGACGACATGGACCAACCAAGCCGCTACTTCGGTTTGTTCAACCGGACGTTTCATAGGGTTTCACCTTGTGGTGCTTGTTGTTGGCATGGGTTTCACCGGTACAACCTGCGCCAGATAATAGCATGAGCGCGCAAAAATGAAACTTGGCGGCGGTGTGGCTTATTGACTGTCCAAGAAACACTTGATGCCGTTGACAATCCCTGTCGCCAGGCGGTCTTGCTCATTCGTGAGCATGTCGCGGTCGTGATACAAAAATCCCAATTCGATAATGGCGGCGGGGGTTTGTGGATGAATGCGATAAAACGCATGGTAGCCGGTCATGTTGTGGGTGATGCTACCGGGGTGGCGGGGTAATCCTGTGGCGCGTTCGTAAGCGTCGTAGAGACACGCCACGAGACGGTCTTCTGTTTCGGGGATGACGCTGGTGGCGGCGCGCGCTACTTTGAAGCCGGTGGCTCCTTCAAACGTCACGCACGAGTCCACATGCACCGAGACGAGTGCGTCGGCTTGATAGCCGTTCAGCAGGGGGTCGAATTCGGCGAGCAAATCGGCTTGATAGCCCTCGCTGCGCAGTTGTGCCACAATTTTGCGCGAGACCGCCAGCGTGATATCCACTTCTTGCAAGCCCGTATCTTCGCAGATGGCGCCGCTGTCGTTTTGCCAATGCCCGGCGATGATGCCAATACGCGGCACGTGGGGCGTCGGTGTAGGGAGAGGGGTCGCGGTTGGGAGTGGCGTGGGGGGGTATGCCGGGGTCGGGGTGTAGGCGCTGACGATGACCAGCGGCGTTGATGGGGGCGTGGATGCGGAAGAGGAAGCCCCCGGCCAGACCCAAAAGAAGAGCACAAGCACGAGCAGATTGACGGCCAGGCTAAACGCCAAAAAGCCGTGTGCGATGGCTTCAAGGATGTGGCGGCGCAAACCGCCACGCGGGCGACGGCGCCGCCGCCCGCGTGGCATAGGTTCAAACCGGTCGTAGGACATGGTTTACCCGTTCATGAAGCCGTTTCGGGCGCGTTGATGCCGGCGCGGCGGGCTTCTTTTTCCAGCACCAGCGCCACCAGTTTCCACCCAGGTTCAGGTTGGAAGGGTTCATCGGTCGTGGCGACGATGACTTTTTTACCGCGGAACGCCAGAAGCGGCAAAGCGTAGTCGCCCCATACTTGGCGGTACTCGTCGCAGGTGAATTTTTCGGTTAGCAACGTGGCTTTGATGACACCGCCGCGTTGCATGAGAGATTCCAATGTCTCGTAGGTCGCGCGTTCATCGAACAGAATGCGCCCCATCAAGCCGCTGGCAAACTCTTGCCCGTTTTCCTCGCGTGGGGGCAATTGGTACACCTTGCGTGCGCCGAACGTATCGCGCATGTGCACGCAGGCGAGCGCGTTGGCTTCATCGTTGCTGGTGAGCGCCAGGAAATGCCCCAGCCCACTCAGGCTCAGGTCTTCTTGCACACTTTCCGAGAGCAGATTGCCCTGGTGCGCCTCTAACCCCTCGATACGAGCCGCGCGCACATTGTGGCGGTTGGTATCAACCAGCAACACATTGAAGCCGTTTTCTTTAAGCAGTTTGGCAAGCGCACGGGCAAACGCTGTCGCGCCCATCATCAAGAAGCCTTGTGGGTCTGCTTCGGCGACGCCCAGGCGTTGCGCCACCCACTTGGCGGTGCTGCCATGCAGAAAGACCGTGCCGACGATGACCAGGAAGGTGAGGGGGGCGAGGATGGCGGCTTCCGCATACCCCAATTCTTCCAGGCGGAACGCAAAGAGCGAGGAAACCGATGCTGCGACGATACCGCGCGGCGCGACCCACGAGAGGAAAAGCCGCTCATTGCGCGAAAGGTCGCTGTTCAGGGTGCTGACCCAAATGCTGAGTGGGCGCAGGATGAAGAGCACAACACCCAGCAAGAGCAAACTGTTCACCCCCAGCAGGCTCAATTGCTCGAAGCTGACATTTGCCGCAAGGATGATGAACAATGTGGAGATGAGCAGGATGCTGATGCGCTCCTTGAAATGCCACATGTCATGCAGCTGGTGCAAACCGCTGTTGGCCAGCACCACCCCCATCACGGTGACGGCGAGCAACCCCGATTCCGATTGCAAAACGTCGGAAAGGGCAAAGACGCCGATCACCATCGCCAGCGCAAAGAGTTCGTTCAAGTAGTCGGGCACCCAGTAGCGTTTGATGAGAAAGGCGGTGATGTAGCCGCTCAACAAGCCCAAAACCAGCCCGATGATCATGATGCGGGCGAAGGTGCTGATGGCAATGAGCGACGGGTTGCCGAGGGGACCTTCGGCAATGATGATGTCGAAGATGATGACGGCGAGCAGGGCGCCGATGGGGTCAATGAGGATGCCTTCCCACTTCAAAATTGAGGCGACGCGCTGTGTTGGGCGGATGTTGCGCAGCAGCGGACCGATGACGGTGGGGCCGGTTACGACGATGAGCGCCCCGAACAAGAAGGAAATCAGCCAGGGAAGCCCAATCAACAGCCGGGCGGCGAGTGCACCCCCAACCAGCGTGACCAGCGCGCCGACAGTGATCAGGTTGCGCACAACGCCCCGTAAACGGCGAATTTCGCGGAATTCGAGCGTGAGCGCCCCTTCAAACAGGATGATGGCGACGGAGAGCGAGATGGAAGGAAAGAAAAGTTCTCCCAGCAATTCGCGGGGGTGCAGCCAGTCGAAGACCGGACCAACAAGGAAGCCGGTAATGAGTAGTGGCAAAATAGCGGGGATTTTCAGCCGCCAGGCAAGCCATTGGCACCCAATCCCCAGCACAACGATACCAGCAAGAACCAAAATGGTGTGGTGTTCCATGTACGTGCGTACTCCTCTGTTTTTTCTTGGTGTCAGACACGCTCAATCGTAGCATGAAGTGATAGGCAAGAAAAGAGGGCGCCTCAAAGCGCCCTCGTGTGAGATGGGCTGGTTTGGGTTATATGGCGGGTTGGCGCTCCACAATAATCCAATTGATGTCCCACGGGACGGATGCTTGCGCTGTCTGGCGAATGGTAATGAAGCGGGCGACTTCGGGTTGGGCGAACGCCAGACTGATGGGACCGGTGTTGTTCGGTTGCTCGGCGGCTTGTTTCCAATCTTTCCCGTTCGCCGAGAGGAGAATTTCAAAGCCGCGTGGGTGGTGCGGTTTATCGCCGTTGAAGATGTGCAGCGCATTGATGGCGAAGAGGTCGCCCAAATCGAGCATGAACCACATGCCGGGGGTTTGCGGCGCATTACTGCTCCACTGCGTCAGCCAGCGGTTATCTATCGCCAGAGGAGCGGCGTCGGGGTTGTGGCTGGCTTTGGCTTGCCAGGGGGCGGCTTCGCGCGTGCGAATCTCGCTGATGCGCCAGTGCCGCCCGTCGGGGGCGGCGGCGGTTTGTTCAATGCGAATAAACCGCACCTCAATCGGCGCGAATTGCACAAAGAGGTCTTTCCAGTTCTGACGGCGTTCTTGAATGGTCAACCAGGTTTCGCCGTCGCGCGAGAGCCGCACGCGATACCCCAGCGGGAAGGTGTTTTCGTGGCTGAGCACTTCCACCGTGTCAATGCGCCGAATTTTCCCCATATCCACCTGGAACCACATTCCCGGCGTTTGTGGGGCTTCACTGCTCCAAAACGTTTTGGGGTTATGGTCAATCGCCAGGTGAGCGTCGTCGGGGTTGTGGCTGGCGCGCGCCGTCCAGGCGGGGGCTTCGCGGAGTTCGATTTCGCTGATGCGCCAGGTGGCGTCCCATGTGGGGCTGCCGGTTTGCTCGATACGGATGAAGCGCACCGGGCGCACGTCGAAGGGAACGTACACATCTTTCCAATTGAAAGAGCGTTCGCCAACGATTGCCCATGTTTGCCCGTCGGCGCTCACCTTGACGCGATACCCCGTGGGATACCCACGCCCCGGACTGAGGAAGGTGACCGCGTCGAGCAAGCGCGGTTCACCCAAATCCACCTCGAACCACATGCCCGGTGCTTGGCGTGCGCCGCTGTCCCAGAAGGTGGCGGGGTTGCCGTCCAGCACGAGGGGGGCGTCGTCGGGGTTGTGGCTGGCGCGTACCGTCCAGGTGGGGCGTGTGGTCGCTTCAATCGTCACCGGAACGCGCAGGGGGGTGCCGCCTTTCTCTTTGAACCAGGCGACGCCTTCCTGCACGAGGTCCCATTCGAGCGTGTAGGTGCCGGGTTGCGGCGGTGTAGCGAGCGCCGCCCGCAAACTCACTTCGCCGCCGGGTGGAATCTCATCGGGGAGTGTGGTGCGCAGGTCTTTGATAGCGGGCACCGGGTTGCCCGCTTCATCATACCAGTGGTAGCCGATGTGGACCGGGTGTGCGCCGCGTGGGGGCCACGGCTGGCGGCCTGTGTTGCGCAGGCGCAAGCCCACCCGCGTTTCGACGCCGGCGGTCAGGCGAGAAGGCGTTTCGTGCGCGAGCCATTCCACCGCCCAGTCGGGGCGCTGGCTTTCCTTGACGGTCAGGGGCACGATGAGCGGTTCGTTCCCTTTCTGGCTGAACCAGAAGCGCCCTTCGAGCACCAGGTCCCAGCGCACGTGGTATCGCCCCGGTTCATCCGGCGCCTGGATGGTTGCCTGCACCGTGATACGATCGTCGGGGGCGACGGTGTGCGGGAGCGTGATGCGGAAATTGTCCCACCAGCCGGCGACATGCCCGTCCTCGGCGAGCCAGTAGTGCGCGAGGTGTACCGCTTCTGCACCGTCGGCCTGCCAGGGGCGTTCGCCCGTGTTGCGCAGCGTCAGCGAGATGTCGGCGGTTTCGCCGGCTTCAAGATGCGTGGGGAGCGTGTGCGCTTCAAACACAACGCCCCACGGTGTCTTGGTGGATGCGGCGGGGAGCACTTGCACCGTGAGCAAGCCCGGCGGTTCGGGCTTTTTGGGGAACCAGGCGACGCCCTCTTTGACGAGATTGAGCGCGAGCAGATAAGTGCCCGGTTGCGGCGGTGCGCCGATTTCGATGTCGAGGGCGACGCTGTTGCCGGGCGGTACGTCGTTGGGCAACATGGCGCGGATGTCAGGCCAGCCATGCACGGGTTGCTTTTCGGTGGTGTACCAGTGGTAGCCGAGCCGCACCATGCCGCGCCCGTCGGGTGTGCGGGCGCGCCAGGTTTCGCTGCCGGTGTTTTGCACCACCACACGCCCGCGCACGGTTTGCCCCGCGCGCATTTGGCGCGGCAATTGCACATTGAGCCAGCGGTAATCGAGTTGTGGGCTGCTGGTGCTGACACCTTCAACGCGCACCGTGCGGTCGAGGGGTTGACCGCCCACTTCATGGAACCAGGCGATGCGCTCGGCGACCATATCGAGCCGCAGGGTGTACGCGCCGGGCGTGGCGGGGGCGCGCACGTCCATGGCAATGGTGGCGGTGCCGCCGGGGGGCACGTCGGACGGCAAGCGACCCCGTTCAGCCCCTTCTTGCACCACACCATCGGCGGTGAGCCAGCGATACCCAAGATGCACGATGCCTTGCGGTGGCTCGCCGCCGGCGCGCCATGTGGCGCTGCCTGTGTTCTTCACGCTGACGGTGATGCGTGCGCTCCCCTGGGTGGGAATGCTGGCGGGGAGCGTGGCGCTCACCCATTCCACGCGGAACGGCGGGGCGGGCGGCGGCTGAATGCGCACGCTGACTGTGTGGGGGCGGCTGTCCACCTGACGGAACCAGGCAACCTGTTCGGCGACCATGTCAAGCCGCAAGGTGTAGGCGCCGGGGGTTTCAGGTGTGAGAATTTCGACGTTTTCGAGCGTGACTGTTTCGCCCGGTGCAACGTCGCGGGGGAGCACGCCGCGCGTTTTGCCTTCGATTTCGCGCCCGTCGGCGGTAATCCAGTGGTAGCCCAGGTGCACCACGCCCTTGGCGGGCTCGCCGCCGGCGCGCCAGGTTGCCGTGCCCACATTGCGCACCGTCGCGGTGATGGGCACGCGCTGTCCCGGCTGCATTTCGCCGGGCACCGTGGCGCTCACCCATTCCACACGCAGGGGCGGGGCGGCGCTGGCGGGTTCAACCGTGATGGTGTAGTGCAGGTGGCGCGCGCCGTGTTGCGTCAGCCATTTTTTGTTGCCCTTGTCGTACAGGTCGTATCGCAACAGGTAGGTGCCGGGTGTGGCGGGGGCGGTCAGTGTGAGTTGGATAGTGGCTTGCTCCGATGGCGCAAAGTCATGCGGGAGTTGAAGGTACTGCGGTGTGCCCACAACCTGGAAGCCCGGCGTGAGCCAGCGTTGAATCAGGATGATGGCGGTATCGCCTTTGGCAATCCAGGGACGCCGACCGCTGTTGATGAGTGTGCCCGTCACGCGCTTGCGTTCGCCCGGCTGCAAACGTGTGCCTGGGTTGAAGCCCTGCCAGGCGGCGCCCCATTCGGGCGGCAACGGTGGGCGGGGCACTTTTGTGCCAACCGCCTCGGCAATCGGGTAGAGATTGCCATGTTCATCTGCCCAGGTGAAGCCGTCGCGCGCCCATTGGGGGTCGGGCGAGGTGGCGATAAACGCATGCGCCGAGCCGAGGTAGGGGTATTTTTGAATTTCGGTGAGCCACCAGACGTACTGCTGGGCAAACGCCTCATGCGAGACGGGCAACCCACTTTGTCCGTTGGAATTGCCGAACTCGGTGATTTCGATGAGTTTGTGCGGAAACTTGTTGTGGTACAACTTGAACCGCAAGCCCCAGAATTCTTGTTTGTAGGTGTCGGGCTGGTCGGGGGGCGTTTGCCAGTAGACGTGGCACCCCAGCCAGTCGCTCATTTCGATGCTGTCGCGGCACCAGTCAAGCCATTCCAAATCGTTGTGCGGCACGGCAAGCCCCGGAAAGCCCAGCAACGCGAAGGGGTGGCGTGCTTTGAGAATGGCAAACACTTCTTGATACCACTGGTTGAATGCGATGGCGTCCTCGCGTGTTTGTCCCCAGCCTTCCAACCCGGTGAGATGGTTCGGCTCGTTGTGCACTTCAAACTTGGTGACGCCGAACTTCTCAAACAGGCGGTTGATGACGTCGCGGAATTCATCAGCGAATTGTTGGGGTGAAGGCACATTGCCGCGCGGCATGTGCTTGTAGAGCCGCACGATGAATTCCATGTTGGGGTTGATTTCGCGGCAACGGCGATACACGTCTTCTTTGAGAAAACTGAGCGTTTTCAGCGATTCAATCCGCGCCCGACGGATGATTTCGTAGTCGGCGGGGGTGAAGTCGGTGTCGTTGCGGGCGTGAAGCCCAATGCGTGGACGGTTGCGCGTGAACGTCGGCGGGGCTTGTCCTTCGTACACGCGGTTGAGCAGGGCGTCCACGTCCAGCCCGGCGGGGTCGCTTTTGCGCCCGGCGGGGACGGCGATGGCTTTGTGCGTGACGATGTTTTGGCGCGGAATGTTGTAGCGCGCCACGATGTCTTTCAGCAGGCGCACCAGGGCGTCAATCTGTGCGGGTGGGTAGGGGTCGTGCCCGGTGTTCGCGTTTTCGATTTCAATGCCAATCGAAAACCAGTTGACGCCTTCGCGGTTGTCCGGCGGCGGCATTTTCGATGCGCCGGCATGCCACGCCATGTCCTGCTCTTCGACGAGTTGGTAGAGTGTGCCATCCTTGCCCAGCAGGTAGTGCGCTGAAACGCCGCTGTTGGGGTTGGTCAGCCAGTTGAGAGACGGTTCCAGCGGGCCGGCTGTGGCGTGCAAGACAATGGTATCAATTTTGACGTTATTGCGCGGGTTTTTGTTGGGTGATGGTTTCCAGATTGCCCAGGCCACATCTGGTTGTGCCATTGGTTTCCCCTTCGCCGGTCTTGTGGTTGGTTGCGTACTGGTGTTTATGGTGCATGGACAAATTGTTCAAGCACGGTGCGAATGTCGCGCCAGGATGTGAGCGCCGCGCGCACAACGTCGCAGCCGGCTGCGCGCAAGCGGGCTTCGATGTCGCCGCTGACGGCGTGGGTGTCGCCCAGAATGAGCACCCGTTGCGCGGCGGCGGCTTCGTCGGGCGAAAAGCCGAAAACAACGTGCTTGGGTTGTGTGGCAAGCCATTCGTCCAGCAGGTGCAGCACGGTGGCGGTGCGGCGGTCGTCTGGCGAGCCGAAAAGGACGTAGCGGGGCAAAGGGTGCGTTTGTGAGATGGCGGGTTGGCGGGTGCGTTGAAACACCACGTAAAAACTGTGGCGGAAGCGGTCGTTGCCGTCGCCTTCGCCGATGTGGTTGGTGTGAATGCTCACCACGCGGTCGCTTGGCAAGGGGGCGTCGGGCGGTTCGAGAACGTCCACGGTGTAGATGTTCCCGCGATAGAGCGGCATGTTGCCGCCGGGTTCGTCGGCGGGTTTTTCAATGCGGATTTCACCTTCCCCGCCTGCCCAGCGCACGCGCACCCGACTGCCCATGAGCCGTTTCCCCTGTTCGTCGCGCACGTCAACCCAGAGGTGGTTGCGCCCGCGGTTTTCTTGCGGGGTGAGGTGGTGCACATGCACGGCTTTCCAAAACCACTCGCCCGGCGCAACGTCTGCCGGTTCGATGCGCACGCCGAGGGGCTCGGCGTCGTTGTATCGCTCGCTCACAGCGTTTCCTCCAATGCCGCAACTCGCTCGGCAAGGGTCAGCATATCGTCGGCAATGGCGCGCGCCGCAATGGTCATGCCTTCCGTGGACGGCGGCGCGTGCGTGCCAATCACGACCACACGGCGCGCCAGCCGCGCCGCTTCGGCGTCGAAACCGAACGCCCAGCCATGACGCTGAATCAGCGGCAATGCAAGTGTGTACACGTCGCCGGCTCTGGCGGCGTCCGCCAGCAGCCAGACGTAGGTGTCCAGCGCCTTGGTGGTGGTGGGCGGAACCGGAATGCGAATCTGCACCTCGTTGCGCCCGTCCAGCGTGAGCGGCTTGGTGAGGATGTTCAGGTCGGGAAGCGCAATGCGATACGCACCGGGGGGCAATTCTTCAAAAACAAAATGCCCTTGAGCGTCGCTCGCCGTCTCGGCAACGTTTACGCCGTCACGTTGCAGGATGAGCCGCACGGAGGGTGTGGGGGCGTTTTCCACCTGCCCGCGTATGCGTGAGAGGGCGGGTGGTGGCGCAGTCAACTCAACGTCGTGCACCTCAGGAGCCTGCTCATGGTCAATCCGAATGGGGGCGGAACGTTGCTCGATGGCAGGCACGAAAATGGTGTATTCGCCGTCAGCCAGTTCTTCAAAGAGAAAGTTGCCTTGGGGGTCGGTCATGGTTTCGGCGACAACGCGCCCCGCTTGTTCGAGAAGCACAGGGATAGGATGTGTGGCGACGTTGCGCACACGCCCGCTGATGCGCCCTGTGGGCAGGGTCGGCACGGTGAGGGTCGTCTCGGCGTCCCAGGGGGCGTCGCCGCCGATGGTAATTTCTTCCGAGCGCAGGTCGAACAGGGGCAGATGAACCGTGTAGCGCCCGGCGGGCAAGGCGTCAAAGGCGAATGCGCCGCTCTCATCGGTGTGGGTTTCGGCGATGACGTCGCTGTTGTCGCGCAGGAGAAGCACGCGCACCGGCGTGTGGGGCGCGCCCACCACGCGCCCGCGAATGTGCCCTTGTTCGACAATCGGTTCGACCAGTACTTCGCGCACGTGAATGTGGGCGGTGCTCACGCCGTCGAGGGTGAACACAATATCGCCGGGAATGTCTGCGATGTGCAAGCGATATGTCGCGGCGGGGAGATTTTCAATCACGGCGGCGTCGGGGTCAATGTCGGGTTTGTTGCCGACGGGTACGGTAATCAGCGCCCAGGGGGCTTCCAGCGAAACGCGCCGACCACGCAAGCCGGGCGTATGCACGATGATGCGGGAACGGCGCTCGGCTGTCGGCGCGCCGCTGGGGTTCTCGATGTCCAGTTGCCATTCCACCTGGGGAACCACCAACCGCACGCGGCGGCGTTCGCGCCCGTCCAGGGTGATGGGACCGGCGTGCACGTGCGGGTTTTGTTCCAGCACCAGCCGGTAGGTGCCCGCCCACAGGCGCTCGAAAGCGAAGGTGGCGGTGGTGATGCGCATGCGGCGTTCCACACGTTCAAAGCCTTCATCCTGGACAAAGAGCGTCAAATCGGCGATGGGCGGCGCGTTGACCAGTTCGCCCTCGATGGCGCTCAGACGCGGGGGCACAGTGAGCGGGGGCGGTGGGTCGCCGGGCACGGTCAGCGGCTCGGTCTGCACTCGCGTGCCGACAACTTCGGCGGTGTAGGTGCCATGCGCCACATGCTCAAAGTGGGCGCGTTCATCGGCGCCGATGACGGTTTCGCTCACATAGTCGCCGGAAGGACGGCGCAGCACGACAACTTGCCCTTCCCCATTGTGTACGGTGAGCGTCAGCGTATCCGTCGGCGTCGTCCGTGGGAGACGCACAGGCCAGGGGGCGCGTTCTTTCACGGCTTGCACGATGGGCAATTGTCCGTTGGGCCAGCGGGGCGAGTACCAGGCGCTTTCTTCCCAGTGCGGGTTGTTGTGGTGCATTTCGGCGTTCGCAATGAGCCAGGGGCAGTTGCAAAAATAGTAGTCGGGTGCGTCCGCCATGTGCGTGAAGCCAAACAAGTTGCAGGCGGTATGCAGGGTTTCATCCACGATGGGATAGCGCGGGTCCTGGGCGCGCCCCATGACCATGCCCCCTTCGGTGGTCAGAATGGGGACCTCGAAGCCAAAATACTCAACAAAAATATCGCGGTAGATGCGGTATTTCAGAAATCCGTTGCTATCGCCGCGCAAGGTGCGCCCTGGCGCACGCCCACGCAGGCGGTGGCGGTTGACTTCTTCGATTGCAATCGCAAAGCGATGTTGGGCGGCTTCTTCGGGTGAAACGGGCACGCCAAACTGGTTGACGGGGTCGTAGGGGTAGTCGTGCGGGTGGTTCAAAAAATAGTTGTGGACGGGAAGCCAGCCGCCCTGTTCAAACAGGTCGGCGCGCCCTTTTTCGGCGAGATAGCGCAAACTGCGATGCAAGAAATCAATGTCGTCCCAATGTCCGCCGGGGGTGAGCGCCGGATAGGCGGGCAAGCCTCCCAGTTCCAGCACGGTTTCGGCGTCGGCAATCCATGCTTCGGTGACAAGGATGGGCAGGTGTTCGCCGGCTTTTTGCCATTCGCCCGGTTGCCATTCTTCCACCAGGTTGGGCTCATTGTTGACTTCAAAATAGCGCACCCCAATCGCGATGAAGCGTTTGAGCCGATCGATGAGGTCTGCACTGAGCCGCCCTGGGTTGGGTTGGAAGCGATAGAGCCGCACAATGGGCATGATGTCGTGGGCGAGCAAGAGTTCGCACAGGTCTTCGGCGCCGTCGTGCAGCACTTTCACCCACTTGATGTTCATGGCTTGAAGTTCGGGAAGCCAGCGGGTGCGCACTTCTTGCAGAGGCACAGCCCCCGCTGGTCCAGCCGACCAGTGGATGCCCAAACCGGTATCGTTTTTGGGGCGCGGATAGTCAGCGAGTTGCATGCAGCACCTTCGCCGTGGCTGTTCTCAGGTTGAACAGCGTCAAGAGCGCTGACCGCCTCACTCGAGCGAGAGGGTACAGCCGGTCAAACGTTCCAGGTTGGTGTATGGGAAAATCATTTCGGTGCCTTTCCCAAAAGAGATACGGCACCCTGGTAATTCCAAACCTGTTTCAGATGGCCCTTCGTCCACGTCCAGTTCCGTGATGACGCCGATACGCCCCATCATGGGCGGCGTGAGCACGCGCACCACGTCGCCGACATTGAAGGGACGCCCGGGTTGAAGCGGGGTGGCTTCGCTGCGTGCGTCGGCGCGCATGGAGGGGATAAAGATTTCGGGATATTTGCGTTCGGCGGGATTGGGCTCAGTGGCGTTGATGATGACTTCGTGCCCATCGTGGGCGTTGAAGATGTCGAACGCCGGCTGCGCCATTGGCTCGCGATGGAAGCCGCCCAGCACCACGACGGAGTAGGGCATGCGGGTGGCGATTTCCAGCAAATCGGGGCGCAGGGTTTCCACAATCAAGCCGCGGATGCCAACCTGGGCGGCGGTTTCAAAGAAGGCGGGTTCCACTGTGCGCCCGGCAACCACAATCATGCCGCGCAGGCCAATCCCCAAGCGGCTGGATGGCATGATTTCGTGGGGGCGTTTGACGCCCATGCGGAGCACGCCGATATTGGTGTGCCCGTTGCCCCACCAGCCTTGCACGAGAGCGCCAATGGCTTCGATCACCACGCCATAGCGCGGCAGCAAGCCGATGACGGTGCCGCGGTATCCAGCGCGCAGGTTTTCTTCTTCGCCGATGGTTTCCAGCAGAATGCGCCCGTGGGGGTCAATGTGCAAGATGCGACCGCGCATAGGGGCGCGCACGCGCTTCCGCCGAATGACGCTTCCCGCTTCGGCGAGAATGTCGCCTTCTTCGACGAGTTGGTCGGGTTGCACACGCAGGGCTTTTTGGACGGCGGAGCGTTTTTTCAACCCCAGCAGTTCGCCAATGTCGAACATGTGCAGGATACGCCGTCCGGGCATTTGGGCGACGACGTCGTTGGCTTGCACGGTGCGCCCTTGTTGCACCAGGACGAGACCGGGGGCGCTGAGCAGGCGCTCGCGCTGGATGCGTACCAATGGTGCGACGATGAGTTCTTGGGGAGTAAAGCGTTCAGCTGCCCACATAGAGCATCCAATCCTGAACCAGTTTGCGTTGGGTGACGAGTGTTTCTGTTTGTGGAAGCGGACGCCCACGCGCGTCCACAATCAAGCCGACGGCGCCGCCGTGAATGGTGATGGTGCGTTTGCGCCCGCTGCCTTCGCCAATGTCAATGCCGCGCGCCGGTTTGAGTTCCAGCGAGAAGTGTGTGCCGGGGGGCACGTATTCGCGGTAGAGCTGCCCCGCTTCGACTTCGACGGTGTACGAACCGCCGCCGGGCATGGGCATGGTAAATTCAAGCACGGGTTTGCCGGGGCTCATTTCGCCAAAGGGCACGATGAGTGTGCCCAGCGATTCAAACATGTCAAACCGGAGCAGGTCGGCGATGAGGGTTTGTTCTTCTTCGGCAAGGTAGCCGACCAGCGGCAACAATCCCAGCCGCTCGCGCATGAGGCGCACGACGCCCACGGGCTGGACAGCGTCCACCAGAATCATGGCGGCTTGTGCTGGGCGCGGCGCCATTTGAATGGCGGGACCCGACCCGATGAGGAAGGTGGGGTTGGGGAAGCCGGTTTCGTGGCGGTAGGTGGCTGGGAGCGCCCGTATGGTTTTGTTGAGCAAGACCCGCGCGGCGGCGTGTTCCAGCCAGAGCAAATCTTCGATGGTGGGGCGAATGTGTGGGCGCAGGCTGCGTTGCCAGAGGAGGGCGAGCAGGTCGCGCTCCGGCGTCATGCCTGGGGTCCACCGCAGGACTTGTTCCAGGGTTTCGTCTTGTTGCAGCAGTTTGGCCATGCTATAGCCCGTGCCCCAATCCACATCAACAAACGAGCGGTATGAGAGTTCGTCGGCGGCGATGACTTGCGTGGCTTCGGAGCCAATGTGGGCGTAGAGAATTGAGCCAGGCGTTTGGCGGCTGAGTTGGCGAATGCTCAGCGTGCGCATGGCAAGGGCTGAGCGGATGGTGAAGTTCGACCAGCTCTGAATAGCGCCAAAGCCGGGCAAGCGGGCGATGCGTGTTTCCTGATAGTAGGTTTCCAGCAATTCGAGTGTTTCTTCGGCGACGGCGTATTCGTCGGGCTGGTCTTCCAACAACACCGCTTCAAGGGTGCTGTTTTTGTGCAACAGGGGGTAGAGCGTGTCTTGAACGGCTTTTGTGCCAATGACAATGACCAGCGCCCGGTCGCGTGGTTCGAGCATGTCTTGCAAGAGGGCGATGCTTTGCCCAAGTTCTTCCAGGCTGGGCGGAATCTCTTGCAGGGATGCCGCACTGACGAGGATGACATCGGGCGGGGTTTGGCTGAGTGTTGCGATGGCGTTGAGCAAATCGCCTCCCCACGAGAGCGTTTTGGGCGCGGCAACAAGTCGAAATGTGACGCGGGTGGGGAGACTGCCGGCGGCAACCATGGCAATGGGCAGGTCAATCTCTTCGTCAAACGCGAAGATGGCGACGTTCATGGGTTTCACCAGGCTGACGGTGGCGAGGAACATGTCCACGCCTTGCCCTTCCGCGTTTTCGGGTGTAATGACCGCCAGGCTGCTGCCAACGCCTTGCGCCAGAATATGCCGCCCGGTGGTTTCTTCAATTTCGCGCACTGCGAAGTTCAAGCCATTGATCAGATTGGGAGAAGGGGGCGCAATTGTTGTGGCGGCAATCCCATTGGCGACAAAACGGTAATGCCCCGCCACCTGGTCAATGAGTGCGGCGACCGTGCGCAGGTTGTCAATATCGGCATACAAGAGCGATTCGAGGATGCGTGCGTAGGTGTTCATAGTGTTTTACAGAACAAATCCGTTGATGATGAGAATGACGAGCAACAGGATCGCCAGCAACAAGAGGATAAGGCGCAATGTGCGCTGGGCGCGGGTTGGTTCTTTGGGCGGCGGCATGCGTCGCCGTGGGCGTGAGGTGCGCCGCGCCGGTTCTTGTCTCACAAGTGCTTGTTGCGCGCTGTCCGCCATATCGAGTGAAAGGGGAACTGTTTCCGATGGTTCGGCGAGTGTGCTGGATGGGAACGGCGGCACTTTGTGCGGCAGGACGATAATCGGTTCGATCGGGATGGGGTTGGGAACGCCCGCCAGCAAGCCGCTTCCTTCGACGATTTCCGCGGGGTCTTGTGGTTTGCGCGTAATGAAGACGCTTTCGCTGCTACCAACTGCCGGGACTTGTTCGGCTTCCTCTTCTTCGACAAGCCATTCCGGGAGTTCGCTAAAATCAATATCATCCGTCCAGGCGGCTTGTGCAGCCTCGCTTTGCTCCTTGGCAAGGTCGCGCAGCCAATCGGGCAAGTTTGCCATTTCATCATCAGATGGTATTCCGCCGCGCTTTTTTTCATCACTCATGGCGATTTCTCCCCTTCTCTCTGACAAGACACAGGGCTTGGCTCCTTTCAGTATAACACCAGATGCTTGTGGGGAGCAAGCGCTTTTCTTGAAGTTGCAAAGCATGGTTGAAGATACCGGTTGACCCTTTTGACACAACGCTTCAACAGACTACAATACAGCGGTGGTCGTGCTAAGCGGGGGGGTGGCGGTCCCCTGAACCCGAAATCCGCCAAAGCGGGGCTGAAATCCCCCCTTGAGGCTGCAAGTGGCCGGAACTGCCGCAGTCAGCGGTGTTGAGGGCTGGGTCCTGAGCGGCGAGAGCCCGTGAACGGGTCAGGCCCGGAAGGGAGCAGCCATAAGCGGTCACTCTCGGGTGCCTCAGGGGAGCCTGGCCTGAGCCGTCTGACTGTGTGTAAGCCGGTGCGCTGCAGTCGAGAGGGGGGTGCACGACCACTTTTTTTATGCCTGCGCGCGGCTGTTTTCTTCGCTGGTGTTGCGTTTTTCTCCATTTGCCAATCTTTCTCGCTCTCGCATATACTCCCCCTGGTTGCGGGCGCAACCAGCCGCTGTGGGGTAGGGGCGGCGCAACATGCGAGGTGGTTGTATGGCAAATCGCTGGTCATTGTGGCGCGCCATGCTCGTCGTGCTCCTGCTTTCCACAGGCGTCAATGGATGGTTGCTCTGGTGGACAACCCGCACGTCTGGTGAACCGCTCAGCCTGATTGAACCCACACCTGCACCAACACCCACGCTTGCCCCGTTGACCGTCTATGTCAGTGGGGCGGTGCATGCTCCCGGTCTGTACACTGTTCCTCCCAATAGCCGTATTGCCGACGCCATTGCCGCTGCCGGGGATTTTTCGTCGGACGCCGTGCCCGAAGCGATCAATCTGGCGCTGCCGCTGGCGGACGGCATGCACATTCACGTGCCCGCGCAAGGTGAAGCGGACGCGCCGCCTGTGGTGAGTAGCGGAAGTGGTGCGCCGTCGGGACAAGCGTCTGCGGCGTCGGGGTTGGTCAATATCAACACTGCAACCGTCGCCGAACTGGATACCTTGCCGGGCATTGGACCCTCTATTGCCCAGCGTATCATTGACTACCGCGAGCAGAACGGCGCTTTTCAGACCGTGGACGAGTTGAAGAACGTGAAGGGGATTGGGGACAAGACCTTTGCCGAGATTGCGCCCCTGGTTACCGTGGGACCGTGAGGTTAGGGCTCGAGGGTTGCGGCAACGACGCGCACAAGTGTTTGTTCTTCTTCAGGGCGTACAGTGCGTGGGTCGAAGAGTAGGCTGTCATCTTCGATGCGCGCCACAATTGGGGGTGTAGCGTGGCGTAGCGCTGCCGCCTCTTGTTGCGGGTGAGCCGATGGCAGGCGTACAACCCAGGTCGGGAGTGTTTGCCCCGGAAGTGAGCCGCCCCCAATCGCCGACTGGCTTGGCACCACATCCGCTTGACGCCCTTTTTGCCGCCAGACGCCCGCCCAGGCTTCAGCCCGTTGGCGCAACACGTCGGTTGGCGTGGCAATCATCTGCCAGATGGGAATTTCCTCCACCGCGGTGCCGCGCTGATAGGCGCGCAATGTGGCGTCGAGTGCGGCGAGTGTGGTTTTGTCCACACGGAACGCGCGCATGAGCGGGTGGCGCTTGATGGCGTCAATCACCTCACGCCGCCCGACGATACAACCCGCCTGAGGACCGCCAAGCAGTTTATCCCCGCTAAAGCAGACCACATCTGCCCCGTCGGCAATACTCTCTTGCGGGCGTGGTTCGGGCGCTAGCCCAAATTGCGTCGTATCGAGCAGAGCGCCGCTCCCCAAATCATCGCCCACCAACAGCCCATACCGCCGTGCCAGCGCGACCAATTCTTTGAGCGTCGGTTGGTGGACAAAGCCTTCGATGCGAAAATTGCTGGTGTGGACGCGCAAAATCATGGCGCATTGCTCAGGCGTGATGGCCGCTTCGTAATCGCGAATGTAGGTGCGGTTGGTCGTGCCGACTTCACGCAGGCGCGCGCCGCTTTGCGCCATAATGTCGGGAATGCGAAAACCGCCGCCAATTTCGACCAGATGCGCCCGCGAGATGAGGATATCGTGCCCCGCGGCATGGGTGGCGAGGATGAGCACGAGCGCCGCCGCGTTATTGTTGGCAACAAGCCCCGCTTCCGCCCCCGTGAGTTCTGCCAGCAACTCGCCCACGTGTGTGTAGCGCGAACCGCGCCGCCCGCTTTCAAGGTCGTATTCGAGGTTGCTGTAGCCTGCGCCCACGGTGCGAATGGCTTCAAGCGCCGCTTGGCTGAGCGGCGCACGCCCCAGGTTCGTGTGGATGATGACGCCCGTGGCGTTGATGATGGGGCGAAGCGTGGGGAACACGCGCCGGTGCAAGTGTGCGATGATGCGTGTTGTCAGCGCTTCAGGTGTCAGGTCGGGCATGCGCCCCGCGGCAATCTCATCACGCACAGCGTCGAGCGTTTCGCGCACAGCCGCCACCACGGGGGCGCGCCCGAACGCCTGCATGGCCTCTTGCAGGGCTGGCGTTTGCAAGAGGCGGTTGACCGATGGAATGCGGCGCAGGTGTTCGTGTGTCGGCATGGGTTCCTGTCTCCGGGGTTAGCGTGCCAGCAATTCCACCTGACTGACGTAGGATTCGTAATCCCACCCGCTGGCGTAGATGCTGATGGTGGTGATGGATGCCGCGTTTTGCAATTCGTCCTGCAAATTCTCAAATACAATCGGCACCCAGGTATCGCGCGGAATGCGTTGCCCAAACTCGTTGACGTAAAACCCGGCTTCATTCTGGTAGTAGAAGCCGCGCACCCAGTGGTTATCGTTGCCGTACACGTCTTTGTAGTCAATGCGCACCATCAGCGGAAACTCGGAGCTGAGTTGCCCCCCGCCGCTTAGCGATTGGTGAATGAGTTTGACATCGAACGCGAGATGCAGGGATTCGTACAAGCCCAGATAGCGGTTGAGCGTTTGGCGGATGCCGGTTTCTCCGTGGTTATTGCCGCTGTTGGTACGTTTGAACTGTACCACGCGCCGCCCGTCCAGCAACATCACGGCTGCTGTGCCGTCAACACTGCCGCCGTCGCCCCCCTGGTCGTTGTACACCACCCAGCCTTCGGCGAGCACGCCCTGAGTGATAGGCGTGGCGGTTGTGGGGTTGGCAAAATCACCATTGACGATGAGGTTGCGCTCGGCGGGCAACGGCGGCGTGGCAATGCCGCTCAGCCCCACGCTTGTGCGTTCGCCCGCTTCGATGCGGACGGCTTCGCCGGCGCTCCCTTGCACATAGGCGACGCCACTGCGGGCGATCACGGTGGTTTCGTCGGTGGATACCTCGATGCTATAACTCCCCGCTTCCAGCGTGGCGAGCGCGTGGGGCGTTTTCACCTGCACATCGGTTTTGCGCAACAGCGGCGGCGCCAGGTTCAGGCGGATTTGCCCCCGCGAAACCTGCAACACCACCTCATTGGGATTGGGGCTGCGTTCAAACCGGGGTTTGCGCATGCGCTCAATGGTCACTTCGCTGTAGGGGAAGACGAGCAAGGTGCTGCCGTCAAAAAAGTTGATTTCGGCGATATCGTCGCGGTCGGTCAAGATGCGCGCGCCTTCCTGCACGCCGTCACGCCGCTCACCTTCCGGCACGGCGACCGTGGTGTTCATATTCACTTCCTGGACAACGGGTTTCCCCGCACTGCCCTTGACGACGGCTAATTGGGGGCGTGTCGCGGTGTGCACATACCAGCGAACGCTCAACGGAATTCCCACCGCCAGCGCGCAGAAAATGGCGAACGCCGTGAGCAGGATAATCCACGCCAATTGCTCACGGTTCATGGCGGGTTGTGGTTTGTCGAGTGATGGATACAACGGGCTTTCCTGGTTCATCGTTCTGACCTCCAACAGCGGTGATTATAGCACGAGGTCGAACAAGAGGAGAACGCGACAAATTTTGTGCGGAGCAAGAAGCATAGGTTAGCGTGGGTGGTGATCTAACGTGAGATAACGTGGGCGACTCATTGATTACGCTAGACGGCGATATAATTCTTCGTTCTTTGAGAGAACGTACTTCAACGTTTTTTCAAACTCAGGCTCAGTTTGCGCCAGAAAATGTTCGAGACTGAGGCGCAATAATTCTTCGGGTGCAATTCCGAAACGTGCTGCAATTTCTTGAAGCCGTTTCCATTGTGGCTCTGGCAATGTGATTGTGATTATGGACATAAGTATTCCCTCATTTCGTTGAGCGGTTTCCGATTTCTGAGGAGTATAGGCAATCACACAAGGTCGAACAAGAGGAGAACGCGACGAGGGAGAAGAGAAGCAAAAAGCCCCCGTGATGGGGGCTGCCTGTTCAGACCTGTGTTGCCAGATACCGCCAAATGCTGATGGCGGCTTTGATTCCTTCGCCCAGCGCAATAGGCACTTGTTCAATGTAGGTATCCGTCACATCACCCGCGGCAAAGACGCCCGGCACGCTCGCGCGCCCTTGTTTATCCACGATGATATGACCATTCTCGTCGCACTCCACCAAGTCGCGCACCATATCGCTGTTGGGGCGTACACCGAGAATGATAAACACCCCTTCCACATCAAGATGGCGTGCCGCGCCAAGGTTGTTTGCCAGTTCAATCCCTGTGACGAATTGGTCGCCCACAATCCGCTCGACCGTCCAGTGGGTGAAGATGGTGACGTTGGGCAATTTTTGCACGACCGCCGCCAGAGGGTGTTGCGACCATGTGTCATTGCTGGCGATGAGATACACCTTGTGCGCCAGGTGGGCGAGCTCGATGGCGGCGTAGAGCGCCCGCTCGCCCTGCCCCACGACGGCGACATCGCGCCCATGGAAGAAGGGGGCATGGCTAATCGCCGAATACGAAACGCCGCGTCCCCAAAACTCATCTTCGCCGGGCACAAACAGTTTTTGCGGGCTTGCCCCTGTGGCGACCAACACCGCCCGCGCTGTGACCGGCTCGCCTTCGCTGAGGTGCAAGCGAAAGATGGGCGGTACATGTTCCACGCGCTCAACAAAGCGCGGGTCGGAGCGCCCAAGGTGGGCGTTCACATAGGCTTGAAACTGGTGCACCAGTTCAGCCCCCCAGACCGTTTCAACATGCGGGATACCACGCAGTGCAAAACGGTACGAGAGCTTGCCTCCGCTTTCAGGCGCAAACAGCGCCACATTGAAACGCGCGTTGAGCAAGTAAGTGGCGGCGGCTACCCCTGCCGGTCCGCCGCCGATAATCGCGACATCGTGTTGTGCGTTCAACGAACCCTCCGTTTGTGCAATCGGTTGGTGCTTATGCTTCGCCCGTGCCGTGTTTGACAATCAGCACCGGTACAGGCGATTGTTGAATGAGCTTGTGCCCCACACTGCCCAACGCCAATGCCGCCAGTTCGCCAAGCCCGCGGCTCCCAATCACAATCAAATCGGCTTTGTGCGCTTCCGCGGCGCTCAAGAGGGCATTCGCCGCCGGGCCTTCCAGCAAGTCGGTTTCGGCGACAATCCCTTCGGGAAGGGCTTTGACGGTTTCTTCTAAAATTTTCTCGCCATAGGTCAACGCCTTTTCCACAGCATTCTCAAACATCTCGTTGCCAAGGTAGCGCGGCACAGGCTCATAGGCGTGTACCAGCACCAAATCGGCGCCGTATTTTTGCGCAATGTCTGCGGCCACTTTGGCGGCATAGCGGCTGCGGTCACTTTCATCTACGCCGACGATGATTGTTTTGAACATGGTCAGCCTCCTTTGGCGTATCCGGTTGTGTCAAGCGGGCAGATTGTTGGTTTCATCCTGTTTCCAGCATACAGGAGAACGGAAGAGTTGAAAAGTGAAATTTGTCACAAACACGCTTATGCTTGCAGTCGTCCACGTGCCGCTTCATTGTATTGTAGAGCACCAAATTCTTCAAGGGCATTGGCGAAGCGGCGTGTGGCGCTCTATCTCCCGTGTTTCCTCTGCACAGTATTCCACTTCTTTGACGCGCATCACGCCCCTTGTATAATCTGGGCGCACTGACAAGACAGAACGCCCGTCGAAGAAGACGCCGAGGACTGTTCTCTGCGTCTTTTTTTGTTTGTGAACGAGCGCGAACGAGGAGTTGAAGAAGCATGAGCACGAGCGAGCAGCCGCATTCTCTCAGGGGCGTCGCCCAAGCGCTTGCCCCGACCTATCGGATTGAGGTCGTCTTACGATGTCCACCCGACCACATGGGGGCGCGCATTCTTCGCACCGCACAGGCCGCCGGCTTTCCCCACCTCACCCGTTGCGATGTGCGCCGCCTCTTTTTCATACGAGGGCGATTGCGTCCCGAAGATTTGCACCGTATCGCCCGCCGATTGTTGACCGACCCCGTGACCGAGACGTACCACATTCATCAGCAGTCCGACACCTTCCCCCCACCCGCACCCGAGACCGACCACCCCGACGCGATCATTGATGTGACTTGGCTCCCCGGCGTGACCGACCCTGTGGCTGAAAACCTGCTCCGCGCCGCACGGCTCATTGGTGTTGAGCAGATTGAAGCCGCCGCGACCGGGACCTCTTTCCACGTGTGGGGGCTCACGGGGGAAGAAGAAGCCGCCCGCCTTGCCGAAACCGTCCTCTGCAACACCGTTGTCCAACGCTACAGCATTAATGTTCCCATTGCGCCCGCCTTTATCACCGCCCAAAACGCTGATGACACTGTTGAAACCATCCCCATCCGCGACGCCGACGACGCCCAATTGGAAGCCATCAGCCGCGAACGCCGCCTGGCGCTCAACCTGGACGAAATGCGCGCGATTCGCGCCTACTTCCGCCGTGAAGGGCGCGACCCCACCGACGCGGAACTGGAAATGTTGGCGCAGACGTGGAGCGAGCATTGCGTGCATAAGACGTTCAAGGCGCGTATCCTGTACGAAGGACCACCGCATGGCGCGCCGCCCAACGCTGAACCGGTTCGGCAAGAGATCAACGGCTTGCTGCGCACCTACTTGCGCGCCGCAACAGAGCAGGTTGCGCGTGAGTGGGTGCATTCCGCTTTTGTGGACAACGCCGGCATTATCGCGTTTGACGAGCGCTTTGATGTGGCGTTCAAGGTGGAAACCCACAACCACCCCTCCGCCATCGAACCGTTTGGCGGGGCGAATACGGGCGTGGGGGGCGTAGTGCGCGACATTCTGGGCGTCAGCGCCCGCCCCATCGCCAACACCGACGTGCTCTGTTTTGGTCCGACCGATTTGCCCGACGACGCTGTGCCGCCGGGGGCGCTGCACCCCCGCCGTATCGAAGCCGGTGTTGTGCACGGTATCGAAGATTACGGCAACAAAATGGGCATTCCCACCGTCAACGGCGCGGTCTTCTACCATCCCGGCTATACCGCCAACCCGCTGGTGTACTGTGGCTGTGTGGGCGTGTTGCCGCGTGGGGCGCACCCCTCGAACGTCCAGCCCGGCGACTTGATTGTGGTCATGGGGGGGCGCACAGGGCGCGACGGCTTGCGCGGCGCGACGTTTTCCAGCATGGAAATGGACGCCGAGACCGGCGAGATTGCCGGGAGCGCCGTGCAAATCGGCCACCCCATCAACGAAAAACAGGTGCAAGAAGTCGTCATCCAGGCGCGTGATGAAGGCTTGTACCACGCTATCACCGATTGCGGCGCGGGCGGGCTTTCGTCCGCGGTGGGGGAAATGGGCGCGGAGATTGGCGCGACCGTTCACCTTGAACGTGTACCGCTCAAATACGCCGGCTTGCGTCCCTGGGAAATCTGGTTGAGCGAGGCGCAGGAGCGCATGGTGCTCGCCGTCCCGCCGGACGCCTGGCCGCGCTTGCGTGAGGTGTGCGACTTGCACGGCGTCGAGGCGGTTGTCATTGGCACGTTTGAACCGACCGGTCGGCTCAAACTCTTCTACGGCGACCGTGTGGTGGGCGACCTGGATATGCACTTCTTGCATGAAGGCTTGCCCCAACGCACCATGCACGCCGTCTGGCGTCCGCCGGTGGTGCAGGCTGTTCCCCCGGCTGAAAGCCTTTCGCCCACCCAAGCCTTGCAGCGCTTGCTGGCGCACCCCAACATTCGCTCGCGCGAGCGCATTATCCGCCGCTACGACCACGAAGTGCAAGGCGGCACCACAGTCAAGCCGCTGGCGGGGGTTGCCGATCATGGTCCGTCGGACGGGGCGGTGATTGTGCCGCTGGGCACCTACACGCCGCTGCAAGCCGCCGATGAAACGCGCCCGTTGCGCGGCGTGGCGCTGTCGGTCGGCATTTGCCCGCAGTACGGCGAACTTGACCCCTACGCCATGGCGTGGGCGGCGGTGGACGAAGCCGTGCGCAACGCGGTGGCGGTCGGCGCCGACCCCGACCACCTCGCCATTTTGGACAACTTCTGCTGGGGCAACCCCAACCTGCCCGACCGTCTGGGAAGCCTGGTGCGGTGCGCGCAAGGATGCTACGACGCCGCGGTCGCCTATGGCACCCCCTACATCTCCGGCAAGGATAGCCTCAACAACGAATACACCACCGCCGACGGCGAACGCCACGCCATTCCCGGCACGTTGCTCATCTCCGCGATTGGCCTGGTGCCCGACGTGCGCCGCACCGCCACGCTGGACTTGAAAGCGCCGGGCAACCTGCTCTACATCCTCGGCGATACCCGCGCTGAATTGGGCGGAAGCCACTACGCCGAAGTGGTGGGCATGCGCGACGCCCATGTGCCCCAACCCGTGCCCGACGCCATTCAACGGGCGCGCGCCCTGCACCGCGCCATGCGTGACGGGTTGGTGCAGGCGTGCCATGACTGCTCCGAAGGCGGGGTGGCGGTGGCGCTGGCGGAAATGGCGCTCGCCGGGCGGCTCGGAGCGGAAGTCAACCTGGGGGCGTTGCCAGGGGCGGACCAAGTCGAAAACGACACACACCTGCTCTTTGCCGAATCGCTGGCGCGCTGGGTGGTGGAAGTGCGTCCCGAAGACGCCGCCGCCTTTGAAAACGCCCTGCACGGGCTGCCCTACGCCCGCATTGGGCGCGTGCACGCTGAACCGGTTTTGCGCATTCTGGGGCGCAATGGCGAGCCGCTTGTGCACGCCGCCGTCGCCGACCTGGAACGCGCCTGGCGTGGGGTGACTTCGCCGGCACACACCTCGCCGCAACAGTCCTACCCCGCCGCGCCTGCCGTCAAGCGTGCGCCGCGCGTTCTCATTCTGCATGCCCGCGGCACCAACCGCGACCGCGAAGCCGCCCTTGCCGCCGAACTGGCGGGGGGCGCGCCCGAAATCGTGCTGATGCAGCAACTCCTGAACGGCGAGCGCAACCTGCTGGACTACCACATGATTGTGGTGCCGGGGGGCTTTTCGTATGGCGACGACCTGGGCGCGGGAGCGCTTTGGGCGCTTGACCTGCAAGAGCAACTGGGCGAACCACTGCGTCGCTTTGTGGCGGAAGGTCGCCCGGTGTTGGGCATTTGCAACGGTTTCCAGGCGCTCATCAAGGCGGGGCTGCTGCCCGGCATGGAGTGGGCGCCCGCCCAAGGAGAGCGGGTGGTGACCCTCGCGCCGAACGCCTCGGCAAAATTCGAGTGCCGCTGGGTCTGGCTGGAACCCAACCCCCACAGCCCTTCACTCTTCACACAAGGGCTGGATGCGCCGATTCACTGCCCGGTGGCGCATGGTGAAGGGCGCTTCGTTGCCCGTGACGTCGACATTCTGGCGGCGTTGCAACGGGATAACCTGGTGGCGCTCACCTACACAACACCCGACGGCAGCGAAGTGCGCTACCCCTACAACCCCAACGGGTCGGACGCGCACATTGCGGGCATTTGCAACCCGGCGGGGAACGTGTTGGGGCTGATGCCGCACCCCGAAGACCACATTTTCCCCTGGCAACATCCACGCCATCATCGCGGCGAACGGGGGTTGGACGGGTTGCGGCTCTTCATCAACGGTATTCGTGCCTGCTGAAGATGAGAGGGTGCGGGAGAATGGGGGGGGGTATCCAGGCATACCCCATCCCCACTCTCCATGTACCAACTGAAATGAGGAGGTTTTTTGTATGCTTTCACACGAAGCGCTGTTAGCCGCCATTCCACACGCCATTGACACAGTGGACATCCCCGGCCTTGGCGACAAGGTGCAGGGGAAAGTGCGCGACATGTACCGCGTGGATGGGCGTCGCGTGCTCATCACCACCGACCGCGTGTCGGCGTTCGACCGTGTGTTGGGGCTGATTCCCTACAAGGGGCAAGTGCTCAACCAACTGAGCGCCTGGTGGTTCGAGCAGTTGCGCGACATTGTGGGCAACCATGTGCTCAGCGTTCCCGACCCCAACGTGATGATTGTGCGCGAAGCCGAACCCCTGCCCGTTGAAGTCATCGTGCGCGGCTACATCACCGGCGTCACCAAAACATCGCTCTGGTATCTCTACTCGCAGGGTGAACGCCGCCCCTACGGCATCGAACTGCCCGAAGGCTTGCAGAAGAACGACCCACTGCCCGAACCCATCATCACCCCCACCACCAAAGCCACCGACGGCGGCCACGATGAACGCCTCACACGCGATGAAATTATCGAGCGCGGTATCGTTCCGCCGGCGTTGTGGGAAGAAATCGAGCGCGTGGCGATTGCCATCTTCAAGCGTGGGCAAGAAGTGGCGCGCCAGGCGGGGCTGATTTTGGTGGATACGAAGTACGAGTTCGGGCTGATTGATGGGCGGCTGGCGCTCATTGACGAAGTCCACACGCCCGATTCCAGCCGCTATTGGATTGCCGAGACCTACCAGCGCGGCACCGAACCGGAAAACTTCGACAAAGAATTCCTGCGCAAATGGTTCGCCGCCCAGGGCTACCGCGGCGACGGCGAGCCGCCCGCCATGCCCGACGACTTCATCGCCCAAGTCGCCGCCCGCTACATCGCCGCCTACGAAAAGTTGACCGGACAACCGTTTGAGCCGGGCGAATTGCCCGCCAAAGAGCGCATTGTGCGCAACGTTCAGGCGGCACTGGAAACTGAAACCTTGTAAACCAACACATCTGCTGAATATGACAGGGAGAGGAATTGCTATGAACGTGATTGTACCGATTTTCATGGGCTCGAAGTCCGACTTGAAGCACGCCCAAGCCATTGCCGATGTGCTTGCCTCGTTCGGCATTCCCTACGAAATGCGTATCGCGTCCGCCCACAAGACCCCCGCGCGCTTGCTCGAAATTCTTGCCGAATACGAAGCCGACCCACGCGCCAAGGTCTTCATCACCATCGCCGGGCGCTCGAACGCGCTCAGCGGCATGGCTGACGCCGCCGTGACCGCGCCGGTGATTGCCTGCCCGCCGCGTTCGGACGCCTTTGGCGGGGCGGACATCTTCTCATCGCTGCGTATGCCCAGCGGTGTCGCGCCGGCGGTGGTGCTGGAAGCGGAAGCCGCGGCTTTGCTCGCCGCCAAAATCCTGGCGCTTGCCGAACCCGCTTTGCGCGAGAAGGTGCGCGCCTACCAGCAGGCGCACGCGGAGCGCCTTGCCCAAGCGGACGCCGAAGTACGTGAAATACGCGCCACTGTGTAAAATATCTTTACCCAACGGGGGGCAGGCTTTCGAGCCTGCCCCTCACATCTGGAACAGGGGAGAGTGTGAGAAGGGGGTTTGGTATGTTGGTTCCAACCGGTTTGCATGAAGCCTGTGGCGTGATTGGCGTTTACGCGCCGGGGCGTGACGTGGCGCGGCTCGCTTTTTTTGGGCTGTATGCCTTACAGCACCGTGGGCAGGAAAGCGCGGGTATCGCAACGACCGATGGGCGTGCAGCCTATCTGCACAAAGGCATGGGCTTGGTGTCGCAGGTGTTCAACGAGGAGAACCTGCGCCCACTGCGCGGGCACATTGCCATTGGGCACAACCGCTACTCCACCACGGGGGGCTCGCATGTGCGCAACGCCCAGCCGTATCTCATCGAAACCATTCATGGCCCTTTGGGCGTCGCGCACAATGGCAACCTCACGAATGCGTTGCACCTGCGCCGCATGCTCATGAAGCGCGGCGTGGGGTTGACTTCGTCCAGCGATAGCGAAGCCATTGTGCAAATTCTCGCGGCGTCGCCCGATGTCTGGCCGCACATTCCGCCTGTTGACGATGAAGGCGATTTGTGGATCGGACGCATTCGGGCGTTGATGCAGTTGGCGGAGGGGGCGTATGCGCTCACCATTCTCACCCGCCACGCGCTCTACGCCGTGCGCGACCCGCGCGGCTTGCGCCCGCTCTGCCTGGGCGAACTCGATGAGGGCTACGTGATTGCGTCCGAATCGTGCGCGTTGCAGACCATCGGGGCGCGGTATGTGCGCGAAATTGAGCCGGGCGAAATTGTGCGCATTGATGCGTCGGGGCTTTCGTCGTTGCAGGGGGCGCCTTGCCGGCGGCGGGCGTTGTGTATTTTCGAGTATGTCTATTTTTCGCGTCCCGACAGTCTGATGGAAGGGCAAGTCATTCACACGGTGCGGCAGGAAATGGGGCGGCAGTTGGCGCGCGAAGCCCCCGCCGATGCCGACGTCGTGGTTGGTGTGCCCGACTCGGCGACACCGCACGCCATTGGGTACAGCCTGGAAAGCGGCATTCCCTACACGGAAGGGCTGATCAAGAACCGCTACATTGGGCGCACGTTCATTCAGCCGGATGACAAACTGCGCCGCGAAGGGGTGCGATTGAAGTACAACCCCTTGCCCGCCAATCTCGAAGGGAAGCGCGTGGTATTGGTGGATGATTCGATTGTGCGCGGCAACACCGCCGGGCCGCTTGTGCAACTGCTCCGTGACGCCGGCGCGCGTGAAGTCCATGTGCGTGTGGCGTCGCCGCCTGTGCGCCATCCCTGTTTCATGGGGGTTGACATGGCGACTTACGGCGAACTGATTGCCCACCGCTACGATATTGAGGAAATTCGCCGCCATATCGGGGCGGACAGTCTCGCGTATCTGAGTCTGCCCGGCTTGTTGCAGGCAGTGTACTGCGGCATGGGCGAACCGACCGAGCCGCGCCACTGCACCGCTTGCTTCTCCGGCGACTATCCGCTGGACGTGCCGGAATGGTTGTTTGCCGAGGATCGGAGTAAAGTGCTCTTTGAGAACTAGGAGGAAGACGATGCGCAACATCCTTGTCATTGGCGGCGGCGGTCGTGAGCACGCTTTGGCGTGGGCGCTGGCGCGTTCCCCCCGTGTGCGGCACGTGTACGTCGCGCCGGGCAACGCCGGCACGGAATGGCCCGCCAACCCCAACGCCACGGGCTTGGCGCCTCGTGCAAGCGCCAGCCGCGTGCCCATCGCGCCGGATGATTTCGATGCGTTGATTGCCTTTGCCCGCGAACACGATGTGTACATGGCGGTTGTGGGTCCCGAAGCGCCGCTGGCGGCTGGTATTGTGGATGCCTTCCAGCAAGCCGGCGTGCCGATTTTCGGTCCCTCGCAAGCCGCGGCGCAAATCGAAGCCTCGAAAGCGTTTGCCAAAGCCTTCATGGAGCAAACGGGCATTCCCACAGCGGCGCACGCCGCCTTCACCGATTACGACGCGGCACGCGCCTACCTGCGACAACATCCCGCGCCTGTGGTGGTCAAAGCCAGCGGCCTGGCGGCTGGGAAGGGCGTTATCGTGTGTGAAACGCAGGAAGAAGCCGAAGCCGCGTTGCGCATGATAATGGTGGACCGGGCGTTTGGCGCGGCGGGCGATGTGGTGGTCATCGAGGAATTTTTGCAAGGTCCCGAAGTCTCGGTGCTGGCGTTCAGCGATGGGCGTACCGTGAAACGCATGCCCCCCGCCCGCGACCACAAGCGCATTTACGAGGGCGACCGTGGTCCGAACACCGGTGGCATGGGGGCGTTTGCGCCCCCGCCCGACGTAGACGAAGCGTTGCTGGATGAAATCGAAGCCACCATCTTGCGCCCGGCTGTCCAGGGCATGCTGGAACGTGGAACGCCCTACGTGGGCGTGCTCTACGCCGGCTTGATGCTCACGCAGGATGGCCCCAAAGTGCTGGAATTCAACTGCCGCTTTGGCGACCCGGAAACGCAAGCCATCTTGCTTCTGCTGGAAAGCGACCTGCTGGACGTCTTCGAGGCGTGTCTGGCGGGGCGTCTGGATGAAACCAACGTGCAATGGCGCGACGGCGCGGCGGCGACGATTGTGCTGGCGTCGCCGGGCTATCCGGGGGCGTACCCCAAGGGCTTGCCGATTGAAGGCGTCGAGCGGGCGGCGGCGCACGAAAATGTGGTCGTGTTTCACGCCGGCACCGCGCGTGATGAAGCGGGGCGGCTTGTGACCGCCGGCGGGCGTGTGCTCAACATCAGCGCCTACGACGCTGATTTGGAACGCGCCTTGCAGCGTGCATACGCAGCGGTCGAAGAGATTGCGTTTGAAGGTATGCAATACCGGCGCGATATTGGCAAAACGGTTGTTGAAGAGCAATGAGCAAGGGAGCATGAGATGACGCCGGAATCCAAAGCGTATCGCGAAGCGGGTGTGGACATTGAAGCCGGTAAACGCGCCACTGACCTGATGGCGGAGGCGGTCAAGTCTACCTACACGCCGGAGGTGTTGGCGGGCTTGGGGGCGTTTGGTGGCCTGTTCGACGCGGCGCGGCTCAAAGCCATGCAGGCGCCGGTGTTGGTGGCTTCCACCGATGGCGTGGGCACGAAAACGCTGGTCGCGGCGCGGCTCAATCGCTGGGAAACCATTGGGCAAGACCTGGTGAATCACTGTGTGAACGATATTCTGGTGCAGGGCGCTGAACCGCTTTTCTTCCTGGATTATGTTGCCAGCGCCCGCCTTGCGCCCGAACAGGTGGCGACGGTTGTGCAGGGAATGGCGCTGGCGTGCCGTGAGGCGGGGTGCGCCTTGTTGGGGGGCGAAACCGCCGAAATGCCGGGCGTCTATCATGAAGGTGCGGTGGACGTGGTCGGCACGATTGTGGGGGCGCTCGACCGCGCCCATCTGATTGACGGGTCGCGCATTCAAGCGGGCGATGTGGTGCTGGCGTTCCCGTCCAGCGGGTTGCACACCAACGGCTACACGTTGGCGCGGCGCGTGCTTGACGATGAAGATTGGACCACGCCGCACCCCTTGCTCGACGGGCGCACGATTGGCGAGGCGCTTCTGGCGGTGCACCGTTCGTATTTGCCGCATGTGCGCGCGCTGCGTGCCGCCGGTGTGGACATTCGCGGATTGGCGCACATCACCGGCGGGGGCGTGTTCGACAATGTGCCGCGCATTTTGCCGGAAGGGCTGGGTGTGCGTGTGCGCTTGGGCACCTGGCCTGTGCCGCCCATCTTCACACTCATTCAGCACAAGGGGCATGTGGCGCGTGAAGAAATGTTCCATGTTTTCAACATGGGGCTGGGCATGCTCGCCGTCGTCCCCGAAGCGGAGGCGGAACGGGCGGTGCAGGTGCTGGGTGTTGAAGAATGTTTCATCGTCGGGCGTGTGGTGGCGGAGCCCGGCGTTCAACTCGTCAATTGAGGGGCTGGCATATGGAGACGAAACGTCGGCTGGTCGTCATGATTTCGGGGTCGGGGACAAATTTGCAAGCCATTCTGGATGCTTGCGCAGAGGGGCGCTTGCCCGCCGAAGTGGTGCTGGTTGTCTCCAATCGCAAACAGGCGTTTGGCTTGCAACGGGCGGCGCGCGCCGGCGTCCCCACGCTCTACTTTCCGCTGAAACCGTACAAAGAGGCTGGGCGCTCACGCGAAGAATACGACCGCGACCTTGCCGAGCAGGTGGCGCAGTGGTCGCCCGACCTGATTGTGCTGGCGGGCTGGATGCACATCCTCAGCCCCGCCTTTCTGGACCGCTTCCCGAACCGTGTCATCAATCTTCATCCGGCGTTGCCGGGCATGTTTCCGGGAACGCATGCGATTCAACGCGCGTTCGAGGCATACCAGCGCGGCGAAATTGAGGCGAGCGGGTGCATGGTGCATTACGTCATTCCCGAAGTGGACGCTGGTCCTGTGATTGCGACGGCGCGCGTGCCGATTTTTCCCGAAGATACGCTGGAAACGTTCGAGCAGCGCATGCACGAAACCGAGCATCGCTTGATTGTGGAAGCCACACACAAAGCGTTGGAAGCCTTGCCTGTCTGACATCTGGGAGAGAAACCAGCAAGACCCGTCGGGGTGCACCAGCCTGGCGGGTCTTTTTTTCTTGGGCTATGCGTTGCGGTGCGCGAGAAGTGTTTCCAGAAGCGCGCGTAGCGACTCGTCTTCAACAACGCCCGCGGCTGATTGGTAGAACTCGTGCAGGTCGAGGTGGAGCAAACGCTCGTACACAAAGGCTTGCAGCGCCATTTCGAGGCGGTCGAGTTGGCGCACGAACTGCGCTTCGGGCGTGTCGTTGCGCTCGTAGCGTTCCCACATATCGAGAAGCGCCGCGCCGTTGGGCAGGTTGCGCACAATGGCGCGCACGCCGTCCGCTTCGCGGTGGTGTTTGTCGTCGGGGTGGATGGCGTCTTCGGGGGTGAAATCGCCGGCAATGGCTTCGCCCAAATCGTGAATGAGCGCCATGGAAAGGACGGTTTGCGCGTCCAGGTGGGGGAACTGCGGGAGCAGAAACAGCGCCAGCAGCGCCACGCCGAACGTATGCTCGGCGACGCTTTCTGCCAAGTTGGGGGGCACATCCCGCCGCAGCCACCCCTGGCGGTACAACTGCTTCAACTGAGCGGCTTGTACGTAGGCACGCACCAGGGGCGGCAGGTCTCTCATGTCGGCTGCATTGAGCGGTGGGTGTTTGCGCTGCATGGGGTTAGGATGGGCGAATAATCTCGACGACTTCGATATCGAACGTCAAATCCTTCCCTGCGAGTGGGTGGTTGGCGTCCAGCGTCACGGTTTCATCGTCGAACGCTGTCACCGTCACGACGAAACTTTGCCCGGTTGGTTCGCGCACCTGCAACTGCATGCCAATTTCCGGCTCGATGTCGGGGGGCAATTGGTTGCGCGGAATGACCACCACCAAATCCTCGCGATGTTCGCCGTAGGCTTCACTGGCGGGAATGGTGACGCTGCGCGTTTCGCCTTCTTCCATTCCTTCAACGGCTTGCTCGAAGCCCGGGATCACCTGTTCGGCGCCCACCGTAAATTCGAGCGGCTCACGACCTTCGGAACTGTCGAAAACCGTGCCGTCGTCGAGTTTGCCGGTGTAGTGGACGCGGACGGTATCACCTTTTTGTACCTTGGACATAAGGAACTCCTTTCGTTTGTGGAACAACCAACGGTACAAGTGTATCTTAGCCGTAAATGCGGTTTTTGAATAATCGGCATGTGGAAGGAAAGTGTCTCGCAGTTGCTCAAATGTTCAAACGTGTTTACCATGCTCAATCCCTCTTTTGGCAAAATGGTGATAGAGTGAGATTGAGGAGGCTGACGATGACGTCCGTACGCAAACCGACCATTCTGGTCACGAACGATGACGGTATTTCTTCGGCAGGTATCCGCGTGTTGTGGCAGGCGCTCAAACGCTTTGCCGATGTGGTGGTAGTCGCGCCCGACCACAACTGGTCGGCGGCGGGACACGCCAAAACCATTCACAAGCCGCTGCGCGCCGAACAAGTCACCCTCGACCCCGACATTGAGATGTGGACGAGCACGGGCGCGCCAAGCGACTGCGTGGCGTTGGCGCTCAACGGGTTGATTGAACGCCCGATTGACCTTGTGGTGAGCGGCGTCAACCAGGGGCCTAACCTGGGGCAGGACATTACCTACAGCGGCACACTGGCGGCGGCGTTCGAGGCGCTGATTTCGGGCGTGCCGGCGGTGGCTGTGTCCAGCATGAACTTCAAGGACGATGAAGACTTGATGCGCCCGGCGGCTGAATTCGCCGCGCGGCTGGTGGAATACGTCTGGACGAACCAACTGCTCAATGGCGTCGTGCTCAACGTGAACTACCCCAACAACGGCGGTCCGCGGGGCGTGCAAGTGACGCGCTTGGGGCGGCGCTCGTATCGCGATAAAATGGTGAAGCGCATTGACCCGCGCGGACGCCCCTATTACTGGCTGGGCGGCGATTTGCTGAGCGGCGACAACGCTGAACCTGGTACCGATATCCGCGCTATCCGCGACGGGTACGTCTCCATCACGCCTATCCACCTGGACATGACGAACTACACGTTCTTGGAAAAGATGCAATCGTGGCCGTTGGAGACGTTGCTTGCCTGACCGAACCGACCGAACAGGACGCGACTTGTGAGTGATGAGCGAGACATTCTCGGCACCGCCTACGACCCGCACCTGATGCGGCGTTTGCTGGGCGAATTGCGCCCATTCTGGGGACGCATTGGGTTGGCGCTGGTCTTCATGTTTTTGGCGAGCGCTGCCAACGTCGCCGGTCCGGTTTTCATTCAGCGCGCGGTGGACGATGCGCTGGTGCACCAGAATGGGCGCTTGCTCCTCATCTACGTTGGGTTGTTTTTGGGGGCGGCGTTGGTGGAGTGGTGGGCAACCCGCGCCCGTATCGCCATTATGGCGGTGGTGGGCACGCGGCTGGTGTGCGATATTCGCGAGCGCCTGTTTGCCCACTTGCACACCCTTTCGCTCAACTTCTACAACAAGTTTGCCATTGGGCGGCTCATGTCGCGGCTCATCAACGATGTGGGCGTCTTGCAGGATTTCGTCACCTGGGCGATTCTGGGCGTCTTCCGCGATATTTTCTTGCTGGCGGGTACGGTGCTCGCCATGCTCGCGCTCAACTGGCAATTGTCGCTGGCGGCGTTTGCCACCATGCCCATCATGGTGTGGGCGACGCGCGTATGGCGGCGGCATGTGCGCGAGGCGTACCGCACGGTGCGCCAGCGCATTGCTGTGCTCAACGGCTACCTGAACGAGAGTATCACGGGCATTCGCGTCACCAAAGCCTTTGTACGTGAAGCCCGCAACATTGCCCACTTTGACGAGTTGAACCGCGCCCATTTCCGCGCCAACGAACGCGCCGGATGGTTGGCGGCGGTCTTCTTTCCGGCGGTGGATATGCTCAGCGCCGTCTCGCTGGTGCTGGTGATTGGCTACGGGGGGATGCGCGTGTTGGGCGGCTCGCTCACGCCGGGCGTGCTGATTGCGTTTGCGCTCTACGTGGAGCGTTTCTTCAACCCCATTCGCGACCTTGCTCAGCGCTACAACACTTTCCAGAGCGCCATGGTCGCCAGCGAGCGAATTTACCAGCTGCTGGATACGCAACCGGATTTGCGCGACGCCCCCGATGCGATTGAACTTCCCCCCATCAAGGGGCGTGTCGAGTTTGACCATGTCTGGTTTGCCTATGGCGACAATCAGCCGGTGTTGCAAGATATCGTGCTGACCGCTGAACCGGGGGAGACGATTGCGCTGGTGGGGGAAACCGGCGCGGGCAAAAGCACGCTGGTGCAGCTCATCCCCCGCTTTTTCGATGTCACGCATGGCGCCATTCGCATTGACGGCTACGATGTGCGCCAAGTCACCCGCGCCAGTCTGCGCCGCCAAATGGGTATCGTGCTGCAAACTACCTTCCTGTTCAGCGGCACCGTGCGCGAGAACATTCGCTACGGTCGCCTGGACGCCACCGATGAGGAAGTGGAAGCGGCGGCGCGTGCGGTGGGGGCGCACACCTTCATCGAAAAATTGCCCCAGGGGTACGAGACCGAGGTGGGCGAAAACGGCGTCAACCTGAGCGTGGGGCAGCGGCAGGTGCTCAACTTTGCGCGCGCCCTGCTCGCCGACCCGGCGCTCATCATTCTGGATGAAGCTACGTCGAGCGTGGATACCGCCACGGAGATGCTTATTCAGCAGGCGATTGCCCGGCTGCTGGCTGGGCGCACGGCGTTCATCATCGCCCACCGCCTCAGCACCATCGTCAACGCCGACCGCATTGTGGTGCTCGACCATGGGCGTATCGTGGAAATGGGCACACATGAGGCATTGCTGGCGCAACGTGGGCGCTACTATCGGCTCTACACGATGCAGTTTCGTGATTCCGCCGCATAAGCACGGGAAAGGAGGGGAACCATGCCATTCCGCACGGTCAATCCCACGACGGGCGAACTTCTTTTGACGGTGGACCCCATTGACGACGCCGCAGTGGAAGCGCGGTTGACGCGCGCGGTCGAGACGTTTCAGGTGTGGCGGCGCACGCCGTTCAAAGACCGCGCGGCGCTTTTGCACCGTGTCGCGACCATTCTGCACACCGACGCCGAGCGGTGGGCGCGCCTGATGACGCTGGAAATGGGCAAGCCCATTCGTGCGGCCGTTGCCGAAGCGCAAAAGTGCGCCTGGGTCTGCCGCTACTACGCCGACCACGGGGCGGCGTTCCTCGCGCCGGAACCGGTGGCGACCGACGCCCGCCACAGTGAAGTGCGCTACGAACCGTTGGGGCCTCTTCTCGCCATTATGCCCTGGAACTTCCCCTTCTGGCAGGTTTTTCGTTTTGCCGCGCCGGCGCTCATGGCGGGCAATGTTGTGCTGGTGAAGCATGCCCCGATTGTGCCGCAATGCGCCCAGGCGATTGAAGACATTTTCCGTGAAGCCGGCGCACCGGAAGGTTTGTACCAGAACCTTTTTATCGAGGTCGAAACGGTGCCGCGTCTGTTGGCGGATGTGCGTATTCGCGGCGCGACGTTGACCGGCAGCACGCGCGCTGGGCGAGCGGTGGCCGCCGAGGCGGGGCGCAACATCAAAAAAACGGTGCTGGAATTGGGCGGCAGCGACCCCTTCATTGTGATGCCGAGCGCCAATCTGGAAGCGGCGGTGGCGGTGGCGGTGCAGTCGCGCATGCTCAACAACGGGCAATCGTGCATTGCCGCCAAGCGGTTCATCTTGCATGAAGCCATCGCCGACGAATTCGAGGCGGCGTTTGTTGAACGGGTGCAGGCGCTCACCGTGGGCGACCCCTTCGACCCCGCAACGGACATTGGTCCACTTGCCGCCGATTACCTGCGCGACACGTTAGCGCGCCAGGTGGAAGAAACGGTTGCCGCCGGTGCGCGTGTGCTGGTGGGTGGGCATTTGCTCGACCGACCGGGCTTTTTCTACGCGCCCACCGTTCTCACCGACATTCCGCCGGGGACGCCGGCGCGGTGCGAGGAGTTGTTTGGCCCTGTGGCGGCGCTCTTCCGCGTTGCGTCGCGGGAAGAGGCGCTGGCGCTGGCGAACGATACCCCCTACGGTTTGGGCGCCAGCGTCTGGACGCAGAACGACGCCGAAGCCGAGTTCTTCATCGCCAATCTGGAAGCGGGCAATGTGTTTGTGAACGGGCTGGTGAAGAGCGACCCGCGCTTGCCGTTTGGCGGCGTCAAAGCGTCGGGCTATGGGCGTGAGTTGGGGGTGCATGGCATTCGCGAGTTCGTCAACGTCAAGACGGTCTGGAAGGGTTGAGAGCGGCTATGGCGCTGCGCCTGGTGGAGTTCCTCGTTCCGACCGACGCCGCTGATGAGGTGGCGGGGTTGCTTGAAGAAATCAACGCGGTTCATTCATGGCGTATCAAGACCGCCGATGAGCGGCTGTTGGTGCGTGTGCTTCTCGACGCCCAAGAGACGGAAGCGCTGAGCGACGCGCTGATGAATCGCTTTGGGCATTCCGACGCGTTTCGGCTGGTGTTGTTGCCGATTGAAGCCACGGTGCCGCCGCTCAAACAAGCCGACGAATCGCCTGCTTCGGCCGCTGAATCGGAAACACCGAGCGAGCCGGCGCGGGTAAGCCGTGAGGAACTCTACCAGGATTTGGTGGAAGCGAGCCAACTGACGCCAATTTACCTCATCATGGTGGCGCTCTCAACCCTGGTCGCCATCATCGGTTTGACAGCGAACAATGTGGCTGTGGTGATTGGGGCAATGGTGATTGCACCGCTGCTTGGCCCCAACATTGCGTTGGCATTGGGCACGACGTTGGGCGATTTGGAGATGGTGCAGCGCGCCGTCAAAACGCTGGGGAGCGGCGTTGCTGTGGCTGTGCTGATTGCTCTGGTGTGGGGGGTTTTGTTTCCTGTTGATCCAACTGTGCCGGAGATAGCGAGCCGTATTCAACCAGGGGGACGCGATGTTGTGTTGGCGCTGGCGGCGGGCGTGGCGGGGACGCTGGCGTTTACGAGTGGCGTGTCGGCAACGCTGGTGGGGGTGATGGTGGCCGTGGCGCTCCTTCCCCCACTGGCGACGATGGGCTTGCTAGCGGGCGCCGGCTATGGCACGCCGGCGACAGGTGCGGCGATGCTCTTTCTCGTCAACATGACGTGTATCAATCTGGCTGGTGTGGTCACGTTTTTGGCGCAGCGGGTACGCCCGCGGACGTGGTGGGAAGCGGAAAAGGCGCGCCGTGCTATCCGTGTGGCGGTGGCTCTCTGGACGGGCATGTTGTTGGTGCTGATCGTGCTGATTTGGCTGAGCGGCTCGGCGTTCAGGCTTGAATGAGGAAGCGCCGAGGTTGCAGGTCAACTCTTGTGTGCGCGCGCTGGTTCAGACATCGACGCGAGGGGAAAGATGAACCTGAACGTGGTCCCCTTGCCTGGCTCGCTTTCGACTTCGACCCGCCCATGGTGCTGTTCCACAATGGCTTTGACCAGCGCCAACCCCAACCCCGTCCCACGAATGTTTGCCCCGCGCACCGCTTTGCTGCGGTAGAAGCGGTCGAACAAGTGGGGCATTTCCTCGGGGGCAATCCCCATCCCCCAATCCTGGACTTCTATGATGAGGTGCTCTGACGTTTCGCGTGCCCGAATGGCAATGCGTTGCCCGTCGGGCGAGTATTTGATGGCGTTATCAAGTACATTGCCAAGCGCCACGCGCACATGCGAGGGATGCCCGGCAATGGGCGGCAGATGGGGCGGCACGTCCATCTCGACGCGCAAACGGTGTTGGCGCAGTTCCGCCGCCATTTCGTCCACCAATTCGTACAGGAGCGGTGCCAGGTCAATCGGTTGGCGGGCTGTTTCTTCGGCTTTTTCAAGCGAAGCCAGAAGCAACAAATCGTTGACCAGCGTTTCCAGATGAGTGAGTTGCGTCTCGGTATCGCGCAGGTATTGTTGTATCTGTTCGCTCTGCCCGTTTGCCGCCATGCGTTGTATCATTTCCAGGCGCAAGCGAATGCTTGCCAGGGGCGAACGGAGTTCGTGGGCGGCGTGGGCGGCGAATTGTTGCTGTTGTGCCAGCATTTCGCGGATGCGCTGCGCCATCGTCGCGAATGCCAGCGCCAGGCGTTGAATTTCGGCGGGTCCTTTGGGCGTGATGGGGGTATCCAGGTGCCCTTGCGCCATACGCTCAGCGACGGTTGTCAGGTGAATGATGGGGGCGCTGAGCGTCCGCGCCAGCCAGAGCAGTGCCAGTGTCAACGCGCCGATGACGAGCGCCGCCATGCTTCCGGTACGCACCCAAACCGACCAGATTTGTTGCTGGATAGGGGCGTATGGAATGGAGAGTTGCACAAGCCCTATGATGCCGTCTTCGCCCACGATGGGCGCGGCGGCGTAGAGCCGTTGTTCCCCTGTACCAAAATCATCGGGACGGATGTCGTGTTGTTCGCTTTGCGCCAGCGCCGCTTGTAATTCGGTTGTGAGCGGCAGGTGGTCAAACGGTACGTTGGCTTCGGAGCTGAAAACAATGCGCCCATCGGGCAAGGTGATGATGATGCGTGCGCCGGTGTCGGCGGCGTAGGAGAGCACGAGGTTGCCCAAGGGGCGACCGCTGGGAAATTGGGCGGAGAGATAGTTTTCCAGCGGGTCGCGCAAGGCGTTGGCGATCAAAAAGGCTTCAATTTCGAGCTCTTGTTCTGCCTGGCTGATGAAGAGCCGTTGAATCCACAATCCCGCCCAGATGACAATCACAAGCAATCCCACCGTCGCCAGAACGAGGGAGGGCCAGAGCAACAAGGCGCGCAGGCTTGGCGCGTGTCGGCGTTTATGGGGTGGTGGTTGCATCGTCTGCATGGTCTTCTGGTGCGACAAAACGATAGCCGTAGCCGCGCACAGTCTGGATATAGCACGGGTTCGATGGGACATCGCCTAATTTTTCACGCAACCAGTGAATGTGCACATCGAGCGTGCGGGGATCGCCGATCCAATCCGTGCCCCACACTGCGTCGAGAATTTCTTGACGATGCAGGGCTTGCCCCGCGTGTTCCACAAGATACCGCAACAAATCGAATTCGCGTGCTGAAAGGGAGATGGGTTCGTCCCCTTTCCACACCATGCGGGCGTGTGTGTCGAGTCGCAAATCGTGAATGGTGATGAGCGATGGGGGCGTTGCTTCGGTTGCTGCTTGCGCGGCGTTGAATTCGCGGCGGTCGAGTTCGCGGCGGCGCAACATGGCGCGCACACGCGCCAGCAGTTCACGAAAACTGAACGGTTTGGTGATGTAGTCGTCTGCGCCGAGTTCAAGCCCCATAACGCGGTCAAGCTCTTGCGACCGGGCGGTGAGCATGAGAATGGGGGTGCCTGATGTGGCGCGCAAACGGCGACAGACGTCGAACCCATCCATGCCGGGCAACATGATGTCGAGCAGAATGAGGTCGGGGTGGTGCATCTGCGCCAGTTCCAGCCCCTCTTCGCCGGTGAGCGCATGATGCACCACGTACCCCTCTTGTTGCAAGCCGAAGACCAGCGGGTCGGCGATTTCTCGGTTGTCTTCGATGAGCAGAATGGTCGCTTTTTCAGTCATCGTCTCAGTTAGGCGTTGGTTGCCGATGGCGGTTGGTGGGCTTTGGCGCGATGCGCCGCTTTTTTCGCAGCGCGTTCACGGCGTGACAAGATACTGTGTTGAATGCGATAGATCGTCAAGAAGAGCAGCAGTCCACCACTTCCCCAATAGAGCGATTGCATGAAGCGCGTGGTGGTGTCGGTGCCGGCTGTGATGCCGTGCGCCAGCGCCGCCAGGTATGTCAGAAAACTCAGGTAGTGGATGAGCCGCCATGCACGTCGCCCAATTTGCTGGCGCACGTAGAAGCTGAAAGCGATGATTGCCATGGCGTAGAACGCCATCTGCCCCACACCAACCCATTCAGGGCGGTAGTCGTAGGTGAAGGGTACCAGCACATTGACCAGCCCCGATTGGATGTATTCGTCGCCAAGCAGAATGATGGCGTGGAAGAGGGCAAAAGCCAGGCCGAGCAGGCTGGTGAACTGATGCGCATCGAAGGCGGTGGGACCGCCCGGCCAGAGCCGCGCCAGTTTGTTGGTCATCATCACGCCAAAGACCATGGAAAGCCAGAGCAAGATGTACGCCACCACGCCGCTCGACCGCGCCAGATACCAGTAGGCTTTGGGCGCTTCTCCAAAGAGCGAGGCGGTCAAGCCAGGCAACCAGGCGGGCAGGAGAAAGACTGCGCTGATTGCTCCCAGTGCGGCCGCCAGCAACATCAGCACCACCAGTTGCCAGGCTAACGCCGGCGGATATTCATCGAATTCGTAGGGTTTTTGGGCTGTCATCGGTCTCCTCCTTTATGATTGCAAAATGGATGTTGTCTCTTGTTTTTCTACGAACCGATGCACAATGCGCACCGGTAAAGGGGCTTTGCCTTTGGGTTCAATCAACAAAGGCTCGCTGGCTTCAAACTCGGGTGGTACGTGCTGATAGAATTGCTCCGAAACCAAAATTTGTTGCCCGCGAGCATGTTTTTCAATGCGTTGCGCGGTGTTGACGGTATCCCCCAACACGTCGTAGTACTTGACTTCCTCTCCACCTATCAGCCCCTCAATCACCGGTCCATGATGCAGACCGATGCCTGCGCTCAGCCCGCGTGGATGCCAGAAGCGTGCGTTGACCGCGTTCAAGCGCAGGGCGGCATGCAGGGCTGTGACGGGGTCGGCAAACACGGCCATGACTTCATCGGCGGTGAATTTGTAGCGAATGGGGGGATAAACCGCCCAGACAGATTCAACGTGCTGGTACCATTCTTCCAGCGTGTACATGACATTTTCCGGGGATTCGGTTTCGCACCAGGCCGTGAAGTTGCGCACGTCGCAGAACAGGATGGTGCGCTCGCGCCAACGTGGTTCGCCGGCTCGCGGGTTCTGCATGAGTTCATTCAAAATGGCGTCGCCCAGCAGCCAGCGCGCATAGGTGTGCAGGCGTTGGTTGGCGTTCTTCAAAAGTGTGAAGTTGCGATTGGCTTCCACTTCCGCCAGTCCACCCAGCAACCCCAACAGTGGAACGGCGACGCTCATGAGCATGTGGGTGGGGTCGCTCAGGATTTGCATGGGCGAAAACGAGCCATTTTGTGCCAGGTAGTATTCGCCCAGGCTATAGACTGCCAGCAGTGCCAGTGAACGGGCGAAGTACATTCCCAGCAAGGCGAGCGAGGCGTTACGCCGTGCATGCCATGCCGCACATGTCGCGATGATGAGGCTATACAGCCAGTAGAGCAGGTGATGCGGCGCTTGCCAGAATTCCATGCCCTCCAAAGTTGTTTCCAGCAGGCTGTAGGTGAAAACACCGACCATGTTAGCGACAAAGAGCAAGGCCGGGCGGCGGTTTTCGCGTATCATGGCGAGTGCCACCGCCTGCACGAGTGCGCTGACAAGCAAGAGATAGGGGTCGGCGCTCAGAAAATAGGCGGTTTGTGAAAGCACAAACCATTCCAGCAACATATTGAGTACAGGATAATGCAGTGCGTTTGTGATCAGTTCATGCCAGATAGTAGGGAGAATGCGTTTGTATTGCATGATTATCCTCCTGCCGCCTGCTGGTACGGCCAGCGAAACAGATGCCAGAAGGGTGAAGGCAAGACGTCGCCGGTTTCGCGCACCAAAAGCGCGGCGATGTCCTTTTGCGCTTCGAGCCAGCGCATGCCTGCTTCCGAACCGAGGATGAGCACGGTTTTGGCGGCTAATTCGGCGCGCACGGCTGTGCGAGCAATGACCGTGACACTGACCAGGTCGGTGTCGGCGGGGCGTCCGGTGCGCGGGTCAATGATGTGGTGTTGCCATTGCGTCCCCTTCAGCCAGCGCCGATAGTCGCGCCCGGAGGTGGCGACCACGCCGCCCGCCAGGGCGATGGCGTCAATGTCGCCGTCATCAAAGGGCGAAGCAACCAGAATGAGCCAGGGGTGGCCGTTCCGCTGTGGCCCGCTGACGGCAATGTCGCCGCCCGCGTCCACCAATGCCGGCGCGTAGCGTCCCAGGCGCTTGGCGGCTTCTTCCGCCGCCCACCCTTTGGCAATGCCGCCGAAATCCAGTTGCACGCCAGGCGGCAAAGCGACGGTGCGACGCACCGGATTGGTGCGGATGTCGCGCCAGGCTTGGGCGCTCTGGATGATGGCTTGGGGGTCGGGCGCTGCGCCGACGGGCTGGCTTTTGGGCAATTGATCGAACGAGGTGGTGTAGCCCGCCTCTTTGAGGGCGGGGAGAATAGTGGGCGTGACCAGCCCGTCGGTGGCGTTGGCGGCTGCCAGCGCGGCTTGCAGCACGTCCCAAACCGTCTCCGACACCGGCACCGCCCCCCGGCCGGCTTGCGCATTGAGCTGGTTGAGCTCGCTGTCCGGGCGAAAACGGCTCAATGCCTGCTCCCAGGCTTCAAACCATGCCGGCACCTGCGCGAGCACGGTGGCGGTTTTCTCGTTGTCGGTGTCGAGCCGCGCTTCAATGTGGCAGCCCATCGCCCGAAATTGAATCAAACGCATGGCGTTCCTCCTTTGCTTGCCCCCCGGCACTAGCGCGATGACTTGGTTTTGGGCGGCGGCGGGGCGCTGACCGAGCGCAACACGGGTTGTTGCGGCTGGTTGTTAGAGACCGTCGGTGTTTGCGGTTGCGGCTGCGGTGCCGGCGCTGGCGCCGAAACCTGGATTTGCGGGATGGTGATTTGCGCCGGCTGGCGCACCTGAATGTTGGGCGTGTCCGGCGGCGGCACTAGCGTGGGCAAGGGCGGCAGTGTTTGCACCAGTGCTTCCAGTTCCTGCTGTGCCAGCGCATTCACGTCAATTGTGGGCGTTGGTTCTGCTGTTGGTGTCGGTATAGCGGTTGGGATGGGCGTGGGTGAGATGTCGGCGGCGGCGATTTCGTTCGCTGCGGTCTCTTGATACGCCAGAATGCCCCAACCGCTCACAGTCCCCGCCACTGACGCCACGGTAATCAAGAGCTTCATTTGATCGGACATGCCTTTTGCCGGCGCTTGCTTTGCCATGGTGTTCCTCCTGTTCGGCGTTGCTTCCTTTCATAACCGAGTGTAGGAGAAAAGGGGTGGGCGTGGGTTAAAGGTGGTTTAGTGGTTTGTTAAGAGCATGTTAGCAATCTGCGGGAGGGGGCAGAAAAAACAACATGGCGCACATTCATCGTGCGCCATGTGATGCTCGTGAGGGCATGTGAGGATTTTCAATCATCTTTCTTCTTGTCTTTTTCTTCATCATCGTGGTCATCATTTGACTCGTTATCACCTTTTTTCTCATCATGCTCTTCTTCGTGGCGTTCATCGTCATCGTCGGATGGTTGGGTGGTTTCGGCGTCGTCGTTGGGTGAGGGGGGTGTCCGGTCGGCCTCGGCAATTTCAGCATAGACGATATGCCCCGTCATGGCGTCCACGTACACTTCGCTCCCAAAGCGGAATTTCACTTCCCAGACAGTCGTGCCGTGTTTTTGCTCTTGCTTGGTTTCGACCACGTCGCCGCCACCCAGATATTGGCGGGCAATCTCAGCGGCGCGATTGGCGTCAATGGTTTGCGCTTGAGCAGGCGCAGACGTTGGTGTGGCAAGTGTGACCACGCGCAAGGTGGCGGTTGGGATAGGCGTGGGTGGGATGGGTGTGGGTGATGGAGACGCGCCACCAGGTGCAGGCGGTGGAGTTGCCGGTATGGGTGTGGATGTGGCGAGGCTCGTTTGGGGTGTCGGTGTATTGCGCGACGATGATTGCAGTGTGTTTAACCGCTCCTCCAGAGCGCTGACCGTCGCAGCCAGGTCGGGGGTGAGTGTGGCGCGCGGGGAGGCGGGTGCTCGCGTTGTCGGCGCAGGGCGCGCCAGCCAGGCGCCGGTTACGACGCCCACGATAAAGGTGATGATGAGAATAAGTATTCCTGCCAAAAAATGGGTTGTATCCCGACGCATCTTTTTCCCGCCTCCCCACAGCCTCTGAAAAGGGCCGCCTTGGTTTTATCTTATCGTCCCGGAGCACTTTGTCGAATAGTTGTGCGCAAGCCGGCAATCAGCGCCTCTTTTTCTTGCTGAGAGAGATTGGCTTCGGGATGGAGCAAGACGTAGTAGATGGGCGGCATTTCCCCTTTTTGAATTACTTTGGTGATTTCGTCCAGTTCCTCCTGCCGACGATTCCATTCAGAGAAGTTGAGTTTGCGGCGCCCTTCTTCAACGTCGTGTTGAATGAGCCATGAGGCGGGCGCCACATTGCTGTACCAGGGCCACACGCTTTCGTTGCTGTGGCAATCGAAACAGGCGCGGCGCGCCAATTCACGGGTTTGCGGGCTATCCCACGCAGGTTCTTGTACCACGGGTGGGTTGTTGTGATTGCGCCCGTAGGGCACCAACTGAATGAGGACGAAGAGCCCGACCAGCGCCAGGGCAATCTGTTTCCAGTAGTGTGCGAGGCGTTGCAAGCGTGCAAGCATGGTGTTTCATCTCCTTTTCTGTGTTGGTTGGTGTGGTGTGTTGGCACCTGGCATGCAAACAGGATACGTGCTCTGATGCACGTACCCTGCTTGTCCTCAAGAGATTTCAATCTCAATCATCATCGTGGTCATCGCCGTGGTCGTCATCGTGGTCATCGTCGTGGTCGTCGTGCTTTTCCTTCTTCTCGTGGTCATCGTCATGCTCGTCGTGTTCATCGTGTTCGTCATGCTCTTCATGCTCATCGTCGTCATCACGATGTGTCGGTGGTGGTGTAGCCAATCCGTTGTAGAGAATCGCGCCGGTGTTGGCGTCCACGTAGACCATTCCGCGGTCGAAGGGGACTTCGTAAGCCGGCGTTCCTTCAAAGAGCACCAGTTCCGGCTGACCAACCAGCGCCGCACCGTTGGCCACGCTTTGAGCGATGCCGGCCGCTTGCGCGGGCGTGACGGCGAATTGCGGCGCAGGCGGTTGCGTGTTTGTGGTGGCGGGGTGGCTCATGGCGGCATTGGCCGTTTGGGCTTGCGCCTGGGCTTGTGCCGCCTGGACGGCTGCCAATTGTTCCGCCATTTGCTGCGCCATTTGTTCGGCTTGGGCTTGTGCCGCCTGGGCTTGCTGGGCGATGTTCGCCAGTTCTTGCTGCTTGGCGTAGGCGGCTTGCAATTGCCGGTTGGCTTCATCCAGCAGTTGGCGGTATTGGGCTTCACGCTGTTGGATGATGGTTTCGACCGCCGGCATGAGCGATTGCTCGATGGTGGCAGCGGCCTGGGCGTTCGGATCAACGGTGACGTCCATGGGTTGTGGCTGTTGCACCGGCATGTCAGCCGCGGCAACGTCTTGCACCACGGTCGGTTGCGCGGCGGCCTGCTCATTGTTGTTCATCGCGCCGACCAGCGCCCCGGCAATGACCAGAATGAATGAGGTCAAAACGGCTGAGATAAAGAATGCTAAACGGTTCATCGTTCCCTCCTTGTGTTCACTGCGTGTTCCTTTTGACGCTTTTCAGTGTAGGGAAACCGGGGCGGGTATGGTTAATGGGGTGTTAGTGCATTGTTAAGGGGCTTTTAACGCAAAACGGCCGAGGGCATTGCCTCGGCCGTTTGTGTGTGTGTGCGTGCTTACTGTGACGTGATGCGCACCATGGGCAACTGCGCCACGTCGTCGGGTGTGAGGTCGTCGAGTGTGCCTTCCTTGATGGATGGGTAGGTGCTCAACGCTTCCTCTTGGGTGGGGGTAAAGCCTTCGGGATAGGCCACGTCAATAATGCGCGTATGGTTGATGTCGGCCGGCGCGCCGCCCAAACGCCATTGCGAAGCGGTCGGTTCAACGTCGCGCACACGCCAGACGCCCGCCGACGGGAACCCTTCTTGACTGAGTACCACCGCCAGATAGCCCCATTCCGTCGGGGTGAGGGCGTCGGGTGTTGTGCCCAGCGCCTCAGCGAGTGTGGCTTTGGGCACGCGAATGGTGATGCGCTTTTGCGTCGGGTCGCTGACGATGTTGAGCATATCCGCGGAGCCAAATTCCTCAGGCCCTTCTGCCCCCGGCACGAAGATGCCCGGCGTCCAGCCTTCCGCCCAGATGGCGATATCCCAGGCTTCGTTTTCGGGTGTGGCGGCGTTGCGCCCCGGCAGGAGCAGGCGCGCGCCGCCTTCCTTGGCGTCAATGTAGATGTCCACGGTGTGAATGCCCATGCCGTTGGGCGCGCCCCACTCGTTGTTCAAGCCGCCGCGTGTGGTGATGCGGAAGATGAGGTTGTTGTCGTCTTCGGCGACGGCAAACTCGGTGATGTCGTATGCGCCCGGCGTGAAGACGGGGTCGAGCGGGTAGGTGTAGGTGCCGGGACCGTGGTCGTCGCCCTCAGGGTCGGTGATGGCGAGGATGGGCGTCGTCAGCCCCAGGTCGGGTACGACGATTTGCAAGGGACCGCCCGATGGCACGATTTGGATGTCGCGTTGCAGGTCTTCGCTGACAATCGCGCGCATGGTGAACGTGGCGCCCGCGTCCGGCTTGCCGATGAGGTCGTACGGCAAGGCGACTTCGAGCACATTGCCGCTGACGCCGAACGTGATAGCCTCGGTTTCAACGGCTTCGTACTCGCCGCGCACGTTGGGCGTGTAGAGCGCCGCTGAGGCCGTATCGCCCTGCACGGTCACTTCCACCAGGGCGTTCACCCCAAAACCGAGCGGGGTTTGCTGGTTGCCGTTGGCGGTTTCCACATGCGAGAAGAACGATTCCGCGCCGCCGCTGGGCAAACGCAGGTAGAACCCCAGGCGCACCTCGTCGGCGACGTCAGCCCAGGCGCGGCGTCCATCCAGGCGCAGGTAGAGCGTGTTGGCGTCGAACCCGTACCAGAGCCGGTCAACCACCTGATTGGGCGTTGCTTGTACGCCGCCTTCTTCGATGTAGTAGCCGGCGCCTTCCCATTCGCCTTCTTCGCCCACGCCGTCAATGGTGGGGCTGATGAGCGCACTTGGCCCCGCCTGAGGCGGCAAGGCCTCTTCGGGGATGATGGGCACTTTCAGGAACGTCGGCACCGGTTCGCCCATGAGTTCATACACACGTTGCAACGTCTGGCGGAATTGGGCATCAAAACTGGCGTCGTCGCCGCTGTTCTGGTCGCTTCCATACCACCAGAACCAGTCGCTCCCTTCGGCGGTGTAGATGGCGTCCATAACCGCCGCCGCGGTTTCATCGTCCAAACGGTTGAGGCGGCGCGCCACAAACTCGCGCACGCGCCCCAGATACTCCCATGCGCGGTTTTCTTCTTCCTCGCCAATCCAGGTGGTGTAGTCCGGGCTGACCCACGAACCAGCCCACAACTCTTCAATGCGCGGCTGGTCGGGGTATTGGGCGATGAATTCGGACGGCGTCACGGTTTGCAACACGCCTTCGGCCTGGGCTTCTTCCAGCAACTGGTACATGGTGTTGAGGAACTCTTTGCCGTCGTTGTCATAATGCTCCCAGGCGTTTTCCCCGTCCAGAATCACGCTGACTAGGTGGGGACCCTCCGCCCCTTGGGCTTGCAATTCCTCGCGAATAAGCCGCAAGCGGCGCACAAAATCTTGTGCGGCGGCGGTCCCTGACATGCCGCTGTACGTGAAGCCGACTTTGTCGCTCAGCACCTTGTCGCGGAAGATGATGTACACTTGCCCGTTGCGGCTACTGACGATATAGGGGCGATAGAGTTCGTCGGGTGAACGCACCACCTCGCGGGCGTCGCGGTTGAAACCGGTCTTCCCAAGGCTGCGGGCGAGCACTTCCTCATCGCTTGCCATCCACTGCACATTGGCGCCCGCCACAATGCCGACAATTTCTTGCGCCACAGCCCCCTCAGCCGGCCACATGCCGGTCGGCGCGCGCCCGAATGTTTCTTCGTAGAACTGCACACCCTTCTCAACCTGGGCAATCGCGTCCACGCCGTAGGCGAAACGGGGCGGCAAGGGCAGGTCGGGTGTGGCTTTGCGCGCCAGGTTGGTATCCACCAGCAAGGGCAAGATGGGGTGGAAGAACGGCGTAAACGTGACTTCGATGCGCCCTTCATCTTGCAGGCGTTTGTGCAGGGGAATCACCTCGGCAATCAGGCGGCGATGCTCCGCCAGCACGATCGCCTTCTCCTCTTCGGTGAAGTTGCGCCCTTTTTCGACCAGGGAGGCCAGCGGTTCTTGCGCCAACCAATCGGGGTCGGTCCAGCCCAGGTTGAAGAGGACTTGCAGGTCGCGCCAGGTCTGTTCATCCCACGTTTGCCAGTTGTCGCGGTCGTTGGCGATTTCCTGGTAGCGTGGGAAGCGGGCGATGATTTTGGGGTTGATGTCGAAAAAGCGCGCCTGGATGAAGGCTTTGTCCTCGTCCGTCAATTGGTCGGCGGGAATTTCGGTGTACACCTCGTAGAGGTCTTTCGCCCCCTGTTCCAGGTCAATCAACTGGCGCAGGAGCGAGGGCGTCAGGTTGAAGGTGGCTTTGATGCTGGGGTAGCGTTCCAGAATCGCCGCCATGTCCACGTAGTCTTTGGCGGCATGGACGCGCACCCACGGTTTCTGGTACACGCCCGTTGCGGGGTCTTTGAAATAGACGGGTTGGTGCTGGTGCCAGATAAGCGCCACATAGAGCGGCTCTTCGCCGGGTACGGCTTCCGGTTCGCTCGTGGCGGTCGGTTCCGCCTGTTCCTCAGCGCCGACGGTCGGCGATGGTGCGCTCGTGGAGGTGGGTTCTGGCGTGGGCGTTGTGCGGCACGCACCCAATGCCAGCAACAACAGAAGCGAAAGCAGGGCGGGGTACACTCGTCTCATCGTCTCCACTCCTCGTGTTGAGAACGTTCCCAAAAGTAGCGGCTGGACTATACCACAAGGGGCGGGGCTGGGCAAGTCATGCCGGCGGCAGGGTGCAGAAGCAACCCAACGTCGGTTCGGGGTGGGAATGGTCTCGATTTGCGTTTTTAGCACTCGTGCATATACTCTGCTAGCGCTCACAGGTGGTGAGTGCTAAACCAGAACAGTGATGAATGCCAAACCGAAGGAGGATTGCGCATTATGGCTACCAAACTGCAGCCGTTGGGTGATCGCGTGATTGTGGAACCCATTGAACGCGAAGCCACAACCCCCAGTGGCATTGTTTTGCCCGAAACGGCGAAAGAACGCCCCATGGAAGGTGTTGTGCTGGCTGTTGGCCCTGGCCGCTTGCAAGATGACGGCACCTACAAGCCGCTGGATGTCGCCGAAGGCGATCGCGTCATTTACGCCAAGTACGCCGGTACCGAAGTGAAACTCGATGGCGACAAGAAAGTGCTCATCCTCAAAGAGCAAGACATTCTCGCGAAAATTGTTGAATAATCCCATTACGGAGGGTTGAGAGATGGCGAAGCAAATCAAATTCTCGGAAGAAGCACGCCGTGAACTGAAACGCGGTGTGGATACGCTGGCGAACGCCGTCAAGACGACGCTGGGTCCCAAGGGGCGCAACGTCGCGCTGGACAAGAAGTGGGGCGGTCCCACGGTCACGCATGACGGTGTGACGGTGGCGAAGGAAATCGAACTGGAAGACCCCTTCGCCAACATGGGCGCGCAGATGCTCAAGGAAGCCGCCACCAAGACCAACGACGTGGCCGGCGACG